>NZ_CP032549.1:0-714129 GCF_012221945.1 Glutamicibacter mishrai | reverse complement strand
TGTGGATCTCCACCGACGGCGCGCCAAGCACCATCGGCTACTCGGATGCGTTGCACAAGGTCACCCTGACCGGCAAGGACCGTGGCCGTGTCGAGCAGTTCCTGGCCGTGCCAACCGGTGCAGAGACCTGTGGCCCACTGATCCACGACAAGGACAACTCGGTCTTCGTCTCGGTCCAGCACCCAGGTGAAGGCGGAACCTTCGCAGCTCCGACTTCGCTGTTCCCCGACTTCCTAGGCAGCTCCGCTGCTTCGGGTGCCGGCCAGTTCTACGGCCCGCGTCCAAGCGTGGTGCAGGTCTTCAAGGAAGACTCGAACCCAGGCAAGGGCAATGGCAAGGGCAAAGGCAAGAACAAGTAGCCTGTAGCCATCCGCGCATCAAGGCGCCGGAGTGATCAGCACGCTGATTGCCCCGGCGCCTTCGTGCACCCTCATACATGGGGAGCACGGATCAAGGCATAGACTGGGAGCACTGCCTTAGCTTAGGAATCGAAGGAGCCACACCGCGTGGGATCGCCGCAACCAGATCAGCAACTAGCCATCACCACGGCCCGAACGGTGCTTGGCATACTGATTCAAGCTGGCATCCGAGACCTGGTTATTTCACCCGGCTCGCGCAGCGCGCCTCTGGCCTATGCGGCGGCCGAAGCCGAGCATGCCGGATTGCTGAAGTTCCATGTGCGCATCGATGAACGTTCGGCGGCCTTCATGGCACTGGGCTTGGCCCAAAGCAGCCGAACACCGGTTGCCGTAGCCGCTACCAGTGGTACCGCTATTGGCCAGATGCTTCCAGCAGTCATGGAAGCCAACCACACCGCAACGCCGCTACTGGTTCTGTCCGCGGATCGCCCCGATGAACTGCATGGAACCGGCGCTAGCCAGAGCACCAAGCAGAAGACCCTTTTCAGTGACCACGTCCGTCTCGCCCTCAACGTGCCAGCCGGCCAGCAGGCGGAGATGTGCCTTGGACAAGCACTGCTGGCGCTGCAGGGAGATGCACATCTTCCTGGCGGCCCAGTTCAACTGAATCTGCAATTCAGGGATCCACTGACTCCATCAGACAACGAGAGCATCAACAATCCCTACTGGGAAAGCCTCACGCCTGGTACCTGGCCGCTCGCACGCGCCGAACAGCAGGCAGCGCCGGCACCAGCAGGACAGGCACTGGCCATACGCAGAACCGTGGTGGTAGCCGGACACGACGCGGGACCGCAAGCCCAGGAGTTCGCGCACCAGCTGGGCCTGCCGCTCTTTGCCGAGCCTTCCTCCAACGCCCGATTCTCGGATCATGCCATCACCCACTACCGGCCGCTGATATCAGTAGGGATAGAACACGTTGAACGCGTAGTGCTCTTCGGGCGCCCCACCCTCAGTCGACCGGTGGCCAGGCTCCTGGCTGACCCGTCCATTGCCTCAGCCATCTGGCAGCCTGCCCCCGTGGCCTGGTACGAAGCCGGACGCCGCCGTGAAACGCCTATCGGCAACTGGCAGGAACTACAGGAATTCGCCGGCCGCGCGCCAGCAGGCTGGCTGGCTGCCTGGCAAGAACTTGATGCCCAAGCCCTCGAGCTTCGCGCAGATATAGACCGCAACACCAGCATCAACGGGCTGTTGGTTGCCGAAGCGATTTGGGAGCACCAGCCTGAAGTCCTGCTCTTGGGGTCCTCGAATATCGTTCGCGATTTCGACCTCGCTGCCCGCCCCAGCGACGGCATCGCCGTGCATGCCAATCGCGGCTTGGCCGGCATCGACGGCACCATTTCGACGGCGCTCGGACTGGCCGTGGGAAGCCAGCGGCGCACGGTAGCGGTGATGGGGGACATCACCTTCGCCCATGACGCCAGCTCCTTGTCTTGGACACCGGGGGAGAAGAAGCCTGAACTGGACGTTGTCGTGTACAACGACGGCGGAGGTGCCATCTTCTCCACCTTGGAACACGGGGCCGTGGCCGACTCGGGACGCTACGCCAATGCGGTGGAACGCCTGTTCTCCACGCCGCAGGACTTTGACATCCAGTCACTGGCCAAGGCCTACGGCTGGGAGTACGAGCGCGCGGATTCCAAGGAAGAACTGGGCAGCCTGCTGGGCCACCGCGGGGGAGCAGCACTGCGTTTGATTGAAGTGTGCGCGTCGAGGGATCATCTGCGGGCGGATAACCAGTCACTGAATGAGAAGATCGGACAGCTGAGCTGGCCTGGGCAATGACGAGATAACCAGCCTTAAACGACTCATCCCCTGCACCCGGGGCCAATAGGAACCGGGTGCAGGGGATGAACTCTAACTACACTTCTTAGATATCGACGTGGGTCGGATCCAAGACACGACGCAGGAAGTCCTGGGTACGCGGCTGCTGCGGATTGCCAATGACCTCCGCGGCCTTGCCTTCTTCCACCACAACGCCGCCGTCCATGAAGACCACACGGTCAGCGACCTCCTTGGCGAAGGCCATCTCGTGGGTCACCACCAGCATGGTCATGCCCGCCTGGGCGAGGCTCTTCATGATGGCCAGAACTTCACCGACAGTTTCCGGGTCCAACGCGCTGGTTGGCTCATCGAAGAGCATCAGGGTTGGTTCCATGGACAGGGCACGGGCAATGGCCACGCGCTGCTGCTGTCCACCAGAGAGCTGGTCAGGGTAGCGCTCGCCGAAGTCACCCAAGCCAACGCGATTCAGGTGGCTCTTGGCGATCTTCTGCGCATCAACCTTCTTGCGCTTGAGCACTTTGATCGGAGCCACTGTGCAGTTCTCCAGCACGGTCAGGTGCGGGAAGAGGTTGAACTGCTGGAAGACCATTCCAACCTTTTGGCGCATCTGATCCAAGTTGACCTCTGGATCGGTGGCGTTGAAGCCGCCCACCAGAATGGTTCCGCCGTTCGGCTTTTCGAGCAGGTTCACGCAGCGCAGCAACGTGGACTTGCCGGAGCCGGAGGGGCCGATCAGGCACACGACTTCGCCTGGCTTGACGTTCAGATCGATGCCTTTGAGCACCTCGTTATCGCCGTAGGATTTGCGCAGTCCAGTGATCTCCACACCAGCGGCATGGACTGAAAGTTCATTATTGTCAGTCGACATTCTCAAGTCCTAACTATCGCTTGGTCTTCGCCGCGCGGGATTCGAATTTGCGGGCTACCAGGCTCAGCGGAATGGTGATCACCAGGTAGAACAGGCCGGCTACGACCAGCGGGGTGATACCTGCATCCAGCTGGGAAATGCCATCTCGGCCGAATTTGGTCATCTCGTACTGGGCCACGGCGGCACCGAGGATGAACGCCAGCGAGGTGTCCTTGGTCAGCAAGATGATCTCATTGGTCATTGGAGGCAAAACGATCTTGAACGCCTGCGGGATGACGATGGTGACCATGGCACGCCAGGCCGGCATGCCCAGCGAGCGGGCTGCCTCGGTTTGCCCCTTGGGCACAGCCTGCAAGCCAGCGCGCAGGGTTTCAGCGATGTAGGCCGAAGACACCAGACCCAAGGCGAACATCACGTTGACCGGCTGCGGCCAGGTCGTACCGAACGCCTGTGGCAAGCCGAAGCCGAAGGCCAGCAGTACCAAGATGGCTGGAATGCCGCGGAAGAATTCAATGAAAGCGGTGGCGAACCAGCGGTAGGGAGCGAAGCTGGCCACTTTCATCAGGGCCAGCAACAGGCCCAGAACCAAGCCGAAAGCGAAGGAGATGATGGTGTAGAAGATCGTATTCTTCAGGCCCACCAGAATCATGTCCGGGAACATCGGTCCGAGCTTGTCGAAGGAGAAGAAAGCGTAGGACGCTTTTTCCCAGTCAACCAGGGCAATCAGGCCGATGATGATGACAAAGAAGAGCACAATCTGAATGATTTTGCTCGTACGGGCACGCTGACTAGTAGTCATTGCCATTGGTTTTGTACCTCTCGTAAAGGCAGCGGGGGTTCGGGTAGCAAGCACGCCCATTGGCATGATTTGCGTGGCGAACCCCCGCCCGGTAGATCAATCCGTGTTCAGAGAAGAATTACTTCTCGCCGAACCACTTCACGGTCAGTTCTTCCATGGTGCCGGCATCGGTCAGGCGCTTGAGGGTGCCATTGACCAATTCCAGGGTGTCGGCCTTGTCCTTAGGCACGGCAACACCGAGCTGTTCGCCGGTCTTGAAGTTGGCGACAGCCTTGTAGTCCGGCTTGTCCTTCACTGCGTAGCCGAGCACCGACTGGTTGCCCAGCACAGCGTCAACCTGGTTGGCCAGCAGGGCCTGGGTCTGCAGACCGGCATCTTCGTAGCCGACCAGGTTCTCCAGGCCGTTTTCCTTGCCGTACTTTTCACCGGTGGTGGCCTGCTGGACACCGACCTTCTTGTCCTTGGCGGTTTCCAGATCGGTGATGCCCGAGCCGTTCTTGGCGATCAGAACCAGGTCGTCATCCATGTAAGGGGTGGAGAAGTCCATCTTCTCCTTGCGTGCATCGGTGATGGAGATCGAAGAGATTGCGATGTCGCACTGGGTGCTGAACAGGCCCGATTCGATGGAGTCGAAGCTGGCGTCGATGACGTTCAGATCCAGCTTGGCGTCCTTGGCGATTTCTGCGGCGACGTCCATATCGAAGCCTACGTTCTTGCCGTCCTTGACGAATTCAAATGGCTCATAAGGGATATCCGAGCAGATGGTCAGCTTGCCCTCGTTGAGCGGGAAGGATGCGCCTTCGGACTCTGAGCTGGAGCCGCTGCTGGAACCGCAGGCGGTCATGGCAAGAAGTGCTACGGAGCTGAGCGCGATGGAAGCGGCGAACTTTTTCTTGGGGCTACGCATAGGATCAAAACCTACTTTCGGGTCATTGCGAGTGCATCACTGCGATGCCCCAATCATAACCGCGCTAACACCAGCACGAGACGCACTTCACACAAGTGTCATCGAGGGCAAGGAAAATTTACGCTAGTGAAACATTGGCCCGTCATATAGCTTTGCCCTGCTCGGCCAGGAGCTATTCGGCGCCCAGCGCTTGGCGCATGGGACGCATTTTCGCCCACGACTCGGCCAGCTCATCCTCCGGAACAGAACCGGGCACGATGCCGCACCCTGCATACAGGCGCATCAGCTTTTCGTCTTCCAGGATTCCGCCACGCAAGGCAATGCCGAATTCGCCGTCGCCTCGGCTGTCAACCCAGCCCACCGGCCCGGCGTAGGGGCCGCGATCCATGCCTTCCAGCTCACGCAGCAGGACCCCGGCTTTTTTCGTCGGAGTGCCGCAGACCGCTGCCGTCGGATGGAAGATCTCGGCGACATCCAGCGCGGAAGGCAATGCCCCGGAGGCATCGGCACGCAGCTGGGCCCGCACGTCGCTGGCCAGATGCCACACATTAGGCAGCTGCAAGATGAATGGCTCTTCCGGCGCGCTCATGCCATGGGAAATCGGATTCAGCGAGTCGGTCAGCGAATCAATGGCCAGCTGATGCTCATTGCGCTGCTTGGGATCCTCGAAAAGATGATGCTGGGCGAAGTCCGGCTCATCGGCCCCGGCCGCGGCGCGGTCCAAGGTGCCGGCCAAAACACGGGCCTCGGCCAGTCCATCAGTGACACGCACCAGCATCTCCGGGGTAGCTCCAACCAGGCCGTCAACACTGTAGGTCCAGCAATTGCCGTAGCGTTCGGTCAGCGCGTGGACGACCTTGGACAGGTCGATCGGCGTGCTGCTGTGGGCGAGCACATCGCGGGCCAGCACCAGTTTCGAGATGCCGCGCTCTTCGAAATGGCCCAGGGCCTTGTGGACCGCCTGCACGTAGGAGCCAGCGGTCAGCTGTCCGCTGGTGAGCTTGATGCTTCCCGCATCGCTCTCGGCGATGGCGGCATCGTCCATGGCGGCGTTCGCGCGGGCGAGCGCCTGCTCGTAGGTGGCGCCTTCGAGTTCTTCGGCGGTGCCGGTGAGCGTTATCCAGGCGGTGTGCTCATCGCGGCCGATGACCAGCTGCGGAATGATCATGCGCGATTCGAAGACGCTGGTGAAGGAGAAAGCAAAGGAGCCGAAGCTGATCAAACCGGTGCCAGGGCGATTCAGCGGATCCGTGATCGCGGCGTTCTTGATGACCTGTGCAAACCAGGCGCGGGCCCGGGCGAAGCGTTCCTCACCGTGGGTGTGCAGGCGCGCGGCCGTGCCAAATCCGACGAGGCCATGCCCGTTGCGGGTCCAGACGAGGCTTCGGTGACGCAATGAGTCGTCAAGCAAGCTCGGGGGAGCATCAACATATTCAAAGGTGACACTGGTGAGACTAGGAGCCGAGAGCTGATGGGCGCTGGCGCTAAGAACGGGCGAATCTGCAGACATGATAAGGCTAAGCCTACCGCGCAATGCCGGGGGAAATGCCGTGCAGGTGTCCCCAGTCACGACTGTGAGATATGGCGGGTCTGGTGATAACTGCTGGCTTCAGCCGGTAAACTCTAGAGCGAACTGCTAGGTCGCTGGCCACAAAGCTCCGCGTCTTGTACCGCGCCAGCAACCAGTGGTGGACAGCATCGGCTAGAGTGAAGAGATGTTTGTCTGCATAATGCAGGCAGTAAAGTCTTCGCATACCGCGATGGCCACCCCGATGAAAGATAAGTAAGCCGTAGAACAGTGACTGATTCGAAGAGCAACTGGACCGCAGCCGGACATGAAGTGTCTGACTCGATTGAGCTGAATCCTGAAACCGCTGCATTAGCTGCGGCTATCAATCTTCCCTCGGGCTTTGCGATGCTTGCCGAGGACCCGGACTTCGGCCCGGCGATTTCCATGGGCATGGCGAAGGTTGAAAAGCTGCTGCGCGATGCGCTGGCCAATTCCGATCCATTGATCGATGCCTCCAGCAGGCACTTGGTTGAAGCCGGCGGCAAGCGGGTACGCCCGTTGCTGGTGCTGCTCACCTCCCTGCTCGGCCACGGCGTGACCGACGAAGTGATCAAGGCAGCCGCCGTGGTGGAACTGACCCACCTGGCAACCCTGTACCACGATGACGTGATGGATTCGGCTCCACTGCGCCGCGGTGCACCCACCGCCCATGAGGTCTGGGGCAACTCCGTGGCCATTCTTGCCGGCGACCTGATCTTCGCCCGCGCTTCGGTCTTCGGCGCAGACCTGGGTCCCGAGGCTGTCATGTGGCAGTCGCGGACTTTCGAGCGCCTGTGCCTGGGCCAGCTGCACGAATCCATCGGACCGCGTGATGGCGATGATGAAATCGAGCACCACCTGCAGGTCATCAGCGACAAGACCGCTTCCTTGCTCTCCACCTCGGGCGCTTTCGGTGCCCGCTTCGGTGGCGCGCCGCAATTCATCGAGGTATTGCGCGAATACGGCGAAAAGGTAGGCGTTGCCTTCCAGGTTGCCGATGACGTCATCGACCTCGCCTCGGAAAAGGCCGACTCGGGCAAGACTCCGGGCACCGACCTGCGCGAGGGCGTTCCAACCCTGCCGATCCTGCTGCTGCGCCAGGCCGCTGCCGCCGGGGACGAGCAAGCGGCGCAAGCCATCGCACTGGTTGATGCCGACCTGTCCACCGATGAAGCACTGGCCAAAGCCGTGGAAGCTGTGCGCGCCCACGCGGCAGTGCACGACGCGTGGAAGGCCGCACGCCAGTGGGCCGATGACGCGATCGCATCGCTGGCTCCGCTGCCCGAGGGCACCGTCAAGCAGGCACTGATCTCCTTTGCCGACGCCGTGGTGACCCGCGACGCCTAGGCAGAAATAAGAATTAAACAGAAGAGCAGCCCATGAAGATCAAGATCTTCATGGGCTGCTCTTCTTCTTCGGCTTGGAAATCAACGGATGATCTGTGAAGCCTGCAGCGGTTCGGGATGCTCGGGAGAGAACAACGCCTGACGCAATTGCTTCGCCTTCACTGCCCGGTCCTGGACCGAGACCCGGTGGCGCAGCTGCTGGTACAACTGGTCATCGTGATAGCGGGGGAACACGTGTTGGTGGTAGTGCCATACGTGCTGGTTTCCGGCCGGTTCGTTGTGCTGCCGGGTGCTGGTTCCTTCCGGATCCCAGGCCAGTTTCATGGCCAGGGCCACGCGCTTGGTTTCCTTCATGATGGCCGCCCCAGTGGCATCATCCAGATCGTAGAGCGCTTCCAGATGCCTGGTGGGGATGATCATGGCATGCCCGCCGTAGTTTCCGAACCCATCACAGGCCATGATCGCTGCCACCAATTCGGTCTGATAGATCAGATCGGTAGGCGCGCAGAGATTGTCCTGGCTAAAGGGCCGGTCCTGTACCAATTCGCAGAACGGGCACTGGTAGCCGGCCGGTTGATGGGATCGGTGGAGCACTAGTCCTCCAGTTCGGCGGCCAGCTCGTCAAAGACCCACGCGAACATGTCCAGCGTGAATTCGCTGAACGTGCCTTCCTCGCTGGTCCAGGTGCCCTTGGCATTGTTGCGACGGTAGACGATGGGATCGGGGACATCGAGCTGCGAGGCCTTGAACGCCCAGACGAACTTTTCCTCTTCGTCTTCGAGGAACAGCAGGTGGCCGTCTTCGATTTCCAGTTCTTCGGGGTCGAAGAAGTAGTGGTAGGCCTCCATGAAATCTTCATTGTTGCCTAGTGCGAGGTAGAACTCTTCTAGCACGAAAGGGATGGAGACCTTGGACTGGGCTAGGGCTTCTCGCAGTTCTTCACTGCTCAGCCCGTCGGCTTCATTCCACTGGTCATCCAGATATTTGGGGACCAGGGAGCGGAATTTCTCTAGAAACATGTCAGCCATATGTTAATCCTATTCGAGATTAGCCGAGCTCAAGTGCGCTCAACGCGATCCACAGCTGGACTCGGTCGCTTGTCACATTCGGGTCGTAGCCCGAAAGCTCTGAAATCTGCTGCATGCGATAGCGCACGGTATTGCGGTGCAGGCCCAGCGCTTCGGCCACGGCGCCGACCGAACCGTCGCGGTTCAGGTATTCGCGCAGCGTCAACAAGAGGTCGGAATCGTGGGTGGAGTCGAAATCTTGAAGCGGTCCCAGGGCCTCGGCGGCCAGGTCCTGCAGCGGCACGTCGCGTGCTGCCAAGAGCAGAGAGGTGAGGGAGAGCTTGGTGGGGACATTGATCCGTTCGCCATGGCGCAGGGATTCGAGGGCCTCGAAGTAGCTCCAGCGGATTCCGGTGGTGTTCGAGTAGCGGCCGCCGTAGCCTACCCGGGCGGAGATCCCGGCTGATTCGAGGTACTCATCGAGGTGCTTGATGGACAGCTGCACCTTGCTATGGGCGACAATGACCGCCAAGCGGCCTTCCATCATTGCCGAGACCTGCGAGGAAAGATCCGCAGGCAGGGGCAGCGTCTGCAGCCGCTCGGCCTGGGAGGAGGCCTGCACCAGGATCACCGAGTGCTCGCGCTGCGGGTTCAGGCCCAAGGCGCCAAGTCGTCCTGCGGCGTCGGCGCCCACAAGCGTCCCGGCAGCCAAGTCGGCCAGGACCTGCCCGTTGGCCTGGCGCTGCGAGGCACGCAGCCGGGATTTATTGGCCATCTCCAAGCCGATGAGGGACTGGGCATAATCCACCACAGGGTCATGGACGTAGGGTTCGGCCAGGTGCAGGGTGCACTTATCGCGCAGGCCGGTGGCTACCGGCAGCTCGTGCCAGCTGCGTTCCGGGTCGTAGTCGCCGCTGATCACTTCGTCATGGAGGCTCAGTGCGACCTCCGTGCCGAGCATCCGGGAAAGTTCATCAAGCATGCTGTCCAGGTCGGAGGAGAGCAGGGACCGGGCCAGCTTCTGGTGGGATTTGAGCAGGTTCTCCACGCGCTTGAGGTGATCGGCGTTCATGGCTTCGGCGATCAGCCGGGTAATCGAGGCGAAGGGAATCTGGTAGGGGACTTCGAAGACGGGAAGCCCTACTTCCCGGGCTGCGATGATGGTGGCTTCGGGGACCGAAGCATGCTCCAGTCCGGTGCCGAATCCGAGGGCTACCGCATCATTGGCGGCCAGCACGCGCACGAATTCGCGCTGGGCGGCCTTGGTTTTCTGGCGCACACCGGTGGTCAAGACGATTTCACGTCCGGTGAGGAATTTCGAGGGATCGAGCAACTCGGTGATGGCTGACCAGGTGATGACCATGTCATCGCGGTGGGTGTGTTCGGTCATCGGGCGGAGGTCGAGCTCGTCATGCTCCAGAAGTCCGCGTAAACTAATTGCCATGGAGCCATTCTAGTTGGCAGACGGAAAGTTCCCATTTCAGCAAAATGCTCAAATAATGGACACACGTTACCCAAAATTGACCAGAATGTGAACTTTTTGCAGTAGCTTAGACACATGAGCTCTCCATCTTCAAAACAGGGCGCTCCACTCGCATCGGAAAAGCGTGAGACTTTCAGTTCACGAAAGCTCTTCATTCTTTCTGCGGTTGGTTCGGCCGTTGGACTGGGAAATATTTGGCGTTTCCCCTACGTCGCCTACGAGAACGGCGGCGGTGCATTCCTGATCCCTTACCTCGTAGCCATTCTCTGCGCAGGTATTCCACTGCTCTTCCTCGACTATTCGATCGGCCACCGCTATCGCGGTTCGGCCCCGCTGGCTTACCGTCGGGCCAACCGCAAGACCGAAATGCTCGGTTGGTGGCAGGTGCTGATCTGCTTCGTGATCGCCATTTACTACGCGGCCATCATCGCGTGGGCGGCCATGTACTGCTGGTTCTCCATCACCAAGGCCTGGGATAAGAACCCCAAGGGAGCCGAAGGCTTCTTCATGAATGACTTCCTCCAGGTCTCCGATACCGTAGGCGTTTCCTTCGACGTGGTCGGCCGCATCTTCGTGCCGATGCTGATCGTCTGGCTGGTCACCATGGTGATCATGATTGCCGGCGTGAACAAGGGCATTTCCCGCGCCAACGCCGTATTCATGCCGCTGCTGATCGTCATGTTCGTGATCCTCGTGGTCCAGTCGGTCTTCCTGCCCGGCGCGGTCGACGGCCTGAACGCCTTCTTCACCCCGGACTTCGCGGCCTTGCAGAACCCGGCCGTCTGGGCTGCGGCCTTCGGACACATCTTCTTCTCGCTGTCCGTGGCCTTCGGCATCATGGTCACCTACTCGTCCTACATGAAGCGCAAGAGCGACTTGACCGGTTCGGGCTACGTGGTGGCCTTCGCCAACTCCGGCTTCGAACTGCTCGCCGGCATCGGCGTATTCGCCGCCCTGGGCTTCATGGCGCACAACGCCGGATCCAGTGTTGACGAGGTGGCCACCAGCGGCATCGGCCTGGCGTTCATCGCCTTCCCGACCATCGTCTCCCAGGCGCCGCTGGGCGGGCTGATTGGCGTGCTGTTCTTCGGCTCGCTGGTCTTCGCCGGCCTGACCTCGCTGATCTCGATCCTCGAAGTGATCGTGGCGGCCTTCCAGGACAAGCTGGGCTGGAAGCGCACCCCGGCCACCCTGGTTGTCGTCCTTCCGGTAGCCATCATTTCGTTGCTGCTGTTCCCGACCACCACCGGCTTGTACCTGCTGGATACCATGGACGCCTTCGTGAACCAGTTCGGCATCCTGGCCTGTGCACTGGTCTTGGTGATCGTCTTCGGCGCGGGCCTTGGCATGCTGCCAAAGCTGGCCAAGCACATGAACCGCCACAGCTCCATCAAGCTGGGCACCGGTTGGAAGGTCCTGGTTGGCGGCATCGGTCCAGCGGCCCTGGGCTACATGCTGATCAACGAAGTCCAATCGAAGATCAACGAGTCCTACTCCGGCTACCCGCTGTGGTTCAACGGCGTCTTCGGCTGGGGCATGGCCGGGTTGCTGATTGTCGGCGCCGTGGTCCTGTCCTTGATTCCGTGGAGCAAGAACTCCAAGATCAACGACCCTGAGTTCGAACAGCATCAGCAAAATGTTGAAGCCGAAGAACTCCCGGAAACAGCCGGAAAGGAATACTAGCCATGAGCGGCATCGCTATTGTCTTTATGATCATTTCCATGCTGACCATCTGGGGCGGCCTGGCCTTGGCTTTGATCAACCTCTCGCGCCATCCCGAAAAGGATGACGATGACGTGATCGAAACCGCTGGAACCGCAGGAAGCAACAACCTGTAATTCCATGACCCAGCAGCAAATACCTCCTCGTGTCGAGCATCACTTGGCACGAGGAGGTATTTTTCTGTGCAGATGCACTACTGATCCCGGAGCTGGTTGTGCCAATTCTGGTAGTCGCATTGGGCCACGAAGAATATTCTTCTTGTAAGAACACGTCGAGCCACGCGCTCGTAAAACCATAGTGAAAGGACAAGCAGGTGGACGTTAGCTACCGCATTGAACAGAAGCGCAAGATCAACGGGCCATTCCCCGGCCCAAAGTCGGAAGAACTCGCCGCACGTCGCGCCAAGGCAGTTGCCGCCGGCGTAGCTTCCAGCCTGCCGGTCTACGCGGCAGACGTTGACGGCGGCATCATCGTTGATGTCGACGGCAACCAGCTGATCGATCTGGGCTCGGGCATCGCCGTGACCACCGTGGGCGCTTCCAACCCAGCCGTGGCCAAGGCCGTGGCAGAGCAGGCCCAGCGCTTCACCCACACCTGCTTCATGGTCGCTCCGTACGAAAACTACGTTGCCCTGGCCGAGAAGCTCGCCTCGATCACCCCAGGTGACTTCGAAAAGCGCGCAGTCTTCTTCAACTCCGGTTCCGAAGCAGTCGAGAATGCCATCAAGGTAGCCCGCATCGCCACCGGCCGCCAGGCAGTTGTCGCCTTCGACCACGCCTACCACGGCCGCACCAACCTGACCATGGGCCTGACCGCCAAGGCAGCCCCATACAAGCGCGGCTTCGGCCCACTGGCACCGGAGATCTACCGCATGCCAATGAGCTACCCATTCCGCGAAGAGAACTCGAACATCTCCGGCAAGGAAGCAGCCGAGCGCGCCATCCTGGCCATGGAGAAGCAGATCGGCGGCGACCAGATCGCTGCAATCATCATCGAGCCAATCCAGGGCGAGGGCGGCTTCATCGTTCCTGCCACCGGCTTCCTGCCACGCGTTGCCGAGTGGGCCAAGGAAAACGGCATCGTCTTCATCGCTGACGAAGTCCAGGCTGGCTTCGCACGTTCCGGCGCATGGTTCGCTTCGGACATCGAGCAGATCGAACCGGACATCATCACCGTTGCCAAGGGCATCGCTGGCGGCATGCCGCTGTCGGGCATCGTCGGCCGCGCTGACCTGCTGGACTCGGTCCACGGTGGCGGCCTGGGCGGCACCTACGGTGGCAACCCGGTAGCTGTTGCCGCAGCGCTGGAGACCATCAAGTTCATGGAAGAGCAGGACCTGCCGGCTCGTGCCCGCGAGATCGAAGAGAAGTTCTTCGCCCGATTCACCGCTTTGCAGTCCGCCTTCCCATCGATCGGTGAAGTTCGCGGCCGCGGTGCCATGATCGCCCTTGAGTTCGTCAAGGCTGGCGGCAAGGAGCCAGACGCTGATCTGACCAAGGCCATCGCCGCCGAGTGCCTGGCCCAGGGTGTTGTCATCCTGACCTGCGGCACCTACGGCAACGTCGTTCGCCTGCTGCCACCGCTGGTCATCGGCGATGAACTGCTCAACGATGCATTCGACGTTCTGGAATCGGCCATCCGCAAGCTGGCCGCCTAGCATCTAGGTTCCAAGCACAAAAACTGAAGCGCCGGCTTCCTCCAAGGGAGGAAGCCGGCGCTTCAGCCAGTTAATGGCCCCGGAGCCAGGGACCTAGCTGATCTTCTTGGGCTCTGGCAGGCGGCCTGCCTTCGGCGCGCGGAGCATATCGATCAGGACGAAGATAACCGCGATCCACACCAGGATGAAGCCCATCCAGCGTTCAAGAGGCATATGCTCTCCGAAGACCAGGACACCGAGGATGAACTGGAGCAGGGGAGCGATGAACTGCAAGGAACCCACCGTGCTCAGTGGAAGGCGACGGGCTGCGCCACCGAAGAGCAGCAGCGGGACCGCGGTGATGATGCCGCTGGAGGCCAGCAGCAGGACGCCGGCCCAATTGCTGTCCAGCAAGGTGGAGCCGGAAGTCTGGGAGAGCCAGATGACGTAGATGATCGCCAACGGAGTCAGCCACAGGGTTTCGATGCTCAGCGCTCCCAGGGCGCTGCCCTTGGTGCCTACCTTGTTCTTGACCAAGCCGTAGAAACCGAAGGAGAAGGCCAGTCCCAGGGAGATCCATGGCACGCGTCCCAGGCCTACGGTCAAGACGATCACCGCGACGGTGGCCAGTCCAACTGCTGCCCACTGCAGCGGGCGCAGCTTCTCCTTGAGCACAATGACTCCGAGCAAGATCGCGACAATCGGATTAATGAAGTAGCCCAGCGACGCTTCCAGCACGTGCCCGGTGAGCACCGCGAGCGCGTAAAGCACCCAGTTGGCGGCTATCAGGACACTCGCGAGAGCCAACTGCCCCATGGTCTTGGTGTCGCGGAACATCGAGGCGAATTGGCGGATCTGAGAAGTCGCGGCCAGCAGGATGAAGCAGAAGATCAATGAGAACAGAACGCGTACCGCCACGAACTCCACCGCGGAGATCTGCGGAAGCAGCAGGAAGTAGGCGGGG
Organism: Glutamicibacter mishrai; assembly: GCF_012221945.1. Lineage (NCBI taxonomy): Bacteria > Bacillati > Actinomycetota > Actinomycetes > Micrococcales > Micrococcaceae > Glutamicibacter > Glutamicibacter mishrai. The sequence continues at coordinate 699,644 of NZ_CP032549.1, read as the reverse complement.
AGCAGTCCCCAGATGAGGTAGGCCGAAGTGCCTTGGATCAGCCCATAGCTGTGTTCAGAGCGGACGGGTGTGGTGGTGCTTGATGACATTCAGGATGTACGCTTTCGAGCTAATGTGATTCAAGTTAGGCGGATCTCAAGTGCAAAAATTGCACTTTGCAACTAATAAGCTAAACGTCACAGGGCCAGCTTTATTCCCCGCTGAGCGTAATCTACACGCTCAATCGAGTTCCATGCATCACACCCTTCAACAGATGTTCAAAAGCCGGAACCAGCACAGGCTTCCGTACGTTGACTAGACTAGGAATCACCATCTTGGTCTTTGTCATTTAGGGGAGTGCGTTAGGGTGCATGGACATAACAACGGACTGAAAACAGCATTGCTGCTCGGCGGAATGTTCGCCTTGCTCTTGGCTATCGGTTCGCTCATTTCTGCCGGGACCGGCCGGTCGATGTTCATTTGGGTTTTCGCGCTGATCGGCCTGGGCACCACCGCCTACGGCTATTGGAACAGCGATAAGCTCGCGCTGCGTTCCATGCATGCCTACCCGGTGAGCGAAGCCGAGAATCCGATGATGTACCGCATTGTGCGCGAACTGTCGATGAACGCCCAGCAGCCGATGCCGCGGCTGTACATCTCGCCTACTTCTTCACCCAACGCCTTTGCTACCGGACGCAACCCGCAGAACGCGGCTGTGTGCTGCACCGAGGGCATCTTGCAGCTTCTCGACGAGCGCGAATTGCGCGGAGTGCTGGGCCACGAGCTGATGCACGTTTATAACCGCGACATCCTCACCTCTTCGGTGGCTGCGGCCATCGCCGGCGTGATCACCTCTATCGCCCAGTTCCTGATGTTCTTCGGTGGCGGTGGCAGCAATGAGAACCGCAACGTCAATCCGATCGCGTTGATCGCCCTGTCCTTGCTGGCTCCGCTGGCCGCCTCCATCATCCAGATGGCCGTGAGCCGCACCCGCGAATACGATGCCGACGAAGATGGCGCCAAGCTGACCAATGATCCGTTGGCTTTGGCCAGCGCGCTGCGCAAGCTCGAATCCGGGATCTCCCAGGCGCCGCTGGCCTCCAGCGACCAGAAGCTGGTCAACAGCTCGCACCTGATGATCGCCAACCCTTTCGGTTCGCGACTGAAGCAGATGTTCTCCACCCACCCGCCGATGGACCAGCGCATCGCCCGTCTTGAAGCGATGGCAGGGGGACGCCAGTACTAAGGGGCGCAGGACTTGAATGCCTGCGCCGGTATAGCACGTCATTAAACCAAGAGTGGGGGCGGCTTCCTGATAAGGAAGCCGCCCCCACTCTTCTATAGGCACGTTTGGTGCCGATGCTATGTCTAGCGGAAGTTCACGAACTGCAGGTCTGCTTCTTCGAAGTCACGCAGCAGGGCCATGGTGGCCTGCAGGTCGTCACGGGACTTGGAGGAAACGCGCAGCTCGTCGCCCTGGATGGTCGACTTGACGCCCTTCGGGGCCTCATCGCGAATCAACTTGTTGATCTTCTTGGCGACATCCTGAGCGATGCCTTCCTTGATGCTTGCTTCGATACGGTATTCCTTGCCCGAAGCGAAAGGCTCGCCAGCATCCAAGGACTTCAGCGAGATGCCGCGCTTGATCAGCTTGGTCTGGAAAACGTCGAGGACCGCATTGACGCGCTCTTCGGAATTAGCCTTCATCAGGATCTTCTCGCCGCTGAAATCTACTTCAGCACCGACGCCCTTGAAGTCGTAGCGCTGGGAGATTTCCTTCTGGGCCTGGTTCATCGCGTTGGCGACTTCCTGGCTATCAACCTTGCTGACGACGTCGAATGTGGAATCACTAGCCATGTGAATACTCCTAGCTGTAACGGGTCTGATTCGCTACATAGCCTACCGGTTTTGCGCCCTAAAATCGGGCTGTGATCAGGCTTACAGGGAAAAGAGCCCCCTCGATTTCACTTCGTCGAAAATCTCCTGTAGAGTTATTTCTCGTTCCGACAAGAACAAATGTTCTTGAAAGAGCAATCTCGGCAGATTACCCGAGCGGCCAAAGGGGGCTGACTGTAAATCAGCTGGCTATGCCTTCACTGGTTCGAATCCAGTATCTGCCACAAATAACTCCCGGATCCTTGATCCGGGAGTTTTTTGCATTCCGGATAAGGTTTCATTGTGATCCGGATCTATTCCCACTCTCAATGAAGATCACCTTTCTACGTATTTCATCTGAAATTCGGCTACCGTATAGGCATGGCAACTAGAAATGTGAGCGAAGACGACTTCGCGAAGTTGATTGAAGACAACGACATCGTCCTCGTGGACTTCTGGGCTGATTGGTGTGGACCGTGCAAGCAGTTTGCTCCGGTTTATGATCAGACTTCGGACAAGTTCACCGATGTTGTTTTTGCCAAGGTGGATACCGAAGCCGAACAGGGCCTGGCACGTGCAGCCAACGTGACCTCGATTCCTACCATCATGGCGTTCCGCGAACAGGTTCTCGTCTTCTCGCAGGCCGGTGCCTTGAACCAGCCGCAGCTTGAAGACTTGGTCACCGCGGTCAAGGGTATTGATATGAGTGAAGTACACAAGCAGATCGCCGAGGAAGCCGCCCAGGCTAACTCCTAAGAGAGCTTGTGGGCTTCGGGCCCTACCTCTGCCGGTGATCCAGCGGAGCGTAGCGGGGCCCGAAGCTTTGTTTTTTCTGTCCTGAAAGCCCCAGCAATCGGACGACCCGCTGCCGATGCGGGGCATAGGGCGCCATGAGCTGAAGCATCTGCTGATCGGTAATCCGGCGCCCGGTGAGCACCTGGCCGACAAAATCAGCCAAATGGAAATCACCGACCGAAATGTGGTCGGCAGAGCCATGCGAGCGCTGCAGTGTTTCGGCGATGGTCCACGGACCGATCCCATGCACAGAACCCATGGCCGCTTCAAGGGTTCCCGGCGCTTTCGCCGTCGGCCTTGACTCGTTGAGAGGCTTATCGGCCCACCAGTTCAGGGCCCCGGATGCCTGGACGAATTTCCTGATGGTCTCCGCCCGCTTGCCTTCAACCCGGGCGGCCTGCCAATCCCAACGCTGCAGTTGAGCAAGCTCCTGCGCGGAGGGGAAAATCCTCAGTCCATCAGGAGCCGGCCCGGGCGCCGGATGGCCCAGCTTCCTGACCAGCCAACGCCACGCATAGTTCGCTTCAATGCCCGTGACCCGTTGCTCCAGGATGGCGCCGATGGCATGTTCAAAGATCCTGCCCGTTTTAGGCAGGACAAGATCTGGATGCTCGGCGCGGGTTCGAACAACAATTTCCGGGAACGCGCCTGAGCAAGCCTGCTCATCAAAATCGCTCCAGTCGTCGTCGGCGCCCAAGAGCAGAGGCGCGCGTTCTATCGCCCATGGGCCGCCGGAGCCCCACGTTTGGAAGTCGGCAGGTCCGTGGCGCAGCGGCTTGGAGATGTGCAACGTCGCCGGACCCTCGGGCGTGGCAAAAGCAAGCCAAGCCTCGGTTTCCGAAAGCCTGATGGTCGGATCGCCTTGGCCGCGACGCAGGATTCCCAAGGACTTGACCAGCGACACTGGCGATCCGGGGGAGAAGCTGCCGCTCCAAGATTTCTGCATATTTCGCATCATATAGTCTGGTCCAGACAGGAAGGCAACCGGGAGTCTTTAGCACTGATGAAAAGATCACGTCCACTGCATGACGTTTCGCTACGTTCCGGAACGACATGTATGACGAGCGCCGGTAAAGTTCTTGACATGAAGTATGCGTCCACAGTTTTAGATCTGATCGGCAATACCCCGCTGGTGAAGCTCAACCACGTGACCGACGGCATCAAAGCCACGGTACTGGTCAAACTCGAATACTTGAACCCAGGCGGATCCATCAAGGACCGTATTGCGTTGAAGATGGTTGAGCGCGCTGAAGAGCGCGGCCAGCTCAAGCCAGGCGGAACCATCGTGGAGCCAACCAGTGGCAACACCGGTGTCGGCTTGGCCATGGTCGGTCAGCTCAAGGGATACAAGACGATCTTCGTTACCCCGGATAAGGTCGGCGAAGAAAAGCGCGACGTGCTGCGCGCCTACGGTGCCAAGGTCGTCGTGACCCCTACCGCTGTCGCACCGGATTCGCCAGAATCCTACTACGGAGTCTCCGACCGCCTGGTCACTGAAATCGATGGCGCTTACAAGCCGGACCAGTTCTCCAACCCAGGCGCCCCGGACAGCCACTTCGAAACCACCGGCCCAGAAATCTGGAACGACACCGATGGCAAGGTCACCCATGCGGTGATCAGCGCTGGCACCGGCGGCACCATCACCGGCACAGGGCGCTACCTCAAGCAGATTTCCGCGGACCGCGCTTCGGGACCGGTCAAGATCATCGCCGCCGACCCGGATGGCTCGGTTTACTCCGGCGGCACCGGACGCCCCTACTTTGTCGAGGGCGTCGGAGAAGACATGTGGCCGGGCAACTACGACCCATCGGTGCCCGACGAAGTCGAAGCCGTCACTGACGCCGAAGCTTTTGCGATGACCCGCCGACTGGCCAACGAGGAAGGCCTGCTACTGGGCGGGTCCTCGGGCATGGCCGTGGTGGCCGCACTGCGTGCCGCCCGCAATCTGGGTGAAGATGACGTTGTCGTGGTCATTGCACCCGATGGCGGACGCGGCTACCTTGCCAAGATCTTCAACGACGACTGGATGATGCAGCAGGGCTTCACCACCGACGAATACTCCGCACTGGACTTCATTGGCTCCGCGCTGTCCAAACAGGGCCCCGAGACGATTAGCGAAGACGCCACGCTGCATGAAGCAGCCAAGGCACTGCGTGAACAGGGCGCCGACGCGCTCGTCGTTTCCGCTGCGGCTCTTCCAGCTCGCATCGGCGAGGTGCGCGGTGTCATCGGCGCCAGCACATTGACCGATGCCCTGCTCTCCGGGGCCGAGGCAACGAGCACCATCAAGGAACTGGGAAGCCTGCCCCTGCCGCTGATCGGCGTGGCAGACACCTTGGATAACGCCCAGGAACTGCTCAAGTCCCACCCGGCCGTGCTGATCACCAAAGCCGGCGAAGTGATCGCCGCCGCCACCGCAGCAGACCTGCTGGCTTACTCGACTCGCTAAAGAATTCACTAAAGGACTGATATCGATGACCGAAAATACCCAAGGCTCCAACACTCGCTTCGTCCATGCAGGACAGGAATTCGAGCCACGCACCGGCGCCGTGGTGCCGCCATTGCACTTCTCCTCGACCTATGCGCAGGACGGCATCGGCAACCTGCGCAGCGGCTACGAATACGGCCGCGGCGGCAACCCGACCCGCGATGCCTTGCAGGCCCAGCTGGCCGGCGCCGAATTCGGCACCCATGCCTTCTCCTTCGGTTCGGGACTTGCCGCCGAAGACTCCCTGATCCGCGCCATCCTGCGCCCAGGGGATCACATTGTTCTCGGAAACGACGCCTACGGTGGAACCTTCCGCTTGATCGACCGTGTCCTGGGCGACTGGGGCATCGGCAATACGCCAGTGAACATGGCTGATGAAGCCGCATTGGCTGCAGCCATCGAGAAGAACAAGGCCAAGCTGGTGTGGGTGGAAACCCCATCCAACCCGATGATGACCATCACCGATATTGCCAAGGTCGCCGACATCGCCCACGCCGCTGGTGCCTTGCTGGTCGTGGATAACACCTTCGCCAGCCCATTCCTGCAGCAGCCGCTGACCTTGGGCGCTGACATCGTGGTGCATTCCACCACCAAGTACATCGGCGGCCACTCCGATGTGGTTGGCGGCGCTGTGATCGTCAAGGATACTGCCTTGGCGGAAAAGATCGGCTTCATCCAGTTTGCCGTCGGCGCCGTGTCCGGCCCCATGGATGCCTTCTTGACCACCCGTGGCCTGAAGACCCTGGGCGTGCGCATGCGTGCCCACTCGGAGAACGCGGCTCAGGTCGCCCAGTGGCTGCGCGAGCGCAGTGAGGTCGAGCGCGTGCTGTACCCGGGCTTCGAAGACCACCCGGGCCACGAGATCGCCAAGAAGCAGATGAGCGGCTTCGGCGGAATGGTCTCGGTCCAGTTCAAGGGCGGGGAATCCGCAGCCCGCAAGATTGCCGAAAGCACCAAGCTGTTCACCTTGGCTGAGTCCTTGGGCGGCATCGAATCATTGATGAACTACCCATCGGAAATGACCCACGCTTCGGTGAAAGGCACCGAGCTGGCCGTGCCGGTGAACCTGCTGCGCCTTTCGGTGGGCATCGAAGATCCGGCGGATCTGATCGAGGACCTCGATAAGGCCTTCACCAACCTCTAAACGGCACAAAAGGATGCGGGGAGCAGTTCATCACTGAACCGCTCCCCGCATCCTTTAAGTTTTCACATCATCGCGTCGAGCTAGCGTTTTCTCTTGGCCGGCTTGGGCGAGACGATCTTGAAGTAGCGGTTGCTGCTGGGGATCCACATCAGGGCCACGCAGAACATGACAATCGCCGCCAGCAGGGAATAGCGTCCGAAGCGCATCAGCAACGGCACGGCGGTGATCACGCCCAGCCAGGTCAGATTGGCGCGCGCTGAGCGCTGGCCCATGAACAGCCGGTAGCCGAGCACCCCGCAAGCGCAGCCAGCGGCGGCAAAAAACAGGGCCAAGGCAACGGCTCCGAAGTTCAGCGATGCATCGTCGATGTGTTCATAAATCAGGAAGCCTCCAAAGCCGAGAAACAGCACTCCGGCTAGGAGCCAAAGGAACTGGGCAATCTGCAGGCCCCCGGGAACTGGCTCGTCTGGGCGTCGCGGCAAGAGAGGTTTTTTCACACCTACAACACTACGTGCTTTGTCGCGGTGCCCGATCTCACACGGGCTGAGCACTGACAATTAGAGGTGTTACACGTTAGTGTTAAGTGTTCGCGAACATCAGGTTTTTCCTTCGCATCCAGCCCAATTTTTGAGGCCGGAGCCTTCTCGTGTTGTATTTTCCGCAAAGTGTGTGCGGGTCTTTATGTCATAGGGGAGCGCTTGGTGAGCGTGACTTGTATCTGACTGTGCAGCCTATACGTCGTTTCTTTGGGGACGGCCAAGGCCCATCCCCAACGAATGAGGTAATTCTTCGTGTCTTCTGACATGCCCGTAAACACCGACGACAACCAGACCCCAGAAGAACCAACGGTTCTTTTCTCCGAACTTGGTCTGGACGCCCGCGTGCTTGCAGCACTGGCTGACCTGGGCTATGAAAAGCCATCGCCAATTCAGGCCGCCACCATTCCAATGCTTCTCGAAGGCCGCGACGTTGTCGGCCTGGCTCAGACCGGTACCGGTAAGACCGCCGCCTTCGCGCTTCCTGCCCTGTCCCGCATGGCAGAGCTGGCTGACACCAATGGTCCAGCCCGCACCCCACAGATCCTGGTTCTGGCTCCAACCCGCGAGCTGGCTCTTCAGGTTGCTGAGGCTTTCACTTCCTACGCCAAGTACCTGCCTGACTTCACCGTCTTGCCAGTGTACGGTGGCTCGCCATACGGCCCACAGCTCAACGGCCTGCGCCGCGGTGCCCAGGTTGTCGTTGGTACCCCAGGTCGCGTAATCGACCACATCAACAAGGGTTCCCTGGACCTGTCCAACCTTCAGTACGTTGTACTGGATGAGGCTGACGAAATGTTGCGCATGGGCTTCGCCGAAGAGGTCGACAAGATCTTGGAAGCAACCCCAGCAGAGAAGCAGGTTGCCCTGTTCTCGGCCACCATGCCACGCACCATCCGCCGCATCGCTTCGGAATACCTGCGCGACCCGCAGGAAGTTGCCGTCAAGTCCAAGCAGTCCACCGGCACCAACATCACCCAGCGCTACCTGCAGGTTATGGGTGCCCACAAGCTGGACGCCATGACCCGCATCCTCGAATCCGAGGAATTCGACGGCGTCATCACCTTCGTACGCACCAAGATGGCTACCGAAGACCTGGCTGACAAGCTGAAGGCCCGTGGCTTCACCGCTGCAGCCATCAATGGCGACATCCCGCAGCAGCAGCGTGAACGCACCGTCGAGAACCTGCGCTCGGGCAAGATCGACATCCTGGTCGCAACCGACGTGGCAGCTCGTGGCTTGGACGTGGAGCGCATCAGCCACGTCATCAACTTCGACATCCCGCATGACACCGAGTCCTACGTGCACCGCATCGGACGTACCGGTCGTGCAGGCCGCTCGGGTGACGCGATCCTGTTCATGACCCCACGCGAAAAGTACCTGCTGCGTGCCATCGAAAAGGCTACCCGCCAGCCGGTGACCCAGATGCAGCTGCCTTCGCTGGATTCGGTCAACAACCGCCGTATCCAGAAGTTCACCGATCGCATCGATCAGACCATCAGCGGCCAGGACCTGACCACCTTCCGTGAAATCGTCGAGAAGTTCGCCGCTGACCACGAAGACCTGGATCAGCTGGAAATCGCAGCTGCTTTGGCTCTGATGGCTCAGGGTGGCCGTCCATTGCTGATGACCGAACCAGTGGTTTCCCCTTCGAAGAAGGCCCGCATGGATCGCGACCGCCCAGAGCGCGGAGACCGCGGCGACCGTGGAGATCGCGGTCCTCGTGCCCGCAAGACTGCTGCTGCAGGCAACGCCATGTACCGTCTGGCCATCGGCCGCCGCAACCGCGTGCAGCCAGGCTCGATCGTTGGCGCTTTGGCTAACGAAGGCGGCTTCAACTCCTCGGAAATCGGCGGCATTGAAATCCGTTCGGACCACACCTTGGTTGAGTTGCCAGCAGAGCTGAGCAAGGACCAGTGGCGTGCACTGTCCAAGACCCGCATCGGCGGCGAGCTGATCAGCATGGAGCTTGACTCCGGTCGTAAGCCACGTGGCGATGACGAAGGCGACCGTGGTGGATTCCGCGGTGGACGCGGCGGGGACCGTGGTGGATTCCGCGGTGGTCGTGGCGGTGGCTTCAACGACCGCCGTGGTGGCGGCGAGAAGCGCTTCGGTGGTCGCGGTGGCAAGGATCGCTTCAGCGATTCGGGTCGCAGCGGTGGACGTCGCGACTACTAAGCCAGCGCTTCTGCAGCTCGCTAGATAGCACAGCACAACGCCCCTGGATCAAGCCGAAAGGCTTGGCCAGGGGCGTTGCCCGTTTAAACCGCAGGCAGCGCGGCTGAACCAGATCTACGAGGTGGTATTGCCTACCGGGATCTGGTCGCCGAGATACACCGTTCCTCCGCTGTTGATGAATTCCTTGCTCTTCGCAGCCATTCCCGCCACTGCGGCCTGTTCTTGAGCGGAGCCGTACTCGTCACGGATGTCCTGCGATATCCGCATGGAACAGAACTTCGGGCCGCACATGGAACAGAAGTGCGCAGTCTTGGCAGGTTCCGCCGGCAAGGTCTCATCATGGAATTCCTGCGCGGTCACCGGATCCAGGCTCAACGCGAATTGGTCATTCCAGCGGAACTCGAAACGCGCCTTGCTCAACGCATCATCTCGTGCGGTGGCCCCCGGATGGCCCTTGGCCAGGTCTGCGGCGTGGGCGGCGATCTTGTACGTGATGACACCGGTCTTCACATCATCGCGGTTAGGCAATCCCAGATGCTCCTTGGGCGTGACATAGCAGAGCATCGCGGTGCCGTAGCGGGCGATTTCCGTGGCCCCGATGGCGCTGGTGATGTGGTCATAACCAGGGGCTACATCGGTAACCAGGGGACCGAGCGTATAAAACGGAGCCCCATCGCACAGCTCCTGCTGGCGCTCCACATTCTCTCGGACCATGTGGAACGGAATATGCCCAGGACCCTCCACCATGACCTGCACGTCGTACTCCCAAGCACGCTTGGTCAATTCGGCCAAGGTATCCAGCTCTGCGAATTGGGCGGCGTCATTCGCATCGGCGATGGATCCTGGCCGCAACCCGTCACCCAAGGAGAAGGCGACATCGTACTGGGCGAAGATCTCGCACAGCTCATCAAAGTGGGTGTAGAGGAAGTTTTCTTGATGATGGGCCAGGCACCATCCAGCCATGATGGACCCGCCGCGCGAGACGATTCCGGTGACCCTGTTCGCGGTCAGTGGGACGTAGCGCAACAACACGCCGGCATGGATGGTCATGTAATCCACGCCTTGCTCGCACTGCTCGATGACGGTGTCGCGGAAAATCTCCCAGGTCAATGCGTTCGCTTCGCCATTGACCTTTTCGAGAGCCTGGTAAATCGGCACGGTGCCGATGGGCACTGGTGAATTCCTGATGATCCATTCGCGGGTGGTGTGGATGTCATCTCCAGTGGATAGATCCATAACCGTGTCAGCGCCCCATTTGGTGGCCCACTGCAATTTGGAAACTTCTTCTGCAATAGAGCTAGTCACCGCGGAGTTGCCGATGTTCGCATTGATTTTCACCAGGAACGCTTTGCCGATGATCATCGGTTCTGATTCTGGGTGATTGATATTGGCTGGGATGATCGCTCGTCCTGAGGCGAGCTCGCTGCGCACCAGCTCTACATCGCATTCCTCACGCAAGGCAACGTATCGCATTTCCGGGGTGATGATCCCGGCACGGGCGTAGTGCATTTGCGTCACGCTTGCCCCGTCAGAGGCCTTGAGCGGAGGAGCGGAGCGTCCAGCCCATTCTTCGCTTGCCGTGCCGCGGCGGACCGCTGAACGGCCATCATCATGCAGATTCCGTTCACGCCCCGAGTACCGTTGGACGTCACCACGTTCAAGAATCCAGGATTCTCGAAATGGCTTGAGCCCCTGTGTGGCTTCGCTTCCCGGGCCACTGGTGCGGTACACATGTAGTGGCTCGTTGGGCTGGCCATTGGGGGAGTCCGCAAGACTGATTTGCGTAACCGGAACGGAAATCCCATCAAATTCGCGGAACGCGAGAGAGTGGGCGGAATGCTGTTCAAATTGTTCCATTGAGAAACTCACTTCCTTCGCCGGCATTACCCGGACAGGTTCAACGGTCGCGGACGGCTGCAGTCCGATCTCAGCCCCTGCCATGGGGCTCCCGTGTGGTCGGAGATGACACTAGCATGAAAATTTCTGGTGGCGACAACCAGGGTCAACATCGTGACAGCGGAGCGATGAAGGGAACCGGGAAAGGAACGAAGAAAAATTGGTCGGATTCGGGCCAGGAATAAAGTCCGTGGAAAACGAAAAGAGAGACAATCTGGATTCAGATTGTCTCTCTTATTTCGAGCCCCCTGCCGGAATCGATCCGGCGACCTCGTTCTTACCAAGAACGCGCTCTACCACTGAGCTAAGGGGGCAACGAGTAAATACTCTACACAGGTTTTTGGCGTTTGCAAAATCCTGAACGAATTTGTAGCTGAGGTCACAAGACTCCTACTCAAGCCATGAATGATGGCTATATTCCAAGCATCATCCAGGCGTTCATGATGGTTGGAAAAATTGCCGACTTTCGGCGCTCGATTTCCGATCAGCCGGTGGCGGAAAACGGTGACAAGAGATCTATTGGCCAAGTGCATTGGATTTATCTTGCTGCCCTGTTAAGTGGCACCACCTCGCATGGGAACTAGAGGTTTCAGGCATCGATTCGCTTGGGGAATGGGCGGCAGATCCAGGTGGCCATTATTTGGGGTTTGACCACCAAATTCTGCTCAGTGAGCATCGTCACCAAAGCACTTTTGTGCCAAGGATCGTCCCGCGCGAACCGTGGGATTGAGGAGAGGTGTACCTGACTAGTAGTTATTCGAGATTCAAGCCGTCGTTCGACGGCAAGATGCCGATTTTTGTTTGCGCGAGAATCCGTGTAGAGTATTTACTCGTTGCCCCCTTAGCTCAGTGGTAGAGCGCGTTCTTGGTAAGAACGAGGTCGCCGGATCGATTCCGGCAGGGGGCTCTGAGTGAGAAGCCTTCTTGGCTTCTACTGGATTGCTTCTCACTTGTGGCGGCGTAGCTCAGCTGGTTAGAGCGCACGACTCATAATCGTGAGGTCCCGGGATCGAGTCCCGGCGCCGCTACAGATTTAGCCCCGGAATCCTGTTGGATTCCGGGGCTTTCTCGTCCCCGGAATTTCTGGAAAATGAAATGCCTCCGAGTGCATCAAATTTGCAGTCGGAGGCATTTCATCGTTTAACGTGGGCTACTCTGTCTCGCCCTGGTCCTTGCTCGTCGAGGCTTCTTTGGCGAGCATTAACAGACCTTGGATTACGTCTGAATCCACTTCTTGGCCCTCGGATTTTTCATCGTTGGCATCATGGCCATGAACTTCTGTGTGCAGTCGCTGCATCTGCATATCAAGCTTCGTAGCGACAGCCGCGGCGTCGGCGAGCTCTGTAGCCAAATGCGCCGGTACTTCACCGTCGTATTTGTAGAAAATCTTGTGCTCCAGGCTGGCCCAGAAATCCTGGGCGATCGTTCGGATCTGCAGCTCGACGACGACATTGACCGGCCCGTCGGAAAGGAAGACGGGGATTTCAACAATGGCGTGCACGCTCTTGTATCCGCTGGGCTTTGGGTTCTTTATATAGTCCTTGATCTGGATGACGCGGATGTCATTTTGCGCCGTCAAGGTATTGAGTACCTTGTAGATGTCTTTCACGAAGCTGCAAGTGATTCGGACGCCGGCAATGTCGCTGATGTTTTCGCGGATTGCCGTGAGTGAAGGATGGATATTCCTCTGGCTCACTTTGCGCATGATGCTCTCAGGTGTTTTCACCCGGGAGGTGATGTGCTCAATGGGGTTGTACTTGTGCAGGTAGAGGAACTCTTCACGAAGAATTGAGACCTTGGTGAGTACCTCGTCGACGGCAAATTGGTATTCCATCATGAAACGCTGGAACTGAAGCCGGAATGCCTGGGTCATTTCTTGTAGTTCGCCAGAGCTCAGATTTGCCGTAGAAGGCAGCGGGATGACGCCGCTATTGTCCTCTGGGTATGGAGTGGAAATCCTAAATCACCTCTACAAGTTGGGGCGATGTCAACAGACATGAACGCTCTATAGTTTTAGCGTAGGTCATCCGTCTAAGAATTAGGCTAGAAGAAGTCGTGAATCTATCAGGTGGACGTGGTGATTCGCGTAATGGAGGGCAGGGCATGATTGAAGAGCGGAAGCTGCCAGCCTATGCAGCCGGCGCGATTGACGTTCCGTTTGTCATTGGATTTTTTCAGGAACGCGTTCAGGTGGATACCTGCTGGCCATCGCATTCCCACCCGACCCATGAGCTGCTCTGGAACCAGCAGGGCGTATCGTCGGTTAGTGTTGGCCCGAAGACGTGGACCATCACCCCGGTGCTCGGTGTCTGGATGCTAGCAGGTGTTTTGCACGAGGGGACTGCTCGGGCGGCCAGCGTGTGCAATATGAGCCATTTCGGAATCGCCAGCGTCGATTCGATTGCCGAAGAGCCCGTTCCTGTTGTCATCACCCCGCTATTGCGCCTGCTCTTGGAACGCCTTGCCGATCCGGAGTTGACGCAAAAGTCCCGTGCCGTCACGGAAGCCGCAGCGATGGATAATCTGCAACCCGCACCGGGGTGCCTGGCTATTCACGTGCCGCAGTCCGAACTTCTGCAACCGATAGTCGCAGAGATGATCGGCCAGCCGAAGCCTGCGCCCAGCCTCCAGCAATGGGCCGAGCGGTTGGGGGTGAGCGGTCGAACGATCTCCCGGGCGTTCCAGGCGGAAACCGGTATCGGATACTCGCGATGGGCAGGTTCATTGCATGCCCAGCAAGCCATGGAGATGGTGGCCAGCGGCGAAGATCTTCAAGATATCGCCCAACTTTTGGGGTTCAGCTCGCAGAGTTCGCTGGGAGCGGCGTTTCGCCGGAACACCGGGTTCACGCTCTCATCTTTCCGTGACTCCAAGTAGGTGTGTCAGTTTCGCGTGAATATTGTCAATTTCGCGTGATTGCGAACTTTTGGCGCTATCAATACGATAGGGAGGAAAGGCTCACCTAAGTGGATTGCTCAACGGGACTCATTCGTATTACATGACGTTGCTCTTGTTGCCATAAAGCACCCGAAGGCTGAACACACTCGCTGACACCTCGTGGAGAATCACCCATGCTCGCATCACGCCGCACCTTCTGGAAACCTGCTGCCCTCATCTCAGCAGCAGCACTGGCATTGACCGGTTGCTCATCAGCCGCGACCGGCTCCGAAGAACAGACTGCTGCCGCATCTGCAGATCAACAGAGCTTCCCCCAGAGCATCAAACATGCGTTGGGTACCGCGGAAATCGAGAAAAAACCTGAGCGGATTGCCACCGTGAACTGGTCCAACCAGGAAGTTCCGCTGGCCCTCGGCGTCGTCCCGGTAGGCATGGCCGCCGCGAACTTCGGCGACGACGACGGCGATGGCATCCTGCCATGGGTCGAGGAGAAACTCACTGAGCTCGGCGGAGAGACTCCCGTGCTCTTTGAAGAAACCGACGGCGTGGACTTCGAAGCCGTCGCTGATTCGAATCCTGACCTGATCCTGGCCGGGTACTCGGGTCTCACCAAGGAAGACTACGAGACCCTGAGCCAAATCGCACCAGTCGTGGCCTATCCCGAAGCCGCCTGGTCCACCAGCTGGCGCGAGAACATCGAACGCAGTTCCCGAGCCATGGGCCAAGAAGCCGAAGGCAAGGAAATGATCGAGGGCATTGAAAAGGAAATTGCTGAAGGCCTCGAAAAGCACCCGAACATCGCCGGGAAATCGGTGATGTTCGTGACCCACGTGGACCCAGCGGATCTGTCCACGGTCAACTTCTACACCACCCACGACACCCGTACCGCGTTCTTCGATGATCTTGGCATGACCACCCCGAAGGCTGTGGCCGAAGCATCCAGCGGTGAAGTGAAATTCTCCGGAGAAATTTCCGCAGAGAATGTTGATGAGCTTTCGGACGTCGACGTCATTGTCACCTACGGTAATGACACCCTCGTCGACACGCTCGAAGCAGACCCGCTGCTCTCCCAAATGCCAGCAGTCAAAAACGAAGCAATCGTCGCCCTGGACGGCAGCGGACCACTGGGAACCGCAGCCAACCCCACTCCATTGGCGATTTCCTGGGTGCTCGATGACTACCTGGATCTGCTGGAAGAAGCAGCAGCCAAGGCCGGCAAATAACAGCCGGATCACCTCTGTCTGCACACCGAAAGCTGAAGGTCGGGGAAACCCCTCACTATGAATGAAGTAGCGACCCGTCGCGGCGTGGCTAGCGAACAAATTCGCCAGCCACGCCGCCGGCGTCTGTTCTGGCTGATCATGGCAATTCTCATCCTGCTTGCGCTGGCTCTAGGATCCGTGGCCATCGGAGCCAGAAACGTCTCGCCGGCAGAAATCTGGGAAGGACTGCAGGGGCACAGCGACAACGTATCCCAAGCAGCAGTCGTCAAACGCGTGCCCCGCACTGTCCTGGCGCTGGTCATCGGCGCCGCCCTGGGGCTCTCCGGAGCGATCATGCAAGCGGTGACCAGGAATCCGCTAGCGGACCCCAGCATCCTCGGGGTCAACATGGGCGCATCCCTCGCAGTGGTCATGGGCATCACCTGGTTCGGCGTCACCACCGCCCACGGCTACATCTGGGCCGCGATCCTCGGCGGAGCCATTGCCGCGGTTTTCGTCTACGTGGTCGGCTCCATGGGACGCGGGGGAGCGACCCCGTTGAAATTAGCGCTGGCCGGCGCAGCAACCTCGGCGGCGCTGACATCCTTTGTCACCGCGATTTCGCTGCCCCGCGGGGATCTTGCTGACATCATCCGTTCGTGGCAAATTGGCGGCGTCGGCGGCGCGACCTTTGCCAACGTAGCGCCCATGCTGCCCTTCTTGGCCGTGGGACTTGTCATTGCGATGGGCAGCGCCAATTCGCTGAACTCCTTGGCCTTGGGCGATGAACTCGCGGCAGGGCTCGGGGAAAAAGTCATGCTGGTCCGCGCCGTCTCGGCGCTGTCAGCGGTCATCCTCTGCGGTGCCGCTACCGCCATGGCAGGCCCGATCGGTTTTGTCGGACTGGTAGTCCCGCATATGTGCCGCCTGCTGGTGGGCGTTGACCAGCGGTGGCTCCTGCCCTTCTCCGCGTTGGCAGGAGCTGGCTTGCTGGTATTCTCCGACATCCTCGGACGCATCGTCGCCCGGCCCGGAGAACTCGACGTTGGCATCCTGACCGCCCTGATTGGCGCGCCGGTCTTCATTATCATGGTGCGCCGTTCAAAGGTACGAGAACTGTGAACACATCCACTCCACAGGCCACAACGCAGGCCTCGGACCATGCACCGACCACGAGCACCGGCGAACGCGAAGCCCTGATCAACCAGCTGCGCAGTGCCCGCGGGCAACGCGCCAGGCAACGCCGGATCATCATTGCCATTCTCGGCCTGCTGGTGCTGGCCGTGGTCATAGCCAGCCTGTGCCTAGGCCAGACCAATTATTCACCAGCCCAGGTATGGCAAGTGATCCTTGGCCACAAGGTCCCGGGCGCAAGCTTCACCGTCGGCACCCTGCGGCTGCCGCGTACCGCCATCGCCCTGGTGGCCGGCTTGAGCTTCGGGCTGGCCGGAGTGAGCTTCCAGACCCTGCTGCGCAATCCATTGGCCAGCCCCGACGTCATCGGCATCAGTACTGGCGCCTCCGCCGCGGCGGCCTTCGCGATTGTCATCCTCTCGCTCTCGGGCACCGTGGTCTCCGTCTTCGCCATCGTGGCAGGACTGCTCATCGCAACCCTGATCTACCTGCTCTCCTATAAGGGCGGGGCCGCCGGTACGCGGTTGATCCTGGTTGGCATCGGCGTAGCCGCGATGCTGGAATCGCTGATCAGCTGGGTGCTGACCCAGGCCGGGCAATGGGACCTACAAGAAGCCACCCGCTGGCTCACCGGAAGCCTTAACGGCAGCACCTGGGCTGAGACCCTGCCAGCGCTGATCGCCCTGGGCATCCTCGGACCGTTGCTGCTGAGCCAGACAAGATACCTGGACAGCCTCCAGATGGGCGACGACACCGCGGCGGCCATGGGCACGCGGGTCGAACGCACCCGGATCCTGGTGATCATGGCGGCCGTCGGACTGATCTCCTTCGCCACCGCAGCCACCGGCCCCATTGCGTTCGTGGCCTTCCTCTCCGGCCCCATCGCCAGCCGGCTGATCGGGGCCCGCGGATCAAAGCTCATCCCGGCGGCACTGATCGGCGCGCTGCTCGTGCTGGTGGCCGATTTCGCCGGCCAATACCTCTTGGGAACCAGATTCCCAGTGGGCGTGATCACCGGCGTGCTCGGCGCCCCGTATCTGATCTACCTCATCATCCGAACCAATCGTGCTGGAGGCTCCCTCTAATGCCACCTCGTGAACTGGCCGTCCAAGACCTGCAGGTCGGATACGGCGAACGCACCATCATCGACGGCCTGGAACTGGCTATCCCGTCCGGCGAGATCACCTGCATCGTCGGGCCCAACGCTTGCGGCAAATCCACCCTCTTGCGCTCCATGTCCAGGCTTCTGCGCCCTAAAGCAGGGCAGGTGCTTCTAGATGGCAAAGACATCCACCGGATGCAGCCCAAGGCCCTGGCCAAGATGCTCGGCCTGCTGCCGCAAAACCCCATCGCACCAGAAGGCATCACCGTCGCAGACCTCGTGGGCCGTGGCCGCCAACCTCACCAGGGGCTTTTTGCCCGCTGGAGCAAGGATGACGATGCCGCGGTGGCCGAAGCCCTCGAAGTCACCAACACAGTGGAATTAGCTGACCGCCCGGTGGACGAGCTTTCCGGTGGCCAGCGCCAGCGCGTCTGGATTGCCATGGCCCTGGCCCAAGGCACCGAGACCCTCCTGCTCGATGAGCCAACCACCTTCCTGGACGTCAGCCACCAGCTGGACGTGCTGGATCTGCTCACCGACTTGAACCGGCAACGCGGGACGACCGTGGTGATGGTGCTGCACGACTTGAATCTGGCGGCCCGCTATTCGGATCACCTCATCGCCTTGCGTGACGGATCGATCCGCGCCCAGGGCAAGCCTGAAGAAATCCTCACGGCGCAGGTAGTCCATGAAGTGTTCGGGCTGCAGTGCCAGGTGATTGCCGACCCGAGCACGCTCAAACCGCTGATCCTGCCAGCGGGACGCCACCACATGCTGGAGCATGCAGGACTGTAGCCGACACTGCGGCGTGCCCTAAGGTTGGAGGGGTAACTCCAGGAAGGTATTGATGGAACTCGCTAGCGTTTCCCGGCAGCTCTGCCACGGCATCAGCTACTCGCAACATGAACCTGCGCCCATGCTCCGGTTGCGCACCTCGGAGAACTGGAAGACCGAATACCTTGAACAGAACCGCTCGCTGAGCTTGGATGTCGGGGAGATGAAATTCTGCCTCGGCTACATCACCATGAATCGAGACGGTTCACGCAATGTCCTGCCCTGCCCCAAAACCAAGGCCCTGCGCACCGGCACCCAGTGCGAGAGCTGCCGCCGGCTGGACCACTCCAAATTCATGCACCACTTCCACAAGACCGGTGAAGCCCCCGAAGGCATGCGCAAATACCTAGAACAACCGCATTTCCTGTATATCGCCAGCTTCGCCCACGGAGCCACCAAGGTCGGAACCACCTCGACCCAAAGCCAATGGACTCGCTTGGCGCAGCAGGGCGCGGTGATTGCCCGCTATATCGCGCGCGCCAACGACGGTACCGCCATCCGCGTCCTGGAAGACCTCGTGACAGAACATGTTGGCTTGAGCCAGCAGGTGCGGCAAAAGTCCAAGATCAAGGGACTGGTCGGCTGGGAACTGGACTACCAGCAGCTTGACGCCATCAACCAGCAGGCCGCGAACCAGGCCCGTGACTTCCTGGCTGCCCAACGCGGTCTGGACACCTATGGGGTCCAACTGCGTGACGAGCTGTGGGAACAGCCACGCTTCGCCCGTTCGGTGATTGATGCCTGGAACAGCAGAAGCCTGCATGCATGGTCCACGCCTGTGCCCGGATCCCGGCACAAGCTGCGCATCCGCGGGGTTCTGGGCCAAAGCATCATGGCCGACAGCGGAGAAGGCACAACCTTGCGGCTGCTTGATGCCGCCGAGCTCAAAACCCGGCAAGTGGACATTGCAGAGGAGCGCGGAGAATTCCGGGAGGAACAGTCGGCCCTGTTCTAGGAATCCCAAAGTTGACCTGTTGGTGGAGTCACGGGGAAATGCCGCATAACCATTGAGTGCTCAAGCGCGGGCTGAACTAGACTTGAACTCATGACCAACACTCCTTGGGAAGCGGCCTCACCGCGCTATAAGAAGCTCGTCTTCACGGCTATGGCCATTATGGGAATCGGCATCATCCTGGCGATTATCGGAGCCAACATTCCATCCTTGCCTACGGTATACACCGCCATCGGCATCATGCTCGTGGGCATGCTCTGCCATATCGCCGGCATGGTTGTCCGAGCCAAGGACGCCCGCCAGTGGCGCATCGAGAACGGACTGGCCGCTCCACGCGCCTCCAAGCGCTAGGCCGACGACGCACAATAGTTTCAGCCAAGACCACACGGCAGGTGACGGGCCACGGCAGAGAACACTTGCTGCAGCACGTCATCTTCAGTTACAACAACGTTCAGGAGAATCCATGGGCATCAATCCCGAACTGGTGGGGCGCGTATTCCCCGCCGGCGAGTCCTACCAGGTAGGACGAGAAAAGATCCGCGAATTCGCACACGCCACCAAGGCCACGTCGCCAGCCCACTTCGATGTGCAGGCCGCCCAGGAATTGGGCTACTCCGATGTTGTCGCCCCGCCGACTTTCGCCATCATCATCGCCCAGCGCGCCGACGCGCAGCTGATCGCCGACCCGGCCTCCGGGATCGACTTCTCCCGCGTGGTGCACGCGGACCAGCGTTTCACCCACCACCGTCCAATCGTGGCCGGAGACGAACTGGTGGCAGAACTGCATGTCGACCAGGTCCGCGAAATGGGCGCCGGCGCCATGATCACCACCCGCGCCGAAATCGCCACCGTGGCCGGCGACAAGGTCGCGACCACCATTTCATCGCTACTGGTACGAGCTGAGGACTAAGCATGATCGAATTCGAAAGCCTTGAAAAGGGAACGGCCATCGGTTCCCACACCGTACAGGTCAACCGCGCGGACCTCGTGCGCTACGCGGGTGCCTCAGGGGACTTCAACCCCATCCACTGGAACGAACGCTTCGCCAAAGAGGTAGAGCTCCCATCGGTGATTGCCCACGGTATGTTCACCATGGGCTCGGTCATCGACCTGGTCTCGCAGTGGGTAGGGAACCCCGGAGCCATCATCGACTACCAGACCCGCTTCACCAAGCCGGTAGTGGTCGAAGACCCGGAAGGCAGCAACCCGAGCGACTTCGAAGGCACCAGCATTCTTGTCGAGGGCAAGGTCGGCGCCCTGGATAGCGAGAAGCGCACCGCCCGCATCGATTTGGCCGTCACCGCCAATGACAGCAAGGTACTGCTCAAGTGCCAAGCAGTGGTGCAGCTCTAATAATGCACCCAACCGGTACTGCGCAGCCGCCAGTGGCCCACTGGCGCAATGCGTTGATGGCTGCCTACCTCGCCAGCGGACTGCTGATCTCCGCATTGGTCTCACGGCTCCCGGCAGTGCGCGACGCGCTTGGCCTCGACCACGCCAATGTCGGACTGCTCCTGCTGTGCATGAGCGCAGGATCCTTCCTCTCGGTCTCGGTCTCCGGACAGCTGGTGCTGCGCTTGGGCGCAGCCAACGTCATGCGCATTGCCGCGACCATCGGCGGCGGATCCCTGTTGCTGGTGGGCATCGGCACCGGGGTGCTGGGAAGCACCCTGGCCTGCGGGATCTTCCTGTTCACCCAGGGGCTGGGCACCGCCTCGTGGAATGTTGCCTCCAACGTCCAGGGTGCGGCCATGGAGCGGGCCCTGGGCAAAAGCATCATGCCGGCCCTGCATGGATTCTTCTCCATCGGAACCGTGATCGGTGCCGGGATCGGCGCTCTGGCCGCTGGCCTTGGCCTGCCGCTGCAGTACCATTATGGGCTGATTGGCCTGATCATCATCGGCACCGTGCTCTACAGCTCCCGGTACTTCGGCGAAGACAACAGCCGCACCCCGCGCACCTCTAACGGGCCATCGCTCAAGCGTGCCTGGACCGAACCGCAGACCGTGCTGCTCGGCGTGCTGGTCTTGGGCATGGCGCTCGCCGAAGGCGCTGCGGGGGACTGGGTCGCGTTGGCACTGGCCGACGGGTACCGGACCAGCGAAGCGACCGGAGCTATCGGCTACGGCGTGTTCGTCACCGCGATGACCTTGACCCGGCTGCTTTCCGGGGACTTGATCCTGCGCCTTGGCCGGGTCGTCATGATCCGGGCGAGCGCCATTTGCGCCTTCATTGGGGTCCTGCTGTTCGCCTTCGGCCAGAACCTGCCGTTGGCTTTCATTGCGCTGGCCATCTGGGGCATGGGCGTTGCCTTGACCTTCCCGCTGGCCATGAGCGCGGCCTCCGACGATCCGCTGCACGCCGCGACACGTGTAGCAGTAGTCTCCACCATCGGATACGGTGCCTTCCTCGGCGGCCCGCCGCTGTTGGGCCTGCTGGCGCATGCCATCGGCTTGCTGCCTGCACTGGGCTCCATCTCCCTGCTGATCGTTGTGGCATTCATCCTCTCCTCGAATACCGCAGGATATCCGCAAGAAGAACGTCCCGAGAACTAGACTGTTGACCTGGGCGCACGCCAAGGCCTCGACACTGAAAGTACATGGAATCAATGCTGAAAAACCTGACTACAACCCGCGTTGGCGGCTCGGCGCAGCAGCTGGTCACCGCCACGAGCGAAGCCGAACTTGCCCAGGCCGTCGCCGCTGCCGATAGCGCCGGACACGCGGTCTTGCTGATTGGCGGCGGATCCAACTTGGTGATCAGCGACGAGGGGTACCCGGGCGTAGCCATCCAGATTGCCACCCGCGGCCTTCACCTCGACGAGCAGCCATCGGGCAAGGTATTGCTTCGCGCTGCCGCCGGCGAAAGCTGGGACGCCACCGTCGAATACAGCCTCGTCCAGGGCCTGAGCGGCCTTGAAGCGCTCTCCGGGATTCCTGGCTGCACCGGTGCGACCCCGGTGCAGAACGTCGGCGCCTACGGGGCAGATGTCTCGCAGACCCTGGCCTGGGTCCGGGTATATGACCGCCAGAGCAGCCAGGTGCTCAAGCTGGATAACAGCCAGCTGGAATTCGCCTACCGCGACTCGGTGATCAAGCGGACCAGCACCAACGGCTCGCCCCGCTACGTGGTCCTGGAAGTCGCCTTCCTGCTTGAGCGCGAGAGCCTTTCAGCGCCCATCCGCTACGCAGAGCTGGCCCGGCGCTTGAATGTGGAAGCAGGCGAGCGTGCCGATGCCCACCTGGTGCGCCAGACAGTTCTTGAACTGCGCCGGTCCAAGGGCATGGTGTATGACCCCAAGGATGCGGACTCGCACTCCACCGGCTCCTTCTTCACCAACCCGATCGTCGAGGCTTCGGTGCTCGAACGGTTGCCGGAGAATGCCCCTAATTACCCGGTGCCGCAAGAGGGCCTGGTGAAGCTGTCGGCCGCGTGGCTGATCGATCAGGCAGGCTTCACCAAGGGCTACGGGCTGGAAGGGACCGACGGGTACCCGGTGGCGCAGGGCCGCGCCTCGCTGTCCACCAAGCACACCCTGGCCATCACCAACCGCGGCGAGGCTGGGGCCGCGGATATCGTGGCCATCGCCCGCGCAGTGCGTGACGGGGTCCAGGAGCGTTTCGGGATTGTGCTGGTCAACGAGCCGCTGCTGATCGGTTTGGAGCTTTAGGAACACAGCGGTACCGTCGATAGATCTGCAGAAAGGGCCGATAAGATGCCAGAACTTTCCTTGCGCAAACTCTCCGAGCGCGACATCGATCTCATCGAGGAGAACTTCCAATCCTTCGAAGGCGCCAGTGCCTGGCAATGGTTCGGATTCTGGGATACGAATAAATTGCGCACCCGGCTGGCCAAGGACCAATTCATCGGCAGCGACGATGGGGCCCTGGCTGTCTGCCTGGGGGAGGAAACCATCGGCAAGGTGGATTGGTTCAGTATCACCAGCTGGGGCCGTGCCAATACCTCGGCCTGCTGGGAGATCGCCATCGGGCTTTTCGCGCAGCACCGGGGCAGAGGTTATGGAACCGAGGCGCAGCGATTGCTGGTTGACTATCTCTTCGCGCATTATCCGCGCCACCGGATCCAAGCGACCACCGCCGCGCAGAACATTGCGGAGCAGCGATGCCTGGAGAAACTGGGATTCAGCCGCGAAGGGCTGATCCGGCAGTCGCAGTGGCGCGATGGCGCCTGGCATGACCAAGCGATCTATTCATTGCTTCGCCGCGAACACTCGCCAGCCGACTGAGAATGACGCAGCAACGCCGAGGGGCCGGTGCCGAACATTTCTGTTCGGTACCGGCCCCTCGGATTAACTCAGTGCCTGAGCTTAGAGGCGGCCCTGGGCGATAGCCAGCATGCGGCGCAAAGGCTCTGCCGCGCCCCACAGCAGCTGGTCACCGACGGTGAAGGCCGAGATGTACTCAGGACCCATTTCCAGCTTGCGGATGCGGCCCACCGGGATGTCCAAGGTGCCCGAGGCAGCGACCGGTGTCAGCTGGTTCATGGTCGCTTCCTTTTCATTCGGAATGACCTTGGCCCACTCGTTATCAGCTGCCAGAATCGACTCGATTTCGGAAACCGGGAGGTCTTCCTTCAGCTTCAAGGTCAGCGCCTGGGAGTGTGAACGCATGGCGCCGATGCGGACACACAGGCCATCCATGATGATGTGGTCCTCGCCGGAAGTCTGCAGGATCTTGTTGGTCTCCATGCCGGCCTTCCACTCTTCGCGGGACTGGCCATTCCCCAGGTCGGCATCGATCCATGGGATCAACGAGCCGCCGAGCGGGACGCCGAACTGCGCGGCATCCAGGTTGCCGCGCTGGGTTTCGAGCACCTTGCGGTCGATCTCCAGGATGGCGCTGGCTGGGTCAGCCAGCTCGGAAGCTACCGAGGCGTTGATGTCGCCGAACTGGGTGAGCAGCTCGCGCATATGGCGGGCGCCGCCGCCGGAAGCAGCCTGGTAGGTCATCGCGGTGCCCCACTCAACCAGGTTGTTCTTGAACAGGCCGCCCAAGCCCATGAGCATGCACGATACGGTGCAGTTGCCGCCGACGAAGTCCTTCACTCCGGAGGCCAGGGACTGGTCGATGACATTGCGGTTCACCGGGTCCAAGACGATAACCGAGTCGTCGTTCATGCGCAGCGTGGATGCTGCATCGATCCACAGGCCATCCCAGCCGGTCTTGCGCAGTTCTGCATGGACCTTGGAGGTGTAGTCGCCGCCCTGGGCAGTTACGATAATCGGCAGCTTCGAAAGCGTCTGGATGTCATAAGCATCCTCGAGTGCGCCAGCGCCTTCAGCAAAGGAAGGGGCCTGGCCGCCGGCATTCGACGTGGAGAAAAATACCGGATCGATCTGCGCGAAGTCGCCCTCGTCGAGCATGCGCTGCATCAGCACGGAGCCAACCATGCCACGGTAACCTACAAAACCAACAGATGAAGTCATGTCTCCATCGTAGGGCTCATCAGGTCATGGAGCCCGGTTCGTTACAGCAGTTAAAGCAGAATCACACCCAAGCCCCAGCAAGGTTCAGGTGTGATTCTGTACAGCGAAAGTTTTACTTTTCCTCAAGCAGCCGCTTGCGATTGTTGATCGCCCAGACGGCAGAGAAGATGAAGATCTGGGCTGGAACCAGCAACAGGATCAGCCCGAAGATCTTGTGGCCGCCAAGGACCATGAAGAAGCCGAGGGCAGCGACAACAAGGGCCAGGAGCGGAAAGAGCATGTAGCCGAGAACGAAGAGTGCTTCGGGGTGTGTTTTGAGCTCTCCGATGTATTTTTTCATGGTCGTCTTAGTCCTTTTGGCGCAGCCAGGTTTCAAATCGGTAGCGGGTACCAGTGGAAGAGACATGCCAGTTGGCATCGTCAGAATCAAGTGCGGGTTCGGTGGCTCCGATTGCGAAGTCGCCGGAGAGCTGTGGAGCGGAGGTATCCCCGGCCGGTTCCAGATCCAGCTTGGTAATCACCGCGACATCCAACAGTGGCAGAGCTTGGGCATATACCTTTCCGCCGCCAATGATCCAGATTTCTTCACCGCCCTCTGCTTTGCGAGCCAAGGCGAGAGCCTCATCCATGGTTGATGCGGGGACCGCGCCTTGTCCACGCAGCTGCTCATGCAGGTCAGCCTGTGCGGTGAGCACGATATTGGTGCGCCCTGGCAGGGGGCGGAACTTCGCCGGGAAGGAGTTCCAGGTTTCCCGGCCCATCACCACGGGGCGGCCAGCGGTAATGCGCTTGAAGTGGGCCATGTCCTCGGGGACATGCCATGGCATGGTGCCCTGGGCCCCGATGATCCCGTTGTTGGCCTGGGCCCAAATGGCACCGACCAGCGGTTCTAGCTGGTCGGCATGGCGCGCTGCTTCGGTCATACGGCGACGGTTCCCTTGATCGTTGGGTGGTGCTGGTAATCGTTGATGCTGAAGTCTTCCAGCGTGTAGTCGAAGATCGACGCAGGCCTGGAATTGAAGCTCAGCGTTGGATATGGGTAAGGATCGCGGCCGAGCTGTTCCTTAACCTGTTCCAAGTGGTTGGTGTAGATGTGCACGTCGCCGCCGGTCCAGATGAATTCGCCTGGCTCAAGATCCAGTTGCTGGGCCAGCATCATGGTCAGCAGCGCGTAGGAGGCGATGTTGAATGGCACGCCGAGGAACATGTCGGCACTGCGCTGGTAGAGCTGGCAGGAGAGCTTGCCGTCGGCCACGTAGAACTGGAAGAAGACGTGGCATGGAGGCAACGCCATGTTCTGGATCTCGGAGACATTCCATGCGGAGACGATATGGCGACGCGAGTCCGGATTGTTGCGCAATGAGTCGACCAGCTGGGAAATCTGGTCGATGCGGCCACCATCAGGGGTGGGCCAGCTGCGCCACTGGACGCCGTAGACCGGGCCAAGCTCGCCCTCATCGTCGGCCCATTCGTTCCAGATGCGCACGCCTTGATCCTGCAGCCACTTCACGTTGGATTCGCCGCGCAGGAACCACAACAGCTCAGCCACGACCGACTTGAAGTGCACTCGCTTGGTGGTGATCAGCGGGAACGAGTCTTGAAGATCAAAGCGGATCTGGCGCCCGAAAACCGAGGTGGTTCCGGTACCGGTGCGGTCTTCTTTGGCGGTGCCGTTTTCCAGCACGTCCTTGAGCAGGTCTTCATAAGGCGTCGCAATGTTCACGCACCCCAGTTTAGTTCACCCTGTCCATCGGGTGAACATCCCAGCAAGATGACTCTTCTCGCAGTGGCTGAACTAGCTGGGATTCACGACCATGGTTTTGTACTCAGGGTAGCGGCGCAGATAGTCCTGGACATAGCTGCACTCCGGAATGATCTTCAGGCCTTCATTCTTGAACCGGTCAAGCACCAGCGTCACCAGCGCGCGGGCATATCCGCGGCGGCCGAATTCCTCGTTGACGATGGTGTGCTGGATGGTCACTACGTCGCCCTCGCGGTAGTAGCCCAGGAAGCCGACAAAGGTGGAACCGTGCCAGAGCGAGAAGCGCCCGCGGCTTTCGTCATGGTCAAGGCGCAGGCCATGGTGAACAACTTTTTCAACTGGTTGCTGCGGCTGCTGTGCAGTCATGGCATTTCCTCGATTTCGGGTCGGATACATCTGCTGGTAACAGTATTATCCCTAATCGGAGCCGAATGCAACGGATTTGAGCAGTTGCGCAGGATATAGCAAGGCCCCGCCAAGAAGCGGGGCCGAGCGCGGAGTTTAATCGTGGAATGGAGTGTGCATTTCGAAGGAGACGATCCGCGCTTTTGCGCCTTGGACCTGCTGGGCGACAATCAGCGATCCAGGTTCCAGATAAGGGTCATCCTTCGGCAAAGACTTCGCCAGCTTGGGCGAGGAGTTCTTGGCTAGGACCTCCAGGACAAAAGGCAGCACCGGGCGGTGCGTGCAGATCACCTGTGAACGGTACTTGTCGAAGAGCTTCTGCACGGCGCGGCGGGCGCGCTCAGGATGCCGGGTGGCCGCGTGTTCGGTCAGAGCCCTCAGGTTCTTCATCTTCATGGCATGCAAGGAGGCATACGGCGAGATGGTCTGTACGCAACGAAGCCACGGCGATGAAGCGATGAAAGCCGGCTGCCACGCTTCGAGCATGCGCGAGACTGCCTGGGCCTGGCGACGGCCGGTAGCGGCCAATGGGCGCTCGCCCTCAGCGCGCGTCCATTTGCCCCGCGGCTTGGCCTTGGCATGGCGGATGATCAGCACCGGTTGGGTATTCAGCGTTCCGTTCTTGTGCGCCTTGACCAGATCCAGCAGCGGCTGCACATCGGTGGGGTTGGTCAACAGCTGGGCGGCTTTCTTGGCGCTGACCCATTGGGTGTCATCGCATTCAGCGCCGTCTGGATCAACCACCGTTTGCGCATCGCTCTTGGCCGCCCAGTAATAGACCACCTTGGACTTCTGCTTCACCGAGTACGCGGTAGCCGACAGCGGGATGCCCAGGGTGATGCGCAGCCCGATTTCTTCACGCACTTCACGGATCGCGCATTCTGCGATCGACTCGCCTGGATCCAGTTTGCCCTTGGGCCAGGACCAGTCGTCATACTTTGGACGGTGGATCAGCAGCACTTGCAATTTGTTGTCGAGTATCCGCCAGGGGATGGCTCCGGCTGCGATGATGTCGAAGTCGCCGAGGGTGATTTCCTCGGCATCCACCGAACGGATGATCTCACGAACCCGCTGGGTGGCTTCGTGCAGTTGAGGCTCGGTCACTAGCTGTTACGTCCACTGTTGCGTCGGCGGGCATGGTCTTCGATGAGCCAGAACTGGATGTCGGTCAGCGGCTTGCCTTCCTCGTCCTGCGAATGGCGGGTCCATTCGCCATCGGAGTTCAGGTGCCACGAGGCAGTGGTATCGGCCATGTAGAGGTCGAGCTGCTTGAGCAGGTCCTCGACATCTTCCGGATTACGCAGGGAGACCAGTGCTTCAACTCGCCGGTCCAGGTTGCGGTGCATCATGTCTGCGGAGCCGATGTAGACCAGCGGGTCACCGGCGTTGGCGAACATGAAGACACGGCTGTGCTCGAGGAAGCGGCCCAGGATGGAACGCACTTCGATGTTTTCACTCAAACCGGGAACGCCCGGGCGCAAGGCGCAGATGCCGCGAACGATGACTTCGACCTTCACACCAGCCTGGCTGGCCCGGTACAGCGCATCGATAATCGCTTCGTCAACGATGGAGTTGACCTTGATGACCACCTTGGCGTCGATACCGGCCTTGGCGTTGGCGATTTCCTTCTCGATATGAGCCAGCAAGCCGGTGCGCACCGAGCGAGGGGCAACCAGCAATCGGCTGTAGGTCGAGCGAGGAGCATAGCCCGAGAGCTGGTTGAAGAGCTTGGAAACATCTTCGCCGACAGCGTCATCGCAGGTAAGCAAACCGAAATCTTCGTAGTAGCGAGCGGTGCGCGGGTGGTAGTTGCCGGTGCCGATGTGGCAGTAGCGGCGCAGCTTGTCGCCTTCGCGGCGGACCACCAACGACAGCTTGGAGTGGGTCTTCAGGCCCACGATGCCGTACACCACGTGCACGCCGGCCTGTTCCAGCTTCCTGGCCCAGGAGATGTTGGCCTGCTCGTCAAAGCGTGCCTTGATCTCCACCAGCGCCAGGACCTGCTTGCCGGCTTCGGCGGCATCGATCAGGGCATCGACAATCGGCGAATCGCCACTGGTGCGGTAGAGGGTCTGCTTGATGGCCATGACCTTCGGGTCAGCGGCAGCCTGCTCCAAGAACGCCTGAACGCTGGTGGAGAACGAATCGTACGGGTGGTGCAGCAGGATGTCGCGGCGGCGGACAGCGGCGAAGACGTTGGCGGCCTTGGCGGTTTCCGACTCGTTCAGGTAGCGGGAGGTGTGCCCGACGTGCTTCGGGTAGTGCAGCTCGGCACGGTCCAATGAAGCAATGACGCCCAGTCCACGCAGATCCAACGGCGCGGGCAGCTTGAAGACTTCATCTTCCTCAACGGCCAGTTCGCGGGTCAGCAGCTCCATGATTTCAGGGTTGATGTCATCAGCGACTTCAAGGCGTACCGGAGGACCGAAACGACGGCGCAGCAGTTCCTTCTCCAAGGCCTGGAGCAGGTTCTCTGCATCATCTTCTTCGACTTCCAGGTCCTCGTTGCGAGTGACGCGGAAGAAGTGGTGCTCAACGATTTCCATGCCTGGGAAGAGCAGTTCAAGATGCACTGCAATCAGT
The DNA here is from genome assembly GCF_012221945.1 of Glutamicibacter mishrai. Classification (NCBI taxonomy): domain Bacteria; kingdom Bacillati; phylum Actinomycetota; class Actinomycetes; order Micrococcales; family Micrococcaceae; genus Glutamicibacter; species Glutamicibacter mishrai. The sequence continues at coordinate 670,435 of NZ_CP032549.1, read as the reverse complement.
GCCTCCAGCGGGATGAAGCGTGCGCTGCGATGCGAAGAATGCGCCGCGCGGGTTCCATCAATGCTGATCAGCCGGGCGATGGTATCCGGGACCTTGAGGCGGGCAAAGAGCTGCTTGCCGGTCAATGGGTTGCGAACCACCACAGCGAGGTTCAGCGACAAGCCGGAGATATAAGGGAACGGATGGGCAGGATCCACGGCCAGCGGGGTGAGTACCGGGAAGACTTGGGAAACGAACCATTTGGAGAGCACATCGCGTTCACCGGCGGAAAGGTCATCCCAGGTTGTGATCCGGATTCCCTGCTCGGCCAGATCAGGGGAGACCGACTCTGAGAAGACCTTCGCGTGGCGGGTCTGCAAGGCGTGGGCGGAGGACAGGAGCAGCTCCAGCTGATCCACCGGGTTCATGCCGTTGGCTGCTGGCACTGCCAGGCCTGCGGCGATGCGGCGCTTGAGACCTGCCACGCGAACCATGAAGAATTCGTCGAGGTTCGAGGCGAAGATCGACAGGAAGTTCACGCGCTCCAGCAACGGCAGCGTCGTATCCTCGGCCAGCTCAAGCACGCGGGCGTTGAAGTGCAACCAGCTCAGTTCTCGATCGAGGAAACGCTCGTTATTGAATTCGCCGTCAGGGTGCAGGTCCGGAAGTGAATCAGCAGGCTCTATTCTGTCCTCATTAACTTTTGAAGAGGGAACATCGCGTAATTGAGAAGTAGTTTCCTGGGGGGAGCTAGTCATCTGCTGAACTCATTTCTTCCTGCGAGTAGATGTCAAAACACCTCGTGAGAGCGGTCCTATTAGTACACGAAACCGCTGTTACTACTAGTCTATCGGTTTCGGACCGTACATAATGTCAGCGTCCCAAAGTGTGAAGCCCAATGAACGGTAGAGCTTCACGGCAGGCTCATTATCTGCATCCACATAGAGGATCACCGCATCGACACCGAGCTCCAGAAGGTAGTTGATGCCGGCGATAGTCAGGGAACGTCCCAAGCCCATGCCCTGCGCCTCAGGAACCACGCCCACTACATAGACTTCGCCAGTCGGGCGGAAGGCATCGCCGGAGGCTGGGTGGATCTTGGTCCAGTGATAAGCCAAGAGATTCTGCTCGGAATCAAAAGCGAGGAAGAAGCCAGAAGGATCGAACCAGTCCTCGGCCATGCGGGCATCCAGATCCGAGAGGCTTAGCGAGCCCTGCTCCGGGTGATGCTCAAATGCCTTGGAGTTTGCTTCAAGCCAGGCAGGCTCATCTTCGCCGACTCGGAAGCTGCGAACCGTGAAGCGGCGGTCAGCCGGTGGCTCTTCGATGAAATCGGTGCCTTCGCGGCGCATGCGGTAAAGCTCGCGCACGCGGCTCAGCCCGGTTTTCGCGGCGAGCTTCTTGGCTGCCTCGTGATCGCCATGAGCCCAAGCCTGAACCTTGGTCAGGTCCACCAGCTCGTTGAGCTTGGTCAGCAGGGCGCGGCCGATGCCTGCTTGGCGGTGCTGCGGGTGAACCACAAGTTCCAGCACCCATGGCTGATCCTGCGCTTCACGCACGAGCACGGCGATACCGGCCAGAACTGCTTCGGCGCCTTCCCCGACTTCAGCGAGCAGGGTCATGATGTTCTCGCCGGCATCGTCAGCTGCCAGGGCAACCAGTGTCTGGTCGCTCAGCGGGGGATTGCCGTCGACGTTCTGAGCCTCTGTAGCCAGATGGCGGACATCGCTCAGGGTGCGTTCATCCAACTCGGATGGCACGTGTTGAATGGATACTGTGGTCTGTGGCAGTTCACTCATGTCTTTCACGATAGTGGGTGAATGAATGAACTCGCCACAAAATAGCTGAAAGTTATGCTTCGGTGTGGAAGCGATAACCTACGTTACGCACTGTTCCAATGAGTTGTTCGTGATCAGTGCCCAGTTTGGCGCGCAGGCGACGGACGTGAACGTCGACGGTCCGGGTGCCACCGTAGTAGTCGTAGCCCCAGACTTCGTGCAGCAGCTGCTCACGAGTGAAGACCCGGCCAGGGAACTGGGCCAGGTACTTCAACAGCTCGAATTCCTTGTACGTAAGATCCAGCATGCGGTTATCAATGCGAGCGGTGTAGCTCAGCTCATCGATGCGCAGTCCTGAAGTGTTTTCAGCTGGTTCCGGAGCCGGTGCGGCATCCGGGATGCTTGCTAGCATCAGGCGGATTCGTGCATCGAGTTCTGCCGGAATTGCGGAGGGCAACAAGAAGTCGGCTGCATGCCATTCGGAATTCAAGATTCCCAAAGCGCCCTCGCTGACGACCAGCAGAAGCGGCAAGTTCAGATTCGCGTGAAGGATCTGTGCCAGCGAACGGGCTGGAATCAGATCGGTGCGCGCATCGAGGATGACGGCGTCACATTCTGGAACTTGGCTCAGCGATTCGGTGCTAGCCGGGAGGAAAGAAATTTCATGCAGTAGTAATTCGAGTGCCGGAAGAACTTCGGCCGCATTCTCGGCATGATTGCTAAGTAGCAGTAGGTGGGCCAATAGCTCGTCCTCCTGCCAATTGGTTGCGAATAAATCATCTTTACGTGTCACAGTATAAGGAATGAATCCTTCGAATCATGCATGTGAACACGCAGATGCAGACACATTACCGTCAGGAAGCATAGATTGAGAATCAAAGTTCTATTGTGCGGACTCGTCGCAGTCGGCCTATTGACCGGGGCTGCCAGCCTGTCGTCACTGACATGGCCCATGGGCGTGGTCACCGCAATATTACAGCTGGTTTTTGCCTACGCCTGGCCACGGATGGTCCGCTCAGATGCGCCATGGCCTATCACCATTATTCTGGCCTTGTGCTCGCTGGCCGCCACCGCTGCAACAATTTTCATGCCCGGTGCCTCGGTGATGTCACATAGCGTCGAGGCCATCGCCGTCGGCGTGCTGCTGGTGTTCATCAGCCAGGTGCTGCGAGGCGCTGAAGCCGAAGGCCGCCTGGCCGGCGTCGTGTCTGGCGTGACCGGCATGGTGCTGGCCGTCCTGGGCTCTGCCTGGGCCGCTAGCGCCCAAGTGGGCTACGGCTATGGACTGACGGTTGTCACGGTCATTTCGCTGCTCGGCGCCGGAGCGGTCGTGGTCAACAGGCTGCCGAATCGGATCACCATGATCCTTGCCCCGCTGGTTGCCGCCGCCCTGGGTGCTGCCGCCAGCGCCTTGCCGGTTGACATCCTCTGGTTCCAAGGTGCCGTCATGGGCCTGCTCACGGGCCTGCTGGTAGGTTCATTGCGCGCACTGGCCTTGGCCAGCCGCAGCGTACGCAATCTCAGTGGCATCCTCGGCCTATCCTGCGGAATCATCCTGCTCAGCGGTGCCGCCAGCTGGTACGCCATGGAGGTTCTGGCGTTCATTTAACGCAATATGGTGCGGGCTACGTCACGCGTGTCGAAGTTATGCTTCTGATCGCGCTAAGATGAAGCCATGAATGAAAATTATCTTGCACTTGAAATTTTCTTCCAGGCACTTGTCGTGATCGCCGGTCTAGGCATGGCGGGTTTCGCAGGCTTGGTAGTAAAGCGCCTCTTCCAGGGTCAGAAGTAAAAGCAGCGCACACAATAACGTGTGCGCTGTTTTTCATTTCACCACTGACGAATTAGGAGCGAGTAGTCCATGGCATTTGATCTCCCTACGGACCTCACCCCGGAACTAGTACCTTTCGCATGGCTCATCGGCACTTGGGAAGGTGCTGGCCGGCTTGGCGAAGGCGAAGCCGAGGACGAGTACTTTTGGCAGCAAGTCACCTTCCGTGACGTTGGCGGCCCATATCTCGAATACCGCAGCGAAGCGTGGCTCACTGAAGCCGACGGAACCAAGCTGCGGATTCTTGCCGTTGAAAACGGTTTCTGGTCCCTGGACCGCCAGCAGCAGGACGCTGACGCCGGCCCAGGCATGACCCCCGGCGACATTTTCCCGGTCTTGCGTTCAGCCGATGACGTGCAGAAGCTTCACACCGATGAAGGCTTCAAGATCCAGGCCCACATCGTGCAGCCAGGTGGCATCTCCGAGCTGTACTACGGCTTGATCGATGGACCACGCATCCAGTTGGCCACCGAAGGCCTGCTGCGCAGCAAGAATGCCAAGGCCTACGCTTCCTCGACCCGCATCTACGGATTGGTCAACGGCGAGCTGTTCTGGCGTTGGGATGTCTCCGAAGGAAACCTGGACCTGAAGGCCCACGCCTCGGCTGCGCTCAAGCGCGTTGCCGCAGAAGACTCGGTGAACTGATCATGAGCACTGGATACCAGTCGGTGCTTCTGCAGCGCGAAGGCGCAGTGGAAGCGGGCGGCGTAGATGCCGGCGTAGCTGCGCACTACGGTGCCCCCACCCGTGAAGCACGCAAGCTGGCAGAAGGCCAAGCGATTGCCGACCTGAGCCACTTTGATGTGCTGGAGATCCGCGGCGCGGACCGCCAAAGCTGGCTCGACACCCTGAGCACCCAGCGCATTAATACCCTGCAGCCAGGCCAGTGCACGCAGACGCTGCTGCTCTCGGTGCAGGGCCGCGTTGAGCACGAGATGAAGGTTCTGGTTGACCAGGACCGCCTGGTTCTCATTGTCGAGCCCGGCGCAGGCGAAGCCCTGGAGCAGTTCCTGAACTCGATGCGTTTCATGTTGCGCGTTGAGATCAACAACCTCTCGCAGACCCATGGCGTGCTAGCTGCCACCCGCCCCATTCCAAGCGCCGGAGCGCTGACGTGGATTGATCCATGGCCAGGTGTTGCTCCGGGCGGATGGGCCTATTCCCGCGAAGACCACCCAGGCAAGGACCGTCCGTGGCTTTTGCATGTGGTGGCCATCGACGAGCTGGAAGCAGCCGTGGCCAATGAAGAATTGGCTGGCATGATGGCGGTCGAGGCCTTGCGCATCGCCGCTTGGGAGCCGCGTTTCGGTGCCGAGATCGATGAGAAGACCATTCCGCATGAACTGGACTGGCTGCGCACCGCAGTGCATCTGGAAAAGGGCTGCTACAAGGGACAGGAAACGGTTGCCCGGGTGCACAACGTCGGGCACCCTCCGCGCCGCGTCGTATTCCTGGACCTCGACGGTTCGATGCACACTCTCCCGTCCACCGGCGCCGAGGTCAAGCTGGGCGAGCGGACCGTAGGGCGAGTTACCTCGGCAACCTTGCACTATGAGGCAGGGCCGATTGCCTTGGCCGTGATCAAGCGCAACGTGGATCCAGAATCCGTGCTGAGCGTTGTTGATGGCGAAACCAGCTACCCGGCGTCCCAGGATGTCATTGTGGCTCCTGACGCCGGCCAGGTGGCAGGACGCTTCACCGGCTTCCTGCGCACCCCGCCGCAGGACTAGGAACAACTAGGCTTTCCAAGCTGCTTTAACTGAATAAACGGATGGCACGAGAATGATCAACATTCTCGTGCCATCCGTTTAAGCGTCCGGAATTATCCGAAGAGGATCGCAGCTTCCTCGTAGCGGTCCATTGGCACGCGCTTGAGGTTGTTCAATGCGGCTCGCAACGGCACACGCAGAACCTTGGTTCCGTGCAGTGCGACCATGGTGCCCCACGCATTTTCGTTCACCGAATTGGTAGCCGCCATGCCCAGACGGGTGGCCAGCACGCGGTCGAACGCGGTAGGAACGCCACCGCGCTGGATGTGTCCAAGCACCGTAGCGCGGGTCTCGATGCCGGTGCGCTCTTCAATGACCGGGGCCAGCATTTCGCCAATGCCACCCAGACGCGCGCGGCCAAAGGTATCCACGCCGCGTACCGAGAACGCTTCTTCCATGCCTTCGGGAACAAAGCCCTCAGCGACAACCACCAACGGAGCGCGGCCGCGTTCATGGGCTTCGGACACCCACTCGCAGATCTGTTCCATTGGGGTCGAGACCTCTGGAATCAAAATGGCGTGGGCGCCTGAGGCCATACCGGCGTGCATGGCGATCCAGCCAACGTGGCGGCCCATGACTTCAGCGACCATGCAGCGGTGGTGCGAGTCGCCGGTGGTGCGCAGGCGGTCGATGGCCTCGACAGCGATCTGGTTGGCGGTATCAAAACCGAAGGTGTAGTCGGTGGCATCCAAGTCGTTGTCGATGGTCTTGGGAACGCCGACAATCGGCAGGCCCTCGGCGCACAAGCGCTGGGCACCGGCCAGGGTGCCTTCGCCGCCGATGGCGATCAGGGCATCGATGTTGTTGTCCTTGAGCACGCGGGAGATGTTTTCCGCGCCGCCCAACTCGCCTTCGAAAGCGTTGGTGCGCGAGGTGCCCAGGATGGTTCCACCCTGCTTGGCAATGCCTCGGACCGCGGTACGCGGCAGGTCGAAGAAGTCGCCCTCCTTGACGCCGCGCCAGCCATCGCGGAAGCCAACGAACTCATAGTCGTAGCTCTTGATGCCGTTCAGAACGGCTCCTCGGATGACGGCATTCAGGCCTGGGCAGTCTCCGCCCGAGGTCATGATTCCAACGCGCATTGGGCCTCGCTTCGTAAACTTGGAAAGCTTCGTGCTGCAGGTCGGCGTCGTCACATGGCAACGGCACTAGGGCAACAAAGTCTTCCATTCGGATGTCAATTAATTTCCGCGCGCCATTGAGCATCAATTCTGCATGACAGTCTACGTGCTTAAAGCCACAAGGGCGAGTTGCACGTCACCGAAGTGACCGCATCTCGCCCTGTGTCGTGAGCTATTGTCGTGAATTCCGCGAAACATTGCGGAAATCTTGGGGTCTAGAACTTTCGCAGCCAGTTCTGCAAAATGATGCTGTTGTCCTGGGCCGGGATCAGCAGCCACGCAACAATGTAGGCGCCGATGCCGAAGACCGGCAGGAGGAAGGACAATAGCAGCGCGATTCGCACGACGGTGACGTCCCAGCCGAACTTGTCAGCTATGCCGCCGGCGACACCGCCAGCCATGCGGGAAGGGCCGCGGCGAAGTGGCATCGAACGAAGGGAATTGAAGAACTTGTCCATGGTGGATCTCCTTGAAGCAGTTGGGTTCGAAAAAGCTAGAGGTTGGGGTCGGTGGGTGCTGGAATCTCCGACTCGCGTTGGCGGCGCTTGCCAGCTGCCGAGAGTCCCGAGATGATCATGGCGACGCCGGCAAAGGCGACCACGATGATCAAGAGCAGCGGCATGTCAAAGCTCCAGTGGAAGAACGTGCGGCTCAGGGTCGCTAACGACACCACAATCAGGATCAGGCCGAAGACCAGGGTCCCGGTAGGGAACTTTGTGGTTCGCGCAGAATCATTGTTCATGTTGCTCAGTCCTTAGAATTCCGGGGTGACGACGGTGGGCGTGGCGGTGGTGGCAACTTCGGTGCCGAAGGAGGAGAATAATCCGTCGACTTCAACCGTCAGCAACGGTGCGTCATCAGGCAGCTGGCGTTGATCCTGCGGAAGTTCAAGATCCATCTGCGAGTTGAAGACTCCGTCCGAGGTCACCTTCACCGGGACGTTGGCCGGGAGCTTCAAGTCCAGCCGGGAGAACAAAGAATCAACTTCCACCGTAGTCGGTGTGGTGATGGAATCCAGGTAGGTCAGGTCAATCGTGGAGCGGCTGAACACAGCACTGTACTCGTTGCCGCCGGGCTCGGAACGAACCGCCTGGCGGTCCTCGGTGCCAAAGGAAGAGCCCGAGAAGACCAAGGTCATGACCAACAGGGGAATGCCCAGGCCCAAGAGCCCGCCGCTGGTGCGCCGCACCAAGGAAGCCAGCACAATGGCGAGGCCGGTGACCATCAGGCCTGCCGCCAGGGCGATGCCCCAGCCCGAACCCGGCAAATCGACAATGTGCAGGTAATCGGCGCAAAGCACCGCGGCGATCACCAGGATGCTCAACCCGACCACGGTTGTGGCAACCCAGGACGGGATTGGAGGCGCTGCCTGCGCTTTGCGGGCAGCCTTCGTGTGGAAATATTCCTGGGAGTAGGAGCGGGTGTACTTGGGATCAGGCGAATACGCATACTCGTAACCACCGGAGTGTGGTTTTGGATCCGGGATATCCGAAGCCATGGTGTCCTCCTGATCTTTCATGCTTTTTGTGGCGGGTTCGGCACCCGATGGTGCGCTGCTGCTAAAGGTGAACCCATCCTTGCGCCAAGGCTTTTCCATAGCCGTGGTGTGGGCCGTGGAAGACGGCTGGGATTGTGTCTTCGCTGGCTTTGCAGGACGGGGCCTGTCGAATTTCGTATTCTTCCGGCTGAAGATGATGAACAGCACCGCGGCGACGATGGCTATTGGCCACAACACCGGTGCGACTGAATCGAGGATCCATTGTGCCGGGAAGATTCCCAGAACCACGAACACCACCGAACCGGTCATGCCGCTGGTCCACTCCTTATTGATCGCTCGTTCCAGGTGGATGCGGCCCTGCTGGTCGGGCAGCAGCGCCCAGGCCACTCCATAGAGGATTAGCCCCAGGCCGCCGAGGAAGCTGAGCACGACGATAATGCCGCGCGCCAGAATCACATCGATCTTGAAGTAATCGGCGACTCCGGCAGCAACACCTCCCAGCCACCGCGACTCCTGGCGGATGAATGGCGATTTGCTCAGCTGGCTGAAAAAGCCTCGACGCTCGGACCCTGAATTGTTCATAGCTCCATGTTCTCGTGATCCACTGGATCACCGCTATGAGGGGATACCCTGAACTTCCCCTAGGGGTGCCCCTAGATGTGGTGATCAACCACCAAAAAACGGGCATAACGTGCTTGACTTAGAACTATGGAAAGTCCGGAACGAAGCCTCTTGGTGCGCAGCGAGCAGCGCATGATCGCTGGCGTCAGCGGGGGACTGGCAGCGCATCTGGGAATTCCGCTGAACTACGTGCGCCTGGGATTCATCGCCCTCACTGCGCTGGGCGGGGTTGGCATCCTGCTCTACGCCTGGCTATGGGTGTTCGTGCCAAGCGCGGAGGAAGCCCAAGCCGATGAGGCCAGGTCATGGGGGACCAGAACCCGCAGCCTGGCCGAAGAGATGAACCGGGTCCAGCAAGGATTCATGCGCACCAGGGAAGGATGGGAAAAGAACTCATCCTGGCGCGAAATGCTCATTGGCGCCGGGCTTCTGGTGCTGGCAGTCCTGGCGTTAGGCCAATGGGCGGGATGGAATATCCGCTGGGATCTGATCTGGCCATCCCTGGGAATCATCGCCGGTATCCTCCTGGCCTGGCTGCAGCTGGATGAACAGGTCACCGGAGCGGGCCGAAAAAAATCTGCTCCACTGCTGATCCGCCTGGGCCTGGGCCTGCTGCTCGTCATCGGCGGCCTGTTGACCATCCTGAGCGGATCTGTTGGCGTGGCCGACCTGCTCGGTGGCATGTGGGCGGCCCTGGCCATACTGGTTGGCGCCGTAGTGGTCCTCTTGCCGTGGGGGACCAGGCTGTGGCGGGACTTCCTCGCCGAACGAAGCTCCCGGCAGGCCGCGGCGCAACGCGCGGAGTTCGCCGCGCACCTGCACGACTCGGTGCTGCAGACCTTGGCCGTGATCCAGAAGCGAAGCGATGACCCGGCCGCGGTGCGCACCCTGGCCAGAATCCAGGAACGCGAACTGCGCCAGTGGCTCTATGGCAATCAGGATCTTGATGACGAGGACGTCGTGGTGGAAGTGCAGCACGAAGCCAGTGACATCGAGCAGTTGCTGCTGCGCGATGTCGAGGTCATCGCTGTCGGCAACGCGCAGGGCTTTGAAGGGCAACAGGCCTTGGTGGCGGCCTCCAGGGAAGCGATGATGAATGCGGCCAAACACGCGCCGGGCAAGATTTCCGTATATATCGAATGCACCGAGCACGCGGTGGAGGTTTTTGTCCGCGACCGCGGCGAGGGCTTCGAGCTTGGCGCCATCCCCGAAGACCGGCACGGCGTGCGCGAGTCGATCATCGGACGCATGCAGCGTGCTGGCGGTTCGGCCGAGATCCGCAGCAGCGAGACTGGCACCGAGATTCAACTGAGCATGCCTCGAAATACTACGCAGGAAGAACCGCAATCATGAGTACCGAAAATACCGCCCAAAGCTATCGTGTAGTCCTCGTTGACGATCACGCGATCTTTCGTTCTGGCCTCAAGGCTGACCTGGCGAGCGACATGCACATCGTGGGCGAAGCCGGAACCGTGGAAGAAGCCATCGCCGTGATCACCGAAACGAAACCCGACGTGGTGTTGCTGGACGTTCACCTGCCCGGCGGCCGTGCCGGGGGAGGCGCTGAAGTGCTGAAGAACTGCGCGCAGCTTCTGGGATCAACCAAGTTCCTGGCGCTCAGCGTTTCCGATGCGGCTCAAGACGTGGTCACGGTGATTCGCGCCGGAGCCCGCGGGTACGTCACCAAGAGCATTTCCGGCGAGGAAATCTCCGATGCCGTGCGTCGCGTGGCTGCCGGCGACGCGGTCTTTTCGCCACGCCTGGCCGGATTCGTGCTGGACGCTTTTGGCAGCAGCACCGCGGTTTCAGACATCGATGAAGAGCTGGATCTGCTCTCGGACCGCGAACTGCAGGTGATGCGCCTGATCGCCCGAGGCTACAGCTATAAGGAAGTGGCCACGGAATTGTTCATCTCGGTGAAAACCGTGGAGTCCCACGTATCGAATGTCTTGCGCAAGTTGCAGCTCTCGAACCGCCATGAGCTCACCCGGTGGGCTGTTGACCGCAAGATCCTCTAGATAAATCCGAGCGTTAAAGCACCAACGGCGTCCCAAGAAATTTCTTGGGACGCCGTTGGTGCTTTGGATTGGCGCTTACTTGGCTTCGCCGAGCAGCTTCTGAATGCGCTCCACACCTTCGGCGAGGTCCGCATCGCCCAATGCGTAGGACATACGGATAAAGCCCGAGGGTCCGAAGGCCTCGCCTGGGACCACGGCGACCTCAGCCTGCTCGAGGATGAAGGCTGCCAGTTCGGCGCTGGTGTTGTTCACGACGCCGCGGATTTCGCGGCCGAGCAGGCCACGGACATCCGAGTAGGCGTAGAACGCGCCTTCGGGGGTAGGACAGTGCAGGCCGTCAATGGCGTTCAGGCCCTCGACGATTGCCAGGCGGCGGCGGTTGAATGCGGTCTTCATTTCGTTGACAGCATCCAGCGGGCCGGCGACGGCGGCCAGGGCAGCACGCTGCGAAACGTTGGCAACGTTCGAGGTTGCGTGCGACTGCAGGTTGGTGGCGGCCTTGATGACATCGGCTGGACCGGCCATCCATCCCACGCGCCAACCGGTCATGGCGTAGGTCTTGGCGACGCCGTTGAGCACAACCACGCGGTCTTCAAGTTCTGGCGCGAGTGTGGCGATGGAGCTGAAGCTGGCATCCCCGTAGGTCAGGTGCTCGTAGATTTCGTCGGTGACAACCCACAGGCCCTTGGAGGCAGCCCACTGGCCGATTTCTCGGACCTGCTCTGGCGAGTACACAGCGCCGGTAGGGTTAGATGGCGAAACGAACAGCAGCACCTTGGTGCGTTCGGTCAGCACGGATTCGAGCTGCTCCACGGTGACCTTGTAGCCCTGTTCCGGGCCGGCGAAGATCGAAACCGGCTTGCCGCCGGCGAGCTGGATGGCTTCAGGGTAGGTGGTCCAATATGGAGCCGGGACGATGACTTCGTCTCCTGGATCCAGCAGGGTGGCGAAGGTGTTGTACACGGCCTGCTTGCCGCCGTTGGTCACCAGGACCTGGGATGCAGAGATCTCGTAGCCTGAATCGCGCAAGGTCTTTGCGGCAATGGCTTCACGCAGCTCTGGAAGGCCAGCAGCAGGGGAGTAGCGGTGGTTCTTCGGGTCGGCTGCGGCTTTCAGCGCGGCTTCGACGATGTAGTCAGGCGTTGGGAAGTCAGGCTCACCGGCACCGAACCCGATGACTGGGCGCCCAGCGGCTTTCAGAGCCTTGGCCTTGGCGTCGACTGCGAGGGTCGCGGATTCGGAGATTGCGCCGATGCGGCGAGATATTCGAGACATGTGAGAATTCGTCCTGAAGTCTATGGGGACAGCTGTTGGTTCCAGTTTAGTTCCCTGTTCTCCAGAACAATCGAGCATGAGGGAAAATGACATTTTCGCGCCTAGGCGCTGGCGGATCCATGCGTTCTGCGCCACACCTTGGGTTGTCAGTTCGACAATTGCGATTTCGTTGCGTAAAGTTATTTCTCGTTGCCGAGACATCGACACGGAAGAAGCCAAGAGCTTTCATCCGCTAAGATGTTCTAGGTGGGAGCTGAGAAAAGCTCCGAAGGGTAGTGGCGCAATTGGTAGCGCAGCGGTCTCCAAAACCGCAGGTTGCAGGTTCGAGTCCTGTCTGCCCTGCGCAGTAGCGATTTATCGCTCAGCGAATTATCTCACGTCACGGTGTGTTGTGGTCGGTCAGGCTACGACGCACCGTGATTGTTTCAACTGGCCAAAAAAATTGAAACGAGGAAGAACGTGACCGAATCTGCTCTTGACTCTGGTAAGGGTAAGCAGAAGAAGGGCTTTTTTGCCCAAATCATGCTGTTTTTCCGTCAGGTAATCGCGGAACTTAAGAAGGTAGTCACCCCGACCCGCAGCGAACTGCTCAATTACTTCTTGGTGGTTGTCGGTTTCGTCGTCGTGGTGATGCTGATCGTGACGGCCCTGGACTTCGTCTTCGGGCAGGGTTCGATCCTCCTGTTCACCAAACAGGTAGAACAGTAAGTTTAGTTGCCTCGGAGGTATAATCGCTCCGAGGCAATTTCAGTGTCATTCAGTCAAAGAAAGCAGGAGCTGCAGTGTCCGACAAGGAACTCGAACCGCAGATTAATGACGAGGTCGAAAACGAGTTCGTTGAAGCCGACAGCGATCAGGTAGATGCAGCCGCTGAGGTTGATATCGACTCGACCGAAGCCCCAGCCGCAGATGCTGAAGACGCTCAGGTTGCTGAAGCCGACGCCGACGCCGAGGTTGAAGAAACCGAAGTCGAGGAAGCTGGCGAAGACAAGGTAGCTCGCCTCAAGGAAGAATTCCGCTCGAAGCTGCGCCGCCTTCCAGGTGACTGGTTCGTGATCCACACCTACGCCGGCTACGAGAACCGCGTAAAGGTGAACCTCGAAACCCGTATCCAGACCCAGGATATGGAAGATTTCATCTACGACATCCAGGTGCCGATGGAAGAAGTCGTTGAGGTCAAGAACACCCAGCGCAAGATCGTCCGCCGCGTGCGCATCCCAGGCTACGTACTGGTTCGCATGGAGCTCACCGACGCTTCGTGGGGTGTTGTTCGACACACTCCAGGCGTCACCGGATTCGTTGGAAACGCCCACGATCCAAACCCGCTGAACCTTGATGAAGTGTTCTCCATGCTGGAGCACACCGTCGTTGACCCAGTAGAGCAGCCATCGGCATCGAAGCCAGGCCGTGCTCCAATTACCGAGGTCACCGTGGACTTTGAAGTTGGAGAATCGGTCATCGTCAACGATGGTCCATTCGAGACCATGCCGGCCACGATCTCGGAAATCAAGCTGGAAGCAGCTCAACTGGTCGTACTGGTTTCGATCTTCGAACGCGAAACCCCAGTGACCCTGAACTTCAACCAGGTCACCAAGATCCAGTAGTATTAAGTCTTCGTGCCCCATATCGGTCGCTTATCGATGTGAGGGCGCGTTTGGCTGTCGCGCCACGATAGCCAGATCCCCGTACCACGCTCCTGTGCTGCGGGAACCGCAAGAGTAGAAGGACCCGACATGGCCCCAAAGAAAAAGGTCACCGGACTCATCAAGCTGCAGATCCAGGCAGGTGCTGCTAACCCAGCTCCTCCAATCGGTCCAGCCCTTGGTCAGCACGGCGTCAACATCATGGAATTCTGCAAGGCTTACAACGCAGCGACCGAGTCGCAGCGCGGTAACGTGATTCCAGTTGAGATCACCGTATACGAAGACCGTTCGTTCACTTTCATCACCAAGACCCCTCCTGCAGCTGAGCTGATCAAGAAGGCTGCTGGCGTTGCAAAGGGTTCCGGCACCCCTCAGTCCCTGAAGGTTGCTAACCTGACCCAGGCTCAGGTTGAGGAAATCGCCACCGCTAAGATGGCTGACCTCAACGCTAACGATCTGGCTGCTGCAGCTAAGATCATCGCCGGTACCGCTCGCTCCATGGGTGTCACCGTAGAAGGCTAATTCCGCCTTCCGCTGTTCACCTGTTGGATAGCACTTCAGAATTTAATCTAAGGCGAGGCGATCACCTGATCGATTCGCCCGTGGCAGGACCGCGCGCGGTCCATATGACCACGACTGCATAAGGAGATAACGCAGATGGCAAAGCGCAGCAAAGCATACGTAGCCGCCGCGGCTAAGATCGATGCCGACAACAACGTCTACACTCCAGTCGAGGCAATCGCCCTGGCTAAGGAGACCGCAGGCGAGAAGACCAACTCGACCGTTGAGGTTGCTTTCCGCTTGGGTGTTGACCCACGCAAGGCAGACCAGATGGTTCGCGGTACCGTCAACCTTCCGCACGGCACCGGTAAGACCGCCCGCGTGGTAGTTTTCGCTAACGGTGACAAGGCAGAAGCAGCTCGCGAAGCTGGCGCCGACTTCGTTGGCTCGGACGACCTGATCGAAAAGATCCAGGGCGGCTGGACCGACTTCGACGCAGCAGTTGCAACCCCTGACCTGATGGGCAAGGTTGGCCGCTTGGGTAAGGTACTGGGTCCACGTAACCTGATGCCAAACCCTAAGACCGGCACCGTGACCATGGATGTTGCCAAGGCTGTTAACGACATCAAGGGCGGCAAGATCGACTTCCGCGTCGACAAGCACTCGAACCTGCACTTCATCATTGGCAAGGTTTCGTTCGATGCCAAGCAGCTGGCCGAGAACTACGCTGCAGCTCTCGAAGAGGTACTGCGCCTGAAGCCTTCGGCTTCGAAGGGCCGCTACATCTCGAAGGCTACCCTCGCAACCACCTTCGGTCCAGGCATCCCTGTTGACCCGAACGTAACCCGCGTCGAGGCCTAAGCTTAGTAGCTTGACTCATTGAGGGAGCATGCCGCATCGCGGCATGCTCCCTCGATCTTTAACCAGCAATGCTCAATGATTCCTGCGAAAGTCGCGTGTGGGTAGGAAACCATAATTGCCGGTGATAGGCTGTGACTGCCGAGTATTTCGGCCACTTGTGCATGGATCCCCCAAGGCCATGCACCGGTGAGGTTTAGAAGTTCCCCAAGCTTCTAGGCCCGGCGGGACTTATTGCCCGCGTTCCCCAAGCGCCGGCAATTAAGTCCCGTCACCTCAAACTTTTCCCAGTGATCAGAATCATGCGCCCTGGGCGCTGCTACGATTTGCTGTGCTGAGATGATCTGGCTTAGACTAGAAATACCGAAGACCGTCGGTTGAACATTTGGTTTCCAAATGTTCCTAAAGGTCCGCAAGGACAACCAACGCAGGTTACATAGATTTGCTTTAACTTGAATGAGTTGAACTGCCCTGTGCTCCTGCGCGGGGCTATTTTTATGGCCTCGCCGGTTTTGAAACGGTACCGAACAAATCCCCGGAAGGAGTGTTATGGCAACCCCGAGCAAGACTGCAGCGATTGAAGAAATCACTGCGGACTTCAACGAATCAACCGCGGCTGTCTTGACCGAATACCGTGGGCTTACCGTTGCACAGCTCAAGGATCTGCGCCGCTCGCTTGGTCAGGAGACCAAGTACGCAGTTGTAAAGAACACCTTGACCGCAATCGCAGCTAAGAACGCTGGCATCGATGCATTCGATGAGCAGCTTTCCGGCCCAACTGCAATCGCCTTCGTAAAGGGCGACGCTGTTGCTGCTGCTAAGAGCCTCACGGAATTCGCCAAGACCAACGAGAAGCTGGTCATCAAGACCGGCTGGTTCGAAGGCAAGGCGCTGGACCAGAGCGGCATCGCTGCACTGGCCGCACTGGAATCCCGCGAAACCCAGCTCGCTCGCGTTGCTGCAGTACTGCAGGCTCCGGCCTCCGCTGCTGCTCGCGTCGTCGAAGCACTGCGTGCAAAGCTCGAAGAGAACGGTGGCGCTGCTGCCGAGGAAGCTCCGGCAGAAGCCTAGGCTTTCGCGATCTCTCGCAACGTAATCCCAAATTCATTAGGCCTTCGGGCCAAAACCGAAAGGACGCCGACCATGGCGAAGCTCAGCAACGAAGAGCTGCTTTCCGCATTCAAGGAAATGACCATCATCGAGCTTTCCGAGTTCGTTAAGGAATTCGAAGAGACCTTCGACGTAACCGCTGCTGCTGTTGCAGTTGCCGGTCCTGCTGCTGGCGGCGAAGCTGCTGCAGAAGAGAAGACCGAATTCGACGTTATCCTCGAGTCGGCTGGCGACAAGAAGATCGCAGTGATCAAGGAAGTTCGCGCAATCACTTCCCTGGGCCTGAAGGAAGCTAAGGAGCTCGTTGACGGCGCTCCAAAGGCTCTGCTTGAGGGTGTTGCAAAGGACGCTGCCGAGAAGGCTAAGGAAGCTCTGGAAGCTGCCGGCGCTACCGTCACCGTTAAGTAAGTTCCGCGGTCACTCGCAACTTATTGCTAAGGGGTCCACAGGCGAAAGCCTGTGGGCCCCTTAGCCGTTAACTGGCACTTTCATCAGAATTGTTTTATAACGTTTCTATTAACAGCGTTTATTCAAGTTCATTGCATACGCTATTTACGTGTCGAATTCTCTAGCTCCACGGACCCACGCACCTGCGCCGAGACTTGGTCTACTAGACGCACTGCGTTTCACCGCTGCCCTGATAGTGGTGTTCTACCACTACACGGCCTGGGGGCACGAACACTGGGGGACTAAGGCCCCGGAATTCTGGCCGGTACTCTCTGAATTCACCCGCTACGGACAGCTGGGCGTCCAGCTCTTCTTCCTGATCTCGGGCTTCGTCATCCTGATGTCCCTGCAAGGCAAGAACGTCATAGGCTTCATCGGGTCACGAGTCGGGCGATTGTATCCCGCCTACTGGGTGGCGGTCATCGCCGCCGCAGTATTGTCACTGAAAATCTGGCCAGCAGGCAACGACGGACGAACCGCCAGCGACATCCTGCCCAACCTGACCATGATGCAGTCAGCCTTCAACATCCAGGATCTTGATGGCGTCTACTGGACGCTCTGGGTGGAACTGCGCTTCTATATCCTGTTGGCTATCCTCTTGGCTATCGGACTTGTCAAGAACAAGCACATCATGTGGCTCTGCGCGCTATGGCCCGCCATCGGCTTGTACCTGCATTTCACCCAGCTCGACGAGGTCCAGGACTGGTTCGCCGGACAGTACGCCGCGCTCTTCGCAGCAGGTATGATGCTGTACCAGATCTACCAAAGCGGCCACACGCTCATGCGCTGGCTGCTGCTGATCTTCAACACGGCAATCGCAGCCTTCTTCACTGGAACCAAGGGGCGCTTCGACGCTGACTACCTCTCCGGACTCGACGTCCCAGCCTGGCACTTTCAGGTACTCGCCGTCGCCTGTGTAGCCCTGTTGGCCATTTGCACGCTCACCCCGCTCAAGCACATTCAAGCCAAATGGATGGCTGTTGCCGGTTCGCTGACGTTCCCGCTCTACCTGTTCCACCAGCTGTGGGGATGGTGGATCATCGAAGAACTGCACGGCACCATCAATAAGTACGTGCTGCTCTTCGGATTGGTCGCAGTCATGCTTGGCTGGGCCTACGTTGTTGCCCGCTTCGTCGAGAAGCCGCTGGGATTGCCGCTGCGCAACGCCACCATCAAGTCGCTGACCTTCGTGGCTGAAGGAGCCAAGAAGGCGTTCAGCCGTCCGCCGCTAACTATGCCGGAGCCGAAATATCAGCAATCGTGGCATCAAAGCCGGTAACCAGGTCGTTGGGGCGAACCAGCAAGCCATGTCCCCGATCACCGCTGCCTAGACCGATATGCTCCGGAACCGGCTCATCGAAGACGCTGGCATCGATGAACACCGGTAGCACGGTGTGCGAGCCGAAGGGAGTGATCGTACCGCTTTCGTAGTGAGTGACATCCCAAGCGACATCCTTTTCGGGAAGCGAAAGCTTATTCACGCCCAGTTGGCTTCGCAGCTTCGCCCAGTCCAGTTTGCGGCCGCCGGGAATCAGCGCGAACACGAAGGTGTCATCGGATTTCTTGATCACCAGGGACTTGAGCAGATGGGCCGGCTGGATGCCTAGTGCTTCGGCTGCTTCCTCCAAGGAGTTCACCTTCTGGCGCGGCACCAGCTCGATGGGGATATTGCGGCGTGAGGCGTCGAGGGTAACCCGCGTCAATGCTTCATCTGACTGCAACTTATTCATTGGATCTCCTGACCTTCGATGTTTGCCCCAGCATAGTCATATGGGCTTGAAGATTCCATGACGTCCAGGCGCATGTTCGGTGGGGGACCGGCTGCAGGCCGCTATCCCGGCATCAGGGAATAGAACACCTGTGCCAGTGGTTGAGGGAGCGTAGGAAGAATTTCAACTGTGGTGTGAAAGCTTGTCCGCGGGGCTCCGAACGTCCGTTGGATGAGACGGCATCAGCGATGTGACAAAACGCATAAAGCTTCAAGTTTGCAGACCTTGGGGGCTTTGGCGAACAGCCGGAAGTTGTGCCCGATGAGGCTGATTTATGCGAAAAACCGCGGGATCAGTAGGCGAAATGCGAGTTGCGCAAGCCCTCATGCAAGGAGGCGGAAACCAGTGGATTTTCGCAGTTCCCGGGCTCTGTGCCTGGCTGGGAATTGAAGGGCGAAAACTATAGCACGGATTTGTGCACCGAGTATCGACAACCGCAAATTACTCCGGTAGAGTAGAAATTTGCGCCTTACTGTTTGCGCGCGCGGCCTTCATATAGCGGTGGGTTCGTGCGGTCCAAAAAGAGGAACTGTCCTATGGCAGGTAACTTAGCACGGTAAGCGTTCGGAAACCTGACGGTCTTTGGAAGGATCCATCTTGGTCGCCTCGAGCAACCCTAACAACCAAACCGCTAGTTCGGCTCGCGATGCTGCATACGCTGGCCGACTTTCTTTTGCAAAGATTCACGAACCACTTGAAGTGCCTAACCTGTTGGCATTGCAGACCGAGAGCTTTGACCGCCTCGTCGGCAATCAGAACTGGGTAGAGCGTCTGGCCAAGGCAGAAGCCGCTGGCGACTTCAGCGTGCCTAACACCTCTGGCCTGGCTGAAATCTTCGAGGAAATCTCCCCAATCGAGGACTTCCAGGACACCATGTCCTTGAGCTTCTCGGAGCCGGAGTTCGCTGATCCCAAGTACTCGATCGCAGAGTGCAAGGACCGCGACGCCACCTACGCGGCACCGCTGTATGTCAAGGCCGAATTCATGAACAATGAAACCGGCGAAATCAAGCAGCAGACCGTGTTCATGGGCGATTTCCCGCTGATGACCGAAAAGGGCACCTTCATCATCAACGGCACCGAGCGTGTTGTTGTATCCCAGCTGGTGCGCTCCCCAGGCGCATACTTCGAGTCCGCACCGGACAAGACCAGTGACAAGACGATCTACTCGGCACGAATCATCCCATCGCGTGGTGCATGGTTCGAGCTGGAAATCGACAAGCGCGACCAGATCGGCGTACGCCTGGACCGCAAGCGCAAGCAGTCGGTCACCGTGCTGCTGAAGGCACTGGGCTGGAGCGAAGAGCAGATCCTGTCCGAGTTCGGCCAGTACGATTCGATGCGCGCTACCTTGGAAAAGGACAGCATCAAGGATCAAGACGAAGCACTGCTGGATATCTACCGCAAGCTGCGTCCAGGCGAGCCTCCAACGGTTGAGGCTGCCCAGGCTCTGTTGAAGAATATGTACTTCGAGCCTAAGCGCTACGACCTGGCCAAGGTCGGACGTTACAAGCTGAACCGCAAGCTCGGTGTCGAGACTCCGGTTAACGCTGAGAACGCATCAGTGCTGGCACTCGATGACCTCGTTGCCATGATCCGCTACCTCGTCGCGCTGCACGCCGGCGAGAAGACCGTTCAGGGCACCCGCAAGGGCGAGATCGTCGACATCCCAGTGAACATCGATGATATCGACCACTTCGGCAACCGTCGCATCCGCGCCGTGGGCGAACTGATCGAGAACCAGGTCCGCACCGGCCTGTCCCGCATGGAGCGTGTTGTGCGCGAGCGCATGACCACCCAGGATGTCGAGGCAATCACCCCGCAGACCCTGATCAACATCCGCCCGGTTGTTGCTGCGATCAAGGAGTTCTTCGGAACTTCGCAGCTCTCGCAGTTCATGGACCAGAACAACCCGCTGGCCGGCCTGACCCACAAGCGCCGCTTGTCGGCTCTGGGCCCAGGCGGTCTGTCCCGTGACCGCGCCGGCATGGAAGTTCGAGACGTTCACCCATCGCACTACGGACGTATGTGCCCGATTGAAACTCCCGAAGGCCCGAACATTGGTCTGATCGGTTCGTTGGCAACCTACGGCCGCATCAACGCCTTCGGTTTCATCGAAACTCCATACCGTCGTGTGTCCAACGGTGTCGTCTCCAACGAGGTCGACTACCTGACCGCGGACGACGAGCTGCAGCACTACATCGCACAGGCCAACGCGCCTCTGGACGAGAACGGCCGCTTCGTTGAAGAAACCGTTCTGGTTCGTGAAAAGGGCGGTGGCGGCGAGCCTGTTATCGTCGACGCGGCTGAAGTGACCTTCATGGACGTTTCGCCTCGCCAGATGGTTTCGGTAGCAACCGCGCTGATTCCGTTCCTCGAGCACGACGATGCCAACCGAGCACTGATGGGCGCCAACATGCAGCGCCAGGCTGTGCCGCTGCTGAAGTCCGAGCGCCCGCTGGTTGGTACCGGCATGGAGAAGTTCGCGGCAGTTGACGCCGGCGACTCCGTCGTTGCCTCCAAGCCAGGTGTGGTCACCGAGGTTTCTGCTGACCTGGTCGTCGTCATGAACGATGACGGCACCGAGTCGATGTACCCGATCATGAAGTTCGCCCGCTCGAACCAGGGCAACGCCTACAACCAGCGCGTGCGCGTGTCCGAAGGCGATCGCCTGGAATTCCAGTCGATCATCGCCGACGGCCCGTCCACCGACTCCGGTGAGCTGTCCCTGGGCAAGAACCTGCTCGTGGCATTCATGTCCTGGGAAGGCTACAACTACGAGGATGCGATCATCCTCTCCCAGCGCATGATCTTCGACGATGTTCTGACCTCGATCCACATCGAAGAGCACGAAGTTGACGCTCGCGACACCAAGCTCGGTGCCGAGGAAATCACCCGCGACATCCCGAATGTCTCGGAAGATATCCTTTCCCAGCTTGATGACCGCGGCATTGTCTACATCGGTGCCGAGGTTGAAGCCGGCGACGTACTGGTTGGCCGTGTCACCCCTAAGGGCGAGACCGAGCTGACCCCGGAAGAGCGCCTGCTGCGTGCCATCTTCGGCGAGAAGTCCCGCGAAGTCCGCGATACTTCCCTGAAGGTTCCGCACGGCGAGTCCGGCACCGTGATCGGTGTTCGCATCTTCGACCGCGACAACGACGATGACCTTTCCCCTGGTGTGAACCAGCTGGTCCGCGTCTACGTTGCCCAGAAGCGCAAGATCTCGATCGGTGACAAGCTTGCAGGCCGTCACGGTAACAAGGGTGTCATCTCGCGCATCATGCCGCTGGAAGACATGCCATTCCTGGAAGACGGCACCCCGCTGGACGTCATCCTGAACCCACTGGGTGTGCCAGGCCGTATGAACGTCGGCCAGGTTATGGAAATCCACCTGGGTTGGGCTGCCAAGCAGGGCTGGAAGATCGAAGGCGAGCCTGAGTGGGTCAGCGATCTGCCGAACCTGCCACGCGAGTCCGGTTCCACCACCGTGGCAACCCCGGTCTTCGACGGCGCTTCGGAAGAGGAAATCCGCGGCATCCTGGATTCGACCAACAAGACCCGTGACGGTGTGCGCCTGATTGGCAACTCCGGCAAGGCGAAGCTGTTCGACGGCCGCTCCGGCGATCCGTTGCCAGATCCGATCTCCGTTGGCTACATGTACATCTTGAAGCTCCACCACCTGGTGGACGACAAGATCCACGCCCGTTCCACCGGTCCATACTCCATGATCACCCAGCAGCCACTGGGTGGTAAGGCCCAGTTCGGTGGCCAGCGCTTCGGCGAAATGGAAGTTTGGGCACTGGAAGCTTACGGTGCCGCTTACACGCTGCAGGAAATCCTGACCATCAAGTCGGATGATATCCACGGCCGCGTGAAGGTCTACGAAGCTATCGTCAAGGGCGAGAACGTTCCAGAGCCTGGTGTTCCAGAATCGTTCAAGGTGCTCATCAAGGAAATGCAGTCGCTGTGCTTGAACGTCGAGGTACTGGGTACCGACGGCAACACTATCGAAATGCGTGAGTCGGACGAGGAATCGTTCCGCGCCGCTGAAGAGCTGGGCATCGACCTTTCACGGTCGGAGCCGAACTCCGTAGAGGAAGTTTAATTCGACGCCCTGCCTGCAGGATCCTGCAGGCAGCGGCGGAGAATCCAACCCTCATTCGTATCGACTTCAGACACCACAGAAGAGAGAAAAGGACCATATGTCCAGCGATTCCTCATTCGGCCTCATGCGAATCAACCTTGCCACCGCGGAAGAAATCCGTGGATGGAGCTACGGCGAGGTCAAGAAGCCGGAAACCATTAACTACCGCACCCTGAAGCCGGAGAAGGACGGTCTTTTCTGCGAAAAGATCTTCGGCCCTTCCCGGGACTGGGAATGCTACTGCGGCAAGTACAAGCGCGTGCGCTTCAAGGGCATCATCTGCGAGCGTTGTGGCGTTGAGGTGACCCGTGCGAACGTTCGTCGTGAACGCATGGGCCACATCGAGCTTGCTGCTCCAGTGACCCACATCTGGTACTTCAAGGGCGTTCCATCGCGCTTGGGCTACCTGCTTGATCTGGCTCCGAAGGACCTCGAAAAGGTCATCTACTTCGCTGCCTACATGATCACCAGCGTGAACGAAGACCGTCGCCACGCTGAAATGCCTAACCTGCAGGCACAGCACGATCTGGAACTGCGCAACCTGGCAACCAACGCCGAAGCCGACAAGAAGGCTGTTGCAGCCGACCTGGAAGCAGAGCTGGAGCGTCTGGAAGCAGACGGCGCCAAGAACGCCGAGCTGAACAAGGCACGCACCCTGGCCGAGAAGACTGTTCTTCAGATCGACAAGCGCGCCAAGGCCGAGGCCGAGCGCCTGCGTGCAGTATGGGAGCGCTTCAAGAACCTGAAGGTCGCTGACCTCGAAGGTGACGAAGGCCTGTACCGCACCATGCGCGAGAAGTACGGACTGTACTTCGAGGGCTCCATGGGTGCAGAGGCAATCCAGAAGCGCCTGGAGAACTTCGACCTGGCTGCTGAAGCTGAAGAGCTGAAGACCATCATCGAGAACGGCAAGGGCCAGAAGAAGGCTCGCGCCCTCAAGCGCCTGAAGGTCGTCAACGCATTCCTGGCCAATGGCAACTCGCCAAAGGGCATGGTGCTCGACGCCGTTCCAGTGATCCCGCCAGAGCTGCGCCCAATGGTCCAGCTCGACGGTGGCCGTTTCGCCACCTCGGACCTGAACGACCTGTACCGCCGCGTGATCAACCGCAACAACCGCCTGAAGCGTCTGCTTGATCTTGGTGCACCTGAGATCATCGTGAACAACGAAAAGCGCATGATGCAGGAAGCTGTTGACTCGCTGTTCGACAACGGCCGCCGTGGCCGTCCGGTCACCGGTCCAGGCAACCGTCCGCTGAAGTCCCTGAGCGACATGCTCAAGGGCAAGCAGGGTCGTTTCCGCCAGAACCTTCTGGGTAAGCGCGTTGACTACTCGGGCCGTTCGGTCATCGTGGTTGGCCCGCAGCTGAAGCTGCACCAGTGCGGTCTGCCTAAGCAGATGGCACTGGAGCTCTTCAAGCCGTTCGTGATGAAGCGCCTGGTTGACCTCAACCACGCACAGAACATCAAGTCGGCTAAGCGCATGGTCGAGCGTTACCGCCCACAGGTTTGGGACGTTCTCGAAGAGATCATCACCGAGCACCCGGTATTGCTCAACCGTGCACCAACCCTGCACCGTTTGGGTATCCAGGCCTTCGAACCACAGCTGGTTGAAGGCAAGGCCCTGCAGCTGCACCCATTGGTTTGTGGCGCATTCAACGCTGACTTCGACGGCGACCAGATGGCAGTTCACCTGCCGCTGAGCCCAGAAGCACAGGCTGAAGCCCGCATCTTGATGCTGTCCTCGCACAACATCTTGAAGCCTTCCGATGGCCGTCCAGTGGCACTGCCTTCGCAGGATATGATCATCGGCCTGCACCACTTGACCACCAAGCGTGCTCACGAGGTCGGCGCCGGTCGCGTGTTCTCCACCATCTCCGAGGCCATCATGGCCAAGGACCGTGGCGAGCTGCACCTGAACGCTCCGATCAAGGTTCGCGTGCCGAACTTCGTTCCTTCTGACGAGCAGCCTGCTCCAGAAGGCTGGGAGCCAGGTACCGACGCACTGCTGGAGACCTCGCTGGGCCAGGTGCTGTTCAACGACACCCTGCCTGAGGATTACCCATGGGTTGCCCGCGTTGCCGGCAAGGATGCACTCTCGGAGATCGTCAACGATCTGGCAGAGCGCTACCCGAAGGTCATCGCAGCCGCTACCTTGGATAACCTGAAGGATGCCGGTTTCTACTGGGCTACCCGTTCGGGCGTCACCGTGGCGATCTCGGATATCACCTCGAACATGGACAAGGCCGCAATCCTTGCGCCATACGAAGAGCGTGCCGCCAAGGTCCAGGCTTCCTACGACAAGGGTCTGATTGCAGATACCGAACGTCGCCAGGACCTGATCGACATCTGGACCAAGGCTACCGATGAGGTTGCCGAGGCCATGAAGAACGGCATGGAAGAGCTGAACACCATTAACCGAATGGTGACTTCCAAGGCTCGTGGTAACTACCTGCAATTGCGTCAGATTGCCGGTATCCGTGGCCTGGTGTCCAACCCTAAGGGTGAAATTATTCCTCGCCCGATCAAGTCTTCCTACCGTGAAGGCCTGTCGGTTCTGGAGTACTTCATCGCAACCCACGGTGCCCGTAAGGGTCTGGCCGATACCGCACTGAAGACCGCAAACTCGGGTTACCTGACCCGTCGTCTGGTTGACGTTTCGCAGGACGTTATCGTCCGCGAAGAGGACTGCGGTACCAAGCGCGGCTTGACCGTTGCCATTGCGGATAACTCCGCTGGCATCCGCGTCAAGCACGAAACCGTTGAGAACTCGGCTTACACCCGTACGCTCGCCGCCGACGTAAAGGACGCCGAAGGCAACGTACTGGCTACCGCCGGTTCCGATGTGGGCGACGTTCTGATCGATTCCCTGTACAACGCAGGCGTGGATGAAATCCGCGTTCGCTCCGTACTGACCTGTGATTCGGCTGTCGGAACCTGTGCACTGTGCTACGGCCGTTCGCTGGCCAGCGGCAAGACCGTGGACATCGGCGAGGCTGTCGGCATTATCGCCGCACAGTCCATCGGTGAGCCTGGTACCCAGCTGACCATGCGTACCTTCCACACCGGTGGTGTAGCGTCGGCTGACGATATCACCCAGGGTCTGCCTCGTATCCAGGAATTGTTCGAAGCCCGTACCCCTAAGGGTGTGGCTCCGATGTCCGAGGTCACCGGTCGCGTGTCGATCGAGGACGACGAGAAGCAGCTGCGCGTTGTGGTTACCCCGGACAACGGCGACGAGAAGCAGGCCTACCCGGTTCTGCGCCGTGCTCGCCTGTTGGTCGAGGAAGGCCAGAACATCGTTGCCGGTACCCAGCTCACTTCCGGTACCTTGGATCCGAAGCAGGTTCTTCGAGTCCTCGGCCCACGTGAGGCACAGAAGTTCCTGGTCCGCGAAGTCCAGGATGTGTACCAGTCCCAGGGTGTAGGCATCCACGATAAGCACGTGGAAGTCATCGTCCGCCAGATGCTGCGTCGCGTCACCGTGATCGAGTCCGGCGAAACCGACTTGCTGCCAGGCGAGTTGGCCGACCGTTCCCGCTTCACCGCTGCGAACCGCAAGGCTGTCTCGGAAGGCAAGCGTCCAGCTGCCGGCCGTGACGAGATGATGGGTATTACCAAGGCATCGCTGGCTACGGACTCGTGGCTGTCGGCTGCTTCCTTCCAGGAAACCACTCGCGTCCTGACCCAGGCCGCGATGGAAGGCAAGGAAGATCCGCTGCGCGGTCTGAAGGAGAACGTGATCATCGGTAAGCTGATCCCGGCCGGTACCGGTCTGGATCGCTACACCCAGGTCAACGTTGAGCCAACCGATGAAGCAAAGGCAACTTTGTTCACCGGCACCTCGGCCTTCTCCTCGGGTCTGTACGACGATGCACTGGACGGCGGGCTGTCGCCTGAATTCCGGGCCATCTCGATGGACGACTACGACCACGGTTCGGACTTCCGCTAAACCGGAACGAACACCGCTAGGTAGTTGACCCGACGCCTGCCCACACCAACGTGTGGGCAGGCGTCGGGCGTTTAACCGCCGTGTTGCCGTGTGGCCGGGCCGCCGGCCGGTGCCGGGAGATGGCGGGGGAGCGGCACGGTCAAAGAATGGAAAACTAGTAGGTAAGTCCTCTGGGAGATAAAACTACTAGAGATTAAGTCTCAATCCGTGGTTCGGACCCATTGGCCTGCAGGCGCCACCTCGGATTCAGACGCCGGCCACCTGCGGGTCGTCTGCCGTTCAGTTGGCGGCGATAGCCTGCCAATGCGAGACTGCCAAGCTGGTTCCGCGCCGGGCGTGACCAGCGGGGCGACGGTGATTTCGGTTACTGGAGATGGTGGGTCGGCGGATTCATGCTAGACTGAAATCAATTGTTTTATGTGTGGCAAAATGGACACAGTCCGGGTTGCGGGTAGGTTGCGCAACGAATGCCACACTTTCGCACGCCTAGGGACTTTTAGATCCTGGTTGAGCGGTAAAGCAAGCAGCTAGCTCCACGAAGGAAGCACCGAAACTCTACTAGGCAAAAGTGCTTATGACGTGGTGCCGACAAACTTAGACAATGGAAGGACACGAAAGTGCCTACTATTCAGCAGCTGGTCCGCAAGGGCCGCTCGCCTAAGGTCGTCAAGACCAAGGCCCCTGCCCTGAAGGGCAACCCAATGCGCCGTGGCGTATGCACCCGTGTGTACACCACCACCCCAAAGAAGCCAAACTCGGCTCTGCGTAAGGTTGCACGTGTGCGCCTTGCCGGTGGCGTCGAAGTGACCGCTTACATTCCAGGTGTCGGACACAACCTGCAGGAACACTCCATCGTGCTCGTTCGCGGTGGTCGTGTGAAGGACCTTCCAGGTGTTCGCTACAAGATTGTACGTGGTGCTCTGGATACCCAGGGTGTGAAGGATCGTAAGCAGGCTCGTTCCCGCTACGGTGCAAAGAAGGATGGTAAGTAATGCCTCGTAAGGGTCCGGCGCCAAAGCGCCCACTAGTTTCTGATCCAGTCTTCGAATCCCCATTGGTCACCCAGCTGATCAACAAGGTTCTCGTAGACGGCAAGAAGTCCACTGCAGAGCGCATTGTTTACGGTGCACTCGAAGGTGCCGCTGCAAAGTCCGGTACCGACGCTGTTTCGACTCTCAAGAAGGCTATGGATAACATCCGCCCAGCCCTTGAGGTTCGTTCCCGCCGTGTCGGTGGCGCGACCTACCAGGTTCCTGTAGAGGTAAAGCCAGGCCGTGCAACTGCACTGGCTCTGCGCTGGTTGGTTGGCTACTCGAAGGCTCGCCGCGAGAAGACCATGATCGAACGTTTGATGAACGAGATCCTGGACGCATCGAACGGTCTGGGTGCCGCTGTGAAGCGTCGCGAAGACACTCACAAGATGGCCGAGTCCAACAAGGCCTTCGCACACTACCGCTGGTAAGAAATGCTTGAACGTGCTGGGCATCAACCGATGCCCAGCAGTTCTCGCCTCACCTTTTAGGGAGACAACGTGGCACAGGACGTGCTTACTGACCTGAACAAGGTCCGCAATATCGGCATCATGGCCCACATCGATGCCGGTAAGACCACTACTACTGAGCGCATCCTTTTCTACACGGGTGTGAACCACAAGCTCGGTGAGACCCACGACGGTGCGTCGACCACCGACTGGATGGAGCAGGAAAAGGAACGCGGTATCACCATTACCTCCGCGGCCGTGACTTGCTTCTGGAACAAGAACCAGATCAACATCATCGATACCCCAGGCCACGTTGACTTCACCGTTGAGGTGGAGCGCTCGCTTCGCGTGCTCGATGGCGCCGTTGCCGTGTTCGATGGCAAGGAAGGCGTTGAGCCTCAGTCTGAGACCGTTTGGCGCCAGGCTGACAAGTACGACGTTCCTCGTATCTGCTTCGTCAACAAGATGGACAAGCTGGGCGCCGACTTCTACTTCACCGTAGAGACCATCGTCAAGCGCCTGGGTGCCAAGCCGCTGGTTATGCAGCTGCCAATCGGCTCCGAGTCCGAGTTCACCGGCGTTGTAGACCTGCTGAGCATGAAGGCATTCGTTTGGGAAGGCGACGCCAAGGGCGACGTCACCATGGGTGCTGCTTACGAAACCCGCGAAATCCCTGCCGACTTGGTTGAGCGTGCTGAAGAGTACCGCGCCAAGCTGGTTGAAGATGTTGCCGAGGCTTCCGAAGAGCTCATGGAAAAGTACCTCGAAGGTGAAGAAATCACCATCGACGAACTCAAGGCTGGCATCCGCAAGCTGACCGTGAACTCCGAAGCTTACCCAGTATTCTGTGGTTCGGCCTTCAAGAACCGCGGCGTGCAGCCAATGCTCGACGCTGTGATTGAATACCTGCCATCCCCACTGGATGTTGGCGCTATGGTCGGTCACGATCCAAAGAACGAAGAAATCGAGCTCACCCGCGAGCCTTCCGAGGATGCACCATTCTCGGCACTGGCTTTCAAGATTGCTGCTCACCCATTCTTCGGTCAGCTCAACTTCATCCGCGTTTACTCCGGCAAGGTAGAGTCCGGCGCTCAGCTGCTGAACTCCACCAAGCAGAAGAAGGAACGCGTTGGCAAGCTCTTCCAGATGCACTCCAACAAGGAGAATCCGGTAGACGAGATCCACGCAGGTCACATCTACGCTGTGATCGGCCTGAAGGATACCACCACCGGTGATACCCTTTGCGATCCAGCTAACCCAATCGTTCTTGAGTCGATGAGCTTCCCAGATCCAGTGATCTTCGTGGCTATCGAACCAAAGACCAAGGGTGACCAGGAGAAGCTGTCGACCGCTATCCAGAAGCTGTCCGCGGAAGATCCAACCTTCACCGTTTCGTTGAACGAAGACACCGGCCAGACCGAAATCGGCGGCATGGGCGAGCTTCACCTCGACATCCTGGTTGACCGCATGAAGCGCGAATTCCGCGTGGAAGCAAACGTTGGTAAGCCACAGGTTGCATACCGCGAAACCATCAAGAAGGCTGTGGAGAAGGTTGACTTCACCCACAAGAAGCAGACCGGTGGTTCGGGTCAGTTCGCAAAGGTCCAGGTCTCGTTCGAGCCTCTGGAAGTTGTCGATGGCGTAACCTACGAGTTCAAGAACGCCGTTACCGGTGGTCGTGTGCCTCGTGAATACATCCCATCCGTTGACGCTGGTATCCAGGAAGCAATGCAGTACGGCATCCTGGCTGGCTACCCACTGGTTGGTGTGAAGGCTACCCTCATCGATGGTGCATACCACGATGTTGACTCCTCGGAAATGGCGTTCAAGATCGCTGGTTCGCAGGTATTCAAGGAAGGCGCACGCCGCGCTAACCCTGTTCTGCTCGAACCACTGATGAGCGTTGAAGTTCGTACCCCGGAAGAGTACATGGGCGACGTTATCGGCGACCTGAACTCCCGCCGTGGCTCGATCACCGAGATGTCCGACGCTGCAGGCGTCAAGGTCATCAAGGCTGGCGTTCCACTGTCTGAGATGTTTGGTTACATTGGTGACCTGCGTTCGAAGACCCAGGGTCGCGCAGTTTACTCGATGACCTTCGACAGCTACTCTGAGGTCCCGAAGGCAGTTGCCGACGAGATCGTTCAGAAGTCCCGCGGCGAGTAACCGTCTCGGAACCAAAACTTGGCCGTGACCCCCATTGTGGGGAAGTGGCCGATCGCGGAGCCGGCTTCAACGCCATTGAGGCCGGCCCCGCAAACGGCCAACGAGGGATTTGCATCACATGCAGGGCCCGCAGAGGACCGAAATTTCCAAAATTATCAACGCCCCCAGTAGACTGTTTGAAGTTCGTTTGCGAACCGCGCAGACGAAAAAAGTCTTCTGTAAATGTTTCTAGGAGGAACTTGTGGCAAAGGCAAAGTTCGAGCGCAACAAGCCGCACGTCAACATTGGTACCATCGGTCACGTTGACCACGGTAAGACCACTCTGACCGCAGCTATCTCCAAGGTTCTGGCTGACAAGTACCCAGACCTGAACGAAAAGCGCGACTTCGCTAACATCGACTCGGCTCCAGAAGAGCGCCAGCGCGGTATTACCATCAATATCTCGCACATCGAGTACCAGACCGAAAAGCGTCACTACGCACACGTTGACGCTCCAGGCCACGCTGACTATGTCAAGAACATGATCACCGGTGCTGCTCAGATGGACGGCGCAATCCTCGTGGTTGCTGCTACCGATGGTCCAATGGCTCAGACCCGCGAGCACGTTCTGCTGGCCCGCCAGGTTGGTGTTCCTACCCTGATGGTCGCACTGAACAAGTCGGACATGGTTGATGACGAAGAGCTGCTCGAGCTCGTGGAGATGGAAGTTCGCGAACTTCTGTCCTCCCAGGGCTTCGATGGCGACGACGCACCAGTTGTTCGCGTTTCCGGCCTGAAGGCTCTGGAAGGCGACGAGAAGTGGGTTGCAGCTGTTGAGGAACTGATGGAAGCTGTTGACACCTTCATTCCAGACCCAGTACGTGACCGTGACAAGCCATTCCTGATGCCTATCGAGGATGTCTTCACCATCACCGGTCGCGGTACCGTTGTTACCGGTCGCGCCGAGCGTGGCACCCTTGCCATCAACTCGGAAGTTGAGATTGTTGGCATCCGCCCAATCCAGAAGACCACCGTTACCGGTATCGAGATGTTCCACAAGCAGCTCGACGAAGCATGGGCAGGCGAGAACTGTGGTCTGCTGCTTCGCGGTCTGAAGCGCGACGACGTTGAGCGTGGCCAGGTTGTTGTAGCCCCAGGCTCCATCACCCCACACACCAACTTCGAAGCTAACGTCTACATCCTGTCGAAGGACGAAGGCGGACGTCACAACCCGTTCTACTCGAACTACCGTCCGCAGTTCTACTTCCGCACCACCGACGTTACCGGCGTTATCACCCTTCCAGAGGGCACCGAAATGGTTATGCCTGGCGACAACACCGAAATGTCGGTTGAGCTGATCCAGCCAATCGCTATGGAAGAGGGCCTCGGCTTCGCAATTCGCGAAGGCGGCCGCACCGTTGGTTCGGGCAAGGTCACCTCGATCACCAAGTAGTCATTACTTGATGATTTAGATCCATAGAGATCTGAGAATTCCCCCAGCACTATTACAGTGCTGGGGGATTTTTTTACTTAACATGCAACTCGAACTAGTGAGTATTTCAATAAGGTGGTCTAATTGGAAGGCGCACTGAAATTTCACTAGGGGAGTGGCTCTAATGACCGGGTTGATCGTTGTCCTTGTCCTGCTGATCGTCGGCGCCTATTTCTTAGGGCACTCCATGGGACGGAACCAGCCCGGGCAACGTTCTGAGCCGACCCCGGAACGACTGCGTGAAGCGTGGCAAGAAGGCTATGAAGCCGCCACTGCATATCTGCGCCGTACCGGACCGCAAGCTCAAGCGCCGCCAACAGAACAGCAGTCGCCAGCTGTTTCCCAAGAGCCGGCCATGCCGCAGCCCGAGGCATCGGGCCCGCATCAGTGGCCGGGCTACGCCACCCCAGCCCAGCCTGCCAACGGGAACCTGACGGCCGCCGGGCAAATCTATGCCCAGCAGCGACCAGCCCAGGCAGGAAACCCGCTGCCACCAGTGGCCCGTCCCGTTGTGCCGCCCAAGCCCGTCAAGGTATTGACCAAGCGCGAACGCGAACTGCGCAATATCAACATCACCCTGTACGTCGCAGCGCTGATGATCGTGGCTGCCGGTGCGCTCTTCCTGAGCTTTGCCCTGCCGCCGGTCGCCAAAGTCGTCGCCTTCATCATCTTGGTCGCCGCCTTCTATGCCGGTGGCTTGATTACCTACGCGGTGAAGCCATCATTGCGTCCAGCTGGCGCCGCCTTCGCTGGAACCGGCCTGGCGCTGCTGCCCCTGAGTGCCATCGCCACGTACAACACGCTGGACATTTCAGGGCCCGTCACCTGGCTGGTCTTCTCCGCCATCGGAACCCTGGCCGTCGGCTATGCCACTGTGAAGCTCAAGTCCCGAGTCCTCTCATGGATCGCTGTGCTGATCCTAGTCAGCACCGGCATGGCATCTGCTGCCACGATGCAGCGCGGGGTCCTGAATTACATGCTCATTCTCGTGGTTCTCTCCATCGTATTGATGCTCCTCGCGGTGCACAGCCAACGAGTCAAGGACTCCATCTTCTTCCAAGCAATCCTCGGCACCGCGCAGCTCCTGCCGATCTTCGTTGTGGTCCTCTCCGGGCTGCTGATCGAATCGCTGGGAAGCCGCGAATTCTTCTGGATCTTCGCCCTGCTCACTGCGCAGCTCTTGCTGAGCATGAGGCTCTTGGGCAATCTGCGATTGACTCGATTCTTCGCGGCCCGAGTGACCTTCATGCTGATGATCTGGGCGGGCTGTAGCTACCTGGGATTTGTCGGCTCAACAACTGCCTTGGTCCTGTCCTACGCCTTTGCTCTGCAGGCGGTCGCTGTGTTGGCCTACTCCACGGCCTATCAACGGCGCATGGGACTGGCCCGCCAGTTTGTAAGCCTCGAGCGTTGCGTGCTGTGGGGGCTAGGCCTGGTGTCCATGAGCGGAGCCTACTTCCTTGCTGATGAGCGCCATTCCTTCGCGCTCAGCTATGTTGCCGCCCCGCTCTTCGCCCTGCTGTGCCTCTTCGGGATCTTCCGCGCAACCAGGGCGGAAACCGCGGTAATTGCCGTCCTGCCACTGATTGCCCTGCTGGATCTGCAGCACCACAACTGGCGCCCGCTGGCCGTATTCGCCGTGGCCATCGCCTTGATGTCAGTCGACCACCACCGCGCACAGGGAATCTACCGCCTGCTCTACGGACACGTGCGTTGGGCCCTGCTGCTGATCGGCGCAGGAGTTATCGGCGCCTCGATCCATGAATTGCAAGACGGCGCATCTGGGACGGCGGCCGCCACAGCCACGCTCATCACTGTCCTGGTGATGGCGCTGGCGCTGTGGGCTTTCGGCCTCAGGCATCAACAACTGAACGGCAAGGGCACGGCGCAGGCACATGCTTTGGCGAGAGCGGGTGCCACGGTGCTCATCGCCGTCGGTTCCCTGTGCTACCTCAGGATCCTGGCCGGCAAGGAGCGCTACCTCCAGAGCCCCGTCGAATTCATTGGACTGGAAGCCTTCACCTGGTTCATGATTACCACTGTGGCCACCACCGCATTGGTGATGATCACTTCCTTGCGCGTCAAGGGCCTTCCTGACATGCCGGTCCCGGCAGCACAGGCAATCAGGGCCGGTGAAGCCGTTGCCCTGCTGCTGTTCTATATGTTGAGCTTGGAACATCAAAGGTGGATCTTCGCACTTGTCATCGGTGCAGCGGTCATGGCGACGTTTTTGCTGAAGCTGCGGCGGAACAACAGCAGGGAATGGAAGATCATCTACGCCACCTTGGCCCAGGTGCTCTTCAGTTCCATGGTGTGGTGGTTCGCCCAGGGCATGGACTTTGATCTGCACGGACGATTCGCGCTCCTGCTCGTCTCAGTGAGCATCCCGCAACTTGTCCGGCTGGCACGCAATATCCGCAAGAACCAGCCGCTGCGCAAGGAACTGCGCTGGATTGCCATCGTCCTGCTGATCGGCATCCCGCTGGCCACCGCCGCCTACGCGCAAGTCGCAGGTGGCTATGACCGTGGTGTCATCCTGTTGGCCGCTCTGTGCTTCGCGGTCCACGGGATCATGGCCTACTGGGCTGATATCGAGCTGGAAGGTGTCGAGCGGCAGTATTACCTTTTCGCGCCAATCCTGTCGTTGATCCTCGTGATCGGCGTCCAAGGGCAACAGCTGGCCGATGACACCGGATGGATCCGTGCGCGCTGGTGGAGCGAAGAAGCAGCGGCGATTCTGCTATTGGTGATGGCGCTGGCGGCCATGGCCCTTGAATGGAAACTGCGCGGGAACCGCAGGTACTCCACGGCCATAGGCTTGGCCATCTTCTTGCCTGCCGTATTGGCAGCTGCGTGGCAGCAACAGACGTGGTGGGCGGTCGTGGCCCTGGCGCTGATCGCGTCGGCGATGATCATGATGGTGCATACCCGCCGTAGCGCTTGGTACTCGGCGGGCGCTTCGCTGTTGCTCGCATGGGCGATCACCCGGGCCGTGATGAAAGCCCGAGACATCGGTGGATCACGCTGGCTGGAATCGATGGATGTCGCGTGGGCAATGATCGGCACCGGAGTCCTGCTCTATCTGATCTCCATGGTCCATGGACGGATGAAGGATCCAACCCCCGGCTATCCAGCCTTCACCTATCGCCATGAAGACCCGGTTGGCGGTGCCTCGCGGATCTACTTCGCGGCCATGTTGCTGGCGCTCTTGCTGGCTGGCTGCATCGCCCATAGCTATGGCACGGCAAACTGGCACATCATCGGGGGATCGGCACTGATCTTCGGTGTGGCCCTGCTCTGCCGCTACTTCGAACTGCCGCCCGCTGCAGTGCCCTATGCGGTGGATGGCTTGATCTTCCTCGCTTCAGTCCTGTCGCTGATCACCTATGCGCGGGTGATAGATGCGCCGCAGTTCAGCAGCATGATGGCCTACTTCACCGTGGTCGCAGTGATCCTGGTGATCTGGCGCAATATCCGGGTGCACCGATCGCTGGCGAAGATCTACCTGGTGGCCGCCTCCGTGGCCGGGACCATGACCCTGTTCGCGTCCTTGATCGACTCCAACGTGCTCACGCAGGTGATGGGGCTGGTCTTCTTCGGTTGCCTGATTGCCTGGGGGCTGAAACTGGGGGATCGGCTGTTCATCTGGTGGGGCGCCATCGCCATCAGCCTCTCGGTGATCTGGTTCCTGCGCGAACTGGTCTTCGTCTGGCTGGTGCTCATCGGCCTGGGACTGATCATTGCCGCGGTCTACAAGCTCGTGAAGGTCGACAAGGCTGGCCCGTCAGCGCCTGAACCGCAAGACTCCGCGCCGCCGGTGATCCAGCAGGGCCCGCCGCGATTGCCTTGGCAACAGCCAATGCAGCCGCCGGCACAGCAGTCGGATCAGTGGCCACCGGCGGATCCGAGCGAGCCCGATCAGCACTAGAAGCAGTCCTGGCAGGACGGTGAGGTCAAGATCACGGGGCAGGAAGCCCATAAAAGATTTGCACGATCGTTGCCGACCTGTCAGACTGGATAAGTTGCTTGATTGCAACTCGATCCCCATTGCTGGGGTAATCGAATCTGATTTGAACAACCGGGATCGGCTCTCACGCAGGATAATGCCTGTGGTTCGGGATCGATACAACTGCTTCAAATTATAAGGCCTTCGATAAAGTGAAAACTTTGCGGTCTTGTCGCGACTGAAAACTTCGCGACACGCCCGAGTTCGGGGGTCGGAGCCTCCTGCGGGTGAGGAACCCGGATCTGATCCGGATTCAGTCGCAGCGTAAGGCGTGCCGGTTCGCAAGAACCCGTATATAGGCACAGCAATCTTAGATAGTGCTAACAGAAAGAGGCATGACGCCATGGCGGGACAGAAAATCCGCATCCGGCTGAAGTCGTATGACCACGAGGTCATTGACGTTTCGGCCCGGAAGATCGTTGAGACGGTCACGCGCGCAGGCGCAACCGTAGTCGGCCCAGTGCCGCTGCCAACGGAAAAGAACGTGTACTGCGTTATCCGTTCGCCACACAAGTACAAGGACAGCCGTGAGCACTTCGAAATGCGCACGCACAAGCGTCTGATCGACATCGTCGATCCGACCCCGAAGGCTGTTGATTCGCTGATGCGTCTCGACCTGCCAGCGGATGTCAACATCGAAATCAAGCTTTAAGGGGAGGTGGCGAGAAAACTATGACCGCAACCCGTAATTTCAAGGGCCTGCTGGGCACGAAGCTCGGCATGACCCAGGTTTGGGATTCGAACAACAACCTGATCCCTGTCACCGTCGTGCAGGCTGATAGCAACGTTGTCACCAAGCTCATCAACGAAGAGCGCGATGGCTACACCGCAGTTCAGATCGGCTACGGCCAGATCGATCCTCGCAAGGTCACCAAGCCACTGGCTGGTCACTTCGAGGCTGCAGGCGTCACCCCACGTCGTCACTTGGTAGAACTGCGCACCGCAGACGCTGCCGAGTACACCGCTGGCCAGGAACTTTCCGTGGAGCTCTTCGAAGCCGGCCAGAAGGTCGACGTCGTTGGCACCTCCAAGGGTAAGGGCTTCGCCGGTGTGATGAAGCGCCACAACTTCTCCGGTGTTGGCGCATCGCACGGTGCTCACAAGAACCACCGCAAGCCAGGTTCCATCGGCGGCGCATCGACCCCAGGTCGCGTTTTCCGTGGACAGAAGATGGCTGGTCGCATGGGTGCTGAGCGTGTTACCACTCAGAACCTGACCATTCACGCTATCGACGCTGAGAAGAACCTCCTGCTGATCAAGGGTGCCGTTCCAGGCGCCCGCGGCCGCGTCGTTCTCGTACGCAACGCCGTGAAGGGAGCATAAGTAAATGACTAAGGCACTTAACGTCGAACTGCCTGCAGAGATCTTCGACGTACAGACCAACGTCCCGCTGCTGCACCAGGTTGTCGTTGCACAGCTTGCTGCTGCCCGCCAGGGTACCCACAAGACCAAGGACCGCTCCGAGGTTTCGGGTGCAGGTCGCAAGCCGTTCAAGCAGAAGGGTACCGGCCGCGCTCGTCAGGGTTCGATCCGTGCTCCTCACATGACCGGCGGTGGCATTGTCCACGGTCCAACCCCACGTGATTACTCGCAGCGTACCCCGAAGAAGATGAAGGCTGCTGCACTGCGCGGCGCTTTGTCTGATCGCGCACGCTTCGGTCGCGTTCACGTGATTGAGAACTTGGTTGCAGGGGAAACCCCATCGACCAAGGAAGCTCTGGCTACCTTGCGTTCGCTCACCGAGCGCAAGAACCTGCTTGTCGTCATCGATCGCGCCAACGATGTTGCAGCCCTTTCGGTTCGCAACCTCGACCTTGTGCACGTTCTGTACGTCGACCAGCTGAACACCTACGATGTTCTGGTTTCGGATGACGTAGTCTTCACCAAGGCTGCCTTCGATGCCCTGGTCCAGAAGGAGGAAGCCAAGTGAGCATCAACTCCAAGGCTCCACACGACGTGGTCATCGCACCAGTCGTATCGGAAAAGAGCTACGGTCTGATCGATCAAGGTCAGTACACCTTCGAGGTGGCACCGGGCTCCAACAAGACGGAAATCAAGTACGCCGTTGAAGCTATCTTCAACGTCAAGGTTGACTCCGTAAACACCATCAACCGAGCCGGTAAGCGCAAGCGCACCCGCTTCGGGTGGGGTGCACGCAAGAACACCAAGCGTGCCATCATCACCCTGAAGGAAGGCTCGATTGACATCTTCGGCGGTCCGCTTTCCTAAGCGGAGACCACTTTAACGAGGAATAGAAAATAAATGGGAATTCGTAAGTACAAGCCGACTACCCCGGGCCTTCGCGGCTCGTCGGTAGCCGACTTCGCAGAAATCACCCGATCGACTCCGGAAAAGTCGCTGGTTCGCCCACTCACCAAGACTGGCGGCCGTAACAACTCCGGTAAGATCACCACCCGACACAAGGGTGGCGGACACAAGCGCGCTTACCGTGTTATCGACTTCCGTCGTCACGATAAGGACGGCGTTCCGGCAAAGGTCGCTCACATCGAGTACGACCCGAACCGTACCGCTCGTATCGCTCTGCTCCACTACGTGGATGGCACCAAGCGCTACATCATCGCACCGAACAACCTCAAGCAGGGTGACCAGATTGAGGCCGGCGCAAACGCTGACATCAAGCCAGGTAACAACCTGCCACTGCGTAACATCCCGGTTGGTACCGTGATCCACGCTGTGGAGCTCCGCCCAGGTGGCGGCGCCAAGATGGCTCGTTCCGCAGGTGCTTCGATCCAGCTGGTAGCCCGTGAGGGCCGCTTCGCTCAGCTGCGTTTGCCTTCGGGCGAAATCCGCAACGTTGATGTGCGCTGCCGCGCAACCATCGGCG
Organism: Glutamicibacter mishrai; assembly: GCF_012221945.1. Lineage (NCBI taxonomy): Bacteria > Bacillati > Actinomycetota > Actinomycetes > Micrococcales > Micrococcaceae > Glutamicibacter > Glutamicibacter mishrai. The sequence continues at coordinate 632,154 of NZ_CP032549.1, read as the reverse complement.
AAGTTGGCAACGCTGAGCAGATCAACATCAACTGGGGTAAGGCTGGCCGTATGCGCTGGAAGGGCGTTCGCCCAACCGTTCGTGGCGTTGTCATGAACCCAGTTGACCACCCACACGGTGGTGGTGAAGGTAAGACCTCCGGTGGTCGTCACCCGGTCAACCCTAACGGTAAGCGTGAAGGACGCACCCGTCGTCCGAACAAGGAAAGCGACAAGCTCATTGTGCGTCGTCGCAAGACCGGCAAGAACAAGCGATAGGAGCCTGGAAACATGCCACGCAGCCTGAAGAAAGGCCCCTTCGTCGATCAGCACCTGTTCCTGAAGGTCGTTGCTGAAAACGAAAAGGGCACCAAGAACGTCATCAAGACGTGGTCCCGCCGTTCGATGATCATCCCGGACATGCTGGGACACACCATCGCCGTACACGACGGTCGCAAGCACATTCCTGTGTTCGTCACCGAATCGATGGTTGGACACAAGCTCGGAGAGTTTGCCCCAACCCGTACGTTCCGTGGCCACGTAAAGGACGACAAGAAGGGCAAGCGCCGCTAGGCCCCGCAAGGGTACTAGTATCGCTTAGCACTTCTTCGATAGACGAGAGAAGGATAGCAATGGAAGCCAAGGCAATTGCGCGTCACATCCGCGTAACGCCTATGAAGGCCCGGCGCGTCGTCAACCTTGTTCGTGGTCTGCAGACCAACGAGGCACTGGCCATCTTGAAGTTTGCCCCACAGGCAGCTTCGGAGCCGGTATACAAGGTTGTCGCATCGGCAGTGGCTAACGCCCGTGCCGCCGCGGACCGCGCAGGTGAAGCATTCAATGAGGACGAGCTGATTATCAGCGAAGCGTTTGTTGACGAGGGTCCGACCATGAAGCGGTTCCAGCCGCGTGCACAGGGTCGCGCATTCCAGATCAAGAAGCGCACCAGCCACGTGACTGTGGTTGTTTCAACCCAGAAGGGTGGGGAGAACTAAATGGGACAGAAGGTAAATCCGAACGGTTTCCGTCTCGGCATCACCACTGACCACATCTCGCACTGGTTCGCTGATTCCAGCAAGCCAGGCCAGCGTTACGCGGACTACGTAAAAGAAGACGTACAGATCCGTGCACTGCTGTCCAAGGGAATGGACCGTGCAGGTATCGCCCGCGTAGAGATCGAACGCACCCGTGACCGCGTACGTGTGGATATCCACACTGCACGTCCAGGTATCGTAATCGGTCGCCGTGGTGCAGAAGCCGACCGTATTCGCGGCGAGCTGGAAAAGCTCACCAAGAAGCAGGTTCAGCTGAACATCCTCGAGGTCAAGAACCCTGACATGGAGGCCCAGTTGGTCGCCCAGGGCATCGCCGAGCAGCTTGCTTCCCGCGTGGCTTTCCGCCGTGCGATGAAGAAGGCAATGCAGTCGGCAATGCGCGCTGGTGCCAAGGGCATCCGCGTTCAGTGCTCCGGTCGTCTTGGCGGTGCAGAAATGTCCCGCAAGGAGTTCTACCGCGAAGGTCGTGTGCCGCTGCACACCCTGCGTGCGAACATCGACTTCGGCAAGTTCGAAGCCAAGACCACCTTCGGCCGTATCGGCGTGAAGGTTTGGATCTACAAGGGTGACGTAACCGCCAAGGAACTGGCTGCACAGCAGGCTGCTGCTGCTCCAGCTCGCGGCGGCCGCGGTGGCAACGATCGTCCACGTGGCGGCGAACGCCGTCGTCGTAACGACCGTAACAAGGGCGCTGCAGCTCCTGCTGCGGAAGGAGGAGAGGCTTAAATGCTTATCCCACGTCGAGTCAAGTTCCGTAAGCAGCACCACCCAAAGCGTTCGGGTGCTGCCAAGGGCGGAACCACCGTTGCTTTCGGTGAGTTCGGTATCCAGGCGTTGACCCCGGCTTACGTGACTAACCGTCAGATCGAAGCCGCTCGTATCGCAATGACCCGTTACATCAAGCGTGGCGGTAAGGTGTGGATCAACATCTACCCAGACCGTCCGCTGACCAAGAAGCCTGCTGAAACCCGTATGGGTTCCGGTAAGGGTTCACCTGAATGGTGGGTCGCCAACGTCAAGCCAGGACGAGTCATGTTTGAACTCGGTGGCGTCAGTGAAGAGGTAGCTAAAGAGGCATTGCGTCTTGCAATCCACAAGCTGCCAATGAAGGCACGCATCGTGCGTCGTGAAGGTGGTGAATAGGGATGTCTATCGGTTCTAAGGACCTTAGCATTGAGTCCCTGGACGGCTTCGATACCGCTCGTTTGAACGAGGAATTGAAGAAGGCCAAGGCAGAACTGTTCAACCTGCGCTTCCAGTCGGCTACCGGCCAGCTGGAGAGCAACGCGAACCTGAAGGCTATCAAGCGCGATATCGCCCGCATTTACACTGTGCTGCGCGAGCGCGAGCTGGGCATTCGTCAGGATGTCGTCGTTCCGGTTGAAGAAACCAAGAAGGAATCCAAGTAATGAGCGAGAAGGAGAACGGTGTGGATAACGCTACCGAGCGTAACGACCGCAAGACCCTCCGTGGTTACGTGGTTTCCGACAAGATGCAGAAGACCATCGTCGTTGACGTTGAGGACCGTGTGAAGCACGCCCTTTACGGCAAGGTCATGCGTCGCAACAAGAACGTCAAGGCTCACGATGAGAACAACGAAGCCGGCATCGGCGACTTGGTTGTCATCGCTGAGACCCGCCCGCTGTCTGCTGACAAGCGCTGGCGTCTCGTTGAGATCGTAGAGAAGGCTAAGTAAGCTTTCGACTCGATTTCACGGATCTCGTGATTGAAGAATGCCCCGAACACTTCGAAAGAAGAGTTCGGGGCATTTCTGCATTTGTGGCAATGCCCTGCAAGCCGGCACAGGGGCGTGGCATTGATACAGCAACTCGGCAGTCGAGTGCTCGTCGCAGCCGGAGGCAGGCACGATGACGCGTTGTATCGAAACGCCTTCGGGTCCGAGACCGTCGATATCGAGGCAGATTATGCCGCCATCAGCCCGCAACTGGCGTCTAATGAACCACTTCTGGTGAGCTCGGCGGATTCAGCTATCTATCAGCACGCGGTGTGCCGGGCACTAGCTGCTTCGGTAGTCGCTGGGGGAGTAGCCGAGAACCTTGCGGAAGTCTGTCGACAGGTGCGCCTGGTCGGTGTAGCCAAGGTCTGCAGCCAGTCCAGCGAGCGAGGACTCGGGGTGCTCGCGCAGATGCAACACAGCTTCTTGCAGCCGGTAGCGCCTGATCACTGCCAGGGGAGAAAGCCCTAGGTACTTCAGGGACAAGCGTTGCAAACTGCGTACCGTGAGATTCAAATGCTTGGCGACGTGATCAACTCGCAAGGCTTCCCGTTGGCTCGAGACATAGTCCAAGAACTCATTGGCTAGCATTCCCGAATCAGTGACCGGTGGAAGGCACCGTTCAAGCCAGGAATTGAATTGTTCAGCGCAACGCTCGTTCAGAGGTAAGGCCTCCGCGCTCACGTGTTCTTCTTTGATCCGGTCGTGGAGACTTTCCGCGGCCAAGGGAACTTCCTTGTCCAAGAGCTGCTGAGGAGTACTTCCGGCAAGGGACGCCACGAAGGATGTCGCAGCAGGGCGAAGCAAAGCTGCAACTGCCCAGCCTGCACCGCGCAAGTCCCTATGCGAGGCGCCACTGCTCGGGCCCGAGATTGTCACGCCCCCAAGCTGCACGACAAGATTCATCTGCGGGAAGGGCAGGAGCTGCTGCCGCGAAATCCTGCCAGGGGCGATATCCCAGCGCGAGAACCAATACCAACTCACGTACTGCCGCAGTTGCTCGGTAGGCAAAATGCGCTGGAAGTCGGGCAAGCGAGCAGGATATAAAACACCTCGACCGTCATGAACATCATCCACGCAGCAGCACCTCGAAATCGTCGCAAATTTACAAGCCCCAGCATGGCACAGGTTCGTAGTCTTGAGTTATGCAAAACAACAACGAATCGGTGCATGGTGTCACCGGAATCCACACCACCGCTGGCGTTCCCCACGGGGTAACCTCGCTGACTCCCTTCCTGGCCATCACCAATGCGGGACAGGCCATGGAGTTCTACCGCGACGTGTTTGGCGCGCGAATCATCGATGCGACGACGATGAATGGAGTAGTTGTCCACGCGGAGATCGATTTTGGCCAGGGCCATCTGCAGATCGGCGAGCCCAGCCCGGCCTATGGCCTGGTGCCACCGCCGGAGGCGCCCAACGCCTGCTACTCGCTCGGGCTGTACTGCGAAGAAGTGGATGCAGTGTTCGCCCAGGCCATCGAGGCAGGGGCCACAGTCAGGGAACCGGTGACAAATTTTGTTTCGGGGGACAGGTTTGCCTCGATCATTGATCCTTTTGGAGTGAGATGGTCAATCATGAGCAGAGTTGAAGATCTGAGCGAAGAAGAAAGCGCACGGCGGGTCGCAGATTGGGCTGCACAGCAGTCCGAGCCGGCCGCGACGTAGGAGATGATCAGTTGACGCTGAACTAAGCTGAGGTCATGACGAAGGACCGCGCACAACCACTGATTGCGTGGTCGTGGGCGATTCTTGTTCTGCTCGGCGGCGCGGTAGCCGCGCTGCCATATATTTCTTGGTTGGCTGGTGGGTGTATCCCGCGGCTGCAAGCCTTTCAACCGTGGATGCTCGTCGGCGTTGCGGCGGCTGTACTTTTCGCTTCGTTCAAGCGTCGATGGCTCGTTGCAACGCTCGTCATGGCAGCGCTCATTGTCGGTGCGTTGCCCAACATGGCTGCACCAGGGCGGCAGAGCGCGATAACAGGCAGTTCAGAAGTTTCCGTCTTTTCTTTCAACGCTTTGAAGGCGGGTGCTGATTCAAAGCAGTTAGCGCAGAGCATCAAGAGAACGAATCCAGATGTCCTGGTGCTCGTTGAAACGAGCGAAGCGTTGCATGATCGGTTGCGGGCGCAAGGCGCTCTGGCCTCGCTAGAATTCCGTAGCGCTCCAGTGCCCACCGGTGGTGTTCGGGATACCGTGATCTTTTCACGCTATCCACTCAAAGAACTGAGCCAAGGTATTGGACCCGAGGCCACCGGCTGGTACGGAATGCCTGTGGTTGAGATTGATTCGCCCGGAGGAACGTTCACCGTCGTTGGAGTCCATATTTTTCCGCCTCTGGGAAGTGCTCAACGGTGGAACCAAGGTCTTGCCGCGTTACAGCGATGGTTGGAAGAACAGGCGAACAGGCCGGTGATCCTAGCTGGAGACTACAACTCAACTAGGAGTCATCCCCAATTTAGAAGTCTTACGTCTACTTTGGATACTGAGCCAACGCTGTTCCCACGACTAACGTGGCCAGCCGATACATACTCCACACCATTGCTCGGCATCGACCATGTCTTGACTGCCGGATTCAATCCGGTAAGCCAGCAAACCTTGCGTATTCGTGGTTCAGACCATCTCGGAATAATGTCAACGGTGAGCTTCATCGACCAATAGCGTTCCTAAGATCTGTACGTCGTTACACTCGGGACAAGGAATTTCGAAAATGATTCCGGAAGTCGCGCACGCGGTGAGTTTTTGAACCGCTGGTTGCTGTGAGAGGGACTTCTGAAATTCTGGCTGCCACTTCCGGAGCATTGAATTTCTGCGGAAGTCGGTATCGTTTCATGTGACGAACAACGCCTTATATCCGCATACCACACCATTTCGATTTGGCGCTAATCTGCGCTAGACTAGAGAACCTGTGCGCATTGTGTTCGAGGACTATCCACCTTCGGCGCGATGCAGTGCGGTCTAAATCAGTTTAGACGCATAAGCGCAGCCTCGGTATTTTACGCCTCGGCCCTGCCAACAATTGGGACCAGCATTCGGTGCGCCCGCGTCGGTGGGGGTAAGCGATACGTATCGTGGAGACCATATCCGTTCCGCAAGGCTCGTAAGAGAACCAGCGAGACGACAGGAGTAAGAAGTGATTCAGCAGGAGTCGCGACTTAAGGTTGCCGATAACACCGGTGCTAAGGAAATCCTTACCATCCGTGTTCTTGGTGGCTCGAAGCGTCGCTACGCAAGCATTGGTGACACCATTGTCGCTACCGTCAAGGATGCAATTCCTGGCGGAAACGTAAAGAAGGGTGACGTCGTTAAGGCTGTCATCGTTCGTACCAAGAAGGAAATCCGTCGTGCCGACGGTTCCTACATCAAGTTCGACGAGAACGCTGCTGTCATCCTCAAGGGTGACGCTGCTGATCCTCGTGGAACTCGTATCTTCGGCCCAGTGGGTCGTGAACTTCGTGACAAGAAGTTCATGAAGATCGTTTCCCTGGCTCCGGAGGTGCTGTAACCATGGGCGCAAAGATCAAGAAGGGTGACCTGGTACAGGTCATCGCAGGTAAGGATCGCGGCTTGCAGGGCAAGGTCCTGAAGGTCATCACCGATTCCAACCGCGTGCTGGTTGAAGGCGTAAACCGCGTCACCAAGCACACCAAGGCTGGTCAGACCGAGTCCGGTTCGACCACTGGCGGCATCGAGGTTGTTGAGGCTCCAGTGCACGTTTCCAACGTTGCAGTGGTTGACCCAGAAACTAAGAAGCCAACCCGCGTCGGCTTCCGCGAGGAAACCGTAGAGAAGAACGGCGTGTCCAAGACTGTACGCGTTCGTTTCGCCAAGGCTTCCGGAAAGGATCTGTAATGACTGAAGCAGCCACCAAGATCCAGCCACGTCTGAAGGCTAAGTACAACGCAGAGATCCGCCCTGCTATGCAGGAGCAGTTCAACTACGCAAACCCAATGCAGGTACCATCCCTGACCAAGGTTGTAGTGAACATGGGTGTCGGCGAAGCTGCCAAGGACTCGAAGCTCATTGAAGGCGCCGTTCGCGACTTGACCGCAATTACCGGTCAGAAGCCAGTGATCACCCGTGCCCGCAAGTCCATCGCACAGTTCAAGCTGCGCGAAGGCATGCCAATCGGTACGCACACCACCCTGCGTAACGACCGCATGTGGGAATTCGTTGATCGCCTGATCACCCTGGCACTGCCTCGTATCCGCGACTTCCGCGGCCTGAGCGACCGCCAGTTCGATGGCAATGGCAACTACACCTTCGGTCTGACCGAGCAGGCTATGTTCCATGAAATCGATCAGGACAAGATCGATCGCGTGCGCGGTATGGACATCACTGTGGTGACCACCGCCAAGACTGATGACGAAGGCCGTGCCTTGCTTAAGGCTCTGGGCTTCCCATTCAAGACCAACAACTAATCTCACTACGTTACAGGTCCGCTAAGGAAACCGTAACGAGGAAGGGCTGAAGCCCACATGTCTATGACAGATCCAGTCGCAGATATGCTGACTCGTCTGCGTAACGCTAACTCGGCATACCACGACACTGTGTCGATGCCGTCGAGCAAGCTCAAGGTACGCATTGCTAACATCCTGAAGGAACAGGGCTACATTGCCTCGTTCGAGGAAGTTGCAGCAGAAGTCGGCAAGACTCTGACTATCACTTTGAAGTACGGCCCATCGCGTGAGCGTTCAATCGCTGGCGTACGTCGTATCTCCAAGCCAGGTCTTCGCGTTTACGCAAAGTCCACCAACCTGCCTCACGTGCTCGGTGGCCTTGGTATCGCGATCCTGTCCACCTCCTCCGGTCTGCTTACTGACCGTCAGGCTGCAAAGAAGGGCGTGGGTGGGGAAGTCCTCGCCTACGTCTGGTAACGGGAAGGGAGAAACATACAATGTCACGTATTGGACGTCTTCCGATCACCGTTCCTGCCAACGTTGAGTTGAACATCGACGGCCAGCTGGTCGCCGTAAAGGGACCAAAGGGTGAACTTTCGATCACCGTTTCGGCTCCGATCACCGTTTCCAAGGACGAGAACACTGTTACCGTTGTTCGCCCGAACGATTCCCGCGAGGCTCGTTCGCTGCACGGTTTGACCCGCACCCTGATCAACAACATGATCATCGGTGTGACCGAGGGTTACGAGAAGAAGCTCGAAATCCACGGTACCGGTTACCGCGTACAGGCCAAGGGCGCTGACCTGGAGCTTGCTCTGGGTTACTCGCACCCAGTGAAGGTTGCTGCCGTTGACGGCATCACCTACTCGGTCGAGGGCAACAACAAGATCACCGTTGCTGGTATTGATAAGCAGCACGTCGGTGAAGTTGCCGCCAACATCCGCAAGCTGCGTAAGACCGAGCCTTACAAGGGCAAGGGTATCCGTTACGCTGGCGAGATCATCCGCCGCAAGGTCGGAAAGGCTGGTAAGTAATCATGGCTATCGGAATCAAGGGCAAGAGCAAGTCCGCTCAGCGCGGTCGTCGTCACCAGCGTTTGCGCAAGCACATCGTTGGTACCACCGTTCGTCCACGCCTGGTTGTCAACCGCTCGGCTCGTCACATCTTCGTACAGATCGTAGACGACTCGCAGGGTATCACCCTGGCCAGCGCTTCGACCATGGAAGCCGAGCTTCGTGCAAGCGAAGCCGACAAGACCGCCAAGGCTAAGCAGATTGGCCAGCTCGTTGCAGAGCGCGCCAAGGCTGCTGGCATCGAAGCAGTAGTCTTCGACCGCGGTGGCAACAAGTACCACGGTCGCGTGGCTGCTGTTGCTGACGGCGCACGTGAAGGTGGGCTGGCACTGTGAGCGAAGCAACCAACAAGAAGGAAACTCAGGTGTCTGAAGCTACTGAAGCAGTCGAGACTGCATCGGCTCCCGCTACCGAGAACGCTGGATCCCGTCGCGGCGAAGGCCGCGGTCGTGGTGAAGGTCGTGGACGTGGCGAAGGCCGCGGCCGTGGCCGTGACCAGAAGGATAACCGCAACGAAGACAAGGACAAGTTCCTTGAGCGCGTTGTAGCTATCAACCGCGTATCCAAGGTCGTCAAGGGTGGTCGTCGCTTCAGCTTCACCGCACTTGTCGTTGTTGGCGACGGCAACGGTCTGGTAGGCGTTGGCTACGGTAAGGCCAAGGAAGTTCCTGCTGCTATCGCCAAGGGCGTTGAAGAGGCTAAGAAGTCCTTCTTCCGCGTTCCACGCGTTGGCACCACCATTCCACACCTGGTCAAGGGTGAGGCCGCCGCTGGCGTCGTCATGCTTCGTCCAGCTGCTCCTGGTACCGGTGTTATCGCCGGTGGTCCAGTGCGCGCCGTGTTGGAGTGCGCAGGTATCCACGACATCCTGTCGAAGTCGATGGGTTCTAGCAACCAGATCAACATCGTTCAGGGCACCATTGCTGCACTGAAGGCTCTTGAGGAGCCACAGGCTGTTGCAGCTCGCCGCGGTCTTCCGCTGGACGAGGTTGCACCAGCAGCAATGCTGCGTCACATCCAGAGCCAGAAGGCAGGTGCTTAATCAATGGCTAAGAACATTGTTCCAAGCGACGCCAAGCTGGAAATCACCCAGATCAAGTCCATCATCGGTGGTAACCAGTCCCAGCGCGACGTTGTTCGCTCGTTGGGCCTGAAGCGCATCGGACAGACCGTTGTCCGCTCCGCTGACCCTGTGACTGTTGGTATGGTCAACAAGGTCCCACACCTGTTGAAGGTTGAGGAGGCGAAGTAGAGATGGCTGAAGAAAAAGCACTGAAGATTCACCACCTGCGCCCAGCTGAGGGTGCAAAGACTGCCAAGACCCGCGTGGGTCGTGGTGAAGGTTCTAAGGGTAAGACCGCAGGTCGCGGTACCAAGGGTACCAAGGCTCGTTACCAGGTGAAGGCAGGCTTCGCAGGTGGTCAGCTTCCGCTGCACATGCGTCTGCCAAAGCTGCGCGGCTTCAAGAACCCATTCCGCGTCGAGTTCCAGGTTGTAAACCTGGACAAGATCTCGGAATTGTTCCCAGAAGGTGGCGAAGTCACCGTTGAGGCACTGGTTGCCAAGGGCGCTGTTCGCAAGAACCAGCCTGTCAAGGTACTGGGTACCGGCGACATCACGGTTAAGGTTGACGTGAAGGTTGACGCCTTCTCGACTTCCGCAGCCGAGAAGATCGCTGCTGCTGGCGGCTCGGCAAACACCCTCTAATTCAGGGTTAGCCTTTGAATGGTCCCGGTTCGCGTTGAGTAATCGACGCGGACCGGGACCATTCTGCTATCGGCGAGAAACTTTCCAAGAACATATCCAATGCTTGGTTGATCAGGCCATAAACATTTCTGTCCATAAACATTTGCGTCTAATTCGTGTGGCGTATTTGGTAGGATAGTACTGTTCACGGCTAGAATCGTTAGGTCATAGGAAGTATCTCTTCCTAGGCTCAAGCACATACTTCAGGAGGACGCTTGTTCAGCGCCATAGCCCGAGTTTTTCGGACGCCTGATCTGCGCAACAAGTTGCTGTTCACGCTTGGGATCATTGCGATCTATCGTGTCGGTGTATTCATTCCCGCTCCGGGCATTGATTACAGCAACGTTCAGCAGTGTCTGGCAATGGGTGAAACCACCGGTGGACTTTATTCGTTCGTGAACCTGTTCAGTGGCGGCGCCCTGTTGCAGGTCTCCATTTTTGCCATGGGCATCATGCCGTACATTACGGCGTCCATCATCACCCAGCTGCTTCGTGTGGTGATCCCGCACTTCGAGACCCTGCACAAGGAAGGCCAAGCCGGCCAAGCCAAGCTGACGCAGTACACGCGTTACCTCACCATCGCCCTGGCCTTGCTGCAGGGAACCACCCTGGTGACCCTGGCCCGCACCGGCAGCCTCTTCCCGAGCTGCTCGCTGCCGCTGGTCCCGGATGATTCGTTGATCGTGATCCTGTTGATGGTCATCACTCTTACCGCAGGCACCGGTCTGATCATGTGGATGGGCGAGTTGATCACCGAACGCGGTATCGGCAACGGCATGTCCATCCTGATCTTCATCTCCATTGCTTCGGGCTTCCCATCCGCAATGGGCACGATCATGCAGTCCCAGGGCATCATGACCTTCATCGGCGTCCTGCTGGTGGGCTTGGTCATCGTGGCACTGGTGGTCTTCGTGGAGCAGTCCCAGCGCCGCGTCCCGGTCCAGTACGCCAAGCGCACCGTGGGCCGACGCACCGTTGGCGGCACCTCCACCTACATCCCGCTGAAGCTGAACATGGCCAACGTGATCCCCGTGATCTTCGCCAGCTCGATCTTGGCTCTGCCGCAGATGCTGGTGCAGTTCAACCAGAACGACGACGGCACCCTGCCGCAGTGGGCCATGTGGCTGCAGGAGCACTCATCGACCTCCTCGCCGTGGTACATGCTGGTCTACACGCTGATGATCATCGGCTTCGCGTACTTCTACGTCGCGATCACCTTCAACCCGGTTGAGGTGGCTGACAACATGAAGAAGTACGGCGGATTCATTCCAGGCATTCGCGCTGGACGTCCGACCGCCGAATACCTTCAGTACGTGATTTCACGTATTACCTTCCCGGGCGCGCTGTACCTCGCGTTCGTTGCGTTGATCCCACTGATTGCCTTCGTGCTGTTCAACGCTGATCAGAGCTTCCCATTTGGCGGAACATCGATCCTCATTATGGTTGGTGTGGGATTGGAAACCGTCAAGCAAATCAATGCTCAAATGCAGCAACGAAACTATGAAGGGCTACTGCGATGAGTCGACTGCTAATCATTGGACCTCCAGGTGCCGGCAAGGGCACCCAGGCCGTAAAGATCTCCGAGCGTTTGGAAATCGTCGCCATCTCCACCGGCGACATCTTCCGTGCCAACGTCAAGGGCGGCACCCCGCTGGGAATCGAAGCAAGCAAGTACATTGACAATGGTGACTTTGTACCTGATTCGGTAACCAACAACATGGTCGAGGATCGCCTGAACCAGGACGACGTCGCCCAGGGCTTCCTGCTCGACGGCTACCCGCGCACCAGCGCACAGGTCGACGCGCTGGACGCCATGCTGGCCAACAAGGGCATCGCCCTGGACGCTGTGCTGCAGCTGACCGCCGATGACGATGAACTGGTGGCCCGCCTGCTCAAGCGCGCTGAGATCGAAGGCCGAGCAGATGACACCGAAGAGGTCATCCGCCACCGCCTGAGCCTGTACAACGAAGAGACCCGCGTCGTTGTGGAGCGCTATGAGGAACGCGGCATCGTGCGCAAGGTCGACGGCCTGGGCGCGATCGACGAAGTGACCGAGCGTGTGCTGGCGGCGTTGAACGTCAACGCCTAGGCGACGGTCAGGACATCGCGCAGGGATCGTGCAGCAACAACGAAAGTTGCAGCGCGGTCCCTGCGTACTTTTGCACGGATCTTAGCTAGCGCGGATCCACCACTGAGCTAGGGGAATCACATTGGCTTTTGGACAGCCGAAAATCGAGTACAAATCCAACTCTGAAATCCTGAAGATGCGCCAGGCTGGCCTCGTGCTGGCCGAGGCATTGGATGAAGCCGTTGCGATGGCTCGCCCCGGGGTGACCACCGAAGCGATCAACAAGGTGTTCGGCAAGGTGCTCGAGCGCAATAACGCGACCAGCAACTTCCTGGGCTACCACGGTTTCCCAGCGAACATCTGCGCCTCGGTCAACCACGAAGTGGTGCACGGCTTCCCTTCTGACTATGAGCTCAAGGACGGCGACGTGCTGAAGATCGATGGCGGCGCCATCGTTGACGGTTGGCACTCCGACTCGGCGCGCACCGTGCTGATCGGCAAGAACATCGACCCGGCCGACCAGCGCCTGAGCGACATCACCGAGCAGGCGATGTGGGCAGGTATCGCCGCGGCGGCCAACGCCCGCTTCATCGGCCAGATCGGCCAGGCCATCGACGACTACGTCACCAGCCAGCCAGGCGACGAGCTGGGCATCCTGGAAGATTACTGCGGCCACGGCATCGGCTCGGCCATGCACATGGCGCCGGATGTATTGAACTACAACTCCGGGCACCGCGGCCCGCGCATCAAGCCGGGCATGGCCCTGGCCATCGAGCCGATGCTGGTGCGCGGCGGCATCGAGACCTCGGTGCTGGAAGATGACTGGACCGTGGTCACTAACGACAAGTCCAACGCTTCGCAGTGGGAGCACACCGTGGCCTTCCACATGGGCGGCATCTGGGTGCTCTCGGCCCATGACGGGGGAGAGGCCGGCCTGGCGCCCTTCGGCGTGACCCCTTCGCCGATCAAGCCATAGCCGATCCGCGCAAAACCATAGATCCAGCACGCTGACAGCCCGTTGCGTGCTGGATCTAACATTTTAAGATCAGTGAACGATTGGCACTGAGCGCTTCTATGGCGTATTGTTGAATGTTGGTTCGTGATTTAAGTGTGCCCAAAATTCTATGTTTGGACATCACCGATTATGAGCCAGAACCAATTACTTGTTGGTGAAAATTGCCAACAAAAAAAGTTAGCGGGGAAAATGGGCAAGAAGGAAGGCGTCATCCAGGTAGAGGGCACCGTCTCGGAGGCACTGCCGAACGCGATGTTCCGCGTGGAGCTGCCAAATGGACACGTAGTGCTCGCCACTATCTCGGGTAAGATGCGTCAGCACTACATTCGAATCCTCCCAGAGGACCGAGTGCAGGTTGAAATGAGCCCATACGATCTCAACCGAGGTCGTATCGTTTACCGCTACAAGTAAATCTGCAGACTGAAGACTTTCCCAGCGAGACGGGTCATCGCAAGATGAACCGGATCGCTGATGATTGTTCTTGGACAAGCTTTTTACTGCTCCACATTTAACTGCAACCGCATAGAGGAGTAAACCGTTGAAGGTTAACCCTAGCGTGAAGCCGATCTGCGACAAGTGCAAGGTAATTCGCCGCAATGGTCGCGTCATGGTGATCTGCGAGAACCCACGCCACAAGCAGCGTCAGGGCTAATTCCGTTTTTACGGGATTCCCACGCGTAGTCAATTAGGCAGTATCAGCTAGGACTTTTGTCCTGGTGTACCCCCGGATTCGGAGGCCGGGGCCGTGAGAGATCACGGATGGTACTGCTCCAGACCTCCGTTCGTTGAAAGGTAGCCACTTGGCTCGTTTAGCAGGCGTGGATATTCCACGCGAGAAGCGCGTAATCATCGCGCTGACTTACATCTACGGCGTGGGCAAGACCCGTGCAGAAGAGACCATCGCAGCGACCGGTATCAACCCGGACACTCGCGTCAAGGATCTCACCGATGACCAGCTCGTGCAGCTGCGCGACTTCGTCGAAGGCACTTACAAGGTAGAAGGTGACCTGCGCCGTGAGGTTCAGGCTGACATCCGCCGCAAGGTCGAGATCGGATCCTACGAAGGTATTCGTCACCGTAAGGGCCTGCCGGTCCGCGGTCAGCGCACCAAGACCAACGCACGTACCCGCAAGGGCCCGAAGCGTACCGTCGCAGGTAAGAAGAAGACTCGCTAAATCTTAGCGATCTAACTCAAATACTTTTTTCGTAGGAGAAGAAATGCCCCCAAAGACTCGTGGAGCGGTACGTAAGCCGCGTCGCAAGGACAAAAAGAATATTGCGCAGGGACAGGCGCATATCAAGAGCACCTTCAACAACACCATCGTATCGATCACCGATCCGACTGGCGCTGTTATCTCGTGGGCTTCGGCCGGCGAGGTAGGCATGAAGGGCTCGCGCAAGTCGACCCCATACGCTGCCCAGATGGCTGCTGAAGCCGCTGCAAAGCGCGCTCAGGAGCACGGCATGCGCAAGGTTGACGTTTTCGTCAAGGGCCCGGGCTCGGGACGCGAAACCGCGATCCGTTCGCTGCAGGCTGCTGGCCTTGAGGTTGGATCCATCCAGGATGTTTCCCCAAGCGCTCACAACGGTTGCCGCCCATCAAAGCGTCGCCGCGTCTAATTGATTCGCTAGGCTAGGCCTAAGAAGTCACCGAAGCATTCATCTGAGTGCTCCGGTGGCTATCTTGGACTCATTCGCCTGCAAAAGACGAACGGCCACCTAAGGCTACCGTCGTTTCCACCCCCGTGAGGCGTCATATAGCGGACGCTCGCTGAAAGGAAATGTAAGTGCTCATTACGCAGCGCCCAACCCTGACCGAAGAAGTAGTTGCCGAAAACCGCTCCCGGTTCGTAATCGAACCACTGGAGCCAGGCTTTGGTTACACCCTGGGTAACTCGCTTCGCCGTACCCTGCTCTCTTCGATTCCTGGTGCATCTGTCACCAGCATTCGAATTGACGGAGTACTGCACGAGTTCACCACCGTAGCCGGTGTCAAGGAAGACGTCACCGAACTGGTCTTGAACATCAAGAACCTGTCGGTCTCTTCCGAGCACGACGAGCCAGTCGTTGCCTACCTGCGCAAGCAGGGCCCAGGCATCGTTACTGCAGCGGACATCACCCCGCCAGCCGGTGTGGAGTTCCACAACCCTGATCTGCACATTGCAACCCTGAACGCCAATGGCAAGTTCGATATGGAACTGACCATTGAGCGTGGCCGTGGCTATGTGTCTGCCGCTCAGAACAAGAACATCGACGGCGAGATCGGTCGCATCCCTGTGGATTCGATCTACTCCCCAGTTCTGAAGGTAACCTTCCGCGTGGAAGCTACCCGTGTTGAGCAGCGCACTGACTTCGATCGCTTGATCGTTGACGTGGAGACCAAGGAATCGATCACCCCGCGCGATGCAGTTGCATCCGCAGGTACCACCTTGGTTGAACTGTTCGGCTTGTTCCGCGAGCTGAACACCGCAGCTGAAGGTATCGAAATCGGTCCATCGCCAACGGACGCAGCCATGGCTGCCGACATGGCTCTGCCGATCGAGGATCTGGAACTGACCGTTCGTTCGTACAACTGCTTGAAGCGTGAGGGCATCCACTCCGTGGGTGAACTCGTTACCCGCTCCGAGGCAGACTTGATGGACATCCGCAACTTCGGTGCGAAGTCCATTGACGAAGTCAAGGCCAAGCTGGTTGAACTGGGTCTGGCCCTGAAGGATTCCCCTCCAGGCTTTGATCTGGCCGCTCGTAGCGCCATCGAAGATGGCGACGAATACGACGAAGGTCTGTAAAGACCCGCGTCTAGCGACACACTACTTCATCCGCCGGCACGAGAGAATCGTGCCGGACGGGTTATTCATCTAGGAGAACCACAATGCCTACCCCTACCAAGGGTCCGCGTCTCGGCGGCAGTGCAGCACATGAGCGACTGATTTTCGCTAACATGTCGGCACAGCTCTTCGAGAACAAGAAGATCACCACCACCCTGACCCGCGCCAAGCGTCTGCGTCCACACGCAGAGCGCCTGATCACCTTCGCAAAGCGCGGAGACCTGGCATCGCGTCGTCGCGTTCAGGCCGTCATCGCTTCGCGTTCGCGCACCAACAAGTCGATCGTTCACGAACTGTTCGAGAACATCGCACCAGCAATGGCAAACCGCGAGGGTGGCTACACCCGCATCACCAAGATCGGTAACCGCAAGGGCGACAACGCTCCTATGGCAGTTATCGAGCTCGTGATGGAGCCAGTTTCGCCAAAGCAGGCCGTCGTCAAGGAAGCCACCAAGGCTACCGAGAAGGCTGCTGAAGCACCTGAGGCAGAGGCAACCGAAGAGGCATAAGTCCCCTTCGAGCTGAAGCTCGCACCCAAAGCGGTGATTAAAAGATTCCCGTTGAATCCGAAAGGATCCAACGGGAATCTTTTTGCTTTAAACAGCTGGTACCGGGGGAGTTGAAGTGCAGGGTCCTAGCTGAAGCTATCCATGCCCGGGCACGCCTCATCCAGATAGGCAGTGGCCTCGGAAGCTTCATCAGTCTCCAGGGCGGAGAGCTTCATGGAGATCTCGGCGGCATTCTCGCTGGTTCCCTGAGCCATGAGCTTGGAGACTTCCTGATTCTGTTCTGACTCAGCGGTCAAAGCCTCAACCAGCTTCTTGTCTTTGGTCTGGGAAGCAGCATCCCCGAGAATCGCATTGAACTCATCAATGATCTTGGCGTAATCCTTGGTCTCTCCAGCCACGAGCTGCTCACTGACATCGTCAGCCTTTTGCAGCAAGTCCTTCTCGACGACCTGGACGCTGATGAATGAACAGGTATCTTCGGTGTTCAGCTTTCCCGAGGAGCAACCAGTGATAACCGTGGCGGCCAGCGTCAGCACTGCGGCGCTGGCAGCAACCTTCTTGAGCATGTGATTCCTTGCGTAGAGATGATCGAGCGACAGTGGGCTTCGAGGGCCTTGTCAGCGTAGTTTTAAGCCTACACAAGCAAAGCATGCGGTTCCTGCGTTGTTGCGGGTAAAGGGAGTCCGAGTCCAAAGGCAAGTGGCCTTGGCCGAATCTCGTGATTCAGCCAAGGCCACTTCTGAAGTTCTAACGCCAAGGCATTGCCTCGGCGATGGGCGTCCTAGTCCAGCGCGTCCATGTTAGGGCAGGCCGTGTCCAGGTAGGCGGTCTTATCCTTGGTTTCTGCAGTATCAAGTTCCTGAACCTTGGTGGATTTTTCTTCCAAACTCAGACTCTCATCAGCCATCAGATCAACCATCTTATTCGTCTGCTCAACCGAGGCGTTCAACGCGTCAGCGAGCTTGTCGTCCTCAGTCTTACCTGCGGCTTCCTGCATGAGCGAAGTGAACTCGCCGACTGTGGATTTGAAACCTTCGGTATCACCGGACACCATTTTGGTGCCGGCAGCTTCCATCTTTTCTTTCAAGCCCTTTTCTTTGGCTTGATCATTGATGTACGTGCAGGTCTCCTCTGTGGACATCTTGGAGGACCCGCAGCCGGTCATGACTGTGGCTGCCAGCGTGAGTACCGCTGCGGTTGCTGCAATCTTCTTGAACATCGGTTTTCCTTGCGTAGTGATGATGGTGAGCGATGCCGATGCCGTGACGACATTGACTCTCATGCGTTACTCTACACAATGCAGTTATTAGTGACAGCGATCAGATACTTGTCTTACGAATTCAGGGGATGACTGTGCTGAATTCGGACGGCAGAAGCAAAGCCATCATCTTGCCTCGGGGCCACGGTGTGATGCGCCGCCAAAGTAGGGAATTGCTGATCGCTGTGTAGCGACTCTTGTATGGGTATGAGGCACACGTGATGTTGATCCAATTGGCTCCCGGTGCGGGCCAACACGCATAATTAAAACTATGAGCACTGAACCTGTCAGCATCGATCCAATGGGCACCTCAGCACTGGGGAGTACAGAAGACCCCGCATGGATCCGGATGCAGATGGTGCTCGGCTATGACGGTGCAGCCTATAGTGGCTGGGCCCGGCAGCCCAATGTCATCGGCGTTCAGCAGTTGGTCGAAGAAGCATTGGAAATGCTGGTGCGTCGCCGGGTGCGTGTTGTTGTGGCAGGACGCACCGACGCAGGAGTCCATGCGCGCCGGCAGGTAGTCCACTTCGACCTCACCCAAGCTGAATACGACGGCCTGCCGCGCAAGGCATCACTGGAACCAGGTCCAGCACTGGTACGCCGCATCAACGGCATTCTCGGCCGCCAGGATGGCGCTGTATGGGTCCATGAAGCCCAGCGTGCTCCCAAAGGATTCGACGCCCGATTCTCGGCGCTGGCTCGCCGCTACTCGTATCGCATTGCCGATGGGCAGCACCGCTGGGATCCGCTGACCCGACACCTGACGACATGGCACCGTGAAGAACTCGATGTCGAAGCCATGAACCGCGAAGCGCAGACAGTGCTCGGCCGACATGACTTCCTGACCTACTGCAAGCCCCGCCCGCATGCGACAACGATTCGTACATTGCAGGAGTTCAGCTTCACCCGCGGTGAAGATGGGCTAATCCTCGCTCACCTCAAGGCCGATGCCTTCTGCCACAATATGGTCCGTGCCCTCATCGGCGCAGCCATGATGGTGGGGGATGGGCGCGAACAGCCAGGATTCTTGGCCACCCGCTTGGAGCAGATGGTCCGAGACTCCAAGACCAAGCTTTCGCATCCGCGAGCCCTGGTACTTGAAGAGGTCTACTATCCCGAGGCCGATGAGCTGGCTGCCCGAGCGCTGCAGACCCGAGCCCTGCGCAGTGAAGATGAAGTCGAAGAGTCATCCGCACAAGGCTGAACAGCCGATAATCCCCGGGATCTTAAGGGTGTTGTTGCTCACGACGCTGATGCTTTTTTGGCCGGAAACACTTTAATCCGCTAAACTTTTATGAGTTGTGTATGTCCACGTTCGACACTACACGCCCAAGCGTGACGGCTTAGTTGCATAGTCGCTGGTCTGCTGGGTGTGCGAACACTATATGGACGGCCGGTTATCATCAGTCCTCACCTGACGTACTGGTCTAAACACAAGAACAACACGACAGTGCCTGTCACTGGGGGATCTCACCGCCTTCAGCCAAGCGACTGTTTGACCAGAAACGAATCAACGTAAGGCAATTACTGTGCGTACGTACACCCCAAAGCCGGCTGACCAGACTCGTCAGTGGTATGTCATTGACGCCACCGATGTAGTACTCGGCCGTCTCGCCGTCCAGGCCGCAACCCTGCTGCGCGGCAAGCACAAGCCAACCTTCGCTGCACACATGGACATGGGCGACCATGTCATCATCATCAATGCAGAAAAGGTTGCACTGACCGGTAAGAAGCTTGAGAACAAGCGCGCTTACCGCCACTCCGGTTTCCCAGGTGGCCTGAAGAGCATCAACTATGCAGATCTGCTGGAGAAGAACCCAGTTCTGGCTGTTGAGAAGGCTATCAAGGGCATGCTGCCTAAGAACAAGCTGTCTGCTGCTCAGCTCTCGAAGCTGAAGGTATACCGCGGCGCAGAGCACCCACACGCTGCTCAGTCGCCAAAGGCACTGGAAATCACCCAGGTCGCTCAGTAGTCCTGGCCCCGAGAAGAAATACTTAATAGGAGATTATCGTGGCTCAGAACGCTGAAGAAACCACTGAATTCGAAGGCGAGACCCCTTCGACCTACACCACCGAGACCTCTGCTTCGGCTGCAGTTGCTGAAACCGAACGTGCTCCACTGACCGTTCCAGGTGCAGCAGTTGGCCGTCGCAAGCAGGCTATCGCCCGCGTTCGCCTGGTACCAGGCTCCGGCAAGTGGACCGTAAACGGTCGCGAGCTGGACAACTTCTTCCCAAACAAGCTGCACCAGCAGGATGTTAACGAGCCATTCAAGGTTTTGGGTCTGGAAGGCGCATACGACGTTATCGCACGCATCAACGGCGGCGGCATCTCCGGTCAGGCTGGCGCACTGCGCCTGGGCATCGCCCGTGCACTGAACGAGATCGACCGCGACGCTAACCGCGCCACCCTGAAGAAGGCCGGTTACCTGACCCGTGACGCACGCGTCATCGAGCGTAAGAAGGCTGGTCTGAAGAAGGCACGTAAGGCTTCGCAGTTCTCGAAGCGCTAAACCTTACTTCAAGGTCTTTTCCGAAGGCTCCGACTCCCCGCAAGGGAAGTTGGGGCCTTCGGCCTTTAATCTCGCCATCTTTGAGGACCGCATTAATCTTTTCTCATTCCATACCTGTCGCATCGCTTCAACGAGGATAAATCGAAGTAGAGGGCATATGATTGGAAACGATGGCAAGATTATTTGGGACCGATGGGGTCCGAGGAAAAGCAAACGAACTGTTAACTCCCGAGTTAGCGCTGGAACTGGCGCAGGCAGCCTCCGTGGTGCTGGGCTTGAGCCAGCCAGAAGACGGGCACAAGCCTGTTGCAGTGGTGGCAAAAGACCCGCGCATCAGCGGCGACTTCCTGTCCGCGGCAATCGAGGCTGGCCTGGCCGCCTCGGGTGTGGACGTCATGGACGCCGGCACGCTGCCTACTCCCGCAGCAGCCTTCTTGGTAGGAGACCTGGACGCCGACTTCGGTGTCATGATCTCCGCGTCGCACAACGCCGCTCCAGATAACGGCATCAAGTTCTTGGCTCGCGGTGGCAAGAAGCTTGATGACTCGCTGGAAGACGCGATCGAAGCGTGCCTGAAGATGCCAAAGCCTCGTCCCACCGGTGGCGAAGTCGGCCGCGTTGCACGTTTTGCCGACGCCGAAGACCGCTACATCATGCACCTGCTCCAGGCGCTGCCAAACCGCATCGACGGTTTGAAGGTCGTCTTGGACTGCGCACACGGCGCTGCTTCGGGCTGCTCCCCGGAAGTATTCAAGGCTGCCGGCGCTGAAGTCATCGTCATTGGCGCAGACCCGGACGGCATCAACATCAATGACGGCTATGGCTCCACCCACCTGGAGAAGCTGCAGGCTGCTGTGCTGGAGCACAAGGCAGACCTGGGCATCGCCCACGACGGCGACGCTGATCGTTGCCTGGCAGTAGACCATGAGGGCTCCGTCGTTGACGGCGACCAGATCATGGCCATCATGGCACTGGACATGAAGGACCGCGGCGAGCTGAAGGACGACACCCTCGTTGCCACCGTGATGAGCAACCTCGGATTGAAGCTGGCCATGGAAGCTGCAGGAATCACCCTGAAGCAGACCGGCGTCGGTGACCGCTACGTTCTTGAAGGAATGCACGAAGGAAACTACTCGCTTGGTGGCGAGCAGTCAGGCCACGTGATCTTCTCCAAGCACGCAACCACCGGCGACGGCGTCCTGACCGGTCTGATGATCGCAGCGCGCGTGAAGGCAACCGGCAAGTCCCTGAAGGAACTGGCTTCGGTGCTCACCGTTCTGCCGCAGGTGCTGATCAACGTGCGAGGCGTCGACAAGGCTGCAGCACCTGAGTCTGAGCCGCTGCAGCGCGATGTTGCCGCCGCCGAAGCCCGCCTGGGTTCCACGGGACGTGTACTACTGCGCCCCTCGGGTACCGAGCCTGTGGTCCGCGTGATGGTTGAAGCAGCTACGCATGACCAGGCACAGGCTGAGGCCGAGACCCTCGCCGCTTCGGTCAAGGAATACCTTTCCCTGTAGTTCAGCTGACGTTCAGCAACTAATACGTAAATATCGAGAAAACTCACACCCCCGTACAGTGTTCTGCACACGAACACCCTACGGGGGTGTGGCATGCTAACTAGTAGAAACAGACATCGGTTCGTGTTCTCGGAGAGAAGGACTTTCGTGACTCTACGCATCAGCGTGATCGGCACCGGCTACCTCGGTGCAACCCATGCCGCCTGCATGGCAGAACTGGGCTATGAAGTCATTGGCGTCGATGTAGACAAGGCCAAGCTGGAATCACTGGCAGCAGGAATCCTGCCGTTCCATGAACCAGGCCTGCCGGAACTGCTGCGCAAGAACGTAGCCTCCGGACGCCTCCGCTTCACGGACGACTACGAAGACGTAGCCGCCAATGCAGATATCCACTTCATCACAGTTGGCACCCCGCAGCGTGCGGACTCGCAGTCTGCTGACCTGTCGTACGTCGATGGTGCCGTCGACTCGCTGCTTGAACACATCACTGGCGATGCGTTGATTGTCGGCAAGTCGACCGTGCCCGTGGGCACCGCGCGCCGGCTGAGCGAAAAGATTGCCCAGGACGCCAAGCCGGGAAGCAACATCGCCATTGCCTGGAACCCCGAATTCCTGCGCGAGGGATTCGCGGTGAAGGATACGTTGCGTCCCGACCGCCTGGTCTACGGCCTCGAAGACGGACGCGGACTGGAACTGTTGCGTGAAGTCTACGCATCGGTGCTGGCACAAGATGTCCCTGAAATCGTCACTGACCTTGAGACCGCGGAGCTGGTGAAGGTCGCAGCCAATGCTTTCCTTGCCACCAAGATTTCCTTTATCAACGCCTTCGCTGAGGTCACCGAGACGGTGGGCGGCAACATCAAGACCCTGGCTGACGCTATCGGCCACGATAAGCGCATTGGACGCCAGTTCCTGAACGCTGGAGTAGGCTTTGGCGGCGGATGCCTGCCGAAGGACATCCGTGCCCTCCAGGCGCGCGTGAGCGAGCTGGGCCTGACCCAGACCATGGGCTTCCTCGGCGAGGTGGACCAGATCAACCTGCGCCGCCGAGACCGTGTCGTTTCCCTGGCCTCCAACATGCTGGGCAACGAACTGGCCGGCAAGCACATCTGCGTGCTCGGCGTGACCTTCAAGCCCAACAGCGATGACGTGCGCGATTCGCCAGCGCTGGACATCGCCGTGCGACTGTACAACGCAGGCGCCGAAGTCTCGGTCTACGACCCAGAAGGAAATGCCAACGCAGCAGGACGCTTCCCACGCCTGAACTACGTGGACTCGCATCAGGAAGCTGCCCGCAACGCGGACCTGACCCTGGTGCTGACCGAATGGCAGGAATTCCGCGACCTGGATCCCAACGAGCTCGGCGAAGTTGTCGCATCCAAGATGCTCATCGATGGCCGCAACGTGCTGGACCGGCCGGCCTGGCGCGAGCAGGGCTGGGTCATGACCGGCCCGGGCGAGTACTTCGAGCTCAATAGCAATAACGCTGCGACGGGACCGGTACCGGTTCAGCAGTAGCACCCCTTGAATAGCAAAAATGCGGTTGTCGTCGACAACCGCATTTTTTGCGTTTTAGCTCAGATGCTTAGAACCCGAAGTGCTTCATGACCTTTGGCAGGTTATCGATCAGGCGAGAAGCGCTGACTGTGCCATCTTCGGCAGCCACTCGGCCAAGGTGGCCATGGATGATGGCAGCGCAGGCAGCGAGTTCCATGATGCGACGGTTAGGCACAGTGCGCAGGCCCTGGGTGCCCGTCAGCGAGTTGTCCGAGAGCAGGTAGCCAAGAATGCCCGTGAGGACATCGCCGCTACCGGCAGTAGCCAGCTGAGGAGCTGAGTGGGAAACCACCAGGCTGGTGCCGTTAGGTGCCACGATGTAAGTGGTGGGGCCCTTCAGGAGCACCACAGCGTTGTATGCCAGAGCAGCCCAGCGGGTCCACCGAATCGGATCCTGCTCAATTTCATCAGGGGTGACCTTGACGCCTGCTCGGCCCAGAAGCATGCGCAATTCCTTGGAATGCGGGGTGAGCACACGGGGCTGCTCGCTGGGACCAGTAGGGACAACTTCAAGACCTGAAGCATCAATGACCGCTGGCTGGCGGCTGGCGAAGACTTCCGCGATAACACCGGTTGGGGGAGTGCGTCCATCAAGGCCAGGACCTATAGCCCAGGCCGAGATCTTGGCTCCCTTGCCGTGCAGGTGGCGACGTGAGGAAGACAATGCTTCCTTGATCTGCTCATCATCCAGAGGGACGGACTCAGGCACAGAAGCGGCGACCAGCGGCCGAACTGATTCAGGCACATGGGTGCGAAGCAGGCCAACGCCGCAGTTCACGGCAGACTTGGCGGTTAGCTGAGCTGCGCCAGGGTAGAGGTCAGAACCGGCGATGAGGCCCAAGACGCCACGCTGGTACTTGTGCCGTCCGGCATCACGCCATGAACGGTGCTGGTTCAGAAGTTCCAGCGCCGCAGCTTCATCAACCAACTGGGTCTCCGGCGTTACGGAGGAAAAATCGAAGTCGAGATCTGCCACGGTGATGTCACCGGTCACCAGAGGAGCATCAATGGTCAACAGGCCGGACTTCATGGCTCCGAAGGTCACCGTGCGCTCGGCACGCAGAACGTTGTCTTCAGCGACACCGGTTTCAGGGTTCAGACCCGATGGGACGTCGCACGCGAGAACACGGGCGTTCGCGGGAAGGGAAGGCAGCGGGGAACCGGCGCGGTAGCCCAGGCCGTAAAGGGCATCGATGATCAGCGACGCGTTGGCGAGTTCGCCCTGGCCGTCAGAAAAATCAGTGAGGGATCCGCCGGCGCTCTGGTAGGCAGAGGCCGCTTCGACATGAACCTGCTCTGCGTACTGCAATGCCAGCGTGGAGATTCCCTGCTCTTGCAGCTGGGCTAGCGCATATAGGCCATCCCCGCCGTTTTTGCCGGGTCCGATGAGGGCGATAACAAAGGCAGGTTCCGTGCCCGGATTGTCAGCCAACATGGCGACGGCCGTTGAAGCCAATTCTGCGGCGGCTTGCTTCATCAAGCTCGCTTCGCCACGCGTGGAAATCTCCTGGGACTCAACCGCACGAATCTGCGCAACACTGTAGACAGAGATCATAAATCACACAATACTCAAGGCCGTCGGCGGAATCCCTATTTAATGCCAAACGTGTCGTTATTCTTTTGTTTTGGAATTACTAGCGTTCCGCGACAACCATGGCGATTGCCATGTCGCCGTCGTGTGACATGGTCAGATGCCATGAAGTGATGCCCCGCTGTTCACTGGCCTCGGCAACCGAACCGGTGTTGTGGATCTGCGGATCACCAGCTTCGTCTTTGCGGATGGTGCAGTCCTGCCAGTTCATCCCGGCAGGTCCGCCCAGCGCTTTGGCGATGGCTTCCTTGGCAGCGAAACGGGCGGCGAGGGAACGAAGCGGCAAATCGCGTTCTTCCGCAGTGAAGAGGCGCTCTTTCAGGCGTGGGGTCTTTTCGAGCTGTCGGCCAAATCGTGGCACGTCAACAATGTCCACTCCAATACCTGCAATCATGGGTTCCATTATATCGACCGGCACTTGCAGAAATTCACTGGGGCAGTGTCTGCGGAAACGACCGAGGGGCCTCGCGCTGCCATGTGGCAACGCGAGGCCCCGCGAGTTCGAGCAGTGGATGCCGCTGTTACGCGGCGGCTTCAATCAGGGAGCTCACCTTGGTGAAGAGCGGATGCTCTGGCTCCAGTGAGGTGATCGAGGCAGTAGCCTCATCAGCGGACTGGCTTGCCAGGATCTTGTGCAGGGTGGCTGCTTCCTCATCCTCTGGTGCATTGAAGCGAAGAGCGGCCGCAATGGCTTCTTCCAGTGCTTCGGTTTCCATTCCCCGCTCAGCCAGATCAGCGGCCGGGCCGATGAAGCGTTCGTGGCGGCTGAGCTTGCGCATTGGCGCTCGGCCTACACGGCCCACGGTATCCGGAAGGTGAGGGTTGGTGAAGCGGGTCAGGATCTTCTGCACATAGGCTTCCTGCGCGATGGGATCCAAACCATGCTTGGTTACCAGCAGTGCCTTGGTCTCCTGCAGGACTGCATTGACCTTCTGCGAGATCTGCTCATCAGCCATGGCATCAGAGATCTTCTCAATCCCAGCGGCAGCACCGAAGTACGCGGCACTGGCGTGGCCGGTATTGACCGTGAAGAGCTTGCGTTCAATGTAAGGCAGCAATTCATCGACAAATGTTGCCCCGGGAATCGCTGGTTCATTTCCGCGGAATGGGGTGCGGTCGATGACCCACTCGTAGAAGGTCTCCACGGTGACATCAAGGTTCTGGCCTGGTGCCTGCGCCGGGACGATGCGGTCCACCGCGGTGTTGGCAAAGGTAGCACGCACAGCCAGATCATGCTCGGCACCCTCCCAAGCGGACTGGATTTCCTGCTGCAGGATGTCGGTGGCGTTGATGGCGTTTTCACACGCCATCACGTGCAGCGGAGCCAGGCCAGCCGACCGCTGGGCCAGCCCCTGCGCGATGGCCGGCGCAACGAACTTCAGGATGTGCGGGCCGACCGCGGTGGTAACCAAGTCAGCGGTGGCAATCTGCTCGATGAGCTCGGCCTGCTGGGTGCCGGAGTTCAAGGCGCTGAAGCCGGTGACGACCTTGTCCTGTCCTTCCTGGCCGACCTCGTGCACGGTGTAGCTGTCGGCCGCCGCGAGGCTATCGATCAGCTCTGCTGCGACGTCGGCGAAGACGATGTCATAACCGGCTTCGTGCAGCAGTAAGCCGACAAATCCTCGGCCGATGTTTCCCGCTCCAAAATGTACGGCTTTCACTTAGTGTTGACCTTTCCGAATAGATCAAGGATTTCCTGTACGGAGGTGGCCTGCTCCAGCTGGGCGACCTGTTCCTTGTTGGTGAAGATCTTGGCAATGGAAGCCAGGATCTTCAGATGTTCATTGTTCAGGCCCGCGACGCCCACAACAAACTTCACGTCCTTGCCGCCCCAGTCGATACCTTCCGGGTAGCGGACAACGGCAACAGCCGAGTGGTTGATGTGTTCTTTGGCGTCATTGGTGCCGTGGGGGATAGCCAAGAAGTTGCCCATGTACGTGGATACCGAAGTCTCACGTTCGTGCATGGCCTTCACGTAGTCTGCATCGACGGAGCCGCGCTGCATCAGCAGCTGGCCGACTTCCTCGATGGCCGAGTCGCGTTCGGTGGCAGTACCAGCGAGGATAACGCCGTCAGACTTGAGGATCTCGTTGCCTGGCTGCGCTTCATCAGCCGCGGCTTCAGAAGACTCGTCAGCGGTCGCGGCCGTTGCTGTGGCTGCTGCGGCCGGAGCTGCTGCCGCGGTGCCAGCGTCAGCAGGCTCATCGGCGCCGCCGTTGCTCTTGCGGACCAGCTCAACGATCTCGTCATAGCGTGGGCTATTCATGAAGTTGTCCACCGAGACGTGCGTGGCGCTTTCGGTCTTCGGCTTCGCGCGGTCGGTGAGGTCCTGGTGGGTCACCACGATGTCGTATGTATCAGTCAGGTTGGCGATGGCCGAGTTGGTGACCTTGACGTCGCCAAAGCCCGCATCCTTGATCTTGTTGCGCAGTACTGAGGCGCCCATAGCGCTGGAACCCATGCCTGCATCGCAGGCGAAGACAACATTGCGGATTGGGCCGGAGACTGCACCAGCTGAAACCAGCGAGGAAGCTACGGAGCTCTTCTTGCCCTTCATGGCTTCCATCTTCGAGGTGGCTTCGCCCAGCTCATCGCCATCGGAGGCCTTGCTGAACTTCAAGATGAGCGCCGCGACGACGAAGGAAACGATGGCTGCGAAGAGCACCGAGAGCGTGACGCCGAGGTAGCTGTCCTTGGAGGCTGCCGCGTAGACGGCCAGGATGCTGCCCGGGGCTGCCGGGGAGCGAAGACCGGCACCGGTGACCACCAGGGTGAACACGCCGGCCATGCCGCCGAGGATTGGTGCCAGAACGATCACTGGCTTCATCAGCACGTAAGGGAAGTAGATTTCGTGGATACCGCCGACAAACTGGATCAGCGCGGCACCCGGTGCCGAAGCGCGGGCCATGCCGCGGCCGAAGACAGTGTAGGCCAGCAACAGGCCAAGACCTGGGCCAGGGTTGGATTCCAGCAGGAACAGCATGGACTTGCCAGCGTTCAGGGATTCCTCGGTGCCCAGCGGGGTGAGGATGCCGTGGTTGATGGCGTTGTTCAGGAACAGGATCTTGGCTGGCTCAATCAAGATGCTGGTTAGTGGCAGCAGGCCGTGCTGGACCAGGAAGTCCACGGCTGCTGCAGCGCCCTGGCTGAAGGCCTTCACTGCCGGGCCGACTATCAGCATGCCCAGGATGGCCATGATGGCGGCGAGGATACCGGCGGAGAAGTTGTTCACCAGCATTTCGAAGCCAGGCTTGATGCGGCCTTCCCACAGTGCATCCAGCTTCTTCATGACCCATGCGGCCAGTGGGCCCATGATCATGGCGCCGATGAACATCGGGATATCGGTACCTACGATCACGCCCATGGTCGCTGCGGCGCCAACAACGCCACCGCGCAAACCATAGATGGCATGTCCACCGGTGTAGCCGATCAGCAATGGCAGCAGGAAGGTGATCATTGGATCTACCAGCAACGCCAGCTTTTCGTTTGGCAGGAAGCCATCCGGGATGAACAGGGCTGTAATCAGGCCCCAGGCGATGAACGCGCCGATGTTGGGCATGATCATGCCCGAGAGGAAGGTGCCAAACTTTTGGACACCGACTCTCAAGCCGGCGCGTGGTTTTTCAACCGTTTCTGTTTCCATGACTAATCCTAAGAATTCGCCCGGGGGCGGGTAGTAGATCTGGAGATTATGAGTGGCCGTGGCACTTCGAGGCTATCCGGAGGCAGAGATCCTGTGAAGCCATTCCAAGAACAGCTTGAGTTCCGAGCTGGATAGCTCATTGGAGCTGGAAGACTGCAACGCCGCGTTCAAGGCGATCGCGGCAACCACGACGGAGGACTGGTTGGTGGGTTCGGACAATTGGGCGTGGGCTTCATCATTGAACACTGCCTGGATCATGGAGTCCCGCGTCATCGTGGACAACTCCAAATTGCGTCGGTCGGCTGACTCGGCGATGAGCATCAAGGTCACTCCGACGTTGGCGGCCATGATACTGCGTGCCGCTTCGTGGGGTGGGACCTTCAACTGTCCGGCTATGGCTGCACGGTTCAACCGTTCCGCCACCAGCTGTTCGGCTTCCGCGATGATTGCCGGACGGCTCTCGGGGCGGATGTTGCCAAACAGGACCAAATAAAGATGTGTTTTATCAAGGCCAAACTGTACGTGGCCATCCCAGAGGCGTCGGATGTCTTCGATGGGATTGGAATCCAGATCGATGGCTCGTTCGCCTGCCAGGTACTCTTCGAATCCTGCGGTGACTACTGCATTGAACAGTCCTTCCTTATCTCCGAAGTGGTGGTAGAGAGTTGGTGCGGTTACACCGGCGAGTTTTGTGATTTGCCGAGTCGACACCGGTTCACTGCCTGCATTCGCCAGCAACTCGGTAGCTGCGCGCAAAAGGCGAGTTTTCGGAGGCAACTGGTCATTGGAACTCATACGCGTTACCCTACCACTTATAGCGCTGTTATATGAAGTGAATCACAGGAGCGCTCACGTGCCAAGTAGCCACCGGGTGGCTCACGGCCGGGATGTCTTTGAAAATCCGCTAAGAATCAGAGGAAAATGATGATTGAACGTACCGCCACCATCGGTAGCCGAGTCGGTTTGCACGCACGCCCTGCCGCGATCTTCGCAGAGGCTGCCAGCGAATATGATTTCGAGATCACCATCGCGCGTGAAGGCGAGCCAGCAGACGAAGCAGGAGACGCCAGCAGCATCCTGACGCTGATGGGTTTGGGAGCCGAGCATGGGGAAGCAGTGGTGTTGCGCAGCGAAGATGCCGGTGCCGCAGAAGCACTCGAAGCCTTGGCGGCAGTTCTCGAAACCGACCACGACGCCAGCTAGGGATAGCGCTTCAAGTTTCTTGGGTTAACAGCTAAAGGGCCACACCAAAAAATGGTGTGGCCCTTTAGCGTGGGTCGTGCGTGGATTACTCCACGGTCACCGACTTAGCCAAGTTGCGTGGCTGGTCAACGTCGTAGCCCTTGGCTGAAGCCAGCTCGCAAGCGAACAGCTGCAGCGGAACGGTGGTCAGCAGCGGCATCAGCAGGGTTGGGGTCTCCGGTACGTAGAAGACGAACTCTGCGTATGCGCGTACGTCCTCATCGCCGGACTCCGCGATAACCAGGGTGTTTGCGCCACGGGCGCGAACTTCCTGGATGTTGGAGACAACCTTCGAGTGCAGGGAGTCGCGGCCGCGTGGGGAAGGAACCACCACGAAGACCGGCTGGTCCTGCTCGATGAGCGCGATTGGACCGTGCTTGAGCTCGCCGGCGGCGAAGCCTTCCGCGTGGATGTAGGCGATTTCCTTGAGCTTCAAGGCGCCTTCCATTGCTACCGGGTAGCCAACGTGGCGACCCAGGAACAGCACCGATGGAACCTGGGCCATCTTGCGTGCAACAGCCTTGATCTCTTCGCCGCGGTCCAGGATGTCCTGGATCTTGGCTGGGATCTTGCCGAGGTCAGCAAGGATGTCCTTGATCTGGCCCTGGAACAGGTTGCCGCGCAGCTGTGCCAGGTACAGGCCCAGCAAGTAGGTCGCGGTGATCTGAGCCAGGAAGGCCTTGGTGGATGCCACAGCGATTTCCGGACCAGCGTGGGTGTACAGCACTGCGTCGGATTCGCGCGGGATGGTGGACCCGTTGGTGTTGCAGATGGACAGGGTCTTGGCGCCCTGTTCCTTGGCGTAGCGAACAGCCATCAAGGTGTCCATGGTCTCGCCGGACTGGGAGATGGAAACA
This sequence comes from Glutamicibacter mishrai, assembly GCF_012221945.1. Taxonomy (NCBI): domain Bacteria; kingdom Bacillati; phylum Actinomycetota; class Actinomycetes; order Micrococcales; family Micrococcaceae; genus Glutamicibacter; species Glutamicibacter mishrai. Next base: position 601,569 of record NZ_CP032549.1, on the reverse strand, counting down.
ATCAGGGTGTTCGAATCAACGATTGGTTCGCGGTAGCGGAACTCGTGGGAGAGCTCAACCTCAACCGGGATGCGGCACCAGGACTCGATAGCGTACTTGGCAACGGTGCCGGCGTAAGCGCTGGTACCGCAAGCAAGAACAACAATCTTGTTGACCTGTGCCAGCTCATCAGGGGTGATGCGAAGTTCATCAAGGGTCAGGCGGCCGTTAGCGTCCGAGCGACCCAGCAGGGTGTCGGCCACAGCGGCTGGCTGGTCAAAGATTTCCTTCTCCATGAAGGAAGCGAAGCCGCCCTTTTCAGCGCTGGCTGCATCCCAGTCAACGGTGAATTCCTTGCCCTCGGCAGGGGTGCCGTTGAAGTCGATGATCGAGTGGCTGTCTGGGGTGATGGTGACAATCTGGTCCTGACCCAGTTCCACGGCACGACGGGTGAAGTCGATGAATCCGGAAACATCGGAACCGAGGAAGTTCTCGCCATCGCCCAAACCGAGAACCAGCGGCGAGTTGCGGCGGGCAGCCACAACAACACCTGGGTGGTCCTGGTGGACAGCCAACAGGGTGAAGGCACCCTCAAGACGCTGAACGGCCAACTGCATGGCACGAGTCAGATCGCCTTCGGCTTGGGTGGTGTAGATCTTGCCCAGCAAAGCGGCTGCAACTTCGGTGTCGGTTTCCGAGAGGAAAGTGACGCCTTCAGCCAGCAGCTCGGCCTTGATACCGGCAAAGTTCTCAATAATTCCGTTGTGGATCATGGCAAGCTTGCCACCATCGGCTAGGTGTGGGTGGGCGTTGCCATCACTCGGCCCACCGTGGGTTGCCCAACGGGTGTGTCCAATGCCAGTCATCGACTTGGGCAGTGGAGCTTCAGCAATTTCATTCTCCAAGTTGGCCAGCTTGCCGGCCTTCTTGCGAGAGTGAATAGCGCCATCGGCAACAACTGCGACACCAGCCGAGTCGTAACCGCGGTATTCCAACCGGCGCAAACCTTCAATCAAAACGTCGAGGGCACCGTGGTCGGTAACTCGGCTCGAGGTTCCTGCATATCCAACAATTCCGCACATGCGTAAAATCCTACCGGCTGAAACCCTATCGACGGGAACAATCGTGTTTCAGCCCTCAAAATTCGGTGTGTAGTGGCTCACTTTATCGACATGGAAATCAAGGCGGATAATAAGAGTGGAAACCCGTTAATTGGGATGTGGAGCATATTCTTGGCAGAATTTGACCTCGTGGAACCACACGGAACACTTGAAACACCCATCTCGCCTTTTGTTGATCTTGAGCGCGAGACCTGGGCGCGGCTCTCCGATCAAATGGAACAGCCGCTGAACATCTCTGACATTGAACGGCTGCGTGGCCTCGGTGATGAACTGGATCTCCAAGAGGTCCGGGACGTCTACCTGCCACTGAGCCGCCTGTTGTATCTCTACGTCGAAGGCGCCGGAGCGACACACCAGGCAACCACCACCTTCCTCGGCGAGCAGACCACCCGCACCCCATTTGTCATTGGCGTGGCCGGGTCTGTTGCCGTCGGTAAATCAACCACCGCCCGTGTGCTGCAGGAAATGCTGCGCCGCTGGCCGCAGACTCCTGACGTGCAGCTTATTACCACTGACGGTTTCCTGTACCCGAATGCCGAGCTTGAGCGACGCGGCATCATGCACCGCAAGGGCTTCCCGGAATCCTATGACCGCCGCGCACTGTTGCGCTTCGTCTCATCGGTGAAGTCGGGCGTGCCGGAAGTGAGCACCCCGGTGTATTCGCACCTTACTTATGACATTGTTCCGGGGGAGCGCAACGTGGTGCGCAGCCCGCAGGTGCTCATCGTCGAGGGCCTGAATGTCCTGCAGCCAGCGCGGACCCGTTCCGATGGAACTGTGGGCCTGGCACTGAGCGACTTCTTCGATTTCTCGGTTTATGTTGATGCACGTACCAGCGACATTGAAGAGTGGTACATCAATCGATTCATGCGTTTGCGCTCCGGCGCCTTCGCGGATCCGGCCAGCTACTTCCACCGTTACTCGCAATTGACGGATGAAGAGGCACATGAAACGGCTCACGGCATCTGGAAACGGATCAACGAACCGAATCTGAAAGAAAACGTGTTGCCAACCCGTGGCCGCGCCCAGCTGGTTCTGCGGAAATCCGCTGATCACTCGGTGCGACGTATGCTCCTGCGAAAGATTTAACCTGAAGTTGAAGGTTCATAAAGTGTCGAACAGAAGAACGTAATCTGGGAGTTTCCCGAATTTATCGATTTCATCTGGGGATTTACCCTTGATCCTGTGCTTAGCCTGTGTATGCTACAAACATGCTTAAAGGTTTCCGCGATTTTATTATGAAGGGCAACGTTGTCGATCTGGCCGTTGCTGTTGTGATCGGCGCTGCCTTCGGCGCCGTCGTTACCGCTCTTGTTGACAACATCTTGATGCCGTTGATTGCTGCATTGGTCGGTAAGCCGTCTTTCGATGACGTCCTTCGATTCACCCTGAACGGATCCGAAATTGCTTTCGGGTCCTTCCTGACCGCCCTCGTTAACTTCCTGCTGATCGCTGCAGCTGTCTACTTCGCGTTGGTGTTCCCAATGCAGAAGCTGAACGAAAAGCTTGCAGCTCGCCGTGGCCTGACCGAGGAAGAAGCTGCAGAAGAGCCAGACCCACAGCTGGCACTGCTGGAGCAGATCCGCGACGAACTGAAGAACCTGCGCTAGACGCACAAACGAAACCGCTCCTAAGGGGCGGACCACTACATCGCAAGATGTTCTGGTCCGCCCCTTCTAGCTTTTAACCACGGATGTGCTCTACTGCGCAGGTCGCAACACAGCAACGCAGAAGGAAAAGTGGGAAGATGAATAGGTGAACTCTGAAGCGCTTGAAGAAAGCAACGTGACAACCAGTACCAACAGTGCACAGGCCCGCGGATTCGAACGGCGCGCAGTCATTGACCTGTCGGCCATCCGCAACAACGTCAAGCAGATCTCTGACGTCGTCGCCCCCGCTGCAGTCATGGCCGTCGTCAAAGCCGACGCATACGGCCACGGTGCAATCCCGGTAGCCAAAGCAGCAGTAGAAGGTGGCGCCAGCTGGCTCGGCTGTGCACATGTCACCGAAGCCCTGGCTCTGCGCGAAGCCGGGATCCAGACACCGATGCTTGCTTGGCTGCACACCGAAGACACCCCTTTTGAAGCTGCCGTTGATGCCAGCCTTGATCTTGGTGTTTCCGGATGGGAGCTGGAACGAGTAGCCGCCGCGGCGCGCTCCGTGCAGACGCCAGCACGTATTCATCTGAAGATTGATACCGGGCTGGGACGCAACGGTTCCACCATGGATGACTTCCCGGATCTGCTCAACCGAGCCAGCGCCTTCCAAGAAGAAGGCCTGTTGCGCGTCGTGGGCTTGTTCTCCCACCTGGCCGTAGCCGATGAACCAGAACGCCCTGAAACCGACGAACAGCTGCATGTCTTCAACAAAGCTATCGAATTGGTCGAAGCTGCCGGCTTCCATTTGGAAGTTCGGCACATCGCCAACACCCCAGCCATCCTTTCCCGCCCGGACGCACACCACGACATGGTTCGCCTAGGACTGGGACTCTATGGCCTGAGCCCATTCGAAAACGAATCACCGGATAACTTCGGCCTACGCCCGGCCATGAAGCTGATGACCCGCATCGCGAACGTGAAGAAAGTGCGTGCTGGCCAAGGTGTCTCCTACGGCTTGAACTACAAGACCGAAGGCGAAACCTACCTGGGTCTCATTCCCTTGGGTTATGCCGATGGACTTCCACGCATTGCTACCGGAGCACCCGTCACCGTCAACGGACGCAGCTACCCGGTACGCGGACGCATTGCCATGGACCAGTGCGTCATTGACCTCGGGCCCGAGATATCCCCGGAAGACTACCTGGGCGCAGAAGCCATCATCTTTGGCGAGGGCGGACAGTCCGTAAACACCTGGGCACACGCAGCCAACACCATCAACTACGAAGTGGTGACCAGGATTTCCCCTCGCGTGCCACGCCACTATGTTGAAGGAAGCTGGGGTGAAGCCGGTGAATGAGGCCGTCCAAGAATTTACCTGCCAGCTCACTGACCTGACGCAGACCGAAGCCCTGGGCGAAGCACTCGGGGAGCAACTTCAAGCTGGAGATCTGGTGATCCTCACTGGCGCGCTCGGCGCCGGTAAGACAACACTCACGCAATCGTTGGGTATCGGGCTCAACGTCCGCGAAGGAATCATTTCGCCTACCTTCGTGCTCGCACGCCAGCATCCATCACTGGCTGATGGACCTACCCTGATTCACGTTGATGCCTACCGTCTGAAAGATCAGAACGACGTGGACACCCTTGACCTCGAATCGACATTGGCTGAGTCAGTCACGGTAGTTGAATGGGGGCTGGGCAAAGTAGAGCATCTCTCGGACTCGCGCCTGGAAATCACCTTGGACCGTGAAGTGAACACGGCAGCCGTCGAGAACCCGTGGGAAGAATCCGAAGAAGAATTGGATGAGCCCAGAGAATTCACTCTCAAAGCCATTGGGCCGCGATGGGATTCTGAAAACTTCGCTCAGCTGAAAGACAACTTGCGCTCTGCAATCAATGCACAGCCCACCGGAGAAAAGCATGCCTAACTACCTGTCCATCGACACCTCGGCCCACGCCTCGGTAGCACTGGTCGATTCCACGACTGGTTCAGTTATCGCCCAAAAGACCTCGCCCAAGGGCAATGACCAGACTGAAACCCTGGCATCCTATGTGCGAGATCTCCTGGCAGAAAACAACGAAGAAGGCCGGAACCTAACCGGCATCTTTGTTGGCGTTGGCCCGGGCCCATTCACCGGGCTTCGTGTAGGACTTGTCGCCTCGCGTACTTTCAGCTTCGTGTGGAACGTCCCCGTACACGGCGTGATGTCACTGCATGCGCTCGCCGAGCGCGTGCTTGCAACAGGCAACGTGCCTGAAGAATTTATTGTTGCCTCGGACGCGCGCCGCAAGGAAGTTTACTGGGCGCGCTATGACCAGGCAGGCCAGATCGTTGACGGTCCGCATGTAGCATCGGCGTCAACTCTGCCAGAGCTCCCGGTATACGGCGTTGGCGCTGGAATCTACGCAGAGCAGCTACGAGATGCTGGGGCTGAGCCTCAAGAGGAGTCGTTCGACTGGATTGCAGACGCTGCGAATCTAGCGCAGCGCGGGATGCGCGATTTGGTGGCAGGCAAGGACCTGTCCGACACAGCACCGCAGTATCTGCGTGAATCGGATGCCCAGGTCCCTGCCTTCATGAAGCAGGCCAAGGCATGAACGTAGCTCTTCGCGAGATGACCGCCAGCGATATCCCTGCGGTTCACCAACTTGAGACTGAGCTCTTCCCTGAAGATGCGTGGCCGCTGGCTGCTTTCGAATCGGAACTGGCCCAGAGCGAAACCCGTAATTACTGGGTGTACGAAAACGATGGCAAAGTAGTTGGCTATGCCGGACTGTGTACCGTCTTGCCCATCAGCGACGTGCAGACCATTGCCATCAGCCCTGAATTCCAAGGTCAAGGGCTAGGCCGCAAGCTGCTGACGCTGCTTGTGGAGACCGCCAAAGAACGCAACGCATTGGATGTCATGCTTGAGGTCCGCTTTGATAATCCCGCGGCTATTGGCCTGTACGAATCCATGGGATTCGTGACCATTCATCGCCGTGTGGGCTACTACAAGGGCGGCGTTGACGCGCTGATCATGAGACTGCAACTGGATGCCCAGCAGGGACAAGAGGAAGAAAACAAAGCATGAGCACCACCGAACCCATCGTTCTAGGCATTGAATCTTCATGCGATGAAACTGGCGTGGGCATTGTGCGCGGCAATCGCCTTTTGGCCAACGCTGTTTCCAGCTCCATGGACGAGCACGTACGCTTTGGCGGAGTGATCCCGGAGATTGCAGCCCGAGCACACCTCGAAGCTTTCGTTCCCACGCTGCAGTCGGCGTTGGATACGGCTGAACTGACGCTTGATGACATTGACGCTATTGCCGTGACCAGTGGCCCCGGGTTGGCTGGCGCACTGATGGTTGGCGTTTCAGCTGCCAAGGCTTTGGCTCTGGCTACCGGCAACCCGCTGTACGGAATCAACCACCTTGTAGCCCACGTTGGCGTTGGCGTGCTTGAAGGCACTGTGCTGCCACCAACCTTTGGCGCCCTGTTGGTGTCTGGTGGCCACACCGAGATCCTGAAGGTCACCTCGCTGACCAATGATGTGCAGCTTTTGGGCTCCACCATTGATGATGCTGCCGGCGAAGCTTATGACAAGACTGCTCGCCTGCTGGGACTTGGATACCCCGGCGGGCCAGCCATCGACAAGGCTGCCAGGGACGGGGACCGCAAGGCCTTCCGCTTCCCGCGCGGATTGACCCTGCCTAAGTTTGTGGGCAGCGAAGAGAACCCTGGCAAGCATCGACATAACTTCTCCTTCTCCGGATTGAAGACCGCAGTGGCACGCTGCGTCGAGCACTTCGAAGCCATCGGGGAAGATATTCCTGTCGCGGATATTGCCGCTTCTTTCCAAGAAGCTGTCGTTGATGTGATCACTTCTAAAGCGGTCCGAGCAATGCAAGAGCATGGCCTGAAGACGGTGCTTCTTGGCGGGGGAGTCGCAGCAAATACCCGGCTGAGAGAATTGCTCGCAGCCCGATGCGCTTCGGCAGGTATCGCCTTGGTTGTTCCACCATTCAGCCTGTGTACTGACAACGGCGGAATGGTGGCGGCCCTGGGTGCGCAGCTAGTTGCTGCCGGCGCTGCTCCATCCGGTTTGGACTTTGCGACGGACTCGTCGCAGCCGGTGACGAATATCGTTCTGAACTAGTCGTCTCGGATTCGCCTTTGGGTCCCGAGTATTCACATACGCGGACACGCTGATCCGGCGGCGCCACGCAATTGGCGTGCTCGAAGGTCTCCAGAAAACGCTTCCGCGAAATGGCATTGGCACTGCATCAAATGATGCAGTGCCAATGCCATTTCTGTTTACGTCTACGTCTTAGCTGAAGTCGCGAACTTGTCTTCATTGGGTGTTTTCAAGGTCATTTCAGCATCAGAAAAAATACTGAAGAAAACTTTGATTAACCGGTTGACCATCTGTGATGCACGCCACTAAGGTTGGTGCTTAACCGATTAACCTCAAAGAACAGGCAAGCCATGACAGCACAAGGGTTCTACCAGCCCAACGGAGCGTGGGTAGGCGATGTCATTCCCTGGCAAGAAGATGGAGTGTTCCATCTCTTCTATCTGCATGAAGGCCGCGAGGCTGCGCAGGGCGGCATGCCATGGCACCGCATCATGACCGATGACGTAGTGAACTTCCGCGAAACAGGCGAATCCATTGCCTCCGGCGGGGCAACGGCAGATGACTACAACATCTACACCGGCAGCATCGTCGTTGACTTCAAAGGAACTCATCACGCGTTCTACACGGGCCAGAACCCCAAGAAGCTCGGAAACGATGGACGCGCCTTGCAGCTGGTCATGCATGCGACCAGCAACGACGGCATGAACTCATGGCAGCGCCACCCGGAAGATACCTTCGGAGCCAGCGCTGGCTATGAGACAGGAGACTGGCGTGATCCTTACGTCTTCTGGGATGCCGAAACGGGCCTGTGGCGCATGTTGATCACCGCCCGCCACAACAGCGGCCCAGAACGCCGTCGCGGAGTCATCGCACAATGTACCTCCACAGACCTGGCGCACTGGGAACCAGTAGAACCATTCTGGGATCCACGACGATACATCGCTCACGAATGCCCGGAAGTCTTCCAATGGGGAGACTGGTGGTACCTGGTCTACTCAGAATTCAGCGACGCTTTCACCACCAGATACCGGATGTCACGGACCCTCAACGGTCCATGGATTGTCCCGGAATATGACACCCTCGATGGCCGGGCCTACTACGCTTCAAAGTCCGCTGCACGCGATGGCCGCAGGTTCTTCTTCGGCTGGATAGCTTCCAAAGAAGAATCGCGTGATGAAGGAGCCTGGCAATGGGCCGGCACGCTGTCCGTCCTTGAAGCAGAACAGAAAGCAGATGGAACCCTGGCTTTCCATCCGCCTGAAGAATTCCGCTCAACGTTCGGTGACGCGAAGCAGGCAGTGCCCCCGGGAATCCGGCTGGTAGCGCACGATGGCTACGCAGATGTCCTCACCACAACAGACACCCCAGAGGCCTTCCGGCTGCAAGCCCGCTTTGAGATTGAAGAAGGAACCCGCGAAGCCGGAGTGCTGCTGCGAGCCAGCGAAGATGGCGACGAAGGCTACGCACTACGCCTGGAACCGCAGCGCGGAAGACTGGTTCTGGACCAGTGGCCCCGACGGGCCCCTGGTACTGAGCAATGGCATATCGATGGAGACGTGCCCTTCGCTATTGAACTCGAACGCCCCTGCCCGATCGGGCCAGGAGTGCACGAGCTCGACATCATTGTTGATGGAAATCTGTGCGTCGCAACCCTGGATGACGCCACCGTACTGAGCACTCGACTGTATAACAGGCCAACAGGCCGTGCAGGCGCCTTCGTAGGCGAAGGTGCATTCACGATTTCACAGTTCACCGTTGCATCACGAGTTCACGAGAAGACCGTGCCCTCTGCTGATGAGAACAAGGCTTTTTCACCTTCGGCCTAACCAAGACGACTAGTCGCTTGCTATCCACTTGCACCACCACTTCAATGGAGAAAACCCTCATGTCCAAAGCATCACGTCGACTCAAGTTTCTGCCCATTCTCGCTGTTGCCGCCCTAGCCCTTTCCAACTGTGGCGGAGGCTCAGGAGCAGACCCAACCAACGTGAACCCCGAAGGCGAGATCAAGCCACGCGAAATCTCCTGGCTGCTCTCGCGTCCCGCCGACGGCGGAGTCATCACCACCATGGAGAAGATTGCTGATGAATACGCAAAAACCCACCCGGGCTTTTCACTGAACCTGATCACCACTCCGGACCGACCGTCCTACATCCAGAAGTATGAGACCTTGGCAGCCGCCAAGAAGCTTCCAGAGCTGTTTGATACTGATGCCACGCCATTCGCCCAGAAGCTGGCCAGCTCAGGACAGATGGTTGATGCGGACAAGCTGCTGAAGGATCTGGACTTGGACGATGAATACCGCGAGGCGGCATTGAACTATCAGCGGTTCGATGATGGTTCGCTGTACATGGTTCCATTTGAATTCCAGCTGGAAGTCTTCTGGTACAACAAAGACGTCTTCAAGAAGGCCGGGGTAGAAGTCCCCGCATCTCTCGATGACTTCCCAGCCATGTGCAAGGCGCTGAAGGACGAGGGCGTCACGCCCATTGCATTGAATGGCAAAGACCAATGGCCACTGGAACGCTACATGTCGTACTACCCATTCCGCATGTCAGGGCCGGAGTACATCCAGAAGCTCAAGACCGGAGAAGCGAAGTTCTCTGATCCAGAAGGCAAGGCAGCTGCACAATGGCTCTCCGATCTGGGCAAGGCAGGGTGTTTCCAGAAGGGATTCTCGGCAGCCGGATATTCGGATGCCCAGGGTCTGTTCACCAGCGGCAAGGCCGGTGTCTACAATATCGGCACCTGGGAGCTGAACAACCTGGCCACCGATACGCTGGATGCCGGTGTGCGAGATGACGTTGACTACTTCACGCTGCCAACCATCGAGGGCTCGGCAACGGCAGACAACGAATACGTCAGCCCATCGGGAATCGGCATGGCCGTGAATGCAAAGACCTATGATCCGCTGGTTCGCGACTTCCTCGCATTTGCGCTGGACCGCTACCCGGAGCTCTACGCATCCACCGGTGCACTGTCACCAACCACCGATGCCAAGACCGCCATCCCCAAGAATGCAACCAAGGTATTCGACAAGGCCATCAAGCAAGCCGATGAAGTCGGCACCGACATCGCTATGCCATGGGATACGCAGCTGGACCCGGCAACCAATACTCGCCTCCAGCAGGAACTGACTTTACTGGTCCAAGGCGACATCACCCCAGACGAGTTCATCACCACGATGGACGCTGCGCTCAAGGAGAACGTCGGTGAGTAGCATCCTGCAAACCGCGGAACCAACACGAGCGGTGCGCGCTCGCCGGAAGCGCAAGAAGCCAGCACTTTCCATGTTGCCCCGCCGTTCCAAGCTGTCCGTGGCTGTGTTCTTATTGCCTCCACTGGTCATTTACGGTGTTGCTGTTCTCCTTCCCATCGTCCAGTCACTGGTCCTGAGCTTCTTCAGCTGGGACGGCATCACCGACATGGCTTTCGTAGGCCTTGATAACTACGTAAAGATGCTTTCCCGCGATGACGTTTTCTGGACAGCCTTTGGCAACGCAGTGGGCTACCTCGTGATCTGCTTGGTCCTGCAGCTTGGGGGAGCGCTAGTAGTTTCCAGCCTGCTCACCGCACTTCCCAAGGCACGAGAACTGGTCAAGACCCTCTACCTGCTGCCAGCAGTGATCTCCACCGTGGCCATTGGCTTCTTGTTCCTGCGAATCTATTCGCTGGAGCCAGTGGGCATGATCAATCAGTTGCTGGAGTGGGTTGGCCTAGGCCATTTGCAGACCGCCTGGCTATCAAACGTCCAGACGGTGCTTGCTGCGGTATCCATTCCTGAAGGATGGCGCTACACCGGCTTGTACATGCTGATCATTTACGCGGCACTGATCTCGGTGCCACGCGAACTTGAAGAAGCCGCTCGTTTGGACGGTGCCTCTTGGTGGCAGGTCTTCTGGAACGTCCGCTTCCCGCATATCCGGCCGGTCTGGACCACTACCACCATCATGGCCACCACCTTTGCCCTGCGTGGTTTCGACATTCCATACCTTTTGACCAATGGCGGTCCTGGCCAGTCTTCGGAACTGCTGACAACCTACATGTACAAGACGGCCTTTGTACACACCGACTACGGCTACGCCAGTGCCATCTCTGTATTCATAGTGATTGAGTGCCTCGTAGCCGTCGGCCTGATCCTTCTGATGCTGCGACGAAAGGAAGACTCGTGACCACGACAGTTGAAGCTGAGACGGAGGAAACCATGATTCAGCCGCCCGTCAGCAAACCGCCCACGCCGGCCCAAGGAAAATCCCGCAAGGTTCGGGTCCACCGTTCACTGTTGACGATTACTGTCGTGCTCATCGTCATCGGCCAGGTCTACCCATTGCTGTGGATGTTCCTGACCAGCTTCCGTACGGCAGCAGATTTTGCTGGCGGCAACGCCTTTTCATGGCCGAGCGAATTCACGCTGGAAAACTATTCGAGGGCATTCGAGACCGGCAATCTCGGACAGAATATCGTCAATAGCCTCATCGTCACCTTAGGAGCCAGTGCACTCATTGTCGTAGCAGGAATGATGGCGGCATTCGCCTTGGAAGTTCTAGGCTTCCGCCTGAGCTCTTTGGTCAGGGCATTGTTCATGCTGGGCATTATCGTTCCGGTACAGATTGCTTTGGTTCCGCTGTTCATTGACTATTCGAAAGTTGGACTGCTCGATACACACCTGTCAATGATTGTCCCGCTGGCGGCATTCTCGCTTCCTATGTCGATTTACCTGTTCTCGTCCTTCTACGGATTCATTCCACGAGAAACCTATGAAGCAGCTTCACTTGATGGGGCTGGACCATATCGAATTTTCACCCAGATCACCTTCCCGCTGTCATTGAATACCATCGTCACAGTGGTGCTGGTCAACAGCATTTTCATTTGGAACGATTTCATCTTCGCCAATACCTTTGTGCTCTCCGACGGGCTGAAAACTATTCCGCTAGGCTTGCAGAATTACATTGGCGCCATGGGAAATACCGACTGGACAGCCACCTTTGCAGCCGTCTGCGTCTCGGTGACCCCATTGCTCTTGGTATTCCTCGTGCTAAACAAGGCCATGATCCAAGGCCTGGAAAGCGGAGCAACCAAGGGATGAGCAGAGAAAGACAGCACAAACACGGTGCACCTGTCACGATGCGCGACATCGCGAAAGAAGCCGCCGTCTCCGTGGCTACCGTCTCGCACGTGGTGAATAACAAAGAAGGGGCGCGCATTGGCGAGGAGACCCGGCAACGCGTTCATGAAGCTATTGATCATCTGGGATATCGCACTAATGCATTGGCCAAGACGCTATCGGTCGGGTCATCACGGTTTATCGGTCTTGTAGCCGATGCCATCGCAACCACGCCCTTCGCAGGACAGATCATTCACGGCGCCCAGGACGAAGCATGGAAACATGGATACGTTCTGTTGGTCGCGAATACCGAGGGCAATCAAGCAGCTGAAAACGATGCGATAGCCATGATGCTGGAGCACCAGGTCAAAGGCATCTTGTACTCCACCTGGTATCACCGCGAAATTGACGTCCCGGAATCATTGCATCAGACAGATACTGTCCTGGTTGACTGCTTCTCAACGGGCAGCGGATTACCGGCAGTGGTGCCTAATGAACAACAAGGCGGAAAGACCGCTACTGAGGAACTCATTACCGCTGGCCATCAACGTATCGCCTTCATCAACACGACAACCCCGTCACCAGCGCTGACAGGACGATTAGCCGGTTATCGCTCGGCTCTCGAAGCAGCAGAAATCGACTTCGACGAGTCCCTAGTGATCCCTGCCGTGCCTGAGCAGGAGGGCGGTTACGAGGCGACCGCAGCGATCATCGCCTCTGGCGCGACTGCAGTATTCTGCCACAATGACCGCGTGGCTATGGGGCTCTACGACGGGCTGCGAGAACAAGGCCTTGATGTTCCCAAAGACATGGCTGTTGTCGGGTTTGATAACCAGGAAGTGATTGCCGCCCACTTGCGGCCGCCATTGTCCACGGTTGCCCTGCCTCACTACGAATTGGGTGCGGCAGGAATTCGAGTTCTCTTAGGCCTGGAACCTGAACAGGATGACGAGATGTATTTGATTGAATGTCCGGCGATCCGTCGACAGTCCGTCTGACCAAACCTCTTTACCCAACCCATTGACCGGCACATTTCAGATTGGCCGGACTATCTAATATTTTCCCGTCCCGGTTTCGCAGTGACGCGTACTCCGGAACGAGTGAGGAACGCGCAATGATGCACGAAATTTCTCGACGTAGTTTGATTCAAATCGCTGGCGTAGGAGCGCTCGGACTCTATGCCGCCGGTGCGCTGCCGACGGCAGCAATAGCACAGGGCTCCCAGCGGGCTTTTTATCATATGACCCCACCAGCCGGTTGGTTATGCGACCCGCAACGTCCGGTGTATCTCGACGGCAAATACCATCTGTACTACCTGCACTCAGAGATAAATAACGGACCCGGCGACTGGGACCACGCGACAACCAACGATGGCGTGTCATTCACACATCACGGAGTAGCCATTGGGCAACAACCGAACTTTCCAGTATGGACAGGTTCAGCAGTCATCGATGAATCCAACACGGCTGGATTTGGTGCCGGAGCCATCGTTGCCTTGGCTACCCAGCCAACGGACGGCATTCGCAAGTACCAGGAGCAATATCTCTATTGGTCGACAGATGGTGGTTACACCTTCACCGGTTTGCCGGAGCCTGTCATCATCAATACCGATGGTCGAAGCGCCACCACACAGGCTGAGATAGAGAATGCAGAGTGGTTCAGAGATCCGAAGATTCATTGGGACTCAGCGCGCAACGAATGGGTATGTGTCATCGGACGCGCCCGGTACGCAGTTTTTTACACCTCAAAGAACCTGCGTGAATGGCAGCTGAAGCGGAACTTTGATTATCCGAATCATGATCTGGGCGGAATCGAATGCCCTGACCTATTTGAAATGACTGCGGATGATGGAACAAGACACTGGGTGCTTGGCGCAAGCATGGATGCGTACAGTATTGGCCTTCCCATGACTTATGCCTACTGGACAGGCAGCTGGGATGGGGAGCAGTTCGTAGCTGATGATCTTGAACCGCAATGGCTGGATTGGGGTTGGGACTGGTACGGGGCGGTTACGTGGCCTTCTGCCCAGAATCCTGACACACGACGCCTTGCCATCGGTTGGATGAATAACTGGAAGTATGCGAATCGCGATGTACCCACCGATTCCACCGACGGCTACAACGGGCAAAACTCCATCGTGCGTGAACTGGAACTGGCGGTACAGGGTGATGGCAGATACGCGTTGCTCAGTAGTCCGGTAAGCGCGTTGTCTGAGTACGCGACGACTTCAGCTTCTTTTGCGGATCAGAGCGTTGAAGGGAGTTTCGTCCTTCCATGGAACGGGCGAGCCTACGAACTTGAACTAGACATCAGCTGGGACTCAGCCGCTAACGTCGGAGTATCTGTTGGGCGTTCCTCCGACGGAACTCGGCACACAAATGTCGGCAAGTACGGAGACGAACTTTATGTGGATCGCGGACCCTCCGACTTGGCCGGATACTCGCTGAGTCCATATACACGGGCTGCTGCGCCCATTGAAGCTGGAGCTCGTTCAGTTCACTTGCGAATCTTCGTGGACACTCAAAGCGTGGAGGTGTTCGTGAATGCAGGACATACTGTGATCTCTCAGCAGGTGCACTTCACTGAGGGGGACACCGGCATCTCGTTGTACTCTGACGGAGGTTCGGCGAACTTCTCTGGGATCACCGTGAAGGAATTTACTGATTACATTTAGAAATCAGTCCAGCCGCCGACTTTTAGGAAACCGATTCGTTGCTTATCGCCGTAGTTCGGAGGCTAATCCCGTTACGGTTCCGCGCATCTATTTCGGGGCGTTGAAGTAAATTGCTGAGCAGTCAGGTTATTGGCTTGGTGGCATGCCAGAACTCGGTGGAGGGCGATTCAGCAATCAGGACAAAAGCAGATACTAGGATAGCCTTTGCCAGGTAGGGGAATGATGCCAGTAATCGACAGCTTGCCGAGGTGCTTCCGGAATTTGAACGCAAGCTCAGAGAACGCGATTTCTGGTTGGTCATTAGTATTTATCGTCACCCGGGTTTGCGCTTCTTATGCGAGGAGGAAATTGCACGTAGGTATGCAAGACGAAATAAGCAGCTGGGGTGCGAGGGCTGTCATTTCCCTACCCCGTATGCACCGGTCGAACCTACGCAACTCATGTATCAAGAGCTCGGGCACGAAGTATACGGAATCCATACCGCCCCGGTATTCAAACGCGTCCGGCCTGAGAATTGGATGGAGTTTTACAAACGGTATAGCTGGTGGCTGCGATTAGCTCGCAAAGCCTGGATGAAATCGCATTGACCATGTACAACGACGAGGTCAAAAAGAAGCTCGGCGCGATGCCAACCCCGCCGTGGTACTTGAACAAATAGTCCGATACAGAAAACAGGCAGCGCCTGAGGAGCTCGAATTAGCCAAATGCGATGTTTGAGGATACCTCGCGTAGTCCTATGAACCACAAGGCATCCTTTGATGGGGCTACTCACTAGAAGGTTATTGACGAAGAAGGCGGGGATCATCGAATTTGATGATCCCCGCCTCACGTAGCGTTTCTTTAACCTTGCCTGAGATTTAGGCGTCGATCTTAAGCTTTGAATGGCGCAGGAATGGGTCGCCATCAACTTGCTGGTCATCTTTCTTCAGCGCGAAGAATCCGTAGATTCCGGCAACCAGAACTACCACCGAAATGGTGATGAAGGTCTGCTGATAGCCCATGCGGTCATGCAATGCGCCCAGGGGAGTGGACAGGATGACGTTGCCGATCTGAGCCGATACCTGGAACCCGACCATGTATAGGGTTGCCGATAGCGCGGGGTTGAAGTGCAGCGTGAAGTAGCGGAACACCGGCAAGATGAACAGCGGCGTCTCGATGGCGTGCAGCATCTTGATGGCCGAAACCCAGATCGGATCATCGACCAGGGCACAGCCAAGAATGCGGATGAACATGATGGAGACGCCCAGGAGCAACGAGGTGCGGACTCCAACGCGGCGCATGATGATTGGCACGATGCCCAACATGGCTGCCTCAAGGAAGACCTGTACCGAGTTCAAGATGCCATAGACCTGCTGGCCAATTTCCGGGGTAGGGAAGAGTCCGGTGTAGTAGTCAGGGAACATCTGCTGGTCGAAGACGGTGTAGAAGGTCCACGAGAGCATCACGAAGAGAATGATCAGCCACAAGCTTGGCAGCCGGAACAATCCCAGCATTTCGCGGAACGTAGGAGTGGACGCAGGGGACAGGATTCCCTCAACTGGGGTTTTCTTGATCACTGGTGGTTCCGCGGTGCGGGAGAAGACCAGAAGCAATAGGTGAATCAGGCCGAGAGCTGATCCGATCCAGAAGTTCAAAGCTGGGTTGATCGTGAACAGGAACCCTGCGGCCAGTGCCACAACGGCGTAGCCGAAGGAGCCCCACATGCGGGCCTGTCCATATTCAAAGTTGAACCTGCGGCTGAAGCGTTCGGTCAAGGCCTCGAAGAGGCCTACTCCGGCAAGGAAGCCGATGGACAGCACGATGGCACCCAGGATAACGCCGGTCATGAAGTGGGACTGTAACAGTGGCTGATATACCCACGTAGCGAATGGCCCGATGAGAGCAGTGACTGCAGCCAGGATAATGGCGAGGTGTTTCCTGATTCCGAGACGGTCCTGGATGGCGCCGTAGGCAAACATCAGCACCAGAGTTGCCAGCGAGTTCACCGAGTAGACGGTACCCACCTGGGCACCGCTCAATGCTAGTCCAGCGGATTCGCTGGTGAGCCAGATCTGGAAGAAAGACCACCAAATGCCCCACGATGCGAAGAATAAGAGCATCGAAAAGGAACTCTGGAGGTAAGTGGGATTTTTCAGAGTAGTCGTAAAGCCAGCCATCTTTGTCCTGGATTCTTTCGTGAAAGCTGTGAAGCGTTGTTAGTTGTTAATCGCGAGGGAGAAGTCTTCAATCCAAGGAGGATTGGCTCCGGCTTGTGCCACTGTCAGTGCTGCCGAGGTTAACGCATGACGAAGTGCTTCTTCAACATCTTCAGACTCGGCGGTGACTCCATTACGCAGCGCTTGTGCCAATTCTGGCTTGGCAAGCACGCCAAAGAGCAGACCGGACATGAATGCGTCCCCGGCGCCAATGGTGTCAACCAGATTGGTGGGGGAAGCAGCGACGTCGAAACGGCGTCCTGAGGATAGCGCCAGGCAACCGTCTCCGCCTTGGGTCATCACTGCCAACGCTGGGCCGAGGCTGGCTACATGCTCCAGCACTTCCCACGGCTCCATTCCTGGGTAGAGCCATTGACCATCAACGTCGCTGAGCTTCACAACGTGACTCAGGGTCATGAGCAGCTCAATGCGCTGCAAGGCTGAGTTCCTGTCCTCGACCAGGTCTGGACGGAGGTTCGGGTCATAGCTGCGCAGTGAACTCTCTGAAGCATTCTGGAATGCATCAACAATTCCTTGGCCAGAGGGTTCAATCCAGGCGGCAATGGAACCGGTATGGACCAATTCGCTGGAATCATCGGCTGGAACCGCAGGAATCTGCTGGTGGATGTCGAAGGTGTAGTGAGCATTTGAATGCTCATCCATCTCTACCTGTGCCACCGACGTAGAGCGTTCAGTTACTGAGCCTTCGACAACGTGCACGCCTGCCTGATCGAGGTGTTCTGCGATTTGCGTGCCGTAGGTGTCCTGGCCGAATTCCGTGTAGAACTGGACGTCATGGCCCAACCGGGCCAGGCCCACGGCGACATTCAACGGCGATCCGCCAGGATGCGCCGTTTCTCCAACAACGTCGACGAGGGATTCACCCATTACACTGATGCGGCTCATGCGTTGAGCTTCAATGCGTTATCCGAGAATGCCTGAACTTTGACAGACACGTTTGCGCCCGCAGCTACCCGCAAGGTGGCGTAGGCAGGGGCTGATTCGCCGGTGAGCTGGTCCGTGAGGGAACGCAGGCCATTGGCTGCAAGGATTTCGATAGAGCCGTGGTCTACGAGAACTTTGACGTCCAGCCCACTTGAACCAGCTGGCAGCGGCATGCGCTGGTTGGACGCGTAGAGCTCGTGATCCACCTTGCCTGCTTCGCGGCGGTGCTGAATCAATCCCGCTTCAACGGTGAGTTCACTGATGAGGGTTCCATCAGCGCGGAACAGGGAAAGAACTGCTGGGTCGGTAGCCTCGGCATCGACAGTCAGTTCAAGCAGTGCGGGGGAGCCCAGCTCAATACGGCTCTCGCCAGCAGGGACGGCGGTTTGGGCTACGGCGGCTGCTGGCAAACCGAGAATGCGATGGCGGATCTCGAACTTGCCGTCTAGGTTCTTCACCAGGTCGAGGCGACGAGCGGTGCCCATGGAACCGCGCCATCCGTCCTCTGGAAGTTCGCGTGCATAATCCCAGTTGCTCATCCAGGCGATGATGGTTTGCTGCCCAACTGGCAGGCTATGGAAGCTGACGCCAGCGTAGAAGTCCCGGCCCCAATCCAGCCATCTGCCTTGCTTCAAGGACTCGTACTCGAGGCTATCCCAACCTTCCTGGACTTCATCAGGCGTGAAGGTGGTGCCATCGAATTCACCAATGAAGTACTGGGTACCTGAACCGCCAGCAATGCCGCCTGGGTTCAGTGAAACAATGAGGACCCACTTGAGCTGGTCAGTTCCAGAAACTGGAAGCTGGAACAAGTCCGGGCATTCCCAGATTCCGGCGATGGCGGCCTGCGGGCCGAAGCTGGATAGCTCGGTCCAGTCCTTGAGGTTCTCCGAGCGGTAGATCAGCACCCGGCGTTCAATGGCTTCAACTGCCACCATGACCCAGTAGGAACCCTGCTCGGATTCGTAGCGGAAAACCTTGGGGTCACGGAAGTTCTTGGAGCCTCGGTCCAGTACCGGGTTCTGTTCATACTTGGTGAAGGTGGTGCCGCCATCCAGCGAGTAGGCGATGGCCTGGGACTGATTGGTGTCGTCCTTGGCTGCCGCCGTGTAGATGGCAATGACCGGTGCAACAGTGCCGTCGCCGAAGCCAGTGGTGTTTTCGCGATCCACCACGATGGAGCCGGAGAAGATGTCAGCGACATCGCCGTGCAGAATCGCGACAGGCAGTTCTTCCCAGTTCACCAGGTCGGTGCTGACTGCATGGCCCCATGACATGTAGCCATGGCCAACGCCGTTGGGGTTGTACTGGAAGTAGAGGTGGTACTGCTTCCCGTCAAAGAACAAGCCGTTGGGATCATTGATCCAGTTTTTCTTTGCAGTGAAATGTAGCTGTGGTCGCTTCACCGCGACCTGCTGTGCTTCGGGCAACGCTGCCATCCTTCAATAAGAGAGTGCTAAATGCATTTAGCAGAAGACTCTAACAGCGTGAATCGATCCCCGCAATAGGCTAGGCTCGAATAATTGCATGTAAGACTGTCGCAAGAGGGAATCGTGGAAACGCACAAAGCAAAGCGGGTAACACTAGCTGACGTGGCAAAGGCCTCGGGAATGTCCAAAGCGGCAGTCAGTCTCATCTTGAATAACAAAGAAGGCGCCCGGCTATCGGCGGAAGCGAAAGAACGCGTTCGTGAAGTCGCCAAGGGATTGGGGTACCGCCCCAACGCTGCCGCCCAGTCTTTGCGAAGTGGCAAGACCCGCACCCTCGGCTTCATCTCTGATCAAGTCACCGTGACTCGCTTTGCCTCCGAAATGATCACCGGCATCCTTCGCGCGGCTGAGGCGCGAGACCATACAGTGCTCATCGCCGAAACCTTCGGCAAGCCAGACCAGATTGCTGAAGCCATTACCCAGATGACGGACCGCGATGTCGACGGTCTCATTCTTGGATTCATGGATTCTCGTCAACGCGACTTGAAGATTCCACATACTGGATTACCTACTGTGCTGGTCAATGGCATTGATGACAGTCCCTGCACTGCGGTACTACCCAACGAAAGGGAATCAGGTGCCAGAGCGGTGCAGCGTGTGGTTGAATCCGGAGCACGTACTGTCGCGGTCATAGGTGAACTGGCGAACGCTGAGAAAGATCCACGGACGTACCCCAGTATTTCCCGTCGGTTCAGTTCATTGCGCGGCGCCCTGGCCGAAACGAAACTCGAAGTCCTTGGCCACTGGGTGCTAGATGACTGGAACCCTACTGATGGTTATGAAGCTACCACGCAGTTACTTGCTGAAGGGCACAGCCCGGACGCCATCATTTGCGCCAATGACCGTGTAGCCATGGGTGTCTTCCAGGCGCTCGCCGAACAAGGACTGACCCCGGGCAATGATTTATCTGTCCTGTCTTTCGATGATGAAATCATTGCCAGGTATCTTCGACCCCAGCTGAGTTCAATCCGTCTTCCTTACGAAGAAATGGGCTCGCTCGCTGTTGAGCTGCTGCTGGATGGAAATCTAAAGCCTGGCGAGCACCAGATTGATATGCCGCTTATTGAGCGCGACTCAATGATGGCTCACTGAGTCGCGGCTCAAGGAAGGCATCTAGCCGGCTTGGATGACGGGGTTTTTCAGCTCCCCGATGCCTTCTATCTTGCAAATGACCTCGTCGCCCGCCGCGATTGGCCGTGACTTGGCGGGGAAACCAGTCAGGATGAGGTCTCCAGGATGCAAGGTCATCAAGCCGCTGAGATAAACCAAAATCTCATCAACACCCCACCCCAGATTCTGAGTCGTCGAGGTTTCCAGCGCCTCGCCATTGTGCACGATGCCGACTTCTAATTCGCTATCGTCGAGGCCGACAACAATCCAGGGACCTGCGGGAGTGAAAGTGTCGGGACTCTTGGCACTGATCCACAGGTCATCAGATTTTTGAGCATCTCGGTCCGTCACGTCGTTGCCAATGGTCATGCCCAGAACTGCCTTACGGGCGTTTTCCAAAGTCAGGTTCTTGGCCGCCTGGCTGATAACGATGGTCAGCTCGGCTTCCGGATCTACGCGTGCACCGTTATCCGTCAACTTGATTGGTGCAGCTGGGCCAATCACGGAACTTGCCGCTTTGTGAAAAGCCTGCGGTGGTAAAGCGCGTCCCGGAGCGCCGGTGTTATGCGCCATGCCGAAAACATTGAGTGGGTTGCTTGGCGCTAGGAAAGTGAATTCCTCTTGGCTGACAAAGTCGTTGATATTCCAACCATTACGTGCGGGACTATTTTGATTTGCCCGCGACGTAGTAAAAGGCGAGTCGATTACCCGCCAAGCTTTTCCGTCGGGCGATTCAAAATCTACGGCGTCATTGCGCACGAAAAACTGTTCTTCAATTTGTGAAGGTTCGGCGTCGAGGGGCTGTACACGAGCGATTCTGTACGTAGCTGCTGGCATGAGGTCATCCTACCTTTAAAACATCAAGTGAACTGCGGGATTTCGCGAAGTTACGCCAAGACAGAAAAAGCTGATTCATATATTAAGAGTCAAAGTTCTCCAGAAGAAATTTGGCAATTTCTATTTTGTCGGACCTCGGTTGTAGGTTGATGGCATTGGGGAAATAACTTGATATTGATTGGGGATTAGAATGCGCGCGAAAAACCATCGAGTTAGCGTTGTGTTCTTATGTCGTTTTCGACATGAACATTCTTTGTGCTTGTCCATTTCACGAGAAGTGCCGCGTGATTTGAGGTGTACACCAGCCTTCGGGGAGCACTATGGGCCGAGCACGGGCGGGTACTGCCCGTTGCCAGTTGATCTTGTGGCGCAAGTCGAAGTTCAATTGCGAGATAACCTCCTCGAATGGGAGCGCAAAGGGCACGTTCGCATCAGTGAATAGTCGCCGGCGTCTTCCGTCGGGGGATCGGTGTGGTTGCTTGTTGAATTTGGGGATCATCAAGCAGCCGCTTCAATTTGGTGCGCGGGGTTCCGCGACCGGGTGATCCAGTGTGATCTTGGGAACAATCCGGCGATTACTACTACTCAGTTAGCGATGGCGCGGACGCTATCGAAGCCCCAAATCACGCCGATGCATAGCTGGGCGATGCAATTTGGCAACCGAATTGCCCGCCAAAAAAGAAGTTGACAGTTTTCAACTGTTTTCGAGATGGTTGAGTAATGTCAACTTCTGCTCCGCCTTTAGACACCGAGGCAAACCCCGCAGCCGCCATGAAGCCGGCTCAGGTAATGCTTTCCATCTCCGGTTTGATGGCTGCGATGTTCACCGTACTGGTGTCTTCGACAGTGATTGCAACCCCGATGCCATTGATCGTTGCCGACCTGCACGGCACGAATACCCAGTACACCTGGGTACTGGTTGCGGCCTTCCTCTCCATGACCGTATCCACCCCGATCTGGGGCAAGCTCTCCGATATCTTCAACCGCAAGGCGATGCTGCAAATCGCCTTGGTCATCTTCGTCCTCGGCACCGTAGCGGCTGGCTTCTCCAGCCAGATCGGTGGCGACTCCCACGAAGGAGCCATGTCATGGCTCATCGGCTGGCGCCTGGTCCAGTCCATTGGTACCGGTGGCCTTATGGCACTGGTGCAGGTGGTTATCGCCGATATCATCTCGCCTCGCGAGCGTGGCAAGTACATGGGCATCATGGGTGCCGTCATGGCTGTTGGCCAGATCGGTGGCCCACTGCTCGGTGGCGTCATTGCCGATAGCTGGGGCTGGGAATGGTGCTTCTTCGTCTGTGTACCATTCGCCGTTGGCGCACTTATCCTGATTCAGGCAACCCTGCGTATTAAGCACGTGCGCAAGGACGTCAAGATTGACTTCCTTGGTTCCGCATTGATCATTGCCGGTATCAGCCTGCTATTGATCTGGATCAGCCTTGGCGGCAAGGATTCGGACTCCGGTGGATTTGCTTGGGATTCTTCGCAGAGCATCACCATGGCCGCTGCTGCTGGCGTGCTGATCATCGCTACCGTGTTCTGGGAACTGCACGTCAAAGAACCAATTATCCCAATTCGCCTATTCGCGCAGCGCACCTTCGCTTTGGCGTCGATCGCTTCGATTGCCGTGGGCGTCACCATGTTCGGTACCTCGGTCTTCCTGAGCCAGTACCTGCAGCTTGCTCGCGGCTTCACCCCGACTCACGCAGGCCTGCAGACCCTTCCAATGGTTCTCGGCTCCATGTTTGGTGCCATCATCGTTGGTCAGCTGATCTCCCGCACCGGACGCTGGAAGAAGTACGTTGTCGGTGGCGGCGTTGTCCTGAGCGTTGGCCTCTACCTGATGTCGCGTATCGACTACGACACTCCACTGTGGTTCGTTGACCTTGGCATGTTCTTGCTGGGTCTGGGCTCCGGTGTGCTGATGCAGAATCTGGTTCTGGTAACCCAGAACTCCCTGCCGCCACGCATGATCGGTGCCGGTTCCGGCGCTATCGCGTTCTTCCGTAGCCTTGGCGGCACCATCGGTGTTTCGGTACTTGGTTCAGTCTTGGGCACTCAGGTTGCCGACAAGATGAAAGACGGCCTGGCCAACGTAGTTGAAGAGATCAACAAGGCTGCCGGTGTTCCACAGCTCTTGGTTGATAACCCGGACTGTGCAGACAGCCTCAAGTCGCTATCTAGCGGTACCGTTCCCGCAATCAATGATTTGTGCGAACCAGTACGCAACATCGTGGAAAGCTCTTACGGCCAGTCCATCGCCTTCCTGTTCTTGCTGGTTGTGCCGTTGGCTATTGTCACCTTGATCTGTGCAATCTTCTTGCCAAACAAGCCACTGTCCAAGAAGTCGGCTTCGGAGCAGATTGAAGAGGAACTGGGTGGAGAACTCTCCGCACTGGAACCAGCTGAACGCGGTGGCCGTGGCTACGAGGAACTCGTTGCCACAGGCGCGATCACTCTTCCATCGGAAGATGAACTGAGCGAGGCTCGACGCCAGGTGCAACAAGCGCGTCGCATGGATGAGCGAGACCTCGTTGAACAGGTCATGCGCACTCGTAGCGCTCAGCCAGGTGGTGACACCAACACTGATATCCACCAGCCCGGCACTGAGCCAACCATCTCCCAGCCGCTTGAAGCGGCAGAGATTGGTGCCCACCATGAGTCCGCCCGTGTTGAATTCATGGTGGAAGAACTCCAGTCCACTTTGGAAAAGGCACGTGCTGCCCACGCTCAGATTGAAGAGCAGGTTGGCGACGTTGTCCAGGCGTTGAAGTCTTATGACCAGCGTTTGAACGTGCTGGGGGAGCGCGTCAATGACACCGAGCGTGTTCAGCGTGAACTGCAGCTTCAGGCTCGCGCCGAGCGCCGTGCAGTAAGCCGCATGCAGGGTCGCCACGCCGCTCAGGCATCCAGCCCGGAACCAGAGCCTGCCAAGCCATCTCCAGCCAACGAGGAACCAGCGGGCGGTGCGACAGAGCAGACGCGGAGCGACGAGTCGTGAACGACGTCCACGGCGCATCGCTAGATGACATCGAGGCGGCCTTTGCCCGCCTGGCTCCCGTAGTCAAAGGACGCATGGCGCGCAACGCCAAGCTGTTCCATCCAGAACTGCGTGGAGCCGGATTCTCGGTGCTACGCGCAGTCCTGCTCAGTGCCGTACGCAGGCCTGATGAGGATCTGACGGTTTCTAAATTGGTTGCCGGATGTCATATGGATAAGTCCGTAGTATCCCGCCAGCTCAAAGATCTCAAGCAGTGGGATCTTATCCAGCTGGAGCGTTCGCAGCAGGATGCGCGGGTCTATCTGGTTAGCCCCACACCGATGGCTATGCAGAGGTTCCAGGAAATCAAAGAATCAACTCGTGCTGATTACGAAGACCTGTTTGCCACATGGGAACCGAAAGACATCTCGGACCTCGCGTCCCTTCTCCTGCGTTTCTCAGAGCAGATAGAAGAGCGCTTCCGCGACTAGGCGTTGACAGAGCAGAAGAAAGCCCTCGGGCGGTAATTGATCAAATGATCAGTTACCGCCCGAGGTCTTCTTGCATGCTTGGCGCATCAGGTCAGTGCGAGGCTCTCGCCGCTACACCCGCCGTTTTGGGTGGTGTTTAGACGGACTTCATCCGCGCTACGTTATCGCGGACTACTGCCTGGAAATCTCCGCCCGAAGCGGCGAAGACCTTGCGTTGACGCTGGTACTCGGCTCCGGATTCGATCAAGCGAATGATGCCCTGCAGCTCCTCGGAGCAGCCCAGCTGTTCTGCGACAGGGGCGAGGCGCTTGACCTCGGCGCGCAGGTGATCAGTCACCAGCATTTCATCACCCTGGGCGTTCAGGATGATGATGGCATCCAGGCCATAGCGGGCTGCACGCCACTTGTTCTCAACGCGGAACCAGGCTGGCATGATCGGGATCTTGTAGCCGGCTTCAATCGACATGGACATGTCGTGAACCAGGCACTGGGTCAGGGCGGTAATCGCGGCAATATCATCCAGCGAGCTCAAGCCATCGCAGATACGCATTTCAACGGTGCCGAAACGAGGCACCGGGCGAACATCCCAACGGATTTCCGAAACATCATCAATCACGCCGGTATGCAGCATGTCTGCGATGTGGGATTCGTATTCAGACCATGAATTGAAGTGGAAAGGGATGCCAGCTGCCGGCAGCTGCTGGAACATCAGCGAACGCTGTGATGCGTAGCCGGTGTCTTCGCCGCCCCAGTATGGGCTGGAGGCGCTCAGCGCTTGGAAGTGCGGCTGGTAGTTGATCAGGCCGTCGGTGATTGGCAGTGCCTTGTCTCGGCTGTCCAAACCTACGTGAACGTGCACGCCGTAAATCACCATCTGGCGGCCCCACCACTGGGTGCGGTCAATGAGCTTGGCGTAGCGGTCCTTATCGGTCACTGGCTGCAAGGTAGGAGCCGCGAACGGATGGGAGCCAGCGGAGTAGAGGTCTACACCGTGATCACCGGCAACGTCATTGAGCATGCGCACGTTGGTGCGAAGCTCTTCGGCAGCGCTGGCAACGGTGTTGTGCACTCCGGTGACGACCTCAACGGTATTCATCAGTAGTTCGGGCTTGACGGTTGGGTGTTCATCCTCGTGGCTGAGACCCGCATCATCCTTGAGCTGATCAAGTATTTTTTCAGCTACCGAGCACAAGTCCGCATCTTCGCGATTGACCAAGGCGATTTCCCATTCAACGCCGATAGTTGATTGGGCAGATTGGGCGAACTCGATTTTTTGCACGGCGCTCCTAGTGATGACGTCTCGGGCGGATCACTCCGGAGCCGATAAAACAGGACTGAAAATTCACCGAAAAACGATGTTTCTCCAAACCTATTCTATATATTGCAACTCGCCGGACGGGATACTGAACCGGTGGGAGGTGTATCACCTCAGATTAGTGGGGAGACACCTCAAAAGCCACACGTTTTTCACCAATACGTGCCAGCATCAACGTTGCCCGGTTCTTGGCGCTCTTCGGTACGCCTGCCAGCAGGATCTTTCGCAGCTCCTCGGGAGTGGCGTCAACACCTCGCTTCTTGATGTCCAAAGTGCCAATGCCATTGGCCTTGACCCAGCTGCGAAGCTTCTTCACGTTGTAATCATGGACCGCCAGGACCTTGTAGCCGCGGGCGAAGGGAGTGGAGATCTGCTCTTCGTGGGTGAAGTACGCAATGTGCTCATCTAAAAGATGGCCACCGGTGGTCTCCAGAAGACTTGAAATCAGGTGTGAACGGATTACCGCGCCATCAGGTTCATAGATGTGAGCTGCTAGCTCTCCGACTTCTGCGACCGGATCATCTTTGGCTGCTACCGGGCTGGTCAGTTCGTGGGCACCGTCCTTGTCAATGACCAAGGCTGCGCGAACAACATTCTCGCGCTTGAGCTTGCCGAACCACAGGCAGGCTTCAATGACAGAGCCGTGATCCGAAATCCATACGGATTCGGCATTGGCGGGAATGGCTTCATGGGGCAGGCCCGGGCCCAGCTTCACGCC
This sequence comes from Glutamicibacter mishrai, assembly GCF_012221945.1. NCBI lineage: Bacteria > Bacillati > Actinomycetota > Actinomycetes > Micrococcales > Micrococcaceae > Glutamicibacter > Glutamicibacter mishrai. The sequence continues at coordinate 574,890 of NZ_CP032549.1, read as the reverse complement.
GACATCAAGGCCTGAGTCCACGAGCTTCTCAACAAAAGACAGGGGAGGGGAGAAGGCTTCCGGGTCAAAGAGCCGGCGGGTGCTTCCTGAGACATCGGTCCGTCGGGCCGGGTCCAGCCATACGCCGTCAATGCCGGTGAGGTCGGTTTCCTCAGCACCGCCGTGGACAACCGTGGCATTTTCAAATGGCATCAGGTTCAAGGTGGTGGCTGCTGCGGTGGTTTCATCTTTCTCCACCGCGGTGACCTTGAGGCCCGCGCTAGCCAACGCAATGGAGTCGGTGCCAATGCCGCACCCGAGGTCAGCCACGTGGGTGGCCCCGGCCTTGGTGAAGCGCTGTGCATGCAGTCCCGCGATGGTCAGTCTGGTTGCCTGTTCCAGGCCTGCCGGGGTGAAGATCAATGAATCCGCGAAGGGGCCAAACTTCACGCGTGCTTTGTATCGAAGCTCGGACTGCGCAATCACGGCACGAACGACCTGGGGGTCGTGGCCCTCCTTGCGCAGTTTTTCGTTCAGCGTCCACGCTGCATCCTTGGACGAGACCATGGATGGATCGATGGTGGAGAGCAATTGCCAGCCTTCTGCTGAAAGCAGTGCAGCGAATTGTTCGTTGAGCGTTGAGTCGTTTGAAGCCTGGGCCATAGTTCAAGCCTAGCGGTGATACCTTGCCTGCTTGGTTATGCGACTGGTCTCAAGCTGATGCCCGATGTGACCTATGTGACATATTGGCGTCATATTCAGATTCATTTGGCCGTCTTTGCGAGCCGCATCAGCGGGGTCACTGAGGAAAAGTCTGAATTCTCAATCCGCCTGCTGTGCCAGAAATTGTGAAACGTGAATCCGTCTTGAATAAGTGATGCTTCTTCATGGAACGTCATTTGTTTAGAAAGCGTAATGCTTTTGAAAACCCTGCCGACACTTCTGGCGGGTAAAGCTTCCGCTCATTTACAGTCTGCCGCTCGGCTCCTTCTGCGCGCGTCCACCAACAGATGCTCCGGCCGGTGAGTGAGAGCTGTCCACGGAAAAACTGAAGTGACTCAGGTCGCATTCTCGCTTGCGTTGGTGTTCCATGGCACCTGTGAAGAAATCTATGCAGAGAACGACAATGACGTCGAGCAATCAATCTCCGTCAGGCAGTGCCGCTGTGAAAGATCCTGCGCCATTGGCCCAGAACCAGCTGAAGCGCGGCATGAGCAGCCGCCACCTTCAGATGATCGCCATCGGCGGTTCCATCGGCACAGGCCTGTTTGTCGCTTCGGGCGGAACTATTGCGCAGGCCGGACCAGGCGGCGCCTTGGTCGCTTACGCTGCAGTGGGCCTCATGGTCTACCTGCTGATGCAGTCGTTGGGGGAGATGACCGCCAAGATTCCAGTGGCCGGGTCCTTCCAAACCTTCGCCACCAGATTTGTCTCCCCGTCCTTCGGCTTTGCCATCGGATGGAACTACTGGTTCAACTGGGCCATCACCGTCGCCGCTGAACTCGTCGCCGCCGGCATCGTGATGAGCTTCTGGCTGCCGGATGTCCCCGGCTGGGTGTGGGCAGGACTCTTCCTCGCCGCATTGACCGCTCTGAACGCACTGTCCGCCAAAGCCTTTGGCGAAGGCGAATTCTGGTTGGCCCTGATCAAGGTAGTCACAGTGATTGCCTTCCTGGCTGCCGGCGTCCTGATGATCTTCGGCGTTCTCGGATCCCAGACTGATCCGCTCGCCAACTGGAAAGAAGGCAAAGACGTCTTCCACGGTGGATGGCTTTCCATCATTTCCGTATTCATGATTGCTGGGTTCTCCTTCCAAGGCACCGAGCTGGTCGGCGTGGCAGCCGGCGAAGCCAAGGATCCGCGCCGCGAAGTTCCCAAGGCGATCCGCCGGGTTTTCTGGCGCATCATGCTCTTCTACATTGGCGCCATCTTCATCATTGGCTGCCTGATCCCATTTGCTGATCCAAGCCTGCTGGCCAGCGGCGAAGCCGATGTGGCATCCTCGCCGTTCACCCTGGTCTTCGAGCGCGCTGGCATTGCCTTCGCAGCGGCTGCCATGAACGCGGTCATCCTCACCGCGATTCTCTCCGCTGGCAACTCTGGCCTCTACGCCTCCACCCGCATGCTCTACTCGATGGCCCATGATGGAAAGGCCCCGAAGATCTTCGGAAAGACCAACTCCCGCGGCGTGCCGGTCATGGCTTTGCTGGCCACCGCAGCGGTAGGGCTCTTCGGGTTCCTCACCGCATTGGTGGGCCAGGGTGCCGCGTATACCTGGCTGCTTAATGTCTCGGGCCTGTGCGGATTCATCGTCTGGGTGGGCATCGCTGCCTCGCACTATCGCTTCCGCCGTGGCTACCTGGCCCAGGGTTACAGCGTCAAAGATCTGCCGTACCGCGCGCCGTTCTTCCCGCTCGGTCCCATTGTGGCGTTCCTGATGCTCATCGCGGTCATTGTTGGCCAGAACTATCAGGCGGTCCTCGCCGGGCATGGCCTGGAAGTGCTTTCTTCCTACATCGGCTTGCCGCTGTTCCTTGGTTTGTGGCTGGGGCATCGACTGGTTACCAAGTCCAAGGTGGTCAAGCTTTCCGAGATGGACCTCACTGCTCCGGAAGATATCGAAGAGTCGGCGGCTGTGCGCTCTGCGCGAACCGGTGTGACGAACTAAGGGCTTTGATTAGCACTCGCCTTGACCGAGTGCTAAAGCTCGTCCTAAAGTCAGAGATGGAAGTTCTGCATGCTTGCATGCAGAACCACCGCCTGACTGGATACCACCAACTGGCACCGCGACGACGGTTGGTCCAATGCCATAGGGCGCACCCCTACCACCATTGGTTCATACACGAAAAGGAGAGACCATGTCTGTCTCCATCAAGCCGCTCGAAGACCGCATTGTCATCAAGCAGGTCGAAGCCGTTACCACCACCGCTTCGGGCCTGGTTATCCCAGACTCCGCCAAGGAAAAGCCACAGGAAGGCACCGTTGTTGCAGTAGGCCCAGGCCGCATTGACGACAAGGGCAACCGCGTTCCTGTAGACGTTGCTGAAGGCGACGTAGTTCTGTACTCGAAGTACGGCGGAACCGAGGTCAAGGTCGGCAACGAAGAGTACCTGGTGCTCTCGGCTCGCGACGTACTGGCAGTTGTCGTAAAGTAACGCCACCCTCTCTAAAGTTTCAGGAGAAAATGCATGGCTAAGCAGCTAGCATTCAACGAGGAAGCGCGACGCGCACTCGAAGCGGGCATTGATAAGCTCGCGAACACGGTGAAGGTCACCCTCGGCCCACGCGGTCGCAATGTGGTGCTTGCCAAGACCTGGGGCGCCCCGACCATCACCAACGACGGTGTCACCATTGCTCGTGACATCGATCTGGAAGATCCATACGAAAATCTTGGCGCACAGCTGGCCAAGGAAGTAGCCACCAAGACCAACGACGTAGCAGGCGACGGCACCACCACCGCCACCGTGCTCGCCCAGGCACTGGTCAAGGAAGGCCTGAAGAACGTTGCCGCCGGCGCCGCGCCAGGCGATGTCCGCAAGGGCATCGAACTGGCTGCGGAGGTTGTCTCCGAGGCACTGGCCGCCAACGCAGTAGAGGTGGCCGACAAGGTCGCCAACGTAGCTGCCATTTCGGCCCAGTCCGATGAAATCGGCGAGCTGCTGGCTGAGGCCTTCAAGACCGTTGGCACCGATGGCGTTATCACCATCGAAGAGTCCTCCACCACCGCTACCGAACTGGTAGTCACCGAGGGCATGCAGTTCGACAAGGGCTACCTCTCGCCACAGTTCATCACCGACCAGGAGCGCCAGGAAGTTGTCCTGGAAGACGCCCTGATCCTGATCAACCCAGGCAAGATCTCCACCGTGGCAGAATTCCTGCCGCTGCTGGAAAAGGTCCTTGAAGCCAAGAAGCCACTGCTGATCATCGCCGAGGACGTCGAGGGCGAAGCCCTGTCCACCCTGGTGGTCAACAAGCTGCGCGGCCTGCTGAACGTGGTTGCCGTCAAGGCTCCAGGCTTCGGCGACCGCCGCAAGGCAATGATGCAGGACCTGGCCATCCTCACCGGTGCCCAGGTTGTCTCCCCGGAACTGGGCCTGTCCCTGGACCAGGTTGGCACCGAGGTTCTCGGTTCGGCACGCCGCGTGACCATCACCAAGGATTCCACCACCATCGTTGATGGTTCCGGAACCGATGAGGATGTCGCAGAGCGCGTAGCCCAGCTGAAGGCTGAGCTGAACCGCACCGACTCCGAGTGGGACCGCGAGAAGCTCTCCGAGCGTCTGGCCAAGCTGGCCGGTGGCATTGGCGTCATCAAGGTTGGCGCTTCTACCGAGGTCGAGCTCAAGGAACGCAAGCACCGCATCGAAGACGCTGTGTCCTCGACCCGCGCTGCCCTCGAGGAAGGCATTGTTGCCGGTGGCGGTACCGCCCTGGTTGACGCACTGTCTGCTCTTGACTCCGATAGCTCCATCGTTGGCCTTGAAGGCGACGTTGCGGCTGGTGTGGCCATCGTGCGCCGCGCACTGGTTCAGCCACTGTTCTGGATCGCTACCAACGCCGGCTTCGACGGCGCGGTAGTTGTCTCCAAGGTTGCTGAGTCCCCAGCTAACGAGGGCTTCAACGCCAAGACCGGTGTCTACGAGAACCTGCTGCACGCAGGTGTCATCGACCCGGTCAAGGTCACCCGTTCGGCACTGCGCAACGCAGCATCGATCGCAGCCCTGGTGCTGACCACCGAAACCCTGGTTGCCGAGAAGGCTACCGAGGATGCGGAAGAAGCACACAGCCACTAAGCCGCTGTGAAGGCTATGAAGCCGCCGCCGGACCAAGTTTTCGCTTGGACCGGCGGCGGCTTCTTTTTGCCTTGAAATGGCCAGCAGGTGAGTACGAGATGAATTCATGAAATGCACAGCGTGATGAGCATCAACGCGCCGAAAAGGACTGTGAGGGTTCTCGGTGACGCACAATTAATCCGGCGCACGTCAGCTCACTACAGTCTGTGAATTTAATGTATCGAGACGTTCAATCACTGAGCTCCTCTGTAGGTGACGCACAGGGTGAATTGGTAGCATGAATGGTTGTCTGACGTGTCAAGGATCTGTCTGACCGATGACCTGCCCGAGTTCCCGACGGAAGCTTAGCCTGTGACTCACACCCTCAACCAACCCGGAAAAAGCACCAAAAGTGCCGCCTTCCGGGTCGACTTGCAGGGCCTTCGGGCCCTCGCAGTGCTGTTGGTGATGTGCTATCACATCTGGTTCTCCAAGGTCTCCGGGGGAGTAGACATCTTCTTGATGCTCTCCGCCTTCTTCCTTACCTCGTCCACCGCGCGCCGCATTGCGCGTGGCGAGCGCCCGCCGCTGATCACCGGTTGGCTGCACCGCTTCTCGCGGCTCATCCCGCAAGCGGCAGTGGTCATCATCAGCGTGGTGGTAGCCGCATGGATCATCCTGCCCAGCACCCGTTGGCTGGAACTGATTGACCAATCCATGGCCTCCCTGTTCTATAAACAGAATTGGTATCTGGCCAATCACCAAGTCGACTACTACGCGTTCAATACCTCTTCGGCCTCGCCGCTCCAGCACTTCTGGTCCTTGTCTGTCCAAGGACAGATCTTCATCCTCTGGCCAATAGTCCTCGCCGTTAGCGCGCTGATCTGGAAGCTGTTCTTCTCCCGCTTCAACTTCGCATGGGTGGCAGGCGCCTTCTTCGGAGCCATTTTCATCGGCTCGCTCGCTTTCTCCATCAACATCACCGCCAACAACCAGCAGGTTGCCTACTTCCACACCGGTGCGCGCCTCTGGGAATTCGCCCTCGGTTCCTTGCTGGCCTTGGCGCTGCCATGGCTCTCGACCCTGCCCGAGAAGATCCGCCGCGTGACCGGCTGGGCGGGCATGGCCACCATCATCGGCAGCGGCGCAGTCCTGGACGTCCAAGGCCAATTCCCCGGCTTCATGGCACTGATCCCCACCGTTGCTGCCGCATTGATCATTGCCGCACCGGAAACTCGTACCTGGGCTAACCCTTCTGGCGTGCTCTCGCTCAAGCCGCTGGTGAAGCTCGGAGACCTGTCCTACGGCATGTACCTGTGGCACTGGCCGATGCTGGTCTTCTACCTTGAAATCTCGCACAAGGAGAAGGCCTCCTTCTTCGCCGGTGCTCTGCTCATCGCAGCAGCCATCGCCGCTTCATGGATCACCACCAAATTCATCGAGAAGCCGGTCATCGCTTGGCAGAATGGCTTCAGCTTCCCGAGGTGGATGCCCAACACCGGGCTGAAGATCATCAGCCAGGTCGCCGTGGTGGGCATCGGCATGGGCGTTGCCAGCCTGGCGGTCACCGCATGGGAAAACAATGTGGAGCACCGCCGCGCCATGGCCGCCACGCAGACCGTCATGGATAACCCGGGTGCCACTGCCACCGATGACTGGGACCCGTCACCGGCAGCCCTGACCCTGCCGTTGGCCACTGAGCTGGAAAACGAATGGCAGACCCCAGGCAATCCTTGCGCCGGATCCAATAACCCCAAGGACGAGCGGATCATGTTCTGCGAGCAGGGCGGGAACTTTGATGGTTCCCCGGATCTGGTCATGCTGGGCGACTCGCATATGCAGCACTGGTCCTCGGCTGCCGCTGCCGCGATGGAAGAATCCGGAGGAAGCTGGGTTCTGGTCTTCCACCCGGGTTGCCGCTACGGTTCCGAGACAGACCGCGACGAAGCCGAATGCGCTAACTTCCAGGACGCCGCAGAAGAATACGTCGCCAGCCTGGCCCCCAAGATGGTGCTCACCACCGCAAGCAAGACCGTGGCCGCTCCGGATGAATATCTGCGCAGCCCGGGGGAGCAGGAGACCATGGTGGACCACTACGCTCAAGCCATCCAGCCGTTCTTGGATGCCGGTAGCCAGGTCATCGCCATGCGCGATACCCCGCGCTACACCTACTCCATCCCGGAGTGCGTCGATTCGAATCCAAGTAATCTCGAAGCCTGCGATGGCTCCGCCCACGAAGCGTTGGCACAGATCAACCCCGTCCAGGAATTCCTGGCCGAGCACGATTACGGCTCGCAGGTGGTGTCATTGGATATGACAGGCTTGCTCTGCCCCGACGGGGTCTGCAAAGCTGTGATCGGCAATGTATCGACGTACCTGGATGATTCACACCTGTCCAAGACGTTTGTGCTCAGTGCCAAGCGCCAGTTCGCGGACGCCTTCAAGGAGGCTACCGGCTGGCAATAAGTCCTGTCGGAGACCTGGTGGGGCATGAGCTTGGACACAGTGCCCCGCAAGGGAATAACTGCAACGCCAAAAGGGCTCTACCATTTAACCAACCTCCGTTCTCGCCCCGAAAGGTTCCTACGTGACTGAGTTCAACCCCTTTGCATTTGAAGGACTCACCTACGACGACGTATTGCTGTTGCCTGGCCCGACGGATGTGATCCCTTCGGAAGCTGACACCACCACCCGCTTCACCAAGCGCATCAACATCCAGGTGCCCATCAGCTCGGCGGCAATGGACACCGTCACCGAAGCACCGATGGCTATCGCACTGGCACGCCAGGGCGGCATCGGCGTGATCCACCGCAACCTTTCGATCGAGGACCAGGCCAAGCAGGTTGACCAGGTCAAGCGCAGCGAGTCGGGTATGATCACCGACCCTGTCACCGTGAACCCAGGCGCCACCTTGGCCGAATGGGATGAGCTGTGCGCGCAGTACCGCGTCTCCGGTCTTCCGGTAGTTGATGAGAACCGCAAGCTGCTGGGCATCATCACCAACCGCGACACTCGCTTTGTTCCTCGCGAGCAGTACATGACCACCAAGGTCTACGAAGTGATGACCGGCATGCCGCTGGTGACCGCCCAGGAAGGCGTTGCCCCTGAAAAGGTCATCGAGCTGCTGTCCAAGAACCGCATCGAGAAGCTTCCGCTGATCGATGACGAGGGCAAGCTGACCGGCCTGATCACCGTCAAGGACTTCGACAAGGCCGAGCAATACCCGCTGGCCACCAAGGACGAGGAAGGCCGCCTGCGCGTCGCTGCTGCTGTTGGCTTCTTCGGCGAAGGCTACGAGCGCGCAATGACCCTGATCGACGCTGGCGTTGACGCACTGGTCGTTGACACCGCAAACGGCCACTCCCAGGGCGTGCTGGAGATGATTGCCCGCCTGAAGAAGGATCCTGCTGCCGCCCACGTTGACGTGATCGGTGGACAGGCTGCAACCTACGAGGGTGCCAAGGCCATCATCGATGCCGGCGCTGACGCCATCAAGGTCGGCGTGGGCCCAGGCTCCATCTGCACCACCCGCATTGTTGCCGGTGTCGGCGTTCCACAGGTGACCGCCATCTACGAAGCAGCCAAGGCTGCTATCCCAGCGGGCGTGCCAGTGATCGCTGACGGCGGTCTGCAGCACTCGGGCGACATCGGCAAGGCACTGGTTGCCGGAGCTGACTCGGTCATGCTCGGCTCCCTGCTGGCAGGTACCGCAGAGTCCCCAGGCGACCTGGTGTTCATGGGCGGCAAGCAGTTCAAGGCTTACCGCGGCATGGGCTCGCTGGGCGCTATGGAGACCCGTGGCAAGAACACCTCGTACTCCAAGGACCGCTACTTCCAGGCTGATGCTCCTTCCAACGAGAAGCTGATCCCGGAAGGCATCGAAGGCCAGGTTCCCTACCGCGGCCCGCTGTCCGCAGTGACCCACCAGCTGGTCGGCGGCCTGCGCCAGACCATGTTCTACGTTGGCGGTCGCACCGTTCCTGAGCTGAAGGCCCGCGGCAAGTTCGTTCGCATCACCGCAGCTGGTTTGAAGGAATCGCACCCACACGACATCATGATGACCGTTGAAGCACCGAACTACCGTTCGCGCTAAACTCATCTGAAAATTTCCCGTCCGGGATGACGCTCACGCGTTGTTCCGGGCGGGATTTTTGTCTTAGGAAGACAACCTCGCGCTTGGCCGTTTTGCGGCTGTTGACCGTAGAGTTTCTAGATCCACGGCGCCTTGCGCACCTGGCGCTTAAGTGAGGGAATGCTACTGCGTTTCAGAGATGGAACGTCGCAGGATTCGGTGGCACCAAGTCCTTCAAGGCCACTTCTAAAAGGTGCGGAACCCAGTGCCCATACACTGAACTCCGCCGCCGTATGGTGAACCATTTAGAGGGCTCCAGTAATGAACCTCAAGAGGGTCACGATAAGTCTCGAAACACTGGTGAGGGTTTGGGCTTTCGTGGCCTTTCCATTCGTCTTCTAGAGGCATCTGGAAGAAACAGCGTTACCACCAAGCGTGTAGAAGAACCTCATGGTCCTGTTGTCGTTTGCACACGTCAGTCCTTCGAGCTGTGGCGTGATGTAAGAGCCCAGGATCGGGAGAACGGCAATAGCAAACGGTCCCATCAGAGCACCGATAGAGGCAAGGATCAGGGCACTCCCTCCGTTGATAAAGGAACGTTGATCGGCCGGAGACATGTCAATGTAAAAGCCCGAAGAATCTTGGCCTGCACTAAGTGCCGGATCGGCAACATTCAACCTACTATTTCGTTCGACGATGGTGAACCTTGAGCCTTTCGAGAATTCGTAGTCTCGCTCTACACGGGAAGCAGTCTTTCTTACCGCTGATGGTTTCTTCGTTTTCAGGATGTAGTCCAAACCTGCCTTAGTTTCCGTAGTATGGGGTTCTAAGAAGTTGCGGTCGGCTGAATCCGCGAATGCCCTATCGGCGCAGCCTGTAACAAGGCGATCCCGATCAAGAAAGACGGGACGATCTTAATGCGTCATTTCTTGGTGAGTCGTTTCAAGCAGTGGGCTGTTTGTTCTTTCGGTAGCGATCGACGACGATGCCGGATCCGCAGAGTACAGCGAAGGCAGTCGAAGTCGTAAGCGAAGAATAGAGCGCCGGATTGGCGGTGCTATCCCAGAAATAGGGGCTAGCGAAAGCTATTGCGAGGGAGAGCACAAATCCGATTCCCAAGTACATCGGCTTACCTTCCTGTCGTACCTTTCGGCAGATCAAAACTCACTGTTTACATGGACGTAAATGATTAACTAAGTAGCTAAACTCATGAATCCACCGTAACAAGCGTGATTTTCTAGGTAAATCATTCTTTAGTAGGAGGGTGAGCCGGAGATGAAGATTCCGGCTTCAAAGCCTGGATCGCATCGTTGGTGCCGGACTAGGTCTAGCACCGGACACAGGTACGCTGCGCAATATTTTCGCATCAAGAAATAGGTGCCTTGCGCGCCATGCGATTCGATTGAATTCTGCAAACGATAAGCCAAACGGCCACGCCAAGCATGCATCCCAAAGAATTGGCCACGACGTCAGAGAACGTGGCGAATCGGTTGGGGAGAAAGAGATGTTGCCCTAACTCAATCAGGCTAGAGGCCAGGATTCCCAGAATGCCTGCAGTGATCGGTCGCCGCAAACCAGCGGCCAGAAAAAATCCCAGGGGCATGAAGAAGAGGACATTCGCCGAGAATTCCACGAATTCGTAGTTCACAAAGGCCGGGACTCCGTGATCATGCAGCCAGTTCAATGTCCAAGCCAACTGAGGCCCGGCCGATGAATCCACCGGTACAGGCCAAAATGCAATAGCAACCATCGCAAGCAAGTACAGCAAAGGCAACGCCCACGTCCGTAGCGTTCGGCTTTTGAGCAGAGTTCTCAGTGGATTCCTCGGAAGAGATGGTCATTTCGTGTGTCGCGGCTGTCCTGCCATCAATCACTGAGTAAATTCTAGTTCTTCCGAAAGCTCGGTTCGGTTGATTGCTACCGCGCATCCACCAGACGGTTCAAGCGTTCCGAGAAAACGAGTCCCATCGCGGCAAGAAACAGGATGAAGATCGGGAAGAGCCAGAGTCCTACCCACGATGACAAGGCGCCGAATAGCGGCGGCATCAAAGTTGATCCCAAGTATGCGGCGGCCATCTGGATGCCAATAATGGCGTGGGAGTGTTGGCGCCCGAAGTTCGCTGGCGTCGAATGGATAATAGCCGGATAGATCGGGGCGGAGCCCAAGCCGGCCAGAGCCAGACCTGCTAAAGCGACGGCATGTGTTTCCATCGGAAGGAGAAGCATCAGTCCACCGAGTCCCACCAGCAAGAAGCCGCCGCGAATCAAAGTGCGATCGCCGACGCGATCAGCGAAGAAGCCGGCGAGGAATCGTCCACCGGTGATGCCCAGCAGGAAGAATGACGCGAAAGCCGCTGCGGTCGCGGGGTTCACTCCGCGGTCACCGGCCAAGTAGGTCGTGGCCCAGAGAATCGACGTATTCTCCAGCGCGCAGTAGGCAAAGAACGCCAAGAGAACCAACAAGACGCCCGGAATCCTGATGACTTGTTTGAGCGGCAGATGGGCAGTCCTGGAGGCAGATGCCTCAGAGCTTCCGGGACTGGCGTCGACTTCGGTGAGATGGGCGCCGCTCGGCGTCAACGTATTGACCTTGCCCCACAGCGGGAGGGTAAGAACCAGAACCACGGTGAGAATCACCTGGATGATGCCGACAACGTTATAGGCTCCGGGCCACCCCATTCCGGAGGTCAGGGCATGGCTCATGATCAATGGGCTGATCGAAGCGCCGACACCCCAGAAGCTATGGAGCCAGTTCATATGGCGTGCTGCGTAGTGCAGAGCGACGTAGTTATTCAGGGCAGCGTCTACTGCGCCTGCGCCCAGGCCATAGGGGATAGCCCAGAGGCATAACATCCAGAATTCACTGGCGAAAGAGAACCCGAACAACGCGGTTGCCGTCAGCCCCACGCTGACCGCGGTGACCAAGCCAGCTCCGAAACGGCGGGTCATCCGTTCCGAAGCCAAGCTGGAGAAGATAGTTCCAATGGCAATGATCATGGTGAGGATGCCAGCGAAGGATTGCGGTACCCCAAGGTCTTGATGCATCACCGGCCAACCCGCGCCAACCAGGGAGTCGGGAAGGCCGAGGCTGATGAAGGCGAGATAGATGATGGTCAATAGAAGTGAGTACATGAAGTGTTCGTGTCTTTCGCGGTGCTTGGGGATGAAAGCATCGCCACGGAACTGACGACAACTCAAATTATATGTACGAGTGTACTCAAATCTCGTGTATATTCACTGCCATGACTGGAAATTATTTTGAAGGAGACTCCCGCAGCAACCGCGAGCGCATGCTTGCAGGTGACTTGTACATCGCGGATGATCCGGAGAATGAACGCCTCCACCAGCGTGGCGTGCAGCTAGCAGACGCCTATCACCGGGCGGACGTGGCGGCAGATCCCAAGGCGCGCGAGATCCTCGCTGAACTTGTCGGCACCCTGGGGGAAGGCGCTCATGTCAATTCGCCGCTCTTCGTGGACTATGGGGAAAACCTTCACATCGGCGCGCGAACCTTCATCAACTACAACCTCACAGCACTGGACGTCGCCACCATCACCATCGGCGCAGACTGCCAGATCGGGCCAAACGTCCAGCTGCTGACACCCACCCACCCAATTAATCCACAGCCACGACGCGACAAGCTTGAAGCAGCGCAGCCGATCACCCTGGGCGATAATGTGTGGCTCGGTGGTGGCGTGATCGTATGCCCCGGGGTAACTATCGGCGAAAACTCGGTGATCGGTGCAGGGTCCGTGATCACCAAAGACATTCCAGCCAACGTCGTCGCCGTGGGAAACCCGGCACGCGTGATCCGGAACATTGGATAATCCGATGCCCGCTCACCAGCCTTCCTCCGGTTCACGTCTGGGCCGCCGCAATGATCCAGAGCGTCGGGAAAAAATCATGGATGCCTGCCTGGAAGTCATAGCCCAGGCCGGGGTCACCGGCACGTCTCATCGAAAGGTCGCCGCCCAGGCAGGCGTTCCGCTGGGAGCCATGACCTACTACTTTGACGGCATGGACGACTTGCTGCACAGTGCCTTCAGCCGTTTTGCTACCAGCATCAGCACCGGATTCGAGCGCTGCATGGCAACGGCCACGGACCGGGAATCGGCGTGCGATGCGGTTTTCGAGCGGATCCTCGAAGCCAGCAGCGGCCAAGGCCATGAGCTGATTCTGTCCCACGAGCTCTACACCCTCGCCACCCGCGATGCCTCCTTCCGGTCCATTACCACCTGGTGGATGGGACGCAGCCAATTAGCGCTCGGGGCACACTTTGACCCGCTGACCGCGCGTCTGCTGGACGCCATGATCGAAGGGCTGACCATTCATCGAGCCCTCGACGCGGAACCTCGCGATCCAGAGGAAATCAAAAGCGCCATCGCCCGGATCGTTGGCGCATAGGGCGCGTGGCCGTTGTGGGACAGCGCACGCTGGAAGACCTTCATCCGTACGATTGTGTATTCGAGAGGTCCATCTGTTGGGCACTCTGAGTGCTGGAAAAGCTTCGCAGGCTCAATGGCCGAGTCAGTCATAAGACGGCAGAAAAAGTGATCGCCCGAGATTTCTCACCCCATCCCCAGGCTGGGGGAACAGAGTGTGCGCACGTAGAATAAAGACCAGATAGCACCAACCGGAGCGGAATCCCGCGCACTGTGCGCGACCGCCAATAAAGGACACTAATTTGGGCCAGCCAGCCAACCTGAAAAAGCAAGCACGCGAACGCATGGCACGCACGGGGGAGAGCTACACCACCGCGCGCAAGAACATCCTCACCGGGAAACCGGAAAGCCCTAAGGCTGCCCGTGCTGCACAGGCCCGCGACTATGCCAAAGAAGCCCGAGAGGCCAAGGGGGGAGCCAAGCCCAAAGCCCCCAAGCAGGCACCCGCGCCAGCTCCACAAGATGAGCTGCCCGAATACCCTGCTCCAGAAGACGTCATTCAATACGACGCAGCACTCTGGCACCGAGTCCTCGTCCAGGCAGGCGTCACCAACCCGGTGACCGATGCCCCGCTGAGCCAGGCATTGTTGGCAGGCCTCGCTGGTGGCATCGGCTTCATGGTCTTCACCTTCGAATATGAAGAAACCACCACCGCAACCCTGGTCACCCGCGCCCACCCGGAGCCATACACCCAGAACCTGCTGGCTCGCTGTGGCGCCAAGATCAACGAACGCACCACCGGGTCAGCCCAGAAGGCTGTCGAATACATGGATGCGGCACTGGAAGCCGGACGCGCTGTCGTCGTCCGTGTAGCCATCAACGCCTTGCCATGGATCGATGGCAATGAAGTGGATGAAGCGGAAACCATTGACCTGGCTGTTGTCGGCGATCACGAAAATGACCTGCTGGTAGATGACGGTTCAGGCGTTCTGAACGTCATCAGCCCAGAAGACCTGGCTTTCGCCCGAGCCAAGCGCAAAAAGGAAAAGCACTGGCAAGCCTGGGTCCCATCCACGCGCTCGCCGAAGGCGGAGACCCTTGCTGCCAATGTCTTGGAAGCCATCGAAGAAACCACCTCGCGCCTGCTGGGAACCCGCGAGCTCTCCGGGATCCCGGACCACTTCGCCAAGAACTTCGGCATCACCGGCATGCACACCTTCGCCGCACGGCTGCGCGACACCACCACCAAGACCGGCTGGACCCGCATGTTCGCGGAACCTGCACGGCTGGCCGGTGGCATGAACCAGCTCTCCGAGTTCCTCACTGACACTCGTTTTGGCGGTGAAGGAGCACTGCGCGGACTGTACGCGGACTTCCTCGATGAAACCTCCGGCTTGCCTGGCCTCTCGGCACTGGGTGAGCACAGCGCGGATTATGTACAGCTGGCCCAGCTTTGGGACGACTTCGCGGAACTGGTTGACCCCGACATCGACGTGGATGAGCGCAGCGCAATGTTCGAGCGCATGGCCCAGGCCATGGATCGCATCGCCGAGGCCGAGCACAAAGCTGCCACAGCGCTGGCGGCCACCGCACAATCATTGGCCTCCGAAGCGCGATAACGCAGACCAGATGCATTACCCGCCCCGCCTTTCGGTGAAGTCCGTTCACCGAAAGGCGGGGCGTTTTTTGTCTCTACCTGGCACTAGATTGTTGCGGCAAGATGCTAGAGATACGTCATGACCGATTACCCAGGCACGATGAAAAGCGGGAATTCGGCTCAGACTTGGTAACCTAGTTAGGTGAGTAACGAGATTGAGATCGGCCGCGGCAAGCGGGCACAAAAGGCATATTCCCTGGACGACGTAGCGATCGTACCGAATCGCCGTACCCGTGATCCGAAGGACGTTTCGGTGTCCTGGCAGATTGACGCATTCCAGTTCGAGACCCCTATCCTGGGCGCACCAATGGACTCGGTGACTTCACCGGCTACCGCCATTGCCCTGGGCAAGCTCGGTGGCCTGGGCGTACTGAACCTCGAAGGCCTATGGACCCGTTACGAGAACCCGGAAACCGTACTGGCCGAAATCGCTGGCCTGAAGTCGGAAGCCGCAACGCGCAATGATCCGAAGATCACCGCAAAGCTGCAGGAACTGTACTCGGCGCCAATCCAGCCGGAACTGATCACCTCGCGCATTTCCGAAATCCGCGACTCCGGCGTGGTTGTTGCCGGCTCGCTGACTCCGCAGCGCACCCAGGAGCACTACAAGACCGTAGTAGCTGCTGGCGTGGACATCTTTGTCATCCGTGGCACCACCGTTTCGGCCGAGCACGTCTCGAAGACCACCGAACCACTGAACCTCAAGCAGTTCATCTATGAACTCGACGTCCCAGTCATCGTGGGCGGTGCAGCTGGCTACACCCCAGCCATGCACCTGATGCGCACCGGTGCTGCCGGAGTCCTGGTGGGCTTCGGCGGCGGCGCATCGTCGACCACCCGCCGCACCCTGGGCATCCACGCCCCAATGGCCACCGCCATTGCCGACGTTGCTGCTGCTCGCCGCGACTACATCGAAGAGTCCGGCGGACGCTACGTCCACGTCATTGCCGATGGCGGCATGGGCAACTCAGGTGACATCGTCAAGGCCATCGCCATGGGCGCCGACGCAGTCATGCTCGGCACCGCACTGGCTCGTGCTGAAGAAGCTCCAGGCGCCGGTTACCACTGGGGCATGGAAGCCGTTCACGAGGCAAGCCCACGTGGCGACCGCGCCAGGGTCGGCACCGTTGGTTCCCTTCAGAAGGTCCTCTACGGTCCATCACATGAAACCAATGGCACCTCGAACCTGGTGGGCGCGCTGCGCCGCTCGATGGCCACCACCGGCTACTCGACCCTGAAGGAATTCCAGCGCGTAGACGTTGTGCTTTCTCCTTACGAGTCCGACCGCTACTAGACGCCGGGGATCGAGCCCAGTTCATGCACATGAACTGGGCTCGATTCATTTAAAGACGCTGGCGCTCAACGACCAACCCGCGCGGTTCGTTCCCATGCGCGAAAAATACTGCTGCTAGGCCAATCTCACGCCCTCATTATTTCGAGTTCTACGGCAAATAGAAGTACGGTTAGAGGGTGTTTAAAACCGCTCTGAAGCTCAAGTGGATCGGCGCCCTCATTGCTGCGCTCGCCCTCGCCACCGGATTCGTCGCCCTCTCCGGATGGCAGTTCGGCGCCTCCGAGAGCGAACCGGTCGTCAAGGTCGACAAGACCGAGAAGCCGGTGGCGCTGACCAAGCACGTGGATATCGGCACCGAGCTGTTGGGCACCACAGCCGATCAAATCGTCACCTTCACCGGAGAATTCGTCCCCGGCACCGACCGCCTCATCGATGACCGAGTCGAAGATGGCAAAAAGGGCGTATGGGTCATCAGCGAATTCAAGGTCGATGGCGCCAAGCAGGATGCCGGCATCGCGGTAGTGCGCGGCTGGCAGCCAGAGGAAACCACGCCCTCTGCAGCTCCCAAGGGCGAACTGAAAATCACTGGACGCCTGCTGCCGAACGAAGGCCCGGAAAACGAACACGACCTGCGCAGCGCGACCCTGCCATCGATCACCTCGGCGCAGCTGGCGAATATCTGGGACTCGGTCCTGTACAACGGATTCATCTCGGCCCACGACATCACCACCGCCAAGGGCCAGGCAGTCGAGCAGTTTGGAATCGACATGATCTATGTCGGTCCGCAGCCACAGGAAGCCCAGATCAACTGGCTGAACGTCTTCTACGGCATCGAATGGGTCCTCTTCGCCGGCTTCGCAATCTTCCTTTGGTACCGCATGGTCCGCGATGATTATCAGCGGGACCTTGACGACATCGCCGAGCGCGCCGCCGAAGCCCGCGAAGCTCAACCCGGGCAGACCCCGCCGGCTGCCAACGACTAGCAACAAGCACACCGACCTCTTTCATGACTCGGAAGGAATCACCAGCCATGTCCAGCACCACTCCCGCACCAAAGCCCCGGAAGTTTGGCGGCACCCCAGCGCAGATCCGCAGCGCCGCGAAGTTCTACAAGGTCTTTGCCTACATCACCGGTGTGATGCTTCTGCTGCTCGTGGTGGAGATGATCTTCAAGTACTTCTGGTCCCTGGAACTCTTTGTCGGCGGCACCCTGGCCGACGGGGTGGCGAACTCCATCGGCCTGTACAACCGTGCCGAAGTGACCGGGGGAGCGAACATCTCACTGGGCATCCTGATTGCCCACGGTTGGCTGTACGTGGTGTACCTGTTTGCCGACTTCCGCCTCTGGTCGCTGATGCGCTGGCCATTTATGCGCTTCATTACGATCGCCCTCGGTGGCGTGATTCCGTTCCTGTCCTTCTACACCGAGTCCAAGGTCCACGCTGAAGTCGACCGTGAACTGGCTGCCCACCCGAAGGCCGCGAAGCGCTACTAGACGGGCAAAAACCATCACGCAGCGGGCAAACCAGGAGAACTGGTTCGCCCGCTGTGTGCGTTGAGCAGTGCACTTCGGGGGAGCGGCGGGCCGCTAGGTGACGCTGATGACAGCGCTCCGGCTGTTTCGCGGGCGGCGAACCGCGTAGACTGTAACGGTGACTACTGCTCCCCTCAATCCAGAACATAAGCCGGTTCTGGTCGTCGACTACGGGGCCCAATACGCGCAGCTCATCGCTCGCCGCGTACGTGAGGCCCGTGTGTACTCGGAGATCGTTCCGCACACCCTGTCCACCGAAGCCATCCTGGCCAAGAACCCTGCAGCGATCATCCTCTCCGGTGGTCCCTCCAGCGTCTACGCCGATGGCGCCCCATCCGTCGGGGCCGACCTGTTTGAAGCCGGCGTGCCGGTCTTGGGCATCTGCTACGGCTTCCAGGCCATGGCCAACGCCCTGGGCGGAACCGTCTCGGAAACCGGCCTGCGCGAGTACGGCCGCACCGCAACCACCTTTGAGGGCGAAGCCCGCTCCATCCTGGCAGGCGCCGCACAGGCTCCTACCGTATGGATGAGCCATGGTGACTCTGTCTCCAAGGCCCCAGAAGGCTTCGAAGTGCTGGCCACCACCGCCGGCGCACCTGTTGCCGCCTTCGCCAACGAGGCCAAGCGCCTTTACGGCGTGCAGTGGCACCCGGAAGTCAAGCACTGCGAGTTCGGCCAGGACGTCCTGGAGAACTTCCTGTACAACGGTGCAGGCTTGAAGGGCGACTGGACCGCTGACAACATCGCTGACGAGCAGATCGAGCGCATCCGCGCCCAGGTCGGCACCGGCAAGGCCATCTGCGGCCTGTCCGGCGGCGTGGACTCGGCTGTTGCCGCAGCACTGGTGCAGCGCGCCATTGGCGACCAGCTGACCTGTGTCTTCGTCAACCACGGCCTGCTGCGCGAAGGCGAAGCCGAGCAGGTCGAGAAGGACTTTGTCGCTTCCACCGGCGCAAAGCTCTACATCGCTGACGAACGCGAACGCTTCCTTTCGGCTCTGGACGGTGTCACCGACCCGGAGACCAAGCGCAAGATCATCGGCCGCGAATTCATCCGCGCCTTCGAAGCAGCAGAAGCAGCGATCATCGCTGAGGCCGCTTCCGAGGGCGAGCCGGTGAAGTTCCTGGTCCAGGGCACCTTGTACCCGGACATCGTGGAATCCGGTGGCGGCGAAGGCACCTCGAATATCAAGAGCCACCACAACGTGGGCGGCCTGCCAGAGGACCTGCAGTTCGAATTGGTCGAGCCGCTGCGCACCCTGTTCAAGGACGAGGTCCGCGCCGTGGGCCGCGAGCTCGGCTTGCCTGAGGAAATCGTTGGCCGCCAGCCATTCCCTGGCCCAGGCCTGGGCATCCGCATCATCGGTGCAGTCAACGAAGAGCGCCTTTCCATCCTGCGCAAGGCCGACGCGATCGCTCGCGCCGAGCTGACCGCCGCAGGCCTGGACGACGAGGTCTGGCAGATGCCGGTTGTACTGCTCGCCGACGTCCGCTCGGTAGGCGTGCAGGGCGATCACCGCACCTACGGCCACCCGATCGTGCTGCGTCCGGTATCCTCCGAGGATGCCATGACCGCCGACTGGTCGCACCTGCCATACGATCTGCTCTCGAAGATCTCCAACCGCATCACCAACGAGGTCGATGGGGTCAACCGCGTGGTTCTGGACGTGACCTCCAAGCCACCGGGAACCATCGAGTGGGAGTAATCCTGCGACCCAGCTAGCGGACCCAGCGTCCCGCCAGCGGATCGGAAGCGGAACCGGCTGGCCGGTGAGCTGCACCTCAATGAGGTATTGCTCATCGGCCCCGGCTCCGCTTCTCGCAGTTAAAACGTGTTTCGCACCGGTGATCTGCAGGGCTTGTGCACTACGTTAGAAAGAGGCGCATCTGCACCGCAGTGCGCCCGAAAGTGGTCGGTTCAGTGAAGGGAATGACTGTCGTGGCTAGTGGACAGAATGCTGCCGCAGAGCGGGTAGCAACCTGGGTAAAATCCCTGGGGCAAAGTGCCGGTGCCGATACCACCTTGCGGTTTGCTCCGTCGACGTCCAACAGCATCGACATCACCCATGCCAACCCCTCGGGGCTGGCCCAGTTCCTGGCTGGACGGCGCACCCGCCTGTCCACCCTGCTCCACGACGCTGAGCAGTACGCCACCGCGCGCCGCACCGCCCGCGCCCTGGCCTCCAAGATCAGCGAACTCTGGGAAGAACGCGGCATCGACGTCGGCTACCTGGCCGCCGGTGTCGCCAACTGGCGTGCCGTGCACGAAGGCAAGAGCGAACCGGTCTCCGCACCGATCATGCTCGGCCGCATCACCCTGACCAAGCACGTTGACGCCGATGACTACGACCTGCAGCTGGTCGGCCGCGCCACCGTGTCCCCGGCCTTCGTTCGCCAGTTCGAGGCAGACCATGACGCCAAGGTCGACGTCAAAGCCGTAGACGCCGCCGCCTACTCCATCGCCCGCTTTGATCCGGCGCGCGGCATGGATGCCCTGCGCCACCAGATGGCCGAGGTTCCCGGAGTTGTCGTAGGCCACCGCCTGCTGCTGTCCACCTTCTCCGAACTGATGGACCCCGCTGATCCTGCCAAGCTCACCGGCTCGCACCCGGTTATCGAGGCGCTGATCCGCCATGACCTGAGCGAGAAGCAGGCCAAGAGCGCCGCCGACTCCAAGGCCTCTGAAGCCCTGGCCAACCTCGTGGCCGCCAAGCCGGGCAATGCCGCTGCCAAGCCGGAAACCCAGAAGCCAGCTGAAACCGCCAAGGATGAGGCAGCCAAGACCAGCGAAGCAAAGAGCGACGAGGGCAAGCCGGCGGAAGAAGGCGGTTCGCGTCTTCGCCGGGTGCGCAACATCCTCAAGGACAGCACGCGTCCGCGCAAGCAGGCCGGCGCGCCGGAAGAGCCCTCCACCCGCAAGGTCCACACCGGCAGCAGCACCCTGGCCAAGTCCTCGGATGAGCGCGACCCGGAAGACGAGCTCTACCTGCTGGATGCCGACGAGTCCCAGTCCAAGATGCTCGACTACATCGCCGCCGGCGAATCGGTGGCCATCAACGCCGCCGCCGGCACCGGTGCCACCCAGACCGCGCTGAACGCCGCTGCCCTCCTGGCAGCCCAGGGCAAGCGCGTCCTGGTCGTGGCAGAACAGCGTTCGGCCGCCGAGGAATTTGTGCAGCTGTTCAACGAGCAGCTGGATGCCGCCAGCCTCTTGCTGGAACCCAATGAGGATCCAGAGCAGCTGCGCACCCTGCTCACCAAAGCCATCCTGCGCAACGAGAAGGCCACCGAACCGCAGCTGGGTTCGATGTTCAAGCGCCTGCGCGAATCCCGCCACGCGCTGCACGAACACGTGAAGTCCCTGCACTCGGTACGCAGCCGCTGGGGCTGCTCGCCCTACCAGGCCATGCAGGAGCTGGCACGGCTCTCCGCATTGGAACCGGCACCGTCCACCACCGTGCGCCTGAAGCGTTCGGTCCTGGACTCCATGGGCCAGCGCGGCCATGTTGCAGCGCAGCTCAAGCGCGCCGCCCAGCTTGGCGCCTACTCCAAGGAACACACCACCAGCCCATGGCATGGCGCTCCGCTGCGCAATGCCGAAGCCACCGAGCAGGCACTGAACCTGGCCAGCGGCCTGGGCCGGGATTTGCCGATCCTCCATGAGCACATGGAGAAGATCGCCAAGCAGTCGCAGATCCGGCTGGAAGACAGCTACGACAAGTGGGGAGACCAGCTGCAGCTGCTGGTTGCCGTGCGCGGCTCCCTGGACAAGTTCGAGTCGGACATCTTCGAGGGCGACATTGATGATTTGATCGCCGCCACGGCGACCAGCGCCTGGCGCCGCGAGCACGGCGTGGAAATGGGCTCCATCGTCCGTTCCCGCCTGCGCAAGATCGCCAAGGAATACGTTCGTCCCGGCATGCACGTCGCTGACCTGCAGGCAGCCTTGCAGGCGGTCTCGGTGCAGCGCGATGCGTGGCGCGCCATCGCCACCAGCCAGCGTAACCCGCAGGTTCCTGGCGGATTGCTTGACGTCGAGGCCGGCTATCACGATGCCGGAGCCCGCATCGACAAGCTGGCCGGCATGCTGCCGCCAGCCTTGGGCTCCCGCCTGCGCGAAATGCCTATCGCGGAATTGCTCGATACCATCGCAGCCCTGGTCGACCGCCGCGAAGACCTTGGCGAACTGCCAGAGCGCACCCTGATCTCCGAGCAGCTCACCGAGGCCGGCCTGGGAGACCTGCTCGATGACTTCGCCGAGCGCGAGATCGATGCCGACGCCGTGGATAGCGAACTGGAATTGGCCTGGTGGCAGTCCGTGCTGGACGCCATGATTTCCGGCGATGATTTCCTCGCGATGAATGACGGCTCCAAGCTGGAGAAGATCGAAGCCGACTACCGCCTGGCCGACGGCGCGCATATCGCTTCCGGCCCGCAGCGCATCCGCTGGGCCCTGTCACGCAATTGGAAGGCCGCCCTGGCTGACCACCGTGCTGGATCCCGCGCCCTGCGCGACATGCTCAAGTCCGGTGCCCCGAGCATTGCCGGCCTGTTGCAGCTGGGCGCGCCATTGGCGAATTCGCTGACCCCGGTCATCGTTTCCGCCCCGCTGCTGCTTGGCAGCGCCCTGCCTGAGGATGCGGAATTCGACGCAGTCATCCTCCTGGAAGCCAACTACCTGGCCCTGCGTGAAGTGCTTGATGCGCTGCGCCGCTCCAGCCAGGTCATCGCCATCGGTGATGAAATGCTCGGCGGTCCGAAGCGCTTCGAAGTTTCCGTTGACCCCACCGCCCGCGTCATTGAGCACAAGCAGGACCGCTCGGCGCTCTCGGCACTGAACAAGGTGCTGGTCTCCGGTTCGCTGTCCACCGTATACCGGGGGATTGACGAAGGACTGGTGGAGCAGCTGTCCACTACCTACTACGACAACAGCATCTCGCGCCTGCCAATGGCTGTGAACATCAGCGGCAATTCGCCGCTGTTGCGCAGTGAATACGTTCCGGACGCCACCGGCTCGCTGGCCAACAGCGAAGACGGCGTGCAGACCACTGCTGCCGAGGTAGCCCGCGTTGTTGATCTGGTCTTCGAGCACTTCAAGAACCAGGGCCGCGAGTCCCTGGCGGTCATCGCCTCGAACCGCAGCCATGCCTCGGCCATCGCCGAAGCGATTCGCGTGCAGCTGCCGAATCACAAGTACGCCATGGATTACCTGCGCTCCAAGCAGGAACCATTCGTCGTGACCACCATGGACCGTTTGATCGGCTTGCGTCGCGACGCGGTGATCTTCGCTTGGGGTTACGGACGCACTCCTCACGGCAAGACCTTGCATGAATTCGGTGCGCTCTCACGTGTTGGCGGCGAGCAGCTCTTTGTTGCCGCGATGACCCGTTCGCGCAGCCGCATGACACTGGTTTCCAGCTTGCTGCCAAGCGACGTGGACCTGAACCGCGTGTACCGCGGTGCCCGTCAGTTCTTTGAACTCTTCGGACGCGTGGAAGCTGGCGACTCCGGTGTCAGCGCCATGCGCAACCCGCGCTTTGACCCGCTGGTCTCGGATCTGGCCCGCCGTCTACGTGAACGCGGTGCCATTGTGGCCGAGGACTACCGTGGCGTCCTGGATTTGTCGGCCCACGTCTTCGACTCGGCAGATAGCGGCATTCGCCCGCTGGCCGTGGTCTACGACGGCACCGAACACTATGCGGAATTGACCGTGCGCGAGCGCAGCCGCCTGCGTCCCGAATTCTTCGAAAAGCACGGCTGGCGTTATGTACCGCTGTGGACTATCGATGTCTTCACGGATCCCGGAGCGGTCACCGAGCGCCTGGCCAAGGCCCTGCAGCTCAAGGCTCCAGCCAGTGCGGCCACGACTGAAGATTCTTCGTTGCGCAGCTCGGTGGCAGCGGCTCGTCCGGTATCGGCACGAGACGTGACCACTGAACCGGCGCCAAAGGAAAAGACCGGCCTGCTGAAATCAGCGAAGTCCAAGCAGGATCCCAAGGCCGGCGCAGCTTCTGAGGTATCAGGCGAAGAACCAGCCGAGGGCAACGAGGCGAAGGCACCGGAAGCACCGGCGGCCGGTGAATCGAAGCCAAGCACCCCCGCACCGGTTCCAGCAAGCCAGGCAACTGAACAGCCGGAGTCCGAGAAGTAATGACTTCAGAGCAGGAACCAACGCGCGGCCGTCGTAAGCGGCCGCGCGTTGTCGCACCACCACAACATCTGGAACAACGCGTCCGGCTCACTGGCAGCTACACCCCGGTGCCGCACTCGGACTCCGTTGACCGTGCCCTCGCGGAGCCACAGGCGGCTGCCGGGTCGCCGACAGCTGCTGCCGGGAGAACTCCACAGCGCAGCGCCGATCCGTTGGCGGAATTCATCGCCAAGGACCAGGACCCGCGACTGTGGGGCGAAGCGAAGGAAGATCTCGCGGAGTTAATGAAGCGCGAGAAGCCGCCGCACTGGGGCTGATCTCCAACCTAGTTGACTAATACCGCCGAGACCTTGCCGCGTGAGACCGCGCCGGAAAGATCATCCGATAGGCTGCTGGCCGCGGCGACAACTATGATCCCTTCGCCGCTCGGGGCAGCGCCTTTGAGCATTCCGAATTCCGAATCGGAAGCACTTTGAGGAACCCACAAAACGGGTACGGATTTTGCGATGGTGCTGGATGCGATCTCGCGGTCAAAACCATCGCCGGTGGTCAAAACAATGTCCACTAGCTGTCCGGGATGAAGCAGCGTCACTGTGGCCGGATCGCTCAATCGCAGGGGAACCGCCACGGTGCCATCAACGGCACCAGCCAATAATTGCTCGCCGACCAGCGCGTACTTGCGGATCACTGTTCCTGCATCCAATCCAATGGCGATGCGTTGGCCAACCAGCTGTTCCGGGGAATCAAAGACTTCGTCATCACCAGGGTCCAGGCGAACGGTCTGCAGCGAAAGTTGATTCGCGGAAATCTCGCTTCCTGCAGGAATATCGCTGGCCACAACCACCACTTCACGCTGGGTCAGCTGGCCTGAAGAAAAGACGTTGAGCAGTCCAGCAACGGCCAAAAGCGTGAAGGCCAAGGCCAAGGGTTTTCGATAACGCCTCAGCAGCTCGCTGCGGGTGCGCGCTGGGCGGACTTTCGGCCGGGGGATGGCTGGCGGACGGGGACGCGCGGAGGACTTGAAGAAATAGCTCATGGCACCATGCAAGCGGTGTGCCGGTGGCCAGCGACGCTGAACTCGACGAATTGTGCGTAAGTGCCTCTCGTGCCAAGCCCTAGATGATCTGGTGGACTTCCGCTGGCGTGAAGACAAGATCCACCGGCTGATCATGCTCAGCCACAGGGAAAGACCCTGCTGGAACATATTCATTATCGTAGACAATGGCGGCGACACGCACGGGGGAGTCCTCGATCAATGGCAGGAAACGATCATAGTATCCGCCGCCCTGGCCAAGCCGAAGCCCCTGCTCGTCGATGGCCAGCGCCGGGATGATCAGGGTATTGATGTCGTCAAAGATTTCAGTTCCCAAGCGTGGACCCACCGGTTCCATGACCGGCGCCAGCGTGCTGCGCTGGAATTCCATGCCCGGGGTAAAGGCGGCCCAGGACAGCGCGAAGTCCGGCTCGCACACGGGCAAGAAGACCTCGATGCCTTCATTGACCAATGCGTCGAGCAGCTTGGAGGTATCGGGTTCACCGGGCGATGAGGTATACGCGGCGACCTTGCGGACAATGCCGGTACTCTGCGTCAGATATCCAAGAACGGTATCCGCCAATTTCCCGCCCAGTTCGGCACGCGTGGCGGCATCCATGGAATCCCTCGCCGCGCGGATGGATGCACGGACGGCCTTTTTCCCGGAGTCGTGGTTCTTCGCAGGGTTCGCAGTCATGACTCCAGCTTACGCACAACGCAAAGAATTGCACCTGGCTTGCAACGCAGTGCGTTTAAGCTGCCGTGGAGTATTACGATGTGCTCATGTTCTTTTCTCGCCGTGCCACGCGGCTGGTCCCCGAATTGAGCTCGGACCGTTTGCTGTTGCGCCAGTTGACCATGCGCGATGAGACCGAATGGATCAACCTGCGCTACGCCAATTCGCAGTGGCTGCAGCAGTGGGATCCCACCAGCCCCATGGGCCCGCCCGAATCCATCACCTTCCGCCAGATGATCGTTGGCAAAGACCAAGCGGCCCGTGAGGGAACCGGCTACTCGTGGGCCATTGCGCTGCCGCAGCTACATCAGTCCAGGCCACCGCTCATCGGACAGGTCTCCGTGTCTTCGGTGCAGTATGGGGCCGCGCGGACCGCTTCGATCGGTTATTGGATTGACCATCAGCATGCAGGGTTCGGCCTGATGCCCGAAGCCTGTGCCCTGGTCATTGATCATTGTTTTGACGACCTCCAGCTGCACCGGCTTGAGATCAACATCCGTCCAGAGAATTCGCCGAGTTTGCGAGTGGTGGAAAAACTCGGATTCCGCGACGAAGGGGTGCGAAAAGCGTACCTGCATATTGATGGCGCGTGGCGTGATCATCGCACCTTCGCGCTGAACCGGGAAGAGCTTTCAAGCACGATGCTCGAACGTATCTACGAAGGTTGATTCGGTTTGCGTGTTTCTCAAGCCAATCCGCCTTTGAGGCGCACAAAGTAGTGGCGAAAACTTATAGACACACCGACATATATGCGTGTCACCGCAAGATCGGTTGCATAGGGTTGATTTGAAAGAGCCGTATTCGGTTCTGGAAGATTTGACCGACTGAATCGGTGATGGAGGACGCACATGGCTGGCACGTCACAGAGCGCTTCGCAGGAAGTCGCTGCGACCAAACTCAAGATACGTGTGCGCTATGGCCGATTGTCCGTCGCGCTGATCGGTGCACTGGCAATTATCGCCACGGTCCTCGGAGTCGTGCTGGCTCCCTTCACCGCCTTGTCCTTCGGCACCGTAGGCATCTTCGCTCTCGTCGCAGTGCTTTCCTTTGCCACCTTACGCATGCTCGCAGTCCGCGACCGCAACCGCAAGCTGTTGGACCACTTGGAAGCCACCCGCCAGAAGGCGCTACAGACCCCGGCCTTCGAAGATGCAGCCAACCAGGTCATTCACCGCAAGCACGATGGTGACGAAGTCTTCGACGCTCGTCCAGGATCTTCCCGCCGCGCACCAGCCATCACCGCTGAGGAACTTCGCGCCGAAGCACTGCGAGTGGCTCACGGCCACGGCGGTGTGAAGCAGCCTGGCACCTGGGCACCTACTCGCGTTCCCAAGCCAACCTACGTCGAGGCATCCGAACGCATTGCCAAGGCCGCCAAGAGCGCGAATGAAACTACTGCACCTCGGGTGCAGAAGGCTCCATTGCCAGTTGAAGAGCCGCTGCGTCCAAGCAAGCAGATCAGCCTGAAGGCTTCGGAAGATGCCAAGCGCCTGGCCTCGGAGGTTTCCGCTGAAGAGCGTGCCGCAGTAACCTCGGTGGCCGCCAAGCGCGAGGAGAGTGCCAAGGATACATCCGCCAAGGCACCCGAGGCACCAGTCGCGGAACCTGTTGTTCCACCAGTGACCGGCACCTTGCCAACCACTGATCTCTCGGTATCGAACACCAAGCCACGCTTGAACTTAGATGCCGTGATGCAGCGCCGTCGCGCCTAGAACTTATCGCAAGCAAACAACCGGCCCCCACTGAATATGAACTGCTCCCCAAAAGTTGGACTGAGAAATCAGAACTACTTCTGGGGAGCATTTTTATGCGAACACGCAGCACATTAACCGAGGGCCAACGAGAACGACTCGTTGATCTATTTGAAGCCGGCATGGGAACGAGAGCTGCTGCCAGCCAACTGAACGTTCGTTACTACGCCACGGAGAAGCTTTACGATCGGTGGCGATTACATGGCAGGCTTTGTCTTATGGAAAAGCCAACCAAGACTGTGTATTCCTTCGAGGTCAAGAAGGAAGTCGTTGACCGGTACCTCGCCGGTGAAACTAGTATGGATCTCGCGGCCGAGTTCCATATCAGTTCAAAGGATTTGGTGAAGACTTGGGCGCGAACATGGCGTCAAGGTGGGGACGAAGCGCTCATGCCCAAGCCCAAAGGGCGGCCTAAAGACGCCGCTCAGACTGAACCCTTGAGCGAAGAAGAGAAGCTTCGTCGGGAGAACAAGCGACTGCTCGCCGAGGTAGCCTACTTGAAAAAATTGCGGGACTTGAGGGCTCAGGGGCATCGCTAAAAACCAAGGCAATTGTCACTCTCAAGTCAGAGCACGACCTCGCAGACCTGCTAGCCGCGGCAGGATTGGCCAGGTCAACCTATTACTACCACCTGAAACTGATGGACCAGGCGGATCCGTATGCGGAACTCAAAGCAGCCATCACCACGTCCTTTGAGAACAGCAAACGACGCTACGGGTACCGAAAAGTTCACATGGACCTTCGCGCTGAAGGCTGGAATGTTAGTAGGAAGCTGGTCCGTAAGCTCATGCGGATCCTCGGATTCCAATCCAAAGCACGCCCGAAGCGACGTTACAACTCATATCAGGGTGAGCAGAGCAAGATCGCTGAAAACCTGCTGCAACGACACTTTGACGTGGAAGCACCGGACACTGTTTACGTCAGTGACGTGACTGAATTTCGGGTTGATCAGAGAAAACTGTATCTGTCACCCATCATGGATCTGTTTGACCACAGTATCCTGAGTTACACGATCGCCTCGTCACCGACTACGGCGTTCACCAGAGAAAGCTTGGCACTAGCTTTAGGTTCCCGGGATTTCAACAAGAAGCTGTTGGTGCACACAGACCAAGGTTTCCAGTATCAGCATCAATCGTGGAAACGATTGTTGGTGGAGCATGGTGCGGTGCAGTCCATGTCTCGTAAGGGCAATTGTTTTGACAACTCGGTGATGGAGAATTTCTTTGGACATCTCAAGTCAGAGATGTTTCATGGAGAGCATTTCGCTGATTTTGCGGAGCTCAAGGTGGAGATTGAAGCGTATATCGATTGGTACAACGTTAGCCGTCGTCAGGAACGACTGAAGGGTATGACTCCGATGGAATATCGGTGTCATACCCTTGCAGCCTGAGCAGGACTATTATTTAGTTAGTCCAACTTTCGGGACCCAGTTCAATATTCAGTGGGGGCCGGTTGTTTGCTTGGAGCTGAGCCTCAGTGGCTCGTTCAGCTCATCATGTCTTCGGAAGGCAGCGGACCGCGGTTTCCGCGGTGATGGGCGAAGACTAGTGTGGTTTCGGTGTGGCCCACCGATTCGTCGGTAGCCAGGTTATCCAGCACCCAGTCGCGCAAGTGATCGGTGGAGCCAACGGCGATGTGCAGCAGGTAGTCGGTGCCGCCGGAAACGTGGAACATCGACAGCACTTCTGGAAGTCGCGGAATGCGCTCGACGAAGGTATCGATCTTTTCGCGGTCGTGGGCGCGAAGCTTCACCGAGATGAGAGCCTGGACGGTGCGGCCTACAGTGCCCAGATCCACTTCGGCGTGATAGCCGGTGAGGATGCCGCGCTCTACCAGTGAACGGGTACGCAGCAAGGCCGTGGATGGTGCGATGCCTGCACGCTGGGCGAGCGTGGCATTGGAGATGCGCGCATTGGCGACCAATTCGTCGATGATGATTCGATCGATTTCATCTAGATCGACGTTTGAAGAATGCTCTGAGTGCTGGGACATAAGAATATTTCATCACATCCGGAAGCCTTCAGTGGGATATTTGGCCAATAATCCGGATCATGCCCTTAGCGATAGGGAAAATAAACGGTGAACAAACCGATATATTGGGGTTATGACACGACGTTCAGAGCATACCGGTGAATTCTTCGATACCAGACTCGCAGCATACTGCTTGGTGGAACACGAAGGAAAGGTACTGCTGACGCTCTGGGATATGCGACATCGTGATCCGAAATTCACTCCTCGCTGGTCGCTGCCCGGCGGCGGCATTGATCTGGGCGAGCCAATTATCGAAGGCGCCAAGCGCGAAGTCTATGAAGAGACCGGATACGCAGTAGGGGAGTTGACCCTGCTGGATGTCACCACCGGAGTGATTCCCGGCGCCAAGCGATACTCCGGTGAAGGGCACCCCATGCAGACCGTGGCGGTGACCTACCGGGCGAAGCTCACCGGCGGCGACCTGCGCCACGAGGTCAACGGCTCGACCAGCCAGGCGGCGTGGTTCACGCGCGAAGAAATCCAGCAGCTCAATTGCATCGAGCGTGTGGACAGCATTTTGCGACTGACCGCACCCCGCGAGTAACCGCCGAATCAAAAGACACTGCCATAGAATCAATAGGGATATGAACTTGCGAAAAACCTCCAGTCTTGGTGTCTTGAGCCTAGCCCTGTTGTTGCCCCTGTCCGCCTGCACTGCTGATGAACAGACCGCTCCCTCGGATTCGAGCCAGAGCGTTGTGCTGAAGCTGGCGCGTGGCGAGCAGCCCGTGGAGCAGGCCTTGGCTGAGGTCTACAAGAATGCCCTGAAAGCCAAGGGTTACGAAGTTCAAATCAACAAGTCTTCCGATAACCCATACCAGCAGGTTATCGACAGGCAAGCAGATATCGCTGTGGACTACGCCGGCGCCGCGCTGAGCCTGTCCAAGGATCAGGCAGCTATCGCGGGCGAAGACGGCGTCCTGTCGGTTGACGATCTGAAGAAGCTACGCACCGAGATCAACGACTCGAATGACAAGATCGAGGCGCTGGACCTCAGCGCGGCTGATGCCGGCAAGGTCTTGGTGATGAGCTCGGCTGAAGCGCAGACACACAGCGTTGATTCGCTATCTTCGCTGGCAGGCGCCTGCGAGAAGCTCACCATCATCACGGACGATTCGAATACCAAGAATCTGGAAACAACCCTGAAGACCGAAGGCTGCGAAAAGCCGAAGGTCTCTGTAGTGAAGACCGATGATCTTGCCACCCAGCTGCGTGCCTCGGTGGACCGTGCAGTGGCTGTCAGCGCCGGCAACGCGATGATTTCCGATGAAGGCTTCAAGAGCATTTCCGACACCGCCAAGCTCTTCAACGCGCAGCCGTTGATGCTGCTGGCGAGCAGCGCCGTGGATGACAAGGCGCGCGGCGAATTGAACAAGGTCACCGGGGATCTGTCTCAGCAAACCCTGGTGGACTTGAACCGAATGGTCAACGTGCCAGGGGCGATGAAGCCCGCGCAGGCGGCGACCCGCTGGGAATGGATTATCGAGTAGCACTTCGTGGCACTGCTCTAGTAATTCGACCCCCAAGGATTTCGGCCGCACCCGACGGCGGTCGAGTAACAAGGTGTGTTCTACACGCCTGACATGAGAAAGTGTAATCATGGCAGAATTCAAGCAATCGACGAAACTGCACAATGTCCTGTACGACATCCGTGGGCCGCTACTGGAGCACGCCCAGCGCATGGAGTCCGAAGGACACCGTATCCTGAAGCTGAACATCGGCAATCCCGCGCCGTTCGGCTTTGAAGCGCCCGACGCGGTGCTTGTCGACATGATTCGCAACCTGCCAAACGCCCAGGGCTACTCTGATTCCCGCGGCATCCTTTCGGCCCGTACGGCGGTCTCGCAGTACTACCAGACCCGAGGCATCCAGACCATTGGCGTGGATGACATCTACCTCGGCAACGGCGTTTCCGAGCTCATCACGCTCTCGCTGAACGCCCTGTTGAACAATGGCGACGAGATCCTGATTCCTGCCCCCGACTACCCGCTGTGGACCGCTTCGGTCTCGCTGGCTGGCGGCACCCCGGTGCACTACCTGAATACCGAGGAAGAGGGCTGGCTTCCAGATCTTGAGGATATGGAATCCAAGATCACTGATCGCACCAAGGGCATCGTGATCATCAACCCGAACAACCCGACCGGTGCGGTGTACCCGAAGGAAACCCTTGAAGGGATTCTGGAGCTGGCGCGCAAGCACGGGCTGATTGTCTACTCGGATGAGATCTACGAAAAGATCCTCTACGATGACGCCGAACACATCAACACCGCGTCGCTGGCCGATGACGTGTTGATCCTGACCTTCTCGGGTTTGTCCAAGGCCTACCGTGTCTGCGGTTTCCGTGCCGGTTGGATGGCGATCTCCGGTCCAAAGCACCAGGCCGCGGATTACATCGAGGGCATCAACCTGCTGACCAACATGCGCTTGTGCGCCAATGTGCCAGCACAGCATGCCATCCAGACCGCATTGGGCGGGTACCAGTCCATCAACGACTTGATCCTGCCTGGCGGACGCCTGCTCGAACAGCGCGATGCCGCCTATGACCTGCTCACCGCCATCCCGGGTGTCTCGGTGCAGAAGGCCAAGGGATCGCTGTACATGTTCCCGAAGCTGGACCCAGAAGTTTATCCGATGCATGACGATGAGGTGTTCGCCCTTGGATTGCTCAAGGCGCAGAAGATCCTGATTACCCAGGGCACCGCATTCAACTGGGTGCGCCCGGATCACTTCCGTTTGGTAACCCTGCCGAATGTGCGGGACCTGACGGATGCTGTGGGACGTATCGGACAGTTCCTGGAGGACTGGCGCGCCCGCGCTTAGCCTCAGCGGAAGACATCATCGTGCGACTCACTTAGAGTCGTTCGGTGGTGTTTTTCTTTGTCACGGCAGGGCCTTTGACCGGCACGCGGATTTCTTTGGGACAGCGCCAGCTATTGCCAGTACGCTGGCAATTACCTAGATTCACAGTAGTGAAGTCCATAGAAGGAGTCGGTTGTGAGCTCATACCCTGCGAACCTGATTGAAGCCCTGCGCGCCGAGCCAGGTCTGAAGCTTTCCGAGAGGGCAACCCAGAATCCTGACTGGTGGCCCAAGGACGCGCCGCAGGATAAGAAGACCGCGCAGAAGCGCATGGAAGAGATCGCCCAGCCGCTCTCGGATCTGCAAGAGCGCCTGTTCGCCGCTTCGGTCCAGGGCCAGGAAGCCCCGTCGGTGCTGCTGATCCTGCAGGGCATGGACACCTCGGGCAAGGGAGGAATAGTTCGCCACGTCCTTGGCATGCTGGATCCCCAAGGCGTGGAGCACCACGCGTTCAAAGCGCCAACGGCAGAAGAATCCGCCCATGATTTCTTGTGGCGCATCACCAAGCACTTGCCAGGCAGGGGAAAAGTCGGAGTCTTCGACCGCTCCCACTATGAAGATGTCCTGATTGCCCGCGTCAAGGAATTAGCCAGCCCGGAGGTCCTGGACTCCCGTTATACCAAGATCGTGGACTTCGAGAAGCAGCTGGTAGAGCAGAATATCCATCCCATCAAGGTGATGCTGCATATCAGCAAGGATGAACAATATGAGCGGCTCGCCGAACGCCTGGACCGTCCCGACAAGCACTGGAAGTACTCGCCCGGGGATATCGACGACCGACTGCTGTGGGAGGACTACCAGCAGGCGTACGAGATCGCCGTGAACCGGACCGATAACAAGACCGCACCGTGGCATGTGGTTCCAGCCGACCAGAAATGGCGGGCACGCCTGTGCGTTGCTGAACTGCTATTGGATACTTTGCAGCGAATCACCGTGCCGTGGCCCGAGGCGGACTTCGATGTGGCCGCCGAAAAGGCCCGGCTGGAAGCTACCAAGTAGCCGCCGCTACGAGGTCATTCGCCGTCCGCGCCAACCTGCTTGGCGCGGGCCTGTTCCAGGCGCTGCGACACTCCGTTGAGCCAATTTTCGCAGTGCGCCGCAAGCGCTTCACCGCGTTCCCACAAAGCCAGTGAGGCTTCCAAGGCTACTCCGCCGGTTTCCAATTGGTTGACTACGGTGAGCAGTTCTTCGCGGGCCTGCTCGTAGGAGAGCTTGGCGATATCTTCGGGGATTTGTGCAGTCATGATGGCTCCAGAGTGTATCGAGTTAGTTCGCGGCATCGCCGGCGGGAATGGATTCGGTGGTTCGCGCGGCCAGCTGGCCGGAGGCTAACCGGATGAAAACATCGGTGTTGACCGGCGCATCGGCGGCTACGCGCACAATGCTTCCATCGGCCAATTGCGTCACCGAATAGCCCCGGTCCAGGGTTTGCTGCGGCGAAAGCGCGCGGACCTGCGACTTCAAATGGGTGATCTCGTCGCGGGCGCGCTGGACCCGGTAATGCAGCAGGTCGGTGGACCGCTGGCGGTACCTGGCCAGGTCTTCGGCGCGCGTGGTCACCATGACCTGCGGATTGGCCAGTACCGGCCGTTCGCGGACGGCTGCCAGCAATTGGGCTTCGCGTTCCAGCAGGTTGTTGATGGAGCGCTCAAGCCGATTGCGGGCCAGCTGCAGTCCGGTGAATTCCTCGTTGAGGTCAGGCACGATGCGTTTGGCCGCATCCGTGGGGGTGGAGGCGCGCAAATCCGCCACGTCATCGAGGATGGGCCGGTCGGCCTCGTGCCCGATGGCCGAGACCACCGGAGTTTGCGCGGCGAAGACCGCGCGGACCAGGTCTTCGTTGGAGAAGGGCAGAAGATCCTCCAGTGCACCGCCACCGCGGGCAATAACGATCACATCAACATTCGGGTCATTATCGAGCTCCTTGAGGGCCGCCATGACCTGGTTGGCTGCGTCCACACCCTGCACCGCGGTATTGATGACCCTGAATTGCGCCGAAGGCCAGCGCAGCGTGGCATTGCGCAGCACGTCCTTCTCGGCATCCGAGTCGCGTCCGGTGATCAAGCCGATGCGGCCAGGCAGCACCGGGATCGCGCGCTTGTGCTCGGGGGAGAACAGACCTTCGGCGCCCAGGGCTTGGCGAAGGCGTTCCAGGCGTACGAGCAGTTCACCCAAGCCGACTGGCCGCAGATCCGTTGCGTTCAGCGACAGCCGTCCGGTCTTCGCATAGAAGCTTGGCTTCACCTGCGCGACCACGCGGGAACCAACCTGTGGCGTGGTCTCCAGCTTGCGCATGGTTGAGGCCCAGATGGTGACCGAGAAAGAGAAATCGGCGTCCACATCGCGCAGGGTGAGGTAGGCATGTCCGTTGCGGACATTTGCTTCCAGCAACTGGCCTTCCACCCAGACCACCGGGGAATTCTCGATATGGATCTTGAGCTTTTCCGAGAGGATGCGTAACGGCCAAGGATTCTCCGCCGTGGTCTGCCCGGCGGTGCTTGGCAAGCTCGCTGGTGTTTGGGGCTCCATCCGGGCCGCTCCTTGGGAATCGAAACATGGCACCAGCAGGCGCGATTGCTGCTGCACAAGTGAGACTACCGCATGGCACCGACAGATCAGGGAATTGCGGGGGAGGGCCGGGGAAGCGGAAAGTGGAGCGATGGTGACGGAACGGGTGAAGTTTGTGGTCATTTTCCGCGCCAATGGCCACCGCGCAAGGTATTTCCAACAATTTGGTTAAGCCTTGATATTGCTCTTGCCCGGTGTCGAGCGTGCGCGGACACTGATGAGCATTGGGGAAGCATTTCAGAAGGACGCAGTGCCATGTTTGGGGGAATATTTAATCGCACCACGGCACGATCTGTGGGCTCGGTGGCTCTGGCAGTGGGACTAATGATCGGATCGGTTCCATTGGCTGCGGCGGCCATGCCCGCGGGCAACGTAGCGCCGGTGGCCCAGCCAGCAAGTGTCGCGGTGGCCGCCGAGCTTTCCATCGACCTGCCGTCCCGGGTGCGCACCACCGATAACCTGAACCTGCGCACTGGACCTTCCACCTCGTATTCGGTTCTGGTGAGCATACCCAAGGGCACTTCGGTCCCTGTACTGGGCCGGGCATCAAATGGCTGGTACAAGGTCAGCTATGACGGGCGCACCGGATACGTCAGCGATTACTACGTCGTGGCGGCCACGGTGCGAACCCTTGACAGCCTGAATATGCGCACCGGCACCTCCACCAGCTACCGGATCCTGGTCACCATCCCGAAGGGGAGCACTGTGCCGGCCTATGCCCGCGCCTCCAACGGCTGGTATCGGGTCAGCTATGGGGGATACACCGGCTGGGTCAGTGGTACCTATGTCACCACCTATCCGAAGCCGCCCTCGGCTCCGCTGTATAGCGGGCCAAACCGGACTTCCCGGGTGGTGTTGACCTTTGATGATTGCCCGCGCACCCTGAGCGAATACCGTTCGGCCATCGATTACGCGGCTAGTGCCAATTTCGGCCTGGTGCTCGCTCCCACGGGCGACTGCCTGTCTTCCTACAAGTCCCGTTACGGGGTGGATCTGGCCAGCCTGGCCCGCGCCAAGGGCCAGTGGGTGATCAACCATTCGGTCAGCCACCCTGATCTGCGCCCTCTGAGCTGCCAGCAAGTAGGGGCGCAGCTGAGCGGTTCCGGTGTGCACACGAATTTCGGGCGCCCGCCCTACGGTGCCGTGGATGCCTCGGTACGCTGCGGGTACGGCAGCCGAGGCATGGCCATGTGGACCTGGACCCGGGACACCGAAGACTGGGAAGTGAAATCCAAATCCATCACCATTTCCAGGGCCTCCGCCGCGTCGCCCGGCGACACCGTCTTGATGCACATGCAGTGGTACGGCTTCTCGCCGGATTCGCTGCGGCAGATCAAAGCCAATCTGGCCAACCGGGGCATCGGGGTCTGCCGGGCCTACAGGGGCAGTGATTCGGCCGGCTCGATTCTCACCACCAGCGTCAAGCTGCCCAGCTCGCTGCCGTGCTGAGCGGTGGGAAGCGGGCGGTGGAGGTGGAACTCACAGGGCGCGAAGGGTGGCGCGCATCATATGAGCATGGGCTAACTTGCATGCAGTTCGTAGACTAGAGGTATGGCTACTTCCACTTCCATTCCGGTATCGCTGCCAGTCCCACGGATCCCGCGCGTTCGCCGCACTCCGGCCGAGATCGCAGCCGCCTCCCCGCAGGTATCCGAGCGCAAGGTCCTGCTCGCGGCCCCGCGTGGCTACTGCGCCGGCGTGGACCGTGCAGTAGTGGCCGTCGAAAAGGCCTTGGAGCACTACGGCCCGCCGGTCTATGTGCGCAAGCAGATCGTGCACAACCTGCATGTGGTCTCCGAACTGGAGTCCCGCGGAGCGATCTTCGTGGAAGAAAACGAAGAGGTGCCGGAAGGCGCCCTGGTGGTCTTCTCCGCCCACGGTGTCTCCCCGGCAGTGGTCCAGTCCGCAGCCGATCGCAACCTGCAGACCATCGACGCCACCTGCCCGCTGGTCACCAAGGTGCACCGCGAAGCCGTGCGCTTCGCCAAGAACGATTACGAGATCCTGCTGATCGGCCACGAAGGCCATGAAGAAGTGGAAGGCACCTACGGCGAAGCACCGGAAGTGACCACCATCGTGAACAGCCCGGAAGAGGCCGACACCGTCCAGGTCAAGGATCCGGACAAGCTGATCTGGCTCTCGCAGACCACGCTGAGCGTGGACGAGACCATGGAGACCGTGCGCCGATTGCGCGAGCGCTTCCCGAACCTGCAGGATCCGCCCAGCGATGACATCTGCTACGCCACCACCAACCGCCAGGCAGCGATCAAGAACATCGCGCCGCAGTCGGATCTGGTGATCGTGGTCGGTTCGGCGAACTCCTCGAACTCGGTGCGTCTGGTCGAGGTGGCGCTGGACCACGGTGCCAAGGCCGCCTACCGGGTGGACTTCGCCAATGAGGTAGACGAGGCTTGGTTCGAGGGCGTCTCCACCGTCGG
Source organism: Glutamicibacter mishrai (assembly GCF_012221945.1). NCBI lineage: Bacteria > Bacillati > Actinomycetota > Actinomycetes > Micrococcales > Micrococcaceae > Glutamicibacter > Glutamicibacter mishrai. The sequence continues at coordinate 537,634 of NZ_CP032549.1, read as the reverse complement.
CGTGACTTCCGGCGCCTCGGTGCCCGAGGTGCTGGTCCGCGAGGTCGTGGCGCTGCTGGCGGAGTACGGCTTCACCGACGTTTCCGAGGTCACCACCGCGCAGGAAGACATCATCTTCTCGCTGCCCAAGGAAATCCGCGGCAAGCTCAAGGAAGCCGGGGACGAGGATCGCGCCTTGGGCGGCCACGCTCGCCCGCAGGCCTGACTTCACCCTAAGAATTCAAGCGCCAGTACACCATTGCGCGCTCATCACTAGTAAAAGGTAGAATTTTCTCCCGTGGCTCTTACTATCGGAATCGTCGGACTGCCCAACGTCGGCAAGTCCACCATGTTCAACGCGCTGACCCGTGCCCAGGTGCTGGCGGCCAACTACCCGTTCGCAACCATTGAACCGAATGTCGGTGTCGTGCCGTTGCCCGACGAGCGCCTGAAGGTGCTCGCCGGAATCTTCAACTCGGAGCGCATCCTGCCGGCAACCGTGTCCTTCGTGGACATCGCCGGCATCGTCAAGGGCGCCTCGGAGGGCGAAGGCCTGGGCAACAAGTTCCTCGCGAACATCCGCGAAGCCGACGCCATCTGCCAGGTGACCCGCGCGTTCGTGAACGATGACGTGATCCACGTCAACGGCAAGGTCGATCCGGAGTCGGACATTGAGACCATCGCCACCGAGCTGATCCTCGCCGACCTGCAGACCATCGAGAACCAGTTGCCGCGCCTTGAGAAGGAGCTGCGCAGCAAGAAGATCGAGAAGTCCTTCATGGACAACCTGCTGGCAGCCCAGAAGGTGCTCGAGGACGGCAAGACCCTGTTCGCCGCGGGCAAGGCCGCCGGCATCGACATGGACGAGCTGGCACCGATGCAGCTGATGACCACCAAGCCGTTCATCTACGTCTTCAACACCGACGAGGCAGGCCTGGCCGACAAGGACATGCAGGCCAAGCTATCCGAGCTGGTGGCCCCTGCCGAGGCGATCTTCCTGGACGCCCAGTTCGAGGCCGAGCTGGCCGAGCTGGAAGAAGACGAAGCCGCCGAGATGCTGGAAGACGCCGGCATCGAGGAATCCGGCCTGGACAAGCTGGCCCGCGTCGGCTTCGACACCCTGGGACTGCAGACCTACCTGACCGCAGGTCCGAAGGAATCGCGCGCCTGGACCGTCCGCAAGGGCGCCACCGCCCCCGAGGCTGCCGGCGTCATCCACACCGACTTCCAGCGCGGCTTCATCAAGGCCGAGGTCATCGGCTTCGATGACTTGGTCGCCGCCGGTTCGGTGGCCAACGCCAAGTCCGCCGGCAAGGCCCGCATCGAAGGCAAGGACTACATCATGAAGGACGGCGACGTCGTTGAGTTCAGGTTTAACGTCTAGTCGCGTTCCACTTTAACGTCTTGTGCAAGCGCCGGATCCCGCTGCGGGGTTCGGCGCTTTTCCTTTGGACTGGAACCTTCGTCGCTGGTTGGGTCGACAGCCATTTGATTGTTAATACGTTCTTGCGTACTATCATCTTTGTGGATGACAAAACGTTCCTGGATGAACTCAGGCAAGAGATTCAAGATCTCGCGACGAGGGTGGCTTCGTTGGAGAAAGCGGCCGCGGATGAGCGGCCTGAGCAGGCCAGTAAGGAATCGCCTGCGCTCAAGCCGGGAGATGAGTTCTGGGCGCTGTCGGGGTTGAAGGCCAGGCTGGGGGAGCACCCATCAATGGAACAGGGCGCGGTGGCTCTGGTAGGTGCGGTGACGCTTCCGACCGGTGCTCCAGTTGCGTGGCAGCAGACAGCGGGAACCGCAGGACTCTTCGAGGTGGAGTGGGACGGGCGCGCGGCAGCATTCGCCGCGTTAGGGCACCCGGTGCGTCTGGAACTCTTGCGTCATATATTTTCTGGCGTTCATGCCACTGCAGAGCTCGCGTCGATTGAATCGCTAGGCACGACGGGGCAGCTGCATCATCACCTGCGGCAACTGCTGTCGAGCGGCTGGCTGAAGCAGAGTGGCAGAGGCAGTTATGAAGTTCCACCCGCACGCATGGTGCCTTTGTTGGTCTGCCTTGTCGCTGCGGAGGGCTGATGCGTCTTCTCCTGCGGATTTATCGTGTGCGTGGAGTGATTCTTCTTATCGCAGTAGCGCTGTGCTTGCTGGGGGCGCTTCGTCGGTTCCTGCCAGAAGGCGAGGTGATTGAAGCGACCTTTCTAGTGCTGTCGTGGCTGGGAATTGCTGGCCTGCTGATTGCCGTGCTTGTGGCCATGCCTGCAGCGAGGTTACTGCCAGAGTACGGATCAATCAGCGTCGTTTCCCCTGTGGCCGGTCGCTGGCTAGGTATGAATAGTCCGGTCGATAAAGTCCCCAGCCACGGAGTCCGTGCCTATGGCCAAGCTTACGCAATTGACCTGGTTTATGAGCCCGTAGGCAAGAAGCGCCCAGCGTTTGGGGAGGGCCCAGCTATGCGGTCTCCCGAAGAGTACCCCGCATTTGGCCAGCCCGTTCGTGCGATGGTTGACGGTGAAGTTGTAGCTGTGCTGGACACGCTGCGTGATCACCGCGCGCGTTCAAGTATGAGCGGCATCGTGTACATGATGATCGAGGGTGCGATTCGTGAGTTAGCTGGACCGAAGTTCATCATTGGCAACCACGTGACGATCCGCAGCGATGATGGAGTTTTTGCAGTAGTGGCGCATATCAAGAATGGCTCAGCGTTCGTGAACGTAGGGGATCGAGTCCGTGCTGGCCAAGAGATTGCCGAATGTGGAAATTCGGGGAACAGCAGCGAACCACATGTGCACGCACAGCTGATGGATCGGCGCTCAGCATGGACTGGGCAAGGTGTCCCATTTTCCTTCGTAGATGTGCGGATCGGGGACACTGAGCAGCTGCAGAATGCCCTCCCCGGCAACCTTCAGCATGTGACTATCGATATGCCCGCGTCTGTTCCGGCGCGACCGGCCAAACCTTCAAAGGAATAAGCAGTGGATCCTGTATCGCTCATTTTCGGTGCGTCTATCGCGTCTGTTGTCTGGACATGCCTTCTGCCGCGAACTCGACGAAAATGTTCACAATGTGACTCGACCGACCTCGACTAAAGGGACGTGAAAGTAATTGACTTGACTTGGCGCCTCATGCTTGAACTGGGTGGTCCCGCTGCAAAGGTTGGTATCTGTGGGCACTGCTGCGAATGGCGGCACAATACAACCTCAGTGGGCAAGAAATGAGGGTCCTCATGTCAAAGGTTGTTATCTGCGGCGACGTGGTGGAGTTCCGCTTCAACGTTTAATCCCGAGGTGCTTTTGCGCCCCCGGTTTCGTTTGAAACCGGGGGCGTTTTTGCATCTTGAACATGATTCATCGCCACATAGCTCCGGAAGGAAAAAAGCGTCTCCAAAATAGCGATACCGTTCAAGGCACATGGGCCATTTTCGTTCAAGGACAACGCCGCAGGCAGGCGGCGTTACCCGGCCCCGTGTTGCGGCGAGCGAACGGACGGTCGCAAAGGCCGATCCGCGCGGCAATCCGGTCGAACTCTACTTTTCGCTCTAGAGCCCGTACTTGAGCAGAGCCCAGAAGCGCTTCGGGACCTTTCGAGTTCGCGCGCCCTTCAAGCATCAGCCTTAGCGCGGTTGAGACCCATTGAGACATACGCGGAGAATCCAGCTCGCTTCGCGAACTTGATGCGTCGTCGCTGCGTCTCGGTGAATCCGAGCTTAGCGTACAGGCCGAGGGCGGGCGTGTTGGTGTCCTTTATATCACGCAGCACGAATTCGTCGGAGGGTAGCTCCAGGAGCTGACGCATCAGTGCAGTGGCTACGCCTTTGCCCTGATGCTGCGGCGCTGTCGTGACGAATGCAATCTCCGTCAGACTGTCGCGGGCACCGTCACAGGCCCCCATGAATTGACTTCGGATGATCCGATAGCTGATGATCCCGTGTATTGGACCGAGCACGCGCTGGAGCTCGTGCAGATCCGGCTCGAAGCATTCCTGCTCGCCTTCGGTGACGACCGCGACCGCGGCGGGCTCGCCGTCGACGAGCGCGATGTGGAAGCGCTCCAGGATGAGCATCGGGGCGAACGCGTCGGCAAGCACACCGGGGTCTTTGGAAAAGAAAGCGAAATCCTCGGCGAACCCTTGCGTGAGAACTTCCGCGATCTGGTGTCGGTATTCCTCTCCGAGTTCGTCTGCGCGCGCGACTTCGATCTTCATCGGGGTCCTCCTGTGAACATTCGTAGGATCAGGTCGACATCGGGCTCCGCAGATTCGTCCCCCTGAGCAACATGCAACGTGGTGATGCCGGAAAGCATGGCGAAGTAGTGGGCGGTCAGTCGGGCGGAGTCTCCCTTGGCGATCTGGCCCTTAGCCTGGCCTCGCGCGATAAGCGATGCGAAGGCCCGCCCGATGGCTCTCTGCGATGCGGCCAGCCGAGGTGAGGTTCCCTCCGGGGTGTTTGACGTGACGCCCTGATTTATCATCATGTAGAACTCGGCCGCGCCATTGTTCGCTGCGAGGTCCGCCACGTAGACCTCGGTGAAGGATCGGATCATGGAGATCGGATCGCCTTCGGTCGCGAGCTGCGCGGCGGCAGCCCAGAGCCCCCGCGAGGCCTGTTCGATTAGTTCATCGAACAGCTCTTCCTTGCTCGCGTAGTGCCGGTAGATAGACCCGGTGCTGATCCCCGCTTCGGCGGCGATCTGACGCATGTTCGTGGCCGCGAAACCGCGGTGTGCGAACACCCGCACGGCAGCCGTCTCCACAGCAGAGCGCGTGGCTGAGCGCAACGCTTCGTTCTGCTCCGTCGTCCGCGGCACGATGATCCTTTCAATGAACTTGTGTTCATTTTATGCAGCGATCGCACCGGGCGCAACTGGGTGCCCGACTAGGGTTGCTACGAGGTGCCTGGTGGGCAGTGGAATGATGCGCGGCCACGGGTCGACACTCAAAGGTTGGTATGTGTGGCGACGTGGTGGAATTTCGTTTCGCCGTATAACCTTTGGTTGCTAAAGCAGATCTTGGTTGTCTTTCTCTTGCTGGCCGTGGACCGCTGACTCAGCGGCGACGACCTAGTGGCTCATACGCGTAGGAGGATCTTTCCCGGAGCGTGCGCCGTCATGCTGAGAGTGAAAGCAGTGGCTGCTTCGACGAGAGGCAGGGTTTGGGCGATTCGGACGATGAGTTCTCCGGTTGCGGCGAGCTCGACGGTTCGTTCGAGTTCATCCGCAGGGTGCTCGACCCAGGGGATTCCCGCTGCATATGAAAACTCGTCGCCCCACGCAGTGACCGCGCGACTGGGCGAAGGCAGAAGTTCAGCCGCTGCTTGGACGGACCTTTGTCCTCCGACGGCGTCGGCGCTTGCGGTGATGATGCCAGTCGCTTTCACTGCCTCGACCAGGCCATTCTTGTAGTAGATCGGGATCGCGCCAATGGAGCGTAAGTAATCATGGTTCTCCGGCGATGCCGTGCCGATCACGCGTGCGCCTCGCGCGATGGCGATTTGGACAGCCGCGGAGCCGACGCTCCCTGCTGCTCCGTGGACCAGCAGGGTGTCGGCGTCGGTGATGCCCAGATGGTGGATCAGGGAGTACCCAGCGACCCCCGAGGATGGAAGGCCGGCTGCCTGCTCAGTGCTGACGGTCGGCGGCCGGTGTGCGACCAGCCGAGCGTCGATGATGAGCAGTTCTCGATAGGAGCCTCCTCGGGCTCCCGCGATGACGGCGTCGCCGACGGAGAAGTCGTTGACGCCTTCGCCGACGGCGTCGACGGTCCCCGTAGATGCCCACCCCGGAACTCCAGGAAGGGTGAGCGTGTCGCCGAAGTGCCCTGCCGTCATCTTCCAGTCGATCGGGTTCACGCCGATCAGTTCGTTGCGGACGCGAATCTGGCCGTGCCCTGGCTCGGCGAGGAGATCTTCGGCCCAACGCAGAACTTCGGGCCCGCCGTATTCTGCAAACTCGATTCTCTTGCTCATGGAATGAGACTCTAAAGTCTCACGCCAATGTGAGAGTCAAGCTGGGGATGGGTGTTGATCATTTTCGCGGACTGGCTGCGATCACGGACTCGAGGGCATCGACGGAGGTGCGCAGCGTCTCGATGCGCTCGAGCATGTCGTTGCGTTCGGACACGAGTACGCCATAGAGGTCGGAGCAGGACAGCGCGAGGGCGTCGTCGTGCTGGCGAAGGCACGGCAGGATGTGCTCGATCTTCCGCGTGCTCAACCCTGCGGCGAGGAGAGCCTGTATCTGCTGAACAATGACGACGTCGCTCTCGTCGTAGACCCGATAGCCGCTGGGAAGGCGCTCGGGTGTCAGGAGCGCCTGCTCTTCGTAGTAGCGCAGCGAGCGGATGCTCACCCCGGCACGCCGGGACAGTTCGCCAATCTTCACGTGGTCCCCCTCTAAATTTGACTCTCACGCTCATGTGAGAGTTTACCTTCAGTGCATGTCTGCTGAAAATCTGAGTGACCGTGTCGTCGGTGTCCCGCGCTTGTTGTCGTTCGCGTTCGTGCTCGGCGCGTTCGCACTGGGCACCTCGGAGAACCTGATCGCGGGTCTCGTTCCCCGGCTGTCTCAAGAATTCGGGGTGTCGGTCTCTCAAATAGGGCTTCTGGTGACGGCATACGCCGGCACCGCGGTGATCGCCGGTCCCGTGCTCGCGCTTCTGACAGCTCGGATGCCTTTGCGGCGACTCTCGTTGATCGCGATGGTCCTCTATACCGCGGGAACGATGCTCGCCGTGTTCGCGCCCAGCTACGGAGCCCTAATGATCGCGAGGATCGTGACCGGGGCGATGCACACGCCCGTGCTGGTCGCCTTCATGCTCACCGCGCTCCGCATGGCATCGCCGGGGGAGCGCGGCAGGACGGTTGGACGTATCACACTTGGGCTTGGTGTTGCGACGGTGATTGGCGTGCCTGTCGGAAACGCGCTGTCGGAGAAGTTGGGGTGGCAATGGGCCTTCTCGCTGGTCGCAGCACTGATCGTCATCACACTGCTGATTGCCCTCGCGGTCTTTCCTGACGATCGTAAGCCGCGTGGTGAAGCTGGTTGGCGATCGCTTCGCGTCCTGTCGAAAGGCCCTGTGCTCATCGGCATCGCCATAACGGCGTTGGCGGGACTGGGGGCCATGATCCTGCTGGCCTTTGCTGTGCCGTTCTTGACGTCTACCGGCATCGAAGACCGCTTTGTCGCACCGCTGCTGCTGATCTACGGTGCCGCGTGCCTCGCAGGGAACGTCGTCGGCGGGCGGCTTGCGGATCGAGGACTGCACCGGGCCCTCATGGTCACGCTTACCAGCACGGGAATCGCATTGCTCATCGCCGGAATTGTCGGACATAGCCCGGTCGGTGCAGTCGTGGGTCTCTCGCTGGTCGGGTTCACGTACTTCACCACCTTCCCGCCTCTGAACACGTGGATTGCCACCAGTGCCGACGGCATCGCGCCGGGTCTGGCCCTTGCTGTCAACAGTTCCGCGTTCAACATCGGCATCGCCGTCGCTGGAGGGCTAGGTGGTGCGGTACTGACTGCCGGGCTGGAGGCCACGAAGCTGCCCTATCTTGGTGCTGGAGCGCTGGCGACTGGTGTCATGATCTCGATCATGCTCCGGGCATCCCAGAGGCGTTCGGCTGGCATGTCTGGGCCGGGTCACTCGACCCTGACAGGTGCCCAAAGGTAGTTGTCGAATCCAAAGGTTGGTCTGTGCCGGAATGAGGTGGAGTTCCGTTTTAACGTCTAGCGTTATTGACGGGCTCCGTCATACACTGGAGTCCTCCGGATCCCGCCAGGGATCATCTGGAGCAGCTGGCCGGCGACCGTCGCGGTCAGCACAGCATCCGAGTGAACGCGCAGTGGCGGCTCTGCTTCGTATGGGGAGATGGAGGTGCAGAAGATGTCGAACTCGTCGACTATCACTGAGGCCGACCTGATCGAGCCGATCCATCCAGGGGAGATCCTGATGGAAGACTTCATCGAGGGCTTCGGGATCACGCAGAACAACCTGGCGGTGTCGATCGGTGTGCCGCCGCGTCGGATCAACGAGATCGTCCACGGCAAGCGCGGGATCACTGCGGACACGGCCATCAGATTGGCACGATACTTCGGCACGTCCGCGGAGTTCTGGATGAACCTGCTGTCGAACTATGAACTGCGTATTTTGCGGCGGACGCTGCGCGAGAAGGTCGCGGCGATCACGCCGCTGAAGGTTGCATGACCATGCGGGTTCGTCGCGCGATGGCGGCAGACGTTGCGGCGCTTGTGGATTTGCGAGCCGAGATGTTCGCTGCGATGGGCGTTGATGCATCCGGAGGATCCTGGCGCGCTGCGGTTCATGACTGGTTCAAGGCGCGACTGGACCACCCTGATTTCGGGATCTTCGTGGTCGAGGGTGATGGCGTGGTCGTGGCTTCGGCCGTCGGTGCGATTCGTGACGCAGCACCGTCCCCGACGTGCCCGACCGGGCGCGACATCCTCATCAACAATGTCTGCACCTTTCCGTCATATCGTGGCAACGGACACGGCTCGGCGGCGTTCGAGGCTGTGCTGGAATGGGCGCGCCAGACCGGTGTGCGGCGCGCCGAGTTGATGGCCACGGACGACGGAAGAGGCATCTACGAAAAGGCCGGTTTCGTCGTGAATGGCTCGATCGCCATGAGAGCGGAGCTCTGAAAGGTTTGCGGAGCCCGAACGACCGAGGTTGGTCAGTGCCGGAATGCGGTCGAGTTCCGGTTCAACGTGTAGCGGAACTCCCATCCGCACGGGGAACACGGCTGCGCGAGCGTCGTGGATATCGACGTCGGGGAGATGGATTACTGCCTCCATGCGTCCGAGTTGAGCATGCCGCTCGCGCCTGGACGGGTTCGGGCAGGCTCGTACTGACGCGGATTGGTCTTCGGGCGCGAGCCGCTTCCCGTGGACACGCCATCGGTGCGGTCGAACAAGTCGGCCAGGGGTATGTCCGTAGACTGATACCCATGATTCGGGTCGTTTTTATGTGCGGACCGGCGGGGTCAGGCAAGTCGACCGTCGCTCGTCGGATGGAGGCAGACGGATTCGTTCGGCTCTCGTTCGATCAAGAGGCCTGGGGCAGGGGCATCCGACACATGCCGCTGACAGATGATGCGCATCGCGAGATCGAGATCGAGCTCCGACGTCGTCTCGTGGATCTCGTCGAAGATGGACGTGAGGTCGTGCTCGACTTCTCCTTCTGGTCGCGTGCCATGAGGGAGGAATGGAGGCATGTGCTGGAACCGTTCGGGGTGGTTCCTGAGACGATCTACCTTTCGACTGACCGTGAGACGTGTTTACGGCGTGTTGCCTCGCGCAGCCGCTCACACAGCGACGATTTCGCTCTGGATACGGCGACCGCCGCAAGGTACTTCGATCACTTCGAGCCTCCGACTCCTGATGAGGGACCCGTGACCGTGCTTGTGGTGTGATCTGTCAACCAGGAAGAGCCCGGTGCCACGAGATCCCCGCCTGTCGGGTGCATCAGTCGCCGAATTCCAGAGGTTGGTCCGTGCGAGGCTCGGCCGAGTTCAGGTTTAACGTCTAGCGCTATAAACGGCCCGCGGTATACCCCGGTCGCGTGATCAGATCGTTCGGTAGCAAGGAGACCGAACGGCTGTGGCGTCGAGAGCGTGTGCGCTCGATCGATCCGAGGGTCCATCGAGTCGCGTTGCGCAAGCTACGCCAGGTGGGATCTGCGGCGGTGCTCGATGACCTTCGCGTCCCACCCGGTAATCGGCTCGAGGCGCTGAATGGTGATCGAGCCGGTCAGCGCACATCGGGATCAAAGACCAGCGGCGGATCTGTTTCGTGTGGACGGACGCCGGACCGGAGGAGGTGGAGATCGTTGACTACCACTGACAAGATCGAGCCGATCCACCCGGGGGAGATCCTCCTGGAGGACTTTATCGAGGGGTTCGGGATCACTCAGAACAAGCTCGCCGTGTCGATCGGGGTGCCGCCGCGTCGGATCAATGAGATCGTGCACGGCAAGCGGGGGATCACCGCGGACACCGCGTTGCGGCTGGCGAAGTACTTCGGCACGTCGGCTGAGTTCTGGATCAACCTCCAAAGCCACTACGAGCTGGATCGCGCAGAGGATGCTGCAGGGGATCAGATCGCGTCGATCACGCCGCTGGAGGTCGCGTGATGTCGGAGACTACTGAATCGGTACTCGTGATCATCGACATGCAGCAGGGTGTGGTTCCCGGCTGCATTGATGCGGATGGGGTAGTGAACCGCGCAGCAACGCTCATCGACCGAGCACGGGCTCATTCCGTGCCGGTGATCTGGGTGATGCATGACCCGGTAGGAGCAGGTACACCCGACTGGGACCTCGTTCCGCCGCTGGAACGAATCGATGGCGAAGCTATCGTGAGGAAGAACTATCGCGATTCGTTCGCGCAGACGTCGCTGCGGGATACTCTCGACCAGTTGGGTGCGACTCGTCTGATCATTGCGGGGGCGCAATCGGACTACTGCATTAGGACTACTACTCAGCGCGCAGCAATCGAGGGATACGACGTCACCCTTGTGGGAGATGCCCATACGACCGGAGATGCCCAGTGGGACGGCGCGACTATCACTGGAGAGCAGATCGTGGCGCATACGAACATGTACTTCGCTGGCTTGCGGTATCCGGGACAGCGGTTCGATGTTGTGACTCATTCTGAAGTCGAGCTCTGAGGGTGGTATGCGCGAAGACATCGCAGACATCCGGCTCGACGTCTAATTTTGATTAGCTCTGGCGTCCGTGCAGATCTACCATTTACCGTCGCAGTTCTTTCTCGATTCGTGACCCGCACGCTGCTATTCCCCGTTGCTTCTCTGGTAATGGTGTTCTGAAACCCTTGCCTTGTGGGATCGCTCGGCGTTAGTGTTCGAATGATTTCATAGCGACATTGTTCAGGGAGCGGTCATGTATCGCACGCGAGTTCACAATCTTTTCGTTTCCTCTGACGGATATGCCGCGGGCGATTACGTGACGCTCGAAAAGCCGATCGGTGAGGCCGGGGCTCTTTTCAGCAAGTTCGATGGCCGGGTCATCCACGGCATTCATGGCGCCGACGGTCCAACGAGCGTGGACAAAGCAATATTCAGCATGTGGGGACAAGGAGTCGGCGCAGAACTCATGGGCCGCCGCAAATTCGGTCCGCAATCCGGGCAGTGGCCCGACGATGGCTGGGAAGGATGGTGGGGAGATGAACCTCCTTCCTCACACCGTGCTTCATCCTGACCCATTACCCGCGCGAGGCCATTGAGTTCACAAATGGCACCAGTTTCCACTTCGTAGATGCTTCTCCAGAAGAGGCACTGCGTCTTGCACGGGATGCGGCGGGCGGGCAGGATGTGCGGATCGGTGGCGGGCCGTCGACCGTGAGCCAATTCCTGCATGCGGATCTCATTGACTTCCTGCACATTGCCATCGTTTCCGTTGTGCTCGGCACTGGCGTGCGGATCTGGGATCATCTGGCTGGATTGGAAGACCGGTTCACCGTCGAATCGGTCAGCACCGCCAGCGGCCTGACGCATCAGCTGTGGAACCGTAAGGCTCGTGCGTAGGCAATTCAAACCTGGTGCTGAAATTGGTGCTGACCGAATGTCGGAGGGATCGCGTCTACCTGATATCAGGAATCGGCGTGAAGAAGTTGATTAGATTTCCGTCGGGATCTTTCAACAGTAGTGAGCGATTGCCCCATGGCATGTCGGTCGGTTCATTGACAAAATCTGTAACTACGCTTTGTAGCGCTAGGTAGGTAGCGTCGACATCAGCAACGCGAAAATCGAGGATCACGCTGTGATTCGCGCCAGCTTTCGCAATGCCTTCTCTCATTAATGGCACCGTCGCGGTGCTGGCAATGGCAAGCGTCCCGGCGGGAGTTCGAAGCTCAGCAAACATCGGATGAAGCCGCGCAGCAGTGATTCCGGTCAGGGCTTCATAGAACGAGACGAGAGTATCGACATTGTCGGTGAAAATTCGGGTGGCTGCCAATTGCATTGCTATCTCCTCTGGTCGTGAATGCGGCCTGTGAACCTGGCCGCAGATTTGACGTTATTACCAATACCGGTCAGATTCTGGCCTGTATGTGGCGGATGTGGTGCACTCGCCACGTCCGGAAGCGACAAGACTAGATTGGCAGTCGTATTGACGTGAGATATATGGATAACAGCAGGGAAGTGTTGCGCATGCGGTCGATTATTGTTCGGGGACTCGATGGGTCATCAAGGAGTTGCAAGTTGCGCAGGCCAAACGCCATGGACGGTTGATAGTGGCCGAAGTCTGGGACATCTTGACATCCCACGTGCATCGACCGAACATCGCAGTCGCTTTGTTGAACGCTGTTGAAAGTTTTGGTGGAATTGATGAGCTGTTGATCCCCCAACGCTCAGATAGTGCCAGGGCGGTCGACTTCGATTGAAAATGTGATGGGTGACGAACGCGTGAGGATCGCATGAAACTAGAGCGCTATTACACTGCCGAGTGGGAATGGGGATGCTGTGGCGATCCTCTTCGAATTGGTGATATCGCGGAATTGGACGTTCAATACGACACCGAGTATGCCCAAACTATGCGTTCAGAGCTATCCTCTGTACTTCCTAAACCCATTACCGGCGTGGAAACTCACCAGGATGACGAAACAGTCGTTCGGCAAGGTCGCATCGTTGCGCTCGATGCCGTCATCGCAGATATGAAGTGGACGGTGACGCCTCGGACAACGCCGGACCCGCCGTTGCAGGATCTTGGTGGCGGAGTCTTCGTGAGCTTTGGCAACACTGAGCCCGGGGAAGCCGAAGGTGAAAGGCAGACAGGAACGAGCCGTCTCAAACCTGTCTCGGTAGTTCCTGATCCTGACGCGCAGCCTGAAGGGGCAGGGCCAGACCACACGGTGTTCGGGGAGCAAATCAGCCCGGAGATTTCCGGGTACCTGATCACACTTGAAGTGGACTAGGAGCCTCGTGAATACCCACTTTATTCAGCGTCCTGATGGAGTCTCGGTTGCGGTCGACGAGATAGGTTCCGACGGCCCGGTCGTCGTGTTGCTTCATGGGCTCGCGGGTAGCTCCAGAGAGATGATACCGACTGCCCGTGCACTGTCAGATCATCGTGTCCTTATGGTGGACCAGAGAGGACATGGCCGGACTACCCGTCGGCCTGAAGACCTATCACGCGCAGCGTTTGTCAGTGACGTCATCGCAGTGATCGAAGAATTGTCTCAGGGTCAGCGAGTGACGCTGGTTGGCCAATCCATGGGAGCACATACTGCCTTTCTCGTTGCTGCTACACGCCCGGACTTAGTCGACGGACTGGTCATGTTGGAAGGTCATGTCGCCGGCAACGAAGATCCTGAAGAAGCCGCCGGTCTGGGTAGGTACTTCGCATCGTGGCCAGCGCCATTTGCAGACGAAAAAACTGCACGTGAGTTCTTAGGTGATGAAGCGATTGTTGACGCATGGGTGGCTGACTTAAAGACAACACCAACAGGGCTAGTCCCACGTTTCGACGCAGATATCATGCAACGGACTATCGAAGCCGTACACGAGCCGTCTTGGGAGCAATGGCAGAAGTTGAGTGTTCCCACGGTCGCAATTTTTGCAAAAAATGGGATGTTCAGTGAAGCTGAAAAATCGGAGTTGATCCGACGTCGGCCAGATACCCACAGAGTGGATCTCTCTAGCGGTAGTCACGATGCCCATTTGGACAATTTTGAAGAGTGGATTGGAGTTCTCCAACTTTGGATGTCCCGTGAAGGCACAAGAGGTACTACCTCGCCCGAGCGCTGATCCAAGCCACAGTGGGAGCATCCTGGCGTAACCGTAGTCTGATCATTTCAGCGACTGCACTACTTGCACGAGATGGCCATCCGGGTCTTCGACCCAGGCGATGAGCAGGTTTTCCAGCCATCTCTCGGGTGGCTTAATAGCATTGGCGCCAAGCTCGACAAGTCGGGCGTAAGCAACAGGAACATCGTCTGTCCACAGGATCACCGCGGCGCGCTGCCCACTGGCAACGGGCTCCAGCCCGTGGTCTTCGCGGGTGCTGGATTCCGTGGCCAGCCCAATTCTGTATCCATCGAGCACGAGGTCCACGTGAATCGGGGTTCCGGTTTCGGGCGTCCGGAAGGCCTCCTCGAACCCGAGCGCGCGGTAGAAATCGCTGGCTCGGTTGATATCACGAGTGAACAGAACAATTTGAGGCGAACGGAACAGATCCATTCGTCAATTCTTATTTCATTTGGTCTCGAAGGCAACAAGCGGGTCAATGTCAGCGCACATCGTCGAAAGCAAACTCAATTTCCCCGACGGAGGCATGGTGGAGCCTTTTCACTCCGGTCCGGTGCTCGCGAACCCTGTGCTCGGCCCACATGCGCCGGAAGGTCTCGCTCTGCGTGGAAAGCTCCCCGATCAGGGCCTGAAGGGCCAGGTCGTGGGTCCTGTCCGGCTTGGGTGCGCAGCAACGCTACGGTCATATCCGCAGCTTCATCCCAGTCCCGGTAGAAGCGCTGGGACCGCGCATCGAGGAAAACATAGCGCGGGAAGCTCGGTGGTTTTTGCTCCTGTTCAAACACCTCGGAATGCAGTGCCGTCGCCAGTGCATTGGCGGCCACCAGCTCGCTGCGCCCATTTTGCACAATGGCAGGCACAGTGCTCATCGCGTCAAGCAACTGTTGCAGCGCTGGGTGGATCCGTTGCCTTTTGATCCGTGAAGTTCGGCGTGGCGCAGGTGAGTCCGCGGCATGGATCAACCGTCGCAGGTGCTCGGTTTCAAGGTCATCCAACTGCAGGGCGCGGGCCAAGCCATCGATCACTGCAGGCGAGGCACCGGTGGCGACGCCACGTTCAAGGCGGTTGTAGTACTCCACGCTGATCCCGGACAAGAGCGCAACCTCTTCACGGCGCAGTGCAGGCACTCGACGCCGTCCGCCGTAGTCGGGCAGGCCAACCTGTTGCGGGGTGAGCCGAGCTCGTCGGGTCGTAAGGAACTCCTTGATGTCACCTTTTGCCTGCATGCCTCAAGTGTACGTAGCTGGTGGCCGCTGAGGGTGGCCCCGTCAGTACACGTATAAAGCGGGCGTGGTGGGCCTTTTGAAGCAACGGTCTACTTGATGATGAAAGATATTTCCCCGAAAGGATTCAAGGACAATGACTGATCAACAGGTTTGGCTCATCACCGGCGCAGCTCGAGGCATGGGAATCAACATCGCCAAGGCGGCGCTGGCTGCGGTATATCGAGTCATCGCCACCGCCCGTTCAGAAGCCAAGGTGACGCAGGTTCTGGCGAGCATGAAGCGCTGATCCCAATCGCACTGGACATCACCGATGAAGCTTCGGCACAGAACGCCATCGAGCGTGCCGAAGAGCGCTTCAGGCGCATTGACGTGCTGGTGAACAACGCCGGCATGTTCTACGCAGAATTCTTCGAGACCCTGAGCTCGGCCCAAGTCCGTGCGCAGATGGAAATGAACTTCTTCGGAACGCTGAACGTGACCCGGGCCGTGCTGCCGGTCATGCGTGCCCAGCGCAGTGGACGCGTTGCCACCATTACTTCCTTGGCAGGCGCCGTTGGCGGGGAATTCACCTCTGCTTACGCTGCCTCGAAGTTCGCGTTGGAGGGCTGGATGGAGTCGATCGCACCAGAGCTGTCCCGCTTCGGTATTGGCACGACCATTGTCGAGCCTGGATTCTTCCGCACTGAGCTGCTGGTCGAAGGCGCCTCCACGATCTGGCCAGAAGTCAGCGTCGAGGACTATGACCAGGCGACCGAACAGACCATTGAGGCGTGGAAGGGCATGAACGGACAGCAGGCCGGAGATCCTGCCAAGCTCGCTGCCAGCCTGGTCAAGGTGCTCGCACTCGACGAGCCGCCGCTGCGTTGGGTCGCCGGTGCAGACGCTGTTGAGGCGATTGCCGCCAAGGGCCAGCAGCTGAGGGCTGAGGCTCACGCGCATGCGGACCTGTCCACCGGGCTTGGCCACGAGGACTAAAACAAACCACGAAGGGAGCGTTCAAGTGAACAAGTTGAACGGAACCGTAGCAATTGTCACCGGTGCCAGTAGCGGCATCGGGCACGCCACCGCATTGGAGCTTGCCCGCCAGGGGCGCATCGGTAGCACTGGTTGCCAGGCGCAAGGATCGACTGGCAACACTGGTAGCAGAAATTGAAGCAGCCGGCGGCAGCGCCTTGGCTCTGGCAACGGATATCGCCGATCGCGATCAGGCCTTCGCCGCCGTTGCCGCACCGTTGATGTGTGCCGGGGTGACCGTATGGGAGCCATTGCGCGCCATGAACGTGGGCCTTGGCACGCGGGTAGCCGTCGTGGGACTTGGCGGTCTAGGCCACCTCGCCGTCAAATTGGCGGTTGTCTTGGGTGCTGACACCACGGTCATCAGCCGCACCGCAGACAAAGCCGAAGATGTTGCACGCTTGGGCTCACAGCGATTGTTGCTCTCGACCGACGAGGCCGCCATGTCAGCAGTGCGTGGGCAATTCGATGTCATCCTCGATACTGTGGCAGTCAATCACGAATTGGCGCCATACCTTTCGCTGCTGGCGCTGGATGGGGAACTGTGCCTGCTCGGATACCTCGGCGACGTATCGCTAGCAGCCACCGACCAGCTGATCGGACGCAAGAAGCTATCGTCAGCGGGAAGCGGCGACCGCCGACGGACTGCGGAACTGCTGGAATTCTGTGCTGAACACCAGGTGGTTGCGGACGTCGAGGTACTGCCTTCCACGCGAGTCGAAGAGGCACTTGAACGTTTGGCCCGCGGCGACGTCCGGTATCGCTTCGTGCTGGATATGTCTGATCTCGACGACTAGGGCGAAGCGCGTGTCCTTAGCCGGTCATAGCGAAATTCCACGGCCGGATGCGTACGTCGAACAACCCGGATGTCACGGACTCATCGGCGCGAGCCAGCGTTGAAATCTTTTGAATGCCCACAGAATGGGGTACGCGAACGACGGTCATTCCCTCGCCATCAGCGTCGCTAAAAGAACCGGCCGCGACGAGCCAGCCCTCCTGCGCCAGCGAGCGGAGGACGGCCAGATGCTTCACGAAGCGGGGATCCTTTGACATCGGGCTTGTCGCGGTCGGACCCGGCGTGTGGATCAGAGCGACCCACACCAGCGCATCAGCCTTGCCGTCAGTGCTCGTCATAAGCTCATGTTAACAAGGCCCAAGGCCATGCAGAAGAGGAAAGACCTAGCCTTTCAGGATCTGCGCAATCCATTGGCTGCGGGTGGAAATCATCTTCTTGCCCAACACGGAATCCGGAGCGCTCATGTCAAAGCCGTGGTAGCCGCCGGGCCACACATGAAGCTCAGCTTGGACGCCGCTCTGCCAGAGCAATGTCGCGTAGGCGACGTCTTCATCCCGGAACACTTCTGCCGAACCACAATCGATATAGGCCGGAGGCAGACCAGACAAATCCGTCGCGCGCGCCGGTGCGGCATAGGTGGACACCTCGTCGGTGCCCTTGCGCTCGCCGAGCAGTGCGCTCCAGCCCAAGATGTTGCTGCCCCGGTCCCAAATCCCTTCTCCATCAATCTGCACTGTAGAGACCGTAGCGTCCCGGTCATCAAGCATCGGATAGATGAGCACCTGGCCTGCCAGTGCTGGGCCCTTGCGGTCCCTGGCTAGCAGAGCGATGCCCGCAGCCAATCCACCGCCTGCACTGGCGCCGGCAATAATGAGGCGGTCGGGATCGATGCCGAGCTCCTCGCCATGCTCACTGGTCCACAGCAAGCCGGCGTAGGCGTCTTCGACAGGATAGGGGTCGGGGAATTCGGGAGCCAGGCGATATTCGACGGTGATTGCCACCGCGTCGTTTTCGATGACCCATGGCAGGAACTGGCTCAACCCTGCCCATCGGTCGTCGATGACCATCCCTCCGCCATGGGGGTAATAGATTCCAGGTCCGCGCCCTGTGCGCCCTTCACGCTGCAAAACCGATATCTCGATCTCCGCGCCCTCGAAACCTGGGATCGTGACATCGCGGCGAACGATGCCCGTCCCAGCCAGCACTTCCTCCGGTGGAACCTCGACAGGATTGGCTTGTCGAAGCAGCGGAATCATCTCTGCCGTCAGCGTTGGCGGAAGCTGGGCTTCGGCAGAAGAAAGAATTGCTTCTAATTCTGGATCGAAGGGCGGTCGCGGATGGGCGAGTGGCATTAAAAATCCCTCTTCCTCGGGGGGGCAGGACAGCGGCGTATGTGTCAGACTACTCCGAAAGCAGTGGTCAGACAGCCAGTTTCAGCAACTCCTCGCGCTGAATTGTGAGTGCGGGATCATGTGCGGGGGACCGCTGGAAACTAGGGCTTGGTCGCGATGCCATCGAGCCACAAAGTATCCGACTCGTCGCTGTGCGTGCCGCCACTGCCGACATGTTTACTGCTGATCGTTGGGTCCTTTTGAATGACATGCACTAGCGCCATGCCGTGCCCGCGACCCAGTTCGTAGTCGTCCTTCAACCAAGCCAAGATCTCGGATGCTTTGGTCCCGGGCGCATCGAGCCCCTTCTCATGGGCGATGGCTATGAGCTGTCGCGGAGTCAGGCCTGTCTTTTTCTCGATAGTGTCCAAATACGCTTGGAAGGACATGGGGTCGCCTGTCGATGATAGGAGAGGGCGCCGAGCGGCGCTTAGACGGTAGACTACCTTCCGATTTTGACGCTGGGCAAGGCTTTTCCTCGACCGGTACTTTGGCAACGAGCGAGCTTGGGGGCCTCGTGGCGGTGCTGGATTCGTGGCAGTATGCATTGCATGACTAAGCCCGTATCAGCATTGCCCGTTCCAACTTTGCAGACTGCGCGCCTGAGGCTGCGGGGTTTTGCCGAATCGGATGGCTCCAATCTCTACGCATTGCAGAGTAACGCAAAGGTGCTGCGCTACTGGGATTCTCCGCCTTGGAGCGATCAGTCGTCGATCGCCAGATTCATGGAAGGCAACGCGCGAATGGCCGATGAAGGAACAGGAACCCGGCTGGTCATTGAACGACAATCGGACTCCGCGTTCCTGGGATGGTGCACCTTCAATTCGTGGAACCCGGAATTCCGTAGCGCGTCCGTAGGCTATTGCCTCAGCGAAGCATCCTGGGGCCGGGGATATGCCACTGAAGCGGTCGAGGCCTTGCTGGGCTGGGCCTATCAAACTGTTGATCTAAACCGAGTCCAAGCTGAAGCGGATACGCGCAATATTGCCTCGGCCAGAGTCCTGGAGAAACTCGGATTTCGGCTTGAAGGCACCCTGCGCCAGGACTGCACCGTCAACGGAGATACTTCGGATTCCTGGGTCTATGGATTGCTTCGCCAGGACTGGGAGGAGCGACTTGATTACCAAGGCGCCAAGAAAGCCCGCATAGCTCGCCTAGATGAACCAGTTCCGAAGGATGTGGAACGATTGTTGGCCACGGTGCCCGAATGGTTTGGCCAGCCGGAAACGAACAAAGAGTACATCGAAGCTGCTCAAGCCAAGGAGACCTGGACAGTCCGCGATGAGTCAGGAGCTGTTCTCGGCGTGACGCTTGTTGACCGGCACTTCCGGCACGTTGCCGAAATCCACTTGATGCTCGTGGACCGCCAGGCGCACGGAACCGGCGTCGGCACCGCGATGATGACAGCCATCGAGGCTGATGCTCGTGCCAGAGGTGCACGCCTTTTGGAAGTCAAGACTCTCGGCCCATCGCACCCAGATGCTGGATACGCCAGGACACGCCATTTTTATGAGGGTTGCGGTTTTCTCGCCCTGGAGGAAACTGATCTCTGGGGACCTGAAACGCCGTGCTTGATCATGGTCAAGCCGTTGTGAGCGCAGGGGAGTACTGCGCCGCGTGCACCATTAAGCCTCGATTCATTGCGGGCCGCACTTCGATGGGAGCTAGCTTGCAGCCGTCACCGCTCCGGCAACATAAGCAGCCTGGCCAATGTGCTGAGTGGCGTCATCGACGATGGAAACCAGACGCACGCCACGGGTCACCGGTGTCTCCCAGCTGGTGTCGATAACCTCATCCAGATCGGTTTCGGCCAACACATTGATGTAGTCCGCGAGTGCTCGAAGGCAGGCTTCCACGTAGTCCACCAAAAGCTGTCGATCTGAAACCTGAATCTTGCGGGCCTGCTCAGTGGTGTGCCCATAACCCACGGAATCGCCAAGTTCACCCAAATCAAAACGTTCGCGGAAGGACTCCCAGACTTCAGGCTTGCCGTAGAGGTGGGATAGCTGGACATCAATTTCGCGGCCGGTGTGCCACAGCAACCAAGCAATAGAATTCGGATGATTCTCTGGATGCGCATTCAGCTGTTCGCCGGTTAGCTCCGGGAGGCGATGAGCTGCATCGATAGGACGTTGGATAAAATCTGCAAATATTGCGTGGGCATTCATAGTTCCATTGTGCCTGTTGGATCTCGAAATTGAATATGACCGGCCGGAATAGATGCAGCTGCAACAGCGGGGTCGGCTACGCTGTAGACAGTTGGAGGACGGCCTATCCGCCTTGGGGCAGGAAGCGGGAATGTCATGTACGTGGATCAGCTATTTGCTTTGCGTTCGGGTGTGTTCAGGCTTCCTGACGGGCAACCGGCAAGATTCAAAGCGCACGAACTCGGAGAACTGCATATCCGCTCGGGCATAGCGGCCGTATGCGATCCGCTGTTGTTGCAGACACCTGGGATGATTAACGTGCCTGCCGGCGACCATCGGGTTGTTGCGACTATCGCGCATGTTCCGGAAAGCTATGACTACTCCTTGAGCCGACCTGCTTACCTGAGTCTTGTCATTTCTGATGAACCAACCGTTTCCGTGGCACCTGCGCAATTCCTCCAAACGGGCTTGGACGCTGGGACTCGTGCCATTGCCGGTGTTTCGGGATTACCAGACCTTCGCGGAATCCCGTCTTCGGACATGTCCAGCGTGGCGATCACGGATGCCGAGGCTATCGCCCCAGGCATGCCAGCAGACCCTGCCACCTGGTTCGAGTCCGTCATATCTCCCAGTGATGCTTCTGGCTGGTTCGATCGGATGGACACCGAAATTGATGGCCCGCTCGGTTCGCTGATCACCCCGCTGCCCATGGCAAGCAATGGCGAGAATATCGCAATGCTCATTGCCTCGTCCCGACCGGGTTTTTCCAGTGCTGGAAACGAGGGATGCACAGGGCGAGATCACTGGAATCCATATAGACCTTCTGGTCATCGGCCAAATCAGCGAAGTCCTCAGGGCCTTTGATGTCCAAGACGACATTGCGATGGAATTTGCTGAATTCGAAGAGCGCGGCTCTCAAAAGCCACGGGGCTTGCTGTCGCGCTTGAAGAGCATTTTCATCCGCTGATCCAGCAGCAATACGCCAACAGAGATATCAAGCGCCGCATGCGCTAGGCCAGGGAACTTACGCCAACACGAAGGTATAGGCTGAGGCCATGACGACCTTGAGCGAAATGGCGGGAAAATACGCACTGGTCACTGGAGGGTCGAGTGGCATCGGGGTGGCAATTGCCAACGAGCTTGCTGCCGCCGGTGCCAACATCATTCTGGTGGCTCGGGCATCGGATCGACTCGAACAGACGGCCGCTGGACTGAGCCAGAATCATGGCGTGACTGGCGAAAACATTGCCTCGAATCTCCATAGCCCGGGAGCTGCTAGCGAATTGATCGCAAAAGTCGCCGAGGTGGGAATCGATATCGAGATGCTGGTCAACAGCGCAGGAACGAGTTCCAAGGACTTGGTTGCCGAATACGAGCCTGCCATCCTGAGGCAGCTTGTTGATCTGAACGTCGGGGCGCTGACTGAATTAACCACAATGGTTGTCGCCGATATGGTCCGACGAGGGCACGGGGCGATCATCAACGTAGCCAGCACGGGAGCCTATAGCCCGGCCCCGCTTTTGGCCGTCTATGCAGCATCAAAAGCATATGTGCTGTCTTTTACCCAGGCTTTGTGGGCGGAGACCCGCGATAGCGGGGTGCGGGTAGTGGCTGTCAGCCCTGGACCGACCTTGACTCCCATGAACTCTGCACCTGCACGCGGAAAACGGCAGCCGGAGCAAGTCGCTTGGACTGCCTTGTCGGCGCTGGAAGCCAACGGACCTGCCGTCATTGATGGCGGGATGAACAAGGCGAGTGCATTGCTGGCTCGACTTTTGCCGCCTCGGTTCATGGCACCGCTCGCCAAGCGAATGCTGCAACCAAAATAAATATGGAAGTTCACGGCGCGGTTTGCATTTGTGCTGATCCAATCAAGCTTTGAACCACTCGCAGTTCTACAGTTGGAGGCCAAGATGAAACTTCATCACGTACAGATCTCGATGCCCAGTGGAGAAGAAGAGGAAGCTCGCCGGTTTTATGCCCAAGCTCTCGGTCTTCACGAGGCCACGAAACCACCTTCTTTAAGAGGTCGAGGTGGTTGCTGGTTCCGAGCCTATGATGGTGACGTCGTCATCGCGGAAATCCATCTCGGCGTTGATGAGCCTTTTTCTGCGGCTCGAAAAGCTCATCCTGGGCTTGTTGTCGACTCTTTAGAGGAGCTGGAAGCAACCGCACAGAGGATAGAAAGCCAAGGTTATGAATCGTCCTGGGCGGAGCGCGATACCTTCGAAGGGTATGTACGATTTCATGCCCGTGACGGATTCGGCAATCGTATCGAAATCATGACGCCAGCCTCGCGGTAAAGAGCGACGTGAAGGCTGTGGCGGTGGTGCGCTATCTCTTGCGCGAGCATTGCCAGATTAGAGAGCTTGTTGCCCGGTCATCTCGCTGGATTTCCAGGGGTGGGCCGGGCACGCACCTCTATTTCTTGTCAGTGACGACGGCGATCTGGCGAATAAATGTTCCATCCACGGCTGAACGCAGAAGGAAGTCGGCAACGCTTGCACGGGACGTTGCTGGAACGAGCGGCAGCTTCGAAACATTATCCAGCTCGGTTGCTGTGTACGACTTCCCGGCGTGATCGTTCAAGGCACCAGGGTATTCAAGGGTCCAAACCAGGTCACTTGCGATCAAGAGCTGTTCGGAGTTGGCTTTGTCGGCGTAGACCTTTTTCAGCATGGTGCGGAAGAGCGTCGAAGCAATCCAGGAGGCCTTGGCAAGGGAGTCTCCTACGCCAAAAGCAGAGAGCAAGACGAAACGGTTAACACCTGAGATCTTGGAAGAGGCAATGACAGCGCGGACCATGTCAGTTATCAGCGTTGGAGTCTCGCTGATGCTACGGACACCCAATGCGCTAATGATCGCATCGTGCCCGGTTGCTGCGTTGGCAATGGCATTGGCGTCGGTGACGCTGCCCTGGACAATCTGGACTCGCGGGTCGATGTCGACCTTGGCGTTTCGAACCAGGGCAGTGACTTCGTGCCCCTCGTCGAGTGCCTTGGTGATGAGCAGGGCACCTGTGCGTCCGGTTGCGCCGATAACAAGCAGTTTCATGACGGTTCTCTTTCTACTGAAAAATTCATGGCATGACGTGAGTCCGATGAGGGGGTCGCGCTGCAAGGAGTGTGTTGCGCAACGGTCAGGGGAGATATCGCAATATTCAGCGATATATCGTCAGGAACATTGACTGCTTTAGTCAATGTTATTGACCATGCCAATAAGTTAGTTGATAACCTTCAAGGGTTTTACCCGGTGTAAGGATCGGTGATTTCGCGCAGTTGCCACAGGAGGTCTTCCAGTAGTGCAAAGTTTCGCGACCCCAGGTATTCCCTCCATTCCGCATGGATCGCATCCATTGTGGCCATGGCGACTTTGACCGCGTCCAATCCACGCTTTTCGAGAACTATGAGCCGGGCGCGACCGTCGGAAGGATCGGGAATTCGAGCCACGTATCCCAGCTTTTCCAGCTGGTCAACGAGAACCCCCGCGCTCTGTTTGCTCATTTGGGCCTGGTCGGCAAGATCTGTAAGGCGGGATCCTTCAGGCGAAATGCGCTGCAGCACTCTGCACTGTGCGAGCGTCCAGTCGTTGAAGCCGGCATCCTGGACCGCTTTGAACATGCGGTCCTCGGTGTGGCGATAGGGGATGAAAAGAGACATTCCCAAATCGGTTTTCTGTTCTTGATCCATATTCTTCATGCCCTCTGGGTTGTTACGCGCCGGTTGATATGTCACTGGCCTGCCATTGCCTGGTGGCCTTACGTGGCGTGCGGTTGCGCTGTCGATAAGTGGCTGTTGGAGGTCCTGGGTGACCGCCTCTTTGTTGCGGGTTTATCAGTTACGAACCAAGGGTGGTTAGTAATATAAGCTGACTAGATATGTAGTGATCCGCTAATAAGATTTCTACATGGTTTCAGGTGACAGGTCAGTGCTTCTCATTGTTGATATGCAACAAGGCGCGGTTTCCGGGTGCTTCCAGGAAAAAGAGGCAATCCAGCGTGTGGCTTCGCTGGTGGAACGCGCGCGAGGAAAAGAAGTTCCTGTCGTGTCGGTGGTGCACGATCCAGTGGGTGCGGGAACCACCGATTCGGAACTTGTCCGCGGCTTGACTCGGCTGCCAAACGAGCCGGTTATTCGCAAGGAATATCGCGATTCGTTCACCCGGAGCGACCTAACTCCTGATTTCGACCGTCTGGGGGAGAAGCTTCTGGTCGCGGCAGGTGACCAGAGTGATTTCTGTATCCGGATCACAACTCAACGTGCTGCCGTGTTGGGCTTAGACGTCACGCGCGTGGTCGATGCTCACACCACCTAGGATGCAGATTGGGGCGGAACGAAAATCGCAGCCCAGGAAATCATTGCTCGTACGAACATTTATTTTGCTGGGCTGCGATATCCCGGGAAGAGATTCGATGTCCGCTCGTCCACGGGCCTATCATTTGGCATGCACAATTGATGGCTATTTGAATGAAACTAGTCTTGCTGCGCCGCCTGTGTGCTAGGCCGTCGAGCTGAGAGTATGGTGCAAACCATCAGTGCAACGAGCAGGATTGCCGAGAAGGCCAGCGCGATCCACGCAATAACGTCGCTCGTTGAGCTCTGTGAGCTGATAGACCAGCGAATGGCGTAGGAAGCCATGGCCCCAGTTGGGAATGCCAGAGCCCACCAGCCGATATGAAATCCGCCTCGCAGGTACCGCGAAGCCAAGAAAATTTGCATCAACAGCAAGAGTACGATGATGCCGGCCAGGCCTTGCTGTACTGCGTCTAAGATGCCGTTGCGCAATGAAAACCACGCGAGCCCGGCCGTGACGGGTGGGGTCACGAGAACAGCAAGAGTTGGTTTCAGAGGGCGGGGGAGATCGGGTCCGTGTAGCAGGCGCAAGAAAATAATGGTTCCCATGGACAGCCAGTAGAAACCGCCGACAGCGATGGCCCCGACGGCCAGGGAAGGGAATCCTGTCGCAGTCAGAGTCATGCTGGCGATGAAAGGGCCGGCGATGACGGGCAGGGCATAGCCCGGATGGATGTGTTCCAGTTGCATCTCGCCGCTGAGCCACACGGCCAGCAGTCGGGCGCATACCAGAGACAGCAATGCGACGAAACCGAGGCTGAGTGCTGATTGGGCGGTTGATCCCAGATGTGGCCCGTAATGGCTTGTCAACAGCAGCGCAATGATCGGAATGTAGGCCAGGAGCGGTCCGTCGGAAGGATTGCGGAAGTCATCGCGCAGGTAAGCGAAGCGGCGGGGCGTCAAAGGCGCGCGAGCCGCGGTGACGATAAGCCACCACAGCGCGCTGGCGCCGAACAGGATTTCCGAAATGAATGCGGGTGCGCCGAAATACAGATGAGCCAGGCTCCAGGCGCTTCCGGCTCCGCCAAATCCAAGGGAGATCCCTAGGGTTGAGTGCCGCAGCCTTCGCGAGTCGCCCGCCGAATGGCGTGCTCGCTCAACGGTAGCTTGTGGTGAATGGGTCATTTGGCCACGGCTCCTCGGCGCACGATCTTGCCGAAAGTCTGTACCGCCAAGCGGCGAGGCAGGAGTCGAGGCAGCGTAGCAATCACCTTGTTGATAGGACCTGAAACGACGCTTGGGGGAGGGGTGCGACGGTCAAGTACCCGGAGGGCGGTTCTTACTACTTGGGCCGAGGTCTGCATGGGAGCTCCGGCGCTCATTTGATCTGATCCGGCGACGTCGAAAAATTCTGTGCGTGTTGGCCCGGGGCCCAGCGCCAGGATCCGAAGATCATTGTCTTGCATTTCTTCCCACAGCGCCTCCGTGAAGCTCAATACGAAGGCCTTGGTGGCGCCATAGACCGCAGCTGTTGGCCATGACTGGTATGCCAGGAGGCTGGCGACGTTGACCAATACGCCGCGAAGGTCTGGGAGGAAGGCGTGTGTGGCGTCGACCAGGGCGGCGACGTTGAGGGTGATCTCTTGCTGTATTCGTTCCGCGTCCTCCTGTGTGAAATCCCCGTGTGTTCCAAATCCAGCGCAATTGATCAGGCTGGTGGCTTTGACGCCGCGTTGGGTGAGTTCTTGATGCAGGCGTCGTCCGGAGTCTGCCGTGGCGAGGTCGAACGGAACCGTCGTCACGCTGATCCCGTATTTGCCCGTCAGATCCGATTCAAGGTCATGGAGTCGATCCGCCCTGCGGGCGACCAGTATGAGGTTGGAGCCGCGGGCTGCTAATTGCCGTGCGAATTCTGCGCCAAGCCCGGAACTGGCACCGGTGACAAGTGTAGTTTCCTGAGTGTAGTCAATTTTATCCATGTCGGCATCCTATACTTACTTTGGCACTGGGTGCCAAAAGGTGTCGAACTTCGCTATGATGGCGTTATGAATGAAGTTGGTCTTCGAGAACGCACGCGCCTGGCAGTAAGAGCCGATATCAGCAAGACGGCAATGGACATGTTCCTTGCCCAGGGCTTCGACGCCACGACGGTTGATGAGATTGCTGAGCGGGTCGGGGTGTCTAGGAGGTCGCTCTTTCGCTATTTCACCTCTAAGGAAGAGATGGCCGCGGCAGACATTGCAGTTCGCGGAAATGAGATGCTCGCCGCACTCAAGGAACGGCCAACCGATGAATCGCCGTGGGATTCGCTATATGCCGCAGCATTCAGCTCGGACGGCCGGGGGCCAATGAGTTCCAAGGATCGAACTTTGCAAGTAGCCCAACTCCTGCGGCAGACCCCAGCCTTGCAGCGATTCCGCCTTGAAAAACAAAAACGGTGGCAAGATTTGCTCGCCCCCGAAATTGCGCTGCGTATTCATGGGGATGGCCGCGACATCGCAGCCCGCGGCATTGTTGCCACCGCGCTCTCCTGCCTTGATGCGTCAGTAGATATCTGGGTGGAATCCGGCGGTGAAGGAGACGTCCTCGACGTTTTCCGCACCATGATCGCTGCAGTTCGCGGCTGACTGCCAACCAGAAAAGAGGCCTATGTGAACGACTACGACCCGCGCATCGTCGCGCTCTACGACGCCGATAACCCAGACGGCCCGGATCACGACTATTACCGCTCGCGAGCCGATCAAATAGGTGCACGGCGAATTATCGACGTCGGCTGCGGCACCGGAATTCTCACCGTCACCTTGGCCGGCAAAGACCGGGAAGTCCTCGGCCTTGATCCATCGACAGCCATGCTCGAATATGCGCGGGTACGCCCAGGTGCAGAACGAGTGCAATGGATTGAAGGCGATTGCCGTGTGCTCAACCATAGGTCATTCGACTATGCCGTGATGTCGGGCAACGTCGCCCAGCACATTCCGGATCCACTGTGGCAACAAACCTTAGAAAACTTGAGAAGGAATCTAGCGATCGATTCGTTGCTGTGCTTTGAAAGCCGGAACCCATTACGTCGCGCATGGGAAACCTGGGCAAAGGAAGAGCCAACCACAAGGATGACTCCCTTTGGTTTGCAGACCGAGTGGTGCCAGACAAGGGAACTGGGCGACGGGAAGGTTCTGCTCGAATCATTCGCTCGATTCGAAGACAGTGGCGAGATAGTGCAAGACGATGTGGTGCTGGTTTTCCGTACGGACCAGCAAATTAACTCGCAATTGGAGGCGGCGGGCTTCGTTGTTGAAAATATTTGGGGGACCTGGGACCGGACACCATTCGATGGCAGCCAAGCAGTCATGATTTTTGAGGCCCGGGCAAGATGAACAGGTTCAAACCAGTCGAATTGGGTGACGCGCCAGCCTTGCAGCGGCTGATGGAAACCAACGCAGGCTATACGTTCAGGATTTCAGGAAGTGAAGTCGAACCTTGTGCAGCGCAGGATGCACTGACGGCTTTGCCGCCCAGCGTATCTGCAGAGCAAAAACGCGGGTTCGGGTTGTGGGACGGAGATCTTCTGGTGGCGTTCTGTGATGTCATCATTGGTTGGCCTGAACCCTGCACGGCGCATATCGGCCTGCTGATGACGGACTCACTTCGAGCCCGCCAAGGGCTGGGGCATGAACTGCATGAAGCCATGGTCTCGGAATTGCTCAAGATCGATGTGCTCCAGGACCTGCGGCTGGCTATCGTGGACTCCAACGCTGGGGCTGCAGAACCTTTCTGGAAAAGCCTAGGCTACAAGCCCACAGGTGAAGTTGCCGCCTATCGAAGGGCAACAGTGGAATCCCGCTCACGCATCTGGCGCCGTACGCTGCGGGGTAAAGCAGGCCCAAAGCGATACCCCTGCTCAGAATAGTGGCCAGGGCACCGCTGGCATGTCCCCGCTCGGGCCAGGGAAGCGGGCGTCCTGGCGCAGCTGCAAGCAGCGTTGGTGCAGGGCTTCGAGCTCCACTTCGCTGAGCAACTGGCCAAGTTCCACGCCCAGCGTGGAATTCAAGGCTTCGCTGACACGATCAATGCCATCTAGCTCCTCCTCGGATAAGGGCTCGCCAATCCAGCCCCACAACACCGTGCGCAACTTGTGCTCATCATGGAAACTCAACCCGTGGTCGACGCCAAACCGGTGCCCATCGGACATAGCCAATACATGATCGCCCTTGCGGTCCGCATTATTGACCAGCACATCGAAGACAGCCATCCGGCGCAACGCCACGCTATCTTCGTGAAGCAAGCTCACCTGCTGCCCGTCTTCATCCTGCCCGTTCAGGACCGTCTTCCATCCCTGCGTCGGGACGCTGTGGGTCGCCATGAGATTCACGGCCTGTTGCCCCGGAGCCACCTCTTGCCACAGCTGCACCATGCCTTCGCCAAATCGGCCTTCCCGGAGCCAGGTTTGCGGCACGAGATTCCAGCCTAAAGACTCGGAAAGCAGATAGGCAGCGACTTCGCGGTAGGCCAGGGTATGTTCCGGGAAATCCCAGAGCGGTTTTTCACCGGCAATCGGCTTGTAGACCACACTGACAGAATCAATGGTGCCGACAAACGTGGCATTGGAAGCCGTGGTGATGCGCCCGGTGAGTTCGAGTTCACCGTTGAGCAGGTCCGCTTGGGTCATGAAAGTTCGGGTCCCTGGCACGTGTGGCCGTCTGGATCAATCGGGTAGCCGCACGAAGAACAAACAGGGCGTCCGGCGGCGACTACCTCGTGGGTGCGCATGGCGAAGGCACGAGCGGTTCCCACCGGCATTCGCACCTGCATCACGGCATCGGAACCGTCATCAGGGCGTTCCTCATCGAAGGAGAACGCCTCCAAAACGACCTGCGCCACGGTGGCGTCCCAGCCAAGGTTCATCGAACCGACCCTGAAAGCTTCGATAACATCTTCCAAAGGTTCGTTATCGACCAACTCGACGGGTGTGTGGGTCGGAACGCTAAACGGGTTCCCTGCAACGGTGGAAACCTGATCGAGGATTTCGTCGATCATCTCGGCAACAACAGCTGCCTGTTGCTTCTCCAAAGCTATGCTGGTCAAGCTCGACCCGGCACGAGCCTGCAAATAAAATGTGCGGGAGCCGGGTTCACCGACGGTGCCAATGACAACGCGATCTGGCCAATTGAATTCGTGGACTTCTGTCGTCATATCTACTTCCTTAGTTTCCTGCTCCGCCGCCCACCGGGGCGTCAACTGTTTTGATTCCGGGGGCCAGCCAGGACAGATCCCCTTCCTCGGTATTGACCGAGTGCACGCTCGGGGAACCGGAGCCGTAGTGGATAATCGACGCGGAGGCCGGTCCCACGTTCACGCGTTGGAACAAATCCAGATGCATGCCCAACGCATCAGCGACTACGGATTTGATGATATCGCCGTGGCTCACAGCAACCCAGACCGCACTGCTTCCAAGTTCAGCTTCAAAGGCTGCATCGAGCCGGCGGATTTCTGCGACCGCACGGGCCTGCATGCCAGCCATGGACTCGCCGTCCGGGAATGTCACGGCTGAGGGATTCGCCTGGACTTTCGACCACAGTGCCTGAACCGACAGGTCGCTGAGCTTGCTTCCCTGCCAGCTGCCGTAATCGCATTCGGTGAGGTCCGCGGAAAACTGAAGTTCCAGGGCATTCTTCTGCGCCTGGACAATGAACTGCGCTGTTTGCTGGCAGCGTTCCAATGGGCTGGAAACTATGCCTGCCAGAGGCACAGCCGCCAACCGCGAAGCGGTCCGCTCAGCTTGGGCCTTGCCGGTATCGTCGAGGCTGACGCCAGGCGCCCGTCCGGCCAAGATGCCAGAAGCATTGGCAGTGGTGCGGCCATGCCGCACAAGAATTACAGTGGCCATTTACCCAGCCTAGTCACCCGGTGTAAACCGCGCGACATTTTGGTGGCAATCCGTTTCCTTGAGATGGGACACACCCAACAGCCCAGATGAGAGGCAGGGGAATTCAACGGCTAGATTCACGTTAGTATCAACACTAATCACCACGCCGAGGCGCGCGTAAAACGGTTGGTGACACCACGAGGGAGCACACATGTCTAATGGCCAATGGAACAAGGTTGCTGAAGGCGTCTTCCACCGCCGATATGAACCACTGGATGTTTCCATCGGATTAGTGGTGGGGCCCACCGGCTCCACCATCATCGATACCCGCAACAATCCCGCCGAAGCCGAGGAAATCATCATGGATGTCGCCCAGTGGTTTGGACAGGAAATTGTCGCGGTCATCAATACGCACGCCCACTATGACCACACCTTCGGCAATCAGGTTTTCAAGGCTGCGGGAATCCCGATCTACGGGCACTACCTCGTTCCCGATCACTTTGAGAGATACGAAAAACCGTATCTAGCTCGTGTGAAAAGCCATCCGGCGGCGGAACCGGACAAGTCCTGGCAGGACGTCATTCTCACCCCGCCAACAGTTCTGATTGAAGAACGAGAGCTCATCAGCGTCGGCGGCCGTGACATTGAACTGATCCCCTTAGCCGCGGGCCACACGGATTCCGACTTGGCAATCCACATTCCTGACGCCGGCGTGTGGTTCCTCGGAGACATCATTGAGGAATCGGGCCCGCCGATGTTTGGTTCCGGAGCCCATCCGCTGGGCTGGCCGGGAGTGCTCACGTCACTGCTGGACGACATCAGCGACTCGCACGTGATCATTCCAGGACACGGCCGGCCCGTGGAACGTTCCTTCGTCATTGAGCAATTGAAGGATTTCCAGTTGCTGGCCCAAGAGATTCGAAGCGCGCAAACGGCAAGGATTCCCGCGGAGCGAATCGATTTTTCTGCTCGGCTTCTTCATGTTTGGCCCGAAGAATTTTTGCGCGAGGCAGCCAAGGACGGATATCGGGAAATAGGGGATTAGTACTCGCCCTTGATCACAAAGTAGGACCCGCGAATCGTTCCAGCCAGCTTGGACTTCTGGCGAGCAAACTTGAATTTGTCAGCCAGTTCTTCCGGCACCTCCATGCCGTCGGAGAGCTTGAATCCGACGGCCCGTTTGTCACCGTCCGCAATACCGTAGAGAACATTGATGGACAGTCCCGACTCGTAGAAAACGTAGGCGCGCTTGGCACCATCGGCTTCAAAGACACAGGCCTGCAACGGGCGGGAAGCTATATGCAGGTCACGTTCCTGGGCCAGGATATTGTGAATCCAGGCAACAACGTCCTCTGCCTCTGACGCGTCCATAACCACAAAATCATGGTCGAATTTATTCTTCAGGTACCGGGCTTCATTAGCCCGCAAACCTGCCAGAGCGTCAGCTACAGGAGAGGTTTCCAAACCAACGGTGGAGACCTCTTTGAAATCAACGACAGACGACATGATTAGTCCTTCGATTCAGAAACTCGGCAGCTAATGCTCATCGTAATTGATCAGCGCATTAATACTCAGCCGAAGGCGCTCAGACCCGTGAGGTCACGGCCCAAGATCAGCGCCTGGATCGACTCGGTACCTTCGTAGGTATGAAGAGCTTCGATATCCCCAACATGGCGAATCACGTGATTCTCCAAGAGGATCCCGTTGCCACCGAGCATGTCTCGTGCCGTAGCGGCCACCCGCCGGGCAGCACGCGTGTTGTGATATTTCAACAGGGAAGCTTGCGCTGGTCGAAGCCGTCCGGCTGCCTGTTCCGAGGCGACCGCGGCGCACTGCAACTGCATGTTGGTCAGCTCCGCGAGCATTTGTGCAAGACGCTCTTGCACCATTTGATGGGCACCTAGCGGCTTGCCGAACTGTTCTCGCTGTTTCGAGTACTGAAGTGCGGCTTCAAAGACGAACAGGGCATGGCCAAGCGCTGACCAACCGACATTGACTCGTGTATCAACGAGCGCCTTCGAGACATCCTTGAATGACCGCGCCTGAGCCAGGAAGGCCGAATCGGGGACTCGCACGTTTTGCAGCCTGATCTTGGCTTGTTCGATGGCCCTGAGCACGCCCTTGCCGCGAACCGGTGTGGCTTCATAGCCAGCAGCTTGCTGATCGACGATAAAGCCTTTGATTTGCCCGTCGCCTTCATCCCGGGCCCACACAATGGTGATGCCTCCGGCGGCCCCATTGCCAATCCATTTTTTGCTGCCGTTGAGCATCCAGGTCTTGCCGTCGAAGCGGGCGCTCGTCTCCAAGCTGACGGAGTCGGAACCGTGGTGCGGTTCGGTGAGGGCAAACCCGCCAAGCAGCGTTCCGGTGGCGATCGGCTCTAGATATTGGTCTTGTTGTTCGGCAGTTCCGAAGAGCTTCAAGCTCCTGAGGACCAGCCCGCCTTGGACCGCCGCCGCGGCAGCCATTGACCCGTCGGCACGGGAGATCTCCATGGTGACAAGACCGGCCGCGAGGGGAGAGAAGACTGCGTGGCCGCCAATCTCCAGTCCATCGGTGAGCAGATCAAGTTCACCCATGCGGCGGACGAGGTCCACAGGATAAAACGCGTTCTCCCAATGCTGATTGATGACCGGGAAAACCTCCTGGGCAAATTGGCGGGCTCGCTGCCAATGTTCACGATCCGCTGTCGTGGCACTTGCGAAAGCCGAGAGATAGTCGGTGTCCAGCGGCTGGCTCAGATCGTAGGTCTTCCACGGATCAGCGCTCACGGTTTCTCCTTGCTCAGAAAATCTATCTTTTGCCCATCTCGATTTGGTTCTAAGCTACAGGCGCTCAATGATGGTGACATTTGCTTGCCCGCCGCCTTCGCACATCGTTTGCAGTCCCCAACGGCTGTCGCTGCGTTCAAGCTCGTGGAGCAATGATGTCATCAAACGGGCTCCGGTAGCGCCGATAGGGTGGCCCAGGGCGATCGCGCCACCATTGACGTTGACCTTGGACATATCCGCGCCGGTTTCTTTCTCCCAGGCCAAGACCACGGCTGCGAAAGCTTCGTTGATCTCGACGCGGTCCATATCTTGGAGGGACAATCCTGTGCGTTCCAATGCGTACTTTGTTGCGCGGATTGGTGCAGAGAGCATCATGATGGGGTCATCTCCTCGGGCAGAGACGTGGTGAATGCGCGCCCGTGGCTTCAGGCCGTAGCGCTTGACTGCAGCTTCGGAGGCAATGAGCAACATGGCCGCACCGTCAGACATTTGCGAGGCGGTGGCCGCGGTGTGCAATCCGCCATCGGTTATGGGCGCGAGGCTGGCCATCTTGGCGCGATCCGGGGTCCTTGGCCCTTCATCAACGGCCAACTCATCCATCGCCAGGACTTCGCGGTCAAAGTATCCTTGGGCCTGGGCAGTCAAGGCCCGCTCGTGGGAGGTAACGGCAAAGTCCTCCAGCTGCTCTCGCGTGAATCCCCAGCGTTGGGCCATCATCTCGGCGCCACGGAACTGCGAAATCTCTTCGCCTGCATAACGTGCTGCCCACAGCTTGGAACCATGATAGGGATCGGGGAAGCCGAAGTCCTTCGCCGCCGCGTTCGAGTAGGACAGCGGAATGCTGGACATGGATTGCACGCCGCCGGCCACGACGAGATCGCTGCTGCCACTCATCACTGCCTGCGCTGCATAGGAAACCGCTTGCTGGCCAGAGCCGCATTGGCGTTCCACAGTGGTTCCAGGGACATGCTCGGACAGACCGGCCGCGAGCCACGCATTACGAGCGATATCCATGGCTTGGGGTCCCACCTGGTCGATGCACCCGAGAATGATTTCGTCGTATTCTCCTGAGTCGACGTTATTGCGTCGAACCAGTTCGGCTAGTGGCGTTGCTGCCAAATCAAGTGGGTGCACACCGGCTAATGACTTTCCGCGCCTCCCTACAGCAGTGCGCAGTGCATCGATGATGTAGGCCTCGCCCATGAGGTGCCTCCCGAAAGTGCTCAAGTCAATTGACGATCTTTGACCAACAATGCCCAAGTCCCAGGTCATTGTCTAGGGTTGTGATTCCACTTTGGCCCCAGTTACCGGCTTCCTCCCAGATCTAGCATCGCGCCGGCCACTTCTGCGATGTTCGAAGCAGGGATTGCTGTTGAAGCGCTTTCAAGCACGAGGAGCTGTGCATTGGGGATCTCGTGGGCTAATGCTTGGCCATTGCCCAGCGGAAAGAAGGGATCCTTGCGGCCATGGACTACTAGCGTCGGCAGAGTGATGTCGCCTAGGCGTTCACGCCAACGGGGCGTGCAATCAAGTTTGGAAAACACCATTCCGAGCTGATTCGCCATATGCACAGGTGCTGACGCATCTGGAGTCCTGTCCCAGACGCGAGCCGCTAGCTGACGCGCATTCTCCGGGCTGTTGCCAAGAATGCTGGCGCCTTCAGCTGCGTAGCTGGCGACGGCCTCGCGGTCAGTCCAGTCTGGCATTGATCGTGAAAACAATTGACCCAGTGTTGATTGATCATGATCTGGCAGGTCTGGATCAACCGGTCCTGGAGCTACCGGGCGGGAGCCAATAAGCGTGAGTTCTGAGAATGCTTGCGGATAGTCCAAGGTGGCGACCTGGGCGACCATGGCGCCAACTCCAATGCCTGCTAAGTGAGCCGGTCTAGGGTCTATGGACACGGCGAGGGCTGCAGCGTCTGCTGCTAGATCGCGCAACGTATAGTCCGGATTAAGTGGATCAATGGTGGTGGATTCTCCGCTATCACGCAAATCGAAACGGACTACATGACGGCCGCCTCGCGCCAGAGCGTGACAAAGTTCGTCGGGCCAAGAAAGCATCGTGGTGCCGCCGATGCACAACAACAGGGGATCCGCGAGATCCCCAAAGCTTTGAACCCCTAGTTCGACGCCGTTAGCTTCGCAAGTTGCCATGACTGGCACACTCCATTGGTTGAAATAGACCTTACAAAAGTGATTGCCATCTTGTGCCATATCGCGTCCACCGTCAACCATCGGCGGCAAACACCGGAATAGCCGGCTGGGCAGTTGTCCCCAGGCGGACCCTCGGTGTGTGGGAGAACTGGCTCAATGAGCTGGGCGTGGGAAACTACGTTCAACAGAAATGAACGGAGGGGCGCAGCATCAATGAGTCGTTCACCAGAAAATATTCTGTTGTATCTGGACGATCCAGAAGAGCAACAGATCAGGGAAATCTTTGACGAGTTGGCACTCAAGGGGTTTCCGGTGCAGAACCAGACTCCACACATCAGCATCACCTTCGCGCACAGCCTGGCTGACGTGGTTATACAGCGCGCTTCTGAGGTACTTCCTTCTGTAGTGCCGGCGAAGCTTAGCCGCGTAGGCACAGTGGTTTTCGGCACTGGACGCAAGCAAACCGTTGCCTGGCTGCTGGAAACTACTGACGAGCTGGAATGTGCGGCACGGGAAATCAGTGTCGAGAACACTGAAGGAAGAGGCCCGCGTTGGACACCTCACCTGACGATGGGGCTGAGGCTGCCGCGAGAAATAGTTCCGGACTATATTCGGGCACTGGATGAGTTGGCAGCTGGACGCTGCCACGAACTGACAGCAGTTCGTGCGGCATTCTGGCAACCACGCAGCCAAGAGCTTGCGGTGCTCGCGGGGGAGTAGCCCGATTGCTCACCTGGGTTAAAGCGCCTGGGTGTCGCTTGAACAGGCCTTTGTCATGCCAAGACCAATCTTTTGCTTGTCGACTTAGGACTCTTGTTGTTTTTGGATGTTTCGCTTGATGAAAATGCTCGCGAGGGGTTGTAGAGCAAAACCCGCTATGGCAAGACCTAGCCACAGGCTCAGGTTCCCTTCGGAAGCTGGACTTCCGAACAAATCGCTCCCCAGCCATATCCCGAGTCCTACGATCAGAAACAGGATTGCGAAACCGACTAGGTGCCCAGAGGGTCTGCCCATGGTGAATCCGATGAGGGATAAATTGGACCAAAAGTACGATGCGCAAACAAATGCGGCAGCCAGTGCGAAGGCCTTCGGATTTGAAAGGTACTCAGCCGTGACAGGAGTCCCAAAGAATTCTTGCTTAACAGAGATGGGCCAGCTGGCCATGAATAGCAAAAGAACGGCAACCGCGCACAAGGTTGAAGACATGAGCAATCGCGTCAGGCCGACGGCGGGCAACCCAGAGCCGCTGCGGCGAAAGTCGACCACAAGCACGATGAATACCATGGCGCATGCTGCAGCAACGGTTCCCGCGAAGCTACCGTCCGGGTCAATCTTATTAATCTGATTGGTCGTCATCTGTCCGGTGCCGGACAGAAGCACCCAAATCGTCATGAAGACGGCAACAAAAATACTTTTGAACAGCATGCTACGAAATTGCGCGGACCACGGTCGCACGGATGAAGAAGCACGATCGGCATTGTAGGAGCTACCCGGATGAAAATTTGCCATAAGCAGTTGCGGAACTTCTACTCTCGTTGGGGCCAAACAAATCGATCGGGCATTACCCTGCTGTCTCTCCAAAACTATCAGCGGCACGAACTTAAAGCCGTGCAACTGATCGCTTCAGCTATTGATTGTCGGATTCAGCCGGTACCACTGGTTCTTTCTTTGCCTGGCCACGCATGATTTGGAAGTAGCCGTACCCAACCACGATATGTAGTAACGT
Source organism: Glutamicibacter mishrai (assembly GCF_012221945.1). NCBI lineage: Bacteria > Bacillati > Actinomycetota > Actinomycetes > Micrococcales > Micrococcaceae > Glutamicibacter > Glutamicibacter mishrai. Next base: position 500,498 of record NZ_CP032549.1, on the reverse strand, counting down.
CCCTGCCGATAAGACAAAGATTCCCGGTACATAAAGGAACACAAACTGATCAATGCGGCCCACCGCCACACATGCCAACCCCAGCATCATCAGAGCAGTTCTAATTTTTCCGAGCCACGTTGAAGCCGGCGGTTGCGATAAGCGCAGGAAAAAATAGGTGCCCAGCAATATCAAATCGACACAGAAGATCACGAGGCCGACCCACAAGGGAATCAGCCCGGCAACTACCAAAGCAACCGCAATGGCCACGATCCCCAGTCGATCCGCAATGGGATCAAGCAAAATTCCAAGCTTGGACACCTGAGAAAACTTGCGTGCAATGAAGCCGTCAACCCAGTCACTTAATCCAAAGGCCAAGAGCAGTAGAGCCGTTAGCGTGGGGTGGGTTCCAGAGACGACGTAAATGCATATTGGTATTACCAGTAAAAAACGGAGCACCGTGATCGCATTGGGAATGGTGGCCCATTCCTTGCGACTTTCTGTTTCCGCGTCCATGCGCGCTCCTTTGCGACTCAATTGAACAATCGCCCACGAAAGCGAGAATTACAAGAGAAGCACCCGACGAAAAAACACCAATTTGTTGGGAATGCCCAGCCACAGTCGTGGAACTGCTGTTACTGAGGATCCTCCACGGCGTCAGCCAGCAGTTCGAAATCAACGCTGTCCGTGGGCTTTCCATTGACCTGTAAGGCTACCGAATGGGTTCCTGGGTAGTAGCGCCGTGTGGTGATCGCCCTGAACGAATGCGAGCGGTCAATCTTCAACGTTTCACCCGGAGCGAGGGTGCGCGTAGAGAGTTTGAAGACTTTGGCTTTGGTGAGTCCATTGGCCTTACGATGATGCAGCACGTAATCAATGGCCAGCGGCATCGGTTCGCTCCCGGTATTGAGCACTGAGGCGGTGAAGTTCACGGAGTCACCCCAAACCACATGGCGTTGTTCAATGTGAGGCCCATCGATCTTCACCGTAGGGGTGCCGAATCCAAGCAGTGCCAGAGCCTCTGGATTCCCGCGCTTGATGAGGGTGCGTAGCCCGTGTTTAACCACAGCCATGGTGGTGGGCTCCGGAGTCTTCAGCCAGCGTTGCGCAGTTTCAACCACGAGCTCAGGTTCATTGCGACTGAGGTCATTGAGATGGTTCGCTACAGAACGGCGAACGTAGTCGCTCGGGTCGCGGTAAAGGGCATCCAGGATTGGGATGGTGCAGGCAGGATCTTCCAGGATCTGCGGGACGCGAATAGCCCATGGAAGATAAGGGCGCGTGCCTTCGCTGGCCAAGCGCCGTACATGTTCGTTGGGCGCGCCGGTCCATTCTTGGGCGAATGCCAAGGCCTTCTCAAGATCATGTTTGAGCAACACGCGAATGGCGAACTCTGAACTCAGGCGAGGGGTCAACAAAGCCATCATGCCCATGGCGTCCTCGAAAGCGGAACCTGTATTTTCATCGGCTGCACGCGTTGCCAATGCCGAGGTGACCGGCCAGATCATCCAGCCGGTAAAGGACTGCGAGTACTCTGCAGCCTTCTTGACGGCATCCGCTAACTCCGCATAGGACTGCGGATAGTCAGCCAGCAGCCCATCACGCAGGGCATCGGAGCGTTCACGCAAGCTCAACGGTTGCAGCGCTTGTGTTGCGCTGCTGAGGTTTGCCAGCGAACGTTGCGGGTCGACGGCTTGTAGTTCGTGCACGAGGCGTTCAGCGACGTCCACGCCGATGAGTTGATCAGCGAAAGGCATACAGCCATTCTTTACCGCATCGGCACTATCTGCGAATCTGGCCGATGCCCACCGTGTCGCCAAGATTAAGAGACAACGAGAGCCACCTAGTAAAAGGTGGCTCTCGATGGAAGTCTATGGGGTAGGGGCAGAACTATTAGTTCTGAACCAAGATCTGGAAGCTGACGCCTCCCTGCTCATCAACGGCGGCGTCCAATACCTTGTCATCCAGCTCATCAGCGACGAGCTCGTCGAGGTATACCGGGCTGCCTTCACCGGAAATCACGGTGTCGGTTTCCTCTGGCTGGGGAACGATCTGGATGGCGAAGGCCGCTTCTTCAGGAGCGTTGGTCTTGTCGGCCTGGTGAATGCGCAGTCCCGCGTTCTCGGCCTCGGACTGGTTGGTGACAATAGCGGTCACGATGGATGCTGCTTGATCGGTCAGTGCGAGCACGATGGCTCTCCTTCCGGTTGCGGACATACCAAGGTCAGGGCATGTGGGTGCCACGATTCCAAAAACAGGAAAGAATCTCAACCCCGCTTAACAGCTGCGAAATATCCTCACGGGTAGGCTGGAAATTCAGATAGGGTCCGCCCCTTCGCCTTCCACCTGACCAGCAATGAGCCCCAAGGATGATTCGCATCAAACCTGGATTTGAAGATCCCAGCACATCCGGAACCCAAGCCGAAGCACCGGGATCACGGCAGATAGCAGCCGTCGGCCCAAGGGTTGCGCTCGCCGGATTCCTGGCTCGCGACCTGATGCAGGTCCATGCCTACACCTCCGATCCGGAGGTCTGCCGCTATTCCTTGTGGGGCCCGAATACTCTGGCTGAAACCGAATCCTTCATCGCGGATGCGATGATCGTCCGGCCTGGCCGCATGATGACCGCGGTGATGATGGAAGAAAAGGTCATCGGTTCCGCTGCTATCTGGCGAACCGACGACACCGGCCTGGTGGGGGAGATGGGGTACACCCTGAACCAGGATTATTGGGGCCAAGGTCTTGCCACCGAAGTCGCGGGCCTGCTGATTCAGCTTGGCTGTGAAAAGCTAGGACTGCGCAGGATCGAAGCAACCTGCGACCCCCAGAACGCGGCATCCATCCGAGTGCTGGAAAAGTCCGGATTCGTTCTCATCCAGCGCCGCCCGATCGCCAACAAGTCGAATTCGCGCCGAAGCGAATCATTGGTGTTTGCTCTGGGCTGAGCGGCTGTCACTGAAAGTTTGCGATAAGCCTATTGGCAAGTGGTTCGGCCTCCGTAGACTGGGCTCGAACCACTAACTTCAGGAGGACGCATTGTCGGATTTCAAAGAACGTGCCCACAACCTCGCAATCCAGCACGAATCCGGGGAACTTCTGGTCATGCCCACAGTGTGGGACACCTTTAGCGCCTCGCTGGCAGCCGACGCCGGGTTCGCCAGCTTGACCATCGGCAGCCACCCCGTTGCAGATTCCATTGGCAGCGCAGACGGGGAACAGATGGACTTCGCCGATTACCTGGCTGTGGTTCAACGGATCACAGGGGCGGTGGATGTACCGGTGAGCGCAGATGTGGAATCCGGGTATGGCCTGAGCCCGCAAGAGCTGTTTGAACGTGTCTTCGCCGCTGGCGCAGTCGGCGTGAATATCGAAGACGTAGTGCACAAAGAAGGCAAGCGCGTTCGCGACCGCCAAGAGCATGCAGACTACATCCACGGTGTTCGCGAAGCCGCTGACACAGCAGGTGTGGAATTTGTCATCAATGGACGTACCGATGCCGTGAAACTCAGCGATCAGTTTGCCGATCCGCTGGGAGAAGCTATTGCGCGTATCAAGCTGCTGGAAGAAGCAGGAGCCCGGAGTGTCTATCCGGTAGCCCTGTCCACTGCCGAACAGGTTGAGCAGGTGGTCCAGGCCGTCTCGATTCCAGTGAATGTCACCGCCCACCCGGTGACCGCCCATGCTGCCGGAGACCTCGCCGCCCTGCGCGCACTCGGAGTGAGGCGCGTGAGCTTCGGACCGCTATGGCAAAAGTGGTTGGCTGAAGTCTCAACCCAGCAGCTTGGCGCATGGCGCCAAAGCTAAGAATGTCCGAATCAAGGTGATCCCGCCGCAACGCCATCAGTTGCGGCGGGATCTGACCGTCCACAAGGCGCTCGCCGAGAGCGGCAAATTCAAGTCGAGGATAGATGTACTGGGAAAATCTGGTTTTTGATGCTGACTCCCCACGCCGGCAGGGAAAGCACTGGGAAGAGTTGCTGGGGAGCGAAACCCTGACGGATAACGAGGGCGGGTTTGAAACCCGGCTTGCGCTTGCTGGCGAACAGTTTCTCGATATTTGTTTTCCAACGGTCCCGGATCCGCAGCCCGAGTCGCAACGGGTCTTCCCGGTGCTGGCTTCAGCGGAAGACTATGAGAAAACAACCGTTGATTACCAGGGCGCGACTCGCGGCGAACATGCGGACGCCGCTGCGCGAACGTATTTTGTTCTCGGCCAGGCATCCGAATCGTCACGCCCACTGGCTTTGCTAGCGGTAGAAATACTTAGCTCTGATCCAGAACGAGATGCCATATTCTGGGCGAAGCTCACCGGATTTCAACCTGCCGAGCACTCGTCGACAGTGCTCAAGCATCCGGCCGGTCTCGGACCAATGATTGTGCTGGTGCCTGAGAAGCATCCGAAAACGTCCGCTAAATCTTCCGTCCATCTGGATCTGCGGCTGGAAGCGGGAGACGACGTGGAACAGATTCTGGCCATGGTGCTCGACACTGGGGCAACCAAGCTGCCGCATGCGTGGGGCGAGGTTCCCTGGCAAGTATTCTTGGATCCATCCGGCAACGAATTCTGCATACTGCCGGCCCCAAGCCACTAACCGTGCACGCTCTAAAGCAGGAGGGGCGGAATTCCGGGAGCTGTGGTCTGTGCAGGTCGCACAGGCCCCGCCGGTTCAGATGAGGAAATGAGCTCAGTACGTTGCACAAAATCCACGGCAGTGGCATGCCGCTATTCATGGTCCATGGCAACGGGGTAGACCATCGAATCCTGTTGCCGCTGGATGAAGTGCTCGCCGAGTCTGGGGTGTTCGAACGTCATTATCTGGATTTGCCCGGCTTTGGGCAGTGTGAACCGCTGGCCGATGCTGGCGGTTTGCCGGAACTTGCTGACTGGTTGGAACATGAAATCGGCGCTATTGTCGGCAACGGGCCTTTCGCGTTGCTGGGAAATTCCATGGGTGGGCTGCTGTGCCAGGAAATGGCTGACAGGTTTAGCGACTCCGTGCAGGGAATGTTCCTCATCGCTCCGGCAGTATACGCGGACAGCAAGCAGCGCACGCTTCCTGATCCTGCGGTGGCCGTAGCGGATCAGGATTTGCTGGAGTCGCTCAGTGAGAGGGACAAACAGCTGTTCACCGACGTCGCAGTCATTCAAACGCGTCCAGCCTGGGAACGATTCTCCGAATGGGTTCTACCGGGTCTTGTGTCGGCCAATTTGCGAGCGATGGCCAAGCTTTCCAAACGCTATTTTCTCCAGCCTCTTCCACTGCATCGTGAAGGTCGGTTGTCCAATCCGGTTTCCATCGTGTGTGGGCGTCATGACCACGTCACTGGTTTCGAAGACCCTCATCTTCTGGCCACGCGTTACGCCGAACTTCGCATAAACGTCATTGAGCAAGCAGGGCACAACGTGCATATTGAGCAACCTGAAATAGTCGAGGGCGAATTGCGGACTTGGGCGGAAAAAGTTCAAAGACTGCTGTTGCCAAAGTAGACCGGTACTTGGGCGATATTCACAATTCGGCAGGACGATCAATACTCAAAATAGTTGTTGAGTAAAGTCTGTTGTGGGATTAGATTTCCCTCAAGCATTATCAGTGGTTGTTCGAAAGCAGGAAACAACGTATGGAAGACCAAATTGTTCTTCGTGAATGGACGAGTATCGATGAGGTTCCAGACTTATTGGATGTCTGGAAAAGTTCGGTCGAACGTCGTTTGGACTTCTTGTCGGCAGCTGATCTGGATGCTGTCGCTGCCGCTTTGGAATCGGTGTATTCCCAATCCTTGCAGGTCCGCATCGCCCAGCAAGGTGAGCAGATCCTGGGTTTTGCAGCCTGGAATGAGTCGGAAATCGAGATCCTTTGGGTACGCCATGCAGATCGTCACCACGGGGTGGGCCGGCTCTTGCTGAGCCATATCACCGAGCGTTGCCCGGAAGTGGCTGTGCATCTGGATTCTCGACGCACACAGGCCATTGAATTTTTCCGAACCTGCGGATTCCAGCAAACGCCATCCAGTGCGCAAGGGGATTCGTCCAGGGTCGTATTGCGCTACGACTTTTCATCAGCGAATAACGTGGCACGATAGTTTCATGAGTGAAAATAGCCGAGAAATCCGCGAAGTCAGTGTTCAGCGCACCGAATCACGAAAGTACACAGCTACCAGCCTTGAGAGCGGTGCAAGCATTGAATTCGGCCAAGGAGAGGGCTTGCTGACCCCGGTGGAGCTGCTGCTTGCCGCCATTGCTGGCTGCTCGTCCATTGACGTTGATGTGGCAACAACCCGCCGGAGCGAACCAGAGAAATTTGATGTACTCGCCAGCGGATACAAGCTATCCGAGGACGGTGCCAGCCGTATGGATGACATTCATCTCGGGTTCGATTTGAAGTTCCCCGATACCGATGAAGGACGCAAGGCGGCCAGCATGGTCGAACGAATCGTGAAGTTGTCGCATGACAAATACTGCACCGTTTCACGCACAGTTGAGTTCGGCGCAAAAGTTGTCAGCGAAGTAGTTGAATAAAGCGTGAAGTCTCTGCTTTTCGGCGTTGGAGCTAGCGTCGAAAAGCAGAAACTACAAGTCACTCCAAGGAAATTCACGGGATTGAAGGTTTGCGAGCTTTCAAATTTTTCGTGATCCAGTAGTGTTCTAGGTCACTTTCTGCGTTTTCCGTTGAATCTCGTATCTACGGCTTCGGTTTTAGTAGTTGAAGCTGTGGAAGTTCCATGAAACCAGCTGGGAATTTAACTCTTTGCCCTAGTCAGCGCTGGTCCTTCATCGTAGGGTCGAGATGTCCCTACGTTGAAGGAGCAGACATGCAATCTGAGAACGTCTTAGGCAACATCGACTGGGCGTCAATGCTACAAAAGGTAGGCATTGCGCTAGTCATTCTCATCGTTACGTGGCTTGTGGCGCGAATAGTTCGCTGGGCTGCAGCCAAGCTCGTATCCAGGGTGAAGTTCCTGCAGAAGCAGGGAAATGACGGAGCTCAAATAGGCCAGTCTCTAGGCAAGGTCGCTGGACTGATTGTTTGGCTCTTTGGTCTCGTCGCAATCCTTCAGGTCTTCGCGCTTTCTGAAGTTCTTACGCCGGTCCAGGGCCTGCTCGGCGGAGTCATGGCGTTCATCCCGAACCTCATCGGCGCCGGCTTTATCTTCTTTATCGGCTACGTCATCGCCAACATTGTTCGACAGCTGCTGACCACTGGTCTGGGAACGGTCGACTTCAGCGGCATTGTCCGCAAGCTGACCCCAGGCGACGAGCCAGTAGATGAGATTCAGTCTCGCGAAACCCAAGCAAAGATCGTTGACATCATCGCGAACATCGTCTTCGCCCTGATCCTGCTGGTCGTCGCAATCTCTGCTCTGCAGGTCTTGGGCATCGCCGCGATTTCGCAGCCTGCCGAGCAAATGCTGCAGCTGGTCTTCACTGCCATCCCACAGGTCATCATGGCCCTGGTCCTTCTGGCAGTTGGCTTCCTGATCGCAAAGTTTGTTGGCCAGTTGTTGGAGTCCACCTTGCAGGGTGTCGGCACTGACCGCGTCGTTGCTGGCTGGGGCGTTGTCCCAGAAGGCAAGAGTGCATCGGGCATCATCGCCGGCATCGTGAAGATCGCAATCGTACTGTTCTTCGGTGTGATGGCAGCCCAGATGCTGAACTTCCCGGCAATCACCAACATCCTGAACGAGATTCTGGAACTGGGCGGCAAGATCCTCTTCGGTGCGGCAATCGTTGCCGCTGGCTTCGTCGTGGCTAACGTCATCGGCAAGTTCATGGGTGACACCACCGCGTCGAAGATCATCCGCTACACCGCCATTGCACTGTTCGTGGCAATGGGCCTGAAGTACATGGGAATCGCTGACTCGATCATCAACATGGCCTTCGGCGCAATTGTCATCGGTGCAGCTCTTGCAGCCGCTCTCGCATTCGGCCTTGGTGGTCGCGAGGCAGCCGCTCGTACCCTCAACAAGATCGATACCGACAAGCTGAGCTCCAACGGTCCGGATTCGGCACCGCCAGCACCGCCAACGTCGCCAGGTATCTAACCATCCCGAACAGAACCTAAAAGGGACACAAAAATAGTCGCGGAATCCACCACGGATTCCGCGGCTATTTTGCGTTCAAAGCAAATCGCTACGCGCGCTTGAGCGGCAAGGGCTGCACGTTCGCTGGCGGATCTGTTCTCAGGCGGGCATAGGTGTAGACGTCGATGCGTTCGCCATCAACAAGGAACTTGCCACGCTCTATTCCTTCGCGCAGGAAGCCATTGCTCTCAGCCACGTGCCGGGATCCAGGATTATTGGCCCGCAGGCCGAGCTCCAGCCGGAACAAGCCCAGCTCGTCGTAAAGGTGATCAACCAAGGCCGCCACGGCCCTGGTGGTCAGCGACCGGCCACGGTATTCATGATGCATCCAATACCAGATCCACGCGTTGGCATTCGAGCGATCCACGGTACCGCACACCAAGCCCACTAAACGATCGTTGATCGTGATGGCCAGCGGGCATTGAACCTGGTCATTGCCCAGCAGAAAATCAACGTAAGCCCGCGCTTTCTCAGGGGTATCGGCATCGCCCTGCCGCGCCATATCCGGGTGCGAGATGAAAGCCTCATGCACCGCGGCGGCGTCGGTGGACTTCAGGTTCCTGACAGTGTACACATCTTCAGGCTCAGCCGACGGCGCATTCCCTGCCCGCTCGGGATCACGCACAGGTTGGGCCGTGAGCGTGCCTTGATGGAAGAACATTTGCCATCGGCCCGCATCCCGAATCCACAAGGAACTGCGCATCGCGGGGCGGGACCCATCAGTGGCCCAGCGCAATTGGACCAGATCCTCTGCCAGACGGACTGCCGACGGATCCACGACATGCAGTGCAGGAGCATCCGGATCTTCAGCCGCGAGCAGGGTGATGGCTTCAGACCTGTCGAAGGTCCGTCCGCTCGCGCCAATTTCGTAAAACTGCTCATGCAGGACGCCTTCCAGCCACGCTCCATCGTGGCGAAGCGAAGGATCGAGCAAATGCCGCTCCAGGTCAACGACTTCGCGGAACAGCGGGGAATCCGCCGACAAATTCATGGGATAGTCCTGTTGCTCCATGTCAGTAAGTACATCACAAAAGATGACGGGACTAAGTCAAGAACAGTTCGCTTTTATGAGCTGCATCATGCTTATAATCGCAATTACTCCGCGGGAGCCTGACTCGACCAGGCTGAGAGGGCACTGAGCCGACCGCTACACCTGATGCGGGTCATGCCGCCGTAGGAAGGAATCGTGCCACCGTGCATGTCAATATTGTTGGCGCCGGAATCATCGGCCTCGCCACCGCCTTCGAGCTCAGCTCGCGCGGCCACAGCATCACTATCATCGATCCAGCTCCCGGCCAAGGCGCCAGCTACGCCGCAGCCGGAATGCTGGCACCGGCAGCAGAAACAGTGTGGGGCCAAGGCCCATTGCACCAGCTGCTGGCCGCATCGAATGCCGGATATCCGCGGTTCGTTGAGCGCATCGAAGCATCCACCGGGGAGCGCCCGGACTACCTGCAAAGTTCCACACTGGTCATCGCTGCGGAGCCCGCTGACCGCGATGCCCTCCACGAGCTCGTCGCGCTGCAGTCATCGCTGGGATTAGCTGCCGAAAAACTCCTGCCGAGCCAGGCCAGATCCTTGGAACCAGCCCTTGCCAGCAACATCGCCGGAGGCGTGCTGTGCGCCGAGGACCATCAGATCGACCCTCGCAGCGTGGTGCGCATCCTGCTCAAGCACTTTGCCAATCACGTGATCCGCGAGCAAGCCGAAGAACTGCTCACCGACGAGGCAGGAACCAGCGCCGTGCGAACCACCACGGGGCGGGTGCTAGAAGCAGACCAAACCGTCATCGCCACCGCGCTCGGAACCGTCAAAGGCCTCAAAGACCTTCCCCTGCGCCCGGTTTACGGCGACATCCTCAGGATCCAAGGTCCCGCGGGCCCCGCAATGCTCAGCCGCATTGTGCGCGGCATTGTCCACCGGCGCAACGTCTACCTCGTCCCGCGCAAGGACGGAAGCCTGGTGCTGGGGGCCAGCGTGAGGGAAGACGGCAACCCGGAGGTCAACGTTGGCGCCATGCACACCCTCTTGGACGATGCACGCCGGCTCGTGCCGGGAATCAGCGACTGCACATTGAACGAATTGATCGCCCGGCCAAGACCAGCCACCGCCGATGACCGCCCGCTGATCGGGCGACTGGACCCAGGATTGGTGCTCTCCACCGGCTATTCGCGGCACGGAGTGCTGCTGAGCCCGCTGGGTTCCGAACTGACCGCGGACCTCACCGAAAACAACACCACGCATCCCATGCTGAAAGACGTTGACCCCCAACGATTTGCAACCCAACACTCGACTCTCGCACTGGAGCACCTCGGATGACCACGATCAACATCACCTTCAACTCCCAGCAAGTCCAGCTCTCAGCAGGGACAAGCCTGCGTGAATTTGTCAGCTCGCAGATCGGCAAGGATCTGGACGCCGATTCGAAAGCGGTTGACGGCAGCAAGCTCGGCGTGGCCGCCGCCGTCAACGGCGCAGTGGTCCCTCGCAGCAGCTGGAACAGCAAGGTGCTTGAAGACGGGCACAGCGTAGAACTCGTCACCGCAGCCCAAGGAGGCTAAAGATGGAATCGCAAGAAGTCAACCGACTCGATGCGGACACCGACCCGTTCGTCGTCGCTGGACGCACCCTGTCTTCGAGACTGATCCTGGGCACCGGCGGGGCTACATCCCTGGCGACGCTGGAGAGCGCTCTGGCCGTTTCGGGCACCGAGTTGACCACCGTCGCCATTCGGCACTTTTCCGCTGCCGGCGCGGGGAATGTCTACGAGCTGCTGCAGCGCAATAACGTGATCCCGCTGCCAAACACCGCCGGATGCTTCACCGCTCGGGATGCCGTATTGACCGCGCAGCTGGCCCGCGAAGCCCTGGAAACCGACTGGATCAAGCTTGAAGTCATCGCCGATGAGCACACCTTGCTGCCGGATCCGCTGGAGCTGTATTCCGCCACCGAGCAACTGGTCGCCGAGGGCTTCAAGGTGTTCGCTTACACCAACGATGACCCGGCGCTAGCACAGCGGCTCCAGGATGCCGGGGTCGCGGCGATCATGCCTGCCGGAGCGCCCATCGGTTCCGGCCTGGGGATCTTGAACCCGCACAATATTTCCACCATCGTTTCCCGGGCCAATGTGCCGGTGGTCCTCGATGCCGGCGTGGGAACTGCCTCGGATGCCGCGCTGGCCATGGAGCTAGGCTGCGACGCGGTCCTCTTGGCCAGCGCCGTCACCCGTGCCCATAATGCCCCGCTGATGGCGGCAGCCATGCGTGATGCGGTGCGCGCAGGACGTGCCGCCCGGCTGGCCGGCAGGATCCCGCGCCGCGACACCGCGCTGGCCTCCTCGCCAGTAGAAGGAATCATGCAAACCCTGGTCGGGGAATTCTGATGCCGCGCCCGCCGCTGTGCGAACCGGCGCCAAGCATCGACCCGGGCGTGCTGGCCCGCTACTCGCGGCACCTGACCCTTCCCGGAGTCGGCGAAGAAGGCCAGCGGCGCATCATCAATGTCAAGGTGCTGATCATCGGCGCCGGGGGACTGGGCAGCCCGATCGCCAGCTATCTGATCGCCGCGGGCGTTGGCCAGATCGGGGTCCTGGACGACGACACCGTTGAGCTCTCGAATTTGCAGCGCCAGATCATGCATCGGGAATCCGATGTCGGTTTGCCCAAGGTCGCCTCTGTGCAGCGGCTGGCCGAAGACCTCAACAGCACCGTGCGGATCCGAGCGCTGAACGAACGGCTGAGCACAGAGAACGCGATTGAACTCTTTGAGGCTTATGACCTGGTCATCGACGGCAGTGACAACTTCGCCACCCGGTACCTTGCCTCGGACGCGGCGGAAATCACCGGGACGCCACTGGTGTGGGGAACGCTCTTCCAGTTCTCGGGACAAGTATCGGTTTTTGATCCTCGAACCGGTCCGATGCTTCGCGACATCTTCCCTGATATCCCTGATGCTGATTCGGTGCCGAGCTGCGCCGAAGGCGGGGTCTTCGGAGCACTGTGCGGAGTGGTCGGTTCGGTGATGGCTACCGAAGCGCTCAAGCTCATCACCGGGATCGGGGCAACACTCAGCGGCAAGCTGTGGCTCTATGATGCCTTGAATGCGAGCATGCGGACTTTGGAATTCACGGCGGACCCGCAACGCGAGGCAGTGAGCGGATTGGGGGACTACCAGCCGGTTGCCTGTGCCATCGAGGATCCGGTTGCATCGCTGAGCGTGCAAGAGCTGCAGGTATTGGAAGCCCAGCATGAGGTGCTCGTCATTGACGTGCGCGAGTCGTGGGAGCGTGACATCGCGTCGATTCCACGCAGCGTCCATGTGCCCATGGACCAGCTGCTCGCGGGGGACTACCCTCAAGTGCCTGCTAGCGCCCGCAGCCTGGTCATGGTTTGCAAGAGCGGTGTCCGCTCCGAAAAAGCCGCTCGGCATCTGGCGCAGCAACAGCCAGCGCACCGCAAGATCTACAGCCTTGAAGGCGGGACGCTGCAATGGTTTGCCCAGGTTGAAGGACGGCAAATCACCTACTAGCAGGATGCGGAATTTTGCCGGGTCTCCGTGGCTGACATAATGGCCCTATGGCCTTCACCACCGCCCTGGAGTTTCGCGAACTAGCTAGTCAAGACGAGCAACAAGCCATCGACGCTCATCATGCGATGCTGGCCGACGACTTCGAATTCTTGCCAACCTGGTCTGAAGATCAGCAGTGGGAAGAATTCATCTACCGGATGAGTGCAGGTAGGCGCGGAGAAAACATTCCCGATGGCTGGGTGCGCTCGGCGCTCTTTGCCGCCTTCGACGACGGAGAACTGGTTGGGCGCGTCTCCGTGCGCTACGAACTCAATGATTGGCTGCTCCAAAAGGGCGGGCACATCGGCTACGGAGTCGTTCCAGAGCATCGGCGCCGTGGCGTGGCCGCGGCCCTGTGCCAGTTCGGCCTGCGTGAAGTGCAAGCCGCCGGAGTGGATCAGGCACTAGTCACCTGCGATAGCACCAACGCCGGTTCCATCGCTACGATCCTCAAATGCGGGGGCGAACTGGATCAGCAATTCCCGCATCTGGATGCCGCGGACGGCACCAGGACTCTTCGGTACTGGATTTCCACCCAATCCAACCGTTGATTTTCCGCGACTTTACGTGAAATTCTTGTATGTTCTGACACAGAGCACCGGAGTATTTGCAGGAACAGCGTAAACTAGTTTGTTGGGTCGACTTTGGCCCCGTCTCCTTAGACCCAAAATCCTCGAGCGGAAGTGAGCCTTCACGCATGTCAGCTAACACCATTAGTCGCGATGAACTTCGCAATGTAGCCATCGTTGCACACGTTGACCACGGCAAGACCACCTTGGTCAACGCAATGCTTCAGCAGACCGGCGCATTCGACAGCCATGGTGAAACCGAAGATCGCGTGATGGACTCCGGCGAACTGGAACGCGAGAAGGGCATTACCATTCTCGCCAAGAACACCACCGTGTTCTACAGCGGTCCAGCTGCTGACGGCAAGAACATGACCATCAACGTCATCGACACCCCGGGTCACGCTGACTTCGGTGGCGAGGTCGAGCGCGGCCTGTCCATGGTGGACGGCGTGGTTCTGCTCGTTGACGCTTCCGAAGGCCCACTGCCACAGACCCGCTTCGTGCTGCGTAAGGCACTGGGCGCTAACCTGCCAGTCATCATCGTGGTCAACAAGACCGACCGCCCGGACTCCCGCATCGATGGCGTCATCTCCGACTCCATGGACCTGCTGCTGGGCCTGGCTTCCGACTTGGCTGATGAAGCTCCGGACCTGGATCTGGACGCCATCTTGAACGTTCCTGTTGTCTTCGCCTCGGGCAAGGCCGGCTACGCTTCGATGAACCAGCCAGCCGATGGCACCCTGCCAGACAACGAAGATCTCGAGCCACTGTTCGAGACCATCATCAAGCACGTTCCTGCTCCGACCTACAACGAGGGCGAAGTTCTGCAGGCACATGTCACCAACCTTGACGCATCGCCATTCCTCGGCCGTCTGGCTCTGCTGCGCATGATCAACGGCACCCTGCGCAAGGGCCAGCAGGTCAACTGGGCCCGCCAGGACGGCACCATGAAGCAGGTGAAGATCACCGAGCTTCTGGCCACCAAGGGTCTGCAGCGTGTTCCAGCTGAAGAAGCTGGCCCAGGCGAGATCGTCGCAGTTGCCGGTATCGAAGACATCATGATTGGTGAAACCCTCACCGACCTTGAGAATCCTAAGCCGCTGCCACTGATCACCGTTGATCCACCAGCAATCTCGATGACCATCGGTATCAACACCTCGCCACTGGCTGGCAAGGTCAAGGGCGCCAAGGTCACCGCCCGCCAGGTGAAGGATCGCCTGGACAAGGAACTGATCGGTAACGTTTCGCTGAACATCCTGCCAACCGAGCGTCCGGATGCTTGGGAAGTCCAGGGCCGTGGCGAACTGGCACTGGCTATTCTTGTTGAGCAGATGCGTCGTGAAGGCTTCGAGCTGACCGTCGGCAAGCCACAGGTTGTGACCAAGGTTGTCGATGGCAAGGTCCACGAGCCAATGGAACGCATGACCATTGACGTGCCGGAAGAATACCTGGGTGCTATCACCCAGCTGCTGGCTTCGCGCAAGGGCCGCATGACCGACATGTCGAACCACGGCACCGGCTGGGTTCGCATGGAATTCATGGTTCCAGCACGTGGCCTGATCGGCTTCCGTACCCGCTTCCTGACCGACACCCGCGGTGCCGGCATCGCTTCGTCGCTGGCTGAAGGCTACGAGCCATGGGCAGGTGCCATCGAGTACCGCATCAACGGTTCGATCGTTGCCGACCGCGCTGGCGTTGTGACTCCATTCGCAATGATCAACCTGCAGGAACGCATGAACTTCTTCGTGAAGCCAACCGAAGAGGTTTACGAGGGCATGATCGTGGGCGAGAACTCCCGCGCCGACGACATGGACGTGAACATCACCAAGGAAAAGAAGCTCACCAACATGCGTGCAGCTTCCTCGGACAGCTTCGAGAACCTGACCCCACCACGCACCCTGACTCTGGAAGAGTCGCTGGAATTCGCTCGCGAAGACGAGTGCGTTGAGGTCACCCCAGAAGCCATCCGTATCCGCAAGGTACTGCTGAACGCCAACGACCGTGCCAAGGCAACCCGTGCACGCGCTCGCTCCTAATCAGCGCAATACCCAAGGCAGCAACCTCTCCGCGCTCTGGCGCGGGGTTGTTGTTGCCCTGGTAGCAGGACTTTTCGGCACTGCTATCCACGCATCCATCAGCTACGTCGCCAATGACGTTCCGCTGGTGTGGGGCGTGGCGGTCGCCTGGCTGCTCCTGGGCCTTCTGGTCTACTGGGCCGCGGTATCCTCCGGGAAACTATGGTCCGGCGCGCTGGGCTTCATTGGCTGCTATGTCTGCGTAGGCTTGATCTCCTACGTGGGCGACGACCAGCTGATCCTCGGCATGCAGTATTACAAGTATCTGCCTGGCCCGGCGTTAGCCTCGGCCCTGTGGATGTACGGAATGATTGTTCCTGCGATCATCGGCCTGGTGCTGGCCCTGCGAGTGATTCGCAAACAGCACCGTCAGAACTAAAAGCAGAAGGTGAACTTCCCAGACCGGGAAGTTCACCTTCTGCTTTTAATATCAGTTGTCGTTGGGGGCGTTTGGGTCCTCGGCACTGGAATTGCCCGTGATGTCCAGGTGATGGGCCAGGAACAGCGACGTCGCTACGCCATCTTCCTCAGGATCGCGCATCGCGTAGTCCTCGATGACTTCGCGAAGCCGGGACATCATCTCTTGCCGGGACTCGTCGCTGAGTTTCAGGCCGACCCGGATGATCTGGATTTCTTGGGGATCCAAGCCCTCGATTTCCTGCAGGAAAGTATCAACCAGCATTGGGGCTGCGTCCGGGATACGTGTTCCCCAGGACTGCTTGGTGCTGCGGTAAGGAACTTCTTTCGCGCCACGATTGCCGCGGCGGGCCTCCTCTGGAGCGAGGTAGCCGTTGTTCACCAGCGTCCGCACATGGTGCAGGGAAGTGGCCGGGTTCAGATCAAGAATGTCCGCGATTTCCTTGTTGGTTCGTGACTCGTGGAGGCACAAACGCAGAATACGCAGCCTCAGCGGTGAGCTGAGTGCACGTGCTCGCGATTGGACAAGTTTGTCAGAAGGCATAAAAACAGCATACGGGAAAATCGGCGAGTGATTGGCAGTATCAAATCACATGTCGCCAAACAGCGGATTCCAGCACCGGATAGATCCTGATGTGCGCTAATTCCTTGGCGTTCGCGGCCGGCGACGCGCCGGGGCAGGCGGAACCAACTTGGCATGGGTGATCATTGAGCGGGGGATGACCACCAGATCAGATCGCGTCTGCACGCTGATTGATTCATCGGTGACCGCCTGCAACTCGCCCAGTGCATCGCTAAAACGCCCGCCAACGCCTGCGGCGTCCACGGACAAGCGATAACGCACAACTATGCGTTCACCGGGAGTCACATCACTAAAACTAAGCATTTTTCCGCGTCATCTTTTCGTAAGAAGAATTCATCTAAACCCTCTGAGGCTGAAATGTGAATGGTCGGTTACGTCACAGCAGGCTCTCGGGCGCTTTGATGTATTGATATCAGGACTAGACTGTAGTTTGAGCTGGTAAGGGATTCAAACAGCATCCAGGAATCCGGCTGGCTCGTGTTGAAACCACCAAGTGCAAGGAAAGGTCTCGGCCCTCGTGACTTACATCATCGCTCAGCCGTGCGTCGACGTGAAAGACAAGGCGTGCGTCGAAGAGTGCCCGGTAGATTGTATTTATGAAGGCGAGCGCTCGCTGTACATTCACCCGGATGAATGCGTAGACTGCGGCGCCTGCGAACCCGTCTGCCCCGTTGAAGCCATCTACTACGAAGATGATGTGCCAGACGAGTGGGCTGACTATTACAAGGCGAACGTCGACTTTTTCGATGAACTTGGTTCCCCGGGCGGCGCCGCTAAAATTGGTAACACCGGTACTGATCACCCATTCATCAGTGCTTTGCCACCTCAGAACCAAGGCTAGGTTTTACTTTCATGCTTGAGCTCCCCGATTACCCCTGGAACCAGCTTGCTCCATACCGCGAGCAGGCAGCGAAGCACCCAGGGGGAGTCGTGGACCTGTCGATCGGCACGCCGGTTGACGACACCCCACAGCTCATCCAAGACGCGCTGACCGACGGCGCGAACTCCCACGGTTACCCCACCACACACGGAACCGTCGAAGTTCGCCAGGCCATCGTGGATTGGTTCGCACGCCGCCGCCAGGTCACTGGCCTGGGCATCAACGACGTGATGCCCACCGTGGGCTCCAAGGAAATGGTGGCTTGGCTGCCGCTGTTCCTGGGCATCGGTGCCGAGGACATCGTCGTGCGTCCAAAAATCGCATACCCGACCTATGACATTGGCGCACAGCTTGTCGGCGCGACCCCGATTGCCACCGACGACCTTGATGAACTGGGTGCCGACGAGCTCTCGCGCGTCAAGCTCATCTGGGTCAACTCGCCTGGCAACCCCACCGGCAAGGTCACCAGCGCCGACCAGCTGAAGAAAATCGTCGAACAGGCTCGTGAAATCGGTGCCGTTGTCGCATCGGATGAGTGCTACGCAGAACTTGGCTGGAAAGAATTCGAAGGCCAGGTGCCCAGCATCCTGGACCCGAAGGTCAACGGCGGCAACCTGGATAACCTGCTGGCGCTCTACTCGCTTTCCAAGCAGTCGAACCTCGCAGGCTACCGCGCCGCCTTTGTCGCTGGCGCGCCAAATCTCATGCCGACGCTGATCAACAGTCGCAAGCACGCCGGAATGATCGTGCCTGGCCCGATCCAGCACGCCATGGTGGTGGCGCTGAACGACGACGAGCACGTAGCCACCCAGCGAGAGCTCTACCGGGACCGACGCGACGCGCTGCGCCCCGCCCTGGAAAACTTCGGCCTGCGAATCGAGGATTCGGTGGCCGGCCTGTACCTATGGTGCACCCAGGACCGGCCAAGCTTCGAGACCATCGGCGCCCTCGCGCAGCTGGGAATCGTCGCTGGTCCAGGTGCCTTTTATGGAACTGCAGGAGAACGCCACGTGCGCGTGGCATTGACCGCCTCCGACGAACGGATCGCGGCCGCCGTTGAACGGCTGAATTCTTCCGCCAACCGGTGAAGATGACAGTCTGATTAGCGGGATGGGGTCAAATCGCGGTATGTTCTACGGTGACGACTGACCTTTCGGAACTACACGCTTTCCGGTTAGGAGAAGCAATGACAGATACTACATCTGCACAGCTACACTTTGGAGAATCCAATCTTGAGCTTCCGGTAATTCCGGCTGCTGAAGGCAACGACGGATTCAGCGTAGCCCCACTATTGAAGACCACTGGGAACGTGACCTACGATCCTGGCTTCATGAACACCGCGGCCACCAAATCCGCGATCACCTACATCGACGGCGATGCAGGCATCCTGCGTTACCGCGGTTACCCTATCGAGCAGCTGGCCGAGAAGTCCAGCTTCATCGAGGTAACCTACCTGCTGATCTACGGCGAACTGCCAACTGCAGACCAGCTTGCAGAATTCGACAACTCGCTGCGCCGCCACACCCTGCTGCACGAAGAGCTCAAGGGCTTCTTCGGCGGCTTCCCGCGTGACGCGCACCCGATGCCAGTTCTGTCCTCCGCAGTTTCCGCGCTGTCCACCTGGTACCAAGATTCCCTGGATCCAAAGGACGACGAGCAGGTCGAGCGTTCGACCCTGCGCCTGCTGGCCAAGCTGCCAGTTCTGGCTGCCTACGCGCACAAGAAGTCCATCGGACAGGCCCTGCTGTACCCGGATAACTCGATGAACATGGTCGAGAACTTCCTGCGCCTGTGCTTCGGCACCGCTGCCGAGCCTTACCTGTTGGATCCAGACGTGGTCAAGGCCCTTGACCTGCTGCTGATCCTGCACGCAGACCACGAGCAGAACTGCTCGACCTCCACCGTGCGCTTGGTCGGCTCTTCGGAAGCCAACATGTTCGCTTCGGTTTCCGCTGGCATCCACGCTCTGTCCGGCCCAGCCCACGGCGGCGCCAACGAAGCCGTCCTGAAGATGCTGCGCGAGATCCAGTCCTCTGGCATCTCACCAGAAGACTTCATGCAGAAGGTCAAGAACAAGGAAGACGGCGTACGCCTGATGGGCTTCGGCCACCGCGTGTACAAGAACTACGATCCACGCGCCAAGATCATCAAGAAGACCGCTCACGACCTGCTGGCCAAGCAGGGCAAGAACGAGCTGCTTGAGATCGCGATGAAGCTGGAAGAGACCGCGCTGAACGATGAGTACTTCATCTCGCGCAAGCTCTACCCGAACGTGGACTTCTACACCGGTCTGATCTACACCGCCATGGGCTTCCCTGAAAAGATGTTCACCGTGTTGTTCGCCATCGGCCGCCTGCCAGGCTGGATCGCACAGTGGCGCGAAATGATCAAGGATCCTGAACTGAAGATCGGCCGCCCACGTCAGCTGTACATGGGTGAAACCGCTCGCAACTACCCAGGCCTCTAAGCCACCGGGTATATAGCGTTCGCTGACAAGGAGCTTTCCACCATTGAATTGGTGGGAGGCTCCTTATCTGTTTTAACCACCTTGACGGGAGTATCCTTTGAATCTAAGACCGCGGGGGTATGCCTAAAAGTCAGGTGGTATGCATGTACTTTCGTCGTGGAAACAACTGGTCTTTGGCGGTAAAAACCAATCAGACGATGTTGATGGCCTTGTACTTACGTGAGCTCGGTGGAGTTGATCCGGCTGAGGCCGGACCGAATTCGCGACTGACCTCCGTGGTGAAGAACCGCAATGGAGCCGACGCCGCTCATGGGCAGTTCAAGCAAGAGTGGAGCGCTTGGTGGAGCGCGTTGACCACGGGAGAGATCGAGCCGGAGGCAGCGCCGGAAAAGTCGCTGCATGAGCATCTGGACCAGGAAGGCTATCCGGCTCTAGCGAAGCTGGCCAAAGCCCACTACGGTCAAGCGACCCTCTTCGCCCAGCAGCATGCCGATGACTTTGTCGCCAAGAGCGTGGACTACGTGCCGCGCCGGTTGGATGAATTAGAGAGAATCCTGCTGGATCACGGGGTGGATCATGATACGAGCGCACCGCAGCAACAGATACAGGTCATCGATGTTCCCTTGGACGAGCCTCGTGCCTGGCTCACCGGCCGAGCGACCATCGTTGCCAGCACTTCCTTGCTTCAAGATGCCAAGGCCTTCCACGGCTTCATCCAGCCCATGGTCACCATCATCTTTCCCGGCGGTTAAATGCAGCGAGGGCCAGCCGTTTCGGCTGGCCCTCGCACTGGCTTAGTTGGCGTGCAGTGCGCTGTTCAGTTCGACAGTTTGGCCTGCGCGGGCCAATGCCTCCACAGCGCCGGAAATCGAGTTGCGGCGGAACAGCAGGTTCGGCACTCCGGAGAGCTCCAAGGCCTTGACTTGCTTCTCGCCCAAGAGCACACGGGTGCCGGCGGTAACGTACAGGCCCGCTTCCACTACGGAGTCGTCGCCCACGGAGATGCCTACACCGGCGTTGGCGCCCAGCAGCACCCGCTCGCCGATGACGATGCGCTCACGTCCACCGCCCGAAAGGGTGCCCATGATCGAAGCGCCACCGCCAACATCGGAGCCGTTGCCGACAACGACGGAAGCCGAAATGCGGCCCTCGACCATCGAAGTGCCCAAGGTGCCTGCGTTGAAGTTCACGAAGCCCTCGTGCATGACGGTGGTGCCTTCTGCGAGGTGCGCGCCAAGGCGAACACGGTCGGCATCGGCAATGCGCACGCCGGTTGGCACCACGTAGTCGACCATGCGAGGGAACTTGTCCACGCCGTACACGGTGACCGCGCCGCGGGCACGCAGCTTCAAACGGGTTACCTCGAAGCCATCAACCTGGCATGGGCCGAAGTTGGTCCAGACCACGTTTGCCAGGTGGCCGAAAATCCCGTCGAGGTTGATCGTGTTCGGCTGGGCCAACCGGTGGGAGAGCAGGTGCAGTCGCAGCCACACATCGGCGGTGTCAGCTGGAGCCACATCGAGGTCGATGGTCAGCGAGACAACCTTCTGGGTGGTGCCTCGGGCAGCGTCGTCCTGGGCAGCCGCGGCGAGTTCGCCGGAAAGCTCTTCAGCCGCCGAAAGCTCGCCGAGGACCGGGGCTGGATACCAAACATCGAGGATGGTTCCATCCGCGGCAACCGTGGCAAGACCATGGCCAGAGGCCAAGCGGACAGAGGAGTCACTGGATGAAGTCACAGATTCTGAAGTCATACACTGATCGTATCGTCGAAACCCCGGGTAACGTTGATAGATGACAGGCTAGTGAAGCTAGAGACGTAGGACGCTGAATACCGTGAACGAATTGGACCTGCAACAGGACGTCGCAGTGCTGACCGAACAGATCATGAACATTGAATCTGTTTCCGGGAATGAACGACAAATTGCTGATCAAGTACACCAGGCATTGCTCAAGCTGGAGCACCTGCAGGTACACCGCGATCAAGACGCCATCGTTGCCCGCACCAACTTCGGCCGCGAACGCAGGGTCGTGCTCGCCGGCCACCTGGACACCGTCCCATTGCCGCGCACCGAGGGCGCCAAGGGAACGGTCCCGGCCCAGGTGATCGACGGGGTGCTCTACGGCCGAGGGGCCACCGACATGAAGGGCGGGGTAGCGGTCCAGCTGGCTCTGGCCGCCGAGCTGACGGACGCCAAATACGATGTCACCTATGTCTTCTACGACCACGAAGAAGTGGAAGCGGCCAAATCAGGGCTCGGGCGATTGGCCAAGAACAACCCGGAACTGCTTGAAGCTGATTTCGCCATCCTTCTGGAACCGACGAACGGCACGGTCGAAGGCGGTTGCAACGGCACCAGCCGATTCGTGATTCGCACCCGTGGCAAGGCAGCACACTCAGGACGCTCCTGGATGGGCCACAACGCCATCCACGATGCCGCACCGATCCTGCAGCGACTAGCCGACTACCAGCCGCAAACCATCACCGTGGAGGGCTTGGACTACCGCGAAGGAATGAACGCGGTGCGCATCAACGGGGGTATCGCCGGCAACGTCATTCCCGATTATTGCGAAGTCGAAATCAATTACCGTTTTGCCCCGGACAAGACTCTGGCTCAGGCTGAAGCACTGGTCTTCGAGCTCTTCGACGGATTCGAGATCGAGCGCACCGATGGCGCCGAAGGAGCCAAGCCGGGACTGGATCAGGAAATCGCCGCTGACCTGATTAATATCCTTGGGCAGGAACCGAAGCCGAAATACGGTTGGACGGACGTATCCCGTTTCTCGGCGCTGGGAGTCTCGGCAGTGAACTTCGGTCCGGGTGATGCGCTGCTCGCGCACAGCGACGACGAGCATGTTCCACAGGAAGATATCCGCACTTGCCTTAACTCCTTGCGCGCCTGGCTCAGCTAGCCAACCGGGTGCCCACAGCACAGACAGAACGGGCCGTTCCTTGCATCATGCAAGGAACGGCCCGTTCTGTCTGCAACGAGTGGAACGCGGAGCACTATCCGTTATTGATCCTTTGATCCAGCATCTGTGCCGGCCTCGGCGAAGGTCACGGCCGTGGTGCCAACTACTGCCGGAGCATTCTTGTCTTTCTTGATGCGGCTGCTCAGGCGCCGCGAGACGATTTCTGCAATCTTGCTCAAGGTGAAGTTGATCAAGATGAAGATGACCGCAGTGACAATCAGCGCCTGCAGGACGTTGCCGTTAGGTGATGAGTAGGTGCGCGCGAAGAACAACAGCTCGTTGAAGCTGATGATGTAGCCCAGCGCGGAGTCCTTCAAGATCACGACGAACTGGCCGATCAGGGCCGGCAGCATGGCCACCAGCGCCTGCGGGATTTCGATATGGCGCAGCGACATGCCACGAGTCAGGCCGATGGCAATGCCGGCTTCACGCTGTCCCTTGGGCAGGTTGTGCACGCCAGAGCGGACCAGCTCTGCAACGACGGATCCGTTGTAGAAGACCAATGCGGCCACAACGGCCCACAACGCGGTATCGCCTGGCAGTTCAAGAGACCGGGAGAAGAACACGTTGAAGAACACGATCATCAGCAGCACTGGCACGGCACGGAAGAATTCCACAATGACCGTGCAGAAACCATTGATCAGCTTGTTCTGCGACAAACGTCCAACACCGAAGACCAAACCGAAAATCACCGAGCCGATGATGCCCAGAATCGCTGCCTTGACGGTGTTGAGCAAGCCTGGAAGGAGATAGTTCTTCCATGTGCTTCCCTGGACGAAGTCGTCCCATTGCTCTGGCTGCATCTGTCCCTTGGCCGCGAGGCCAAAGAAAATCCACGCCACGATGCCCAAAGCGAGCAGCGCGCCGATGATATTGATGATCAGGATGCGGCGGCGGGCCTTGGGGCCGGGGGTGTCAAAAAGAATTGATGCGCTCATCGTGCCACCGCCAGTTTCTTCGAAGCCCAAGTAGTCAACAGGCCTACAGGGATCACGATGATCACGAAGCCGATAGCAAAGGTCAAGAAGATCGGGATGACGATGTCCGAGCGGAACTCGATCATGGTCTTCATGACCGACGAGGATTCGGTAGCGACCGAGCCAACGGCAGCGACGGTGGAGTTCTTGATCAGTGCGATCAGGGTATTACCCAGCGGAACGATCGCGCCGCGGAAAGCCTGGGGCAAAATCACCAAGCGAGCTGCCGGCAGGAAGCTCAATCCGATAGCACGCGCCGCTTCGGCCTGTCCCAGGGGAACGGTATTCACGCCCGAACGAATAGCTTCGCAGACAAAGGCAGCGTGGTAAACAGCAAGCCCCAAAACCGATAGGCGGAAGAAGTTCGCTTGGAAATCGCCGCCCAGGGTGAACCCGAGCTGTCCATACAGAGCCAGGACCGCGAACAGGATGATGATGGTCAGTGGGGTATTTCGAACCAAGTTGACGTAGCTGGTGCCGATGGCCTGGAAGCTGGCCACGGGAGAGATGCGAAGCAACGCAAGAATCGTGCCCAACACCAGCGCGCCGATGGCCGCCCAGAAAGTTAGTTGGATATTGACCCAGAATGCTCCGGGAATGTCGTACTCAGTGAATATGGATAAATAATTCTCCACTGCAAGCCTCTATCTCGATGGCCGTAGTGAGGGCCAAGCGGCTATGGGATCGAAGAACGAATACTCGTTCATCGGGAAAACAAGAATGCCGCGGGGGCCAAGTACAAGGCTTGACCCCCGCCGCATCGAAAATGCTAAGCGCAGGTATCTGCGAGCTTTGGCGGGTTGGTCTTCGAGTTCGGCTTGTAGCCGGTGCCCTCGGTGTTCTTGTCCAACGCCTTCTGCCAGTCGCCGGAGTCGATCATCTTGGTGATCGCCTCGTTGATGGCCTTGCACTTGTCGGTTCCGTCCGGCAGGCCGACACCGTAGTTCTCTTCCGAGAATGGAGCGCCAACGACCTTGAACTTGCCCTTGTAAGCAGGCTGTGCGGCCAGACCTGCAAGGATGATGTCATCGGTGGTCACTGCGTCGATGGTGCCGCCGCTCATCTGGGTGACGCACTCTGCATAGCCCGGAAGCTCCTGCAGATTGGTGCCTTCAGCGTAGTTGTCCTTGACCTTCTGAGCGGAGGTGGAACCGGTGACCGAGCACAGGTTCTTGCCGTTCAGGGCCTCTGGGCCGTCGATGTCGGAATCCGAAGCCACCAGCAGATCCTGGCCGGCAACGAAGTATGGGCCAGCGAAGTCGATGACCTTGTTGCGCTCATCGGTGATCGAGTAGGTTGCGAAGATCATGTCGACCTGGTTGTTCTGCAACATGGTCTCGCGGTTGGCCGAAGGGGCCGAAACGAATTCGATCTTGTCCTCGGAGTAGCCCAGTTCGTTCGCTACGTACTTTGCGACGTCGACATCGAAGCCGGTGTAGTTATCGCCATCCTTGAAGCCCAGGCCCGGCTGGTCGAACTTGATGCCGATGCGGATCTTGTCGCCGTCAGCTTCGCTGTCCGAACCGCCACATGACGTCAGGGCCAGTGCTGCGACGGCTGCCATTGCTGCAATGGTGCCAAAACGTGACTTACGCATAATTCCTCCTGTTGGATGCGTGGTGATGAAATCAGTGATTGGTGATGAGCTTGCCGAGGAAGTCCTTGGCACGATCAGATTGCGGATTGGTGAAGAATTCTTCCGGGGTGGCCTGCTCAACGATTTGGCCATCGGCCATGAAGATCACTCGGTCGGCAGCCTTGCGGGCGAAGCCCATTTCGTGGGTAACCACGAGCATGGTCATGCCTTCCTTAGCCAGTCCCACCATGGTGTCCAGCACTTCATTGATCATTTCCGGATCCAGCGCGCTGGTGGGCTCATCAAAGAGCATGACCTTTGGCTTCATGGCCAGGGCGCGGGCAATGGCCACGCGCTGCTGCTGGCCGCCGGAGAGCTGTGCCGGAAGCTTTTCGGCCTGATTGGCCACGCCGACTCGTTCCAGGAGCTGAAGAGCCAGTTCCTTGGCCTCTGCCTTCTTCATGCCTTTGACCTTGATCGGCCCGAGGGTCACATTCTCCAGAATGGATTTGTGCGCAAAGAGGTTGAAGGACTGGAAAACCATGCCGACGTCCGCACGCAACTTGGCAAGGGCCTTGCCTTCAGATGGCAACGTGTTGCCATCGATCTTGATGGTGCCCTCATCGATGGTCTCGAGTCGGTTGATGGTACGGCACAAGGTGGATTTACCTGAACCTGACGGACCCAAGATCACGACAACCTCGCCCTTGGTGACTTCGAGGTTGATGTTGTTGAGTACATGCAGGGCACCGTAGTGCTTATTGACCCCAGTCAGTTGGACGATGGGGTCCGCTGTAGAAGCCTGAGCCTGATGATCGCTGTTCATGGAATAGACATTACTTGATGTGACACGTACTACGCGCCACTTCGAACAAGTCACACATAGTTGTTACATAACTGTCACTTTAACAGTGCTGCGACACAGTCCGGGTCACGAGGAATTAACCGATAGAGTGAAGTCATGGTTCATCAGCGAAAGAGCGAAGAGAATGCTCGTGCGGGGCAACGCAACGTCGAAGCGAATTGGCCTGGCAAGCGTCCGGAAGACCAGCTCGACCACTATCTTTTGGAGAGCCCGCAAGAAGACGTCACCCACACCGACGTCTGGCGCGTTCTGCGGATCCAATCCGAGTTCGTTAATGGATTCGGAACCCTAGCTGGAACCGGACCAGCAATTGCCGTCTTCGGTTCAGCACGCACCGACCCGCAGAGCCCGTACTACGAGATGGCCCACCGCATTGGCAGCCGCTTGGCTGAAGCAGGGATCACCACCATCACCGGTGGCGGTCCGGGTGCAATGGAAGCAGCCAACAAGGGCGCCGCTGACAACGACGGCATCTCTATCGGGTTGGGCATTGAACTGCCATTTGAGACCGGGCTGAATTCATCGGTGAATAAGGGCCTGAACTTCCGGTACTTCTTCGTGCGCAAAACCATGTTCGTGAAGTATTCGCAAGGTTTCATTGTCCTGCCCGGCGGATTCGGCACCTTGGATGAGCTCTTCGAAGCTTTGACACTGGTGCAAACCCAGAAGATCACGAGCTTCCCGATTGTTCTTGTCGGCAAGTCCTATTGGGGCGGCTTGGTGGATTGGCTGACTAATACCGTGGCCGCAGAGCGTGCCATCTCGCCCAAGGATCTGAATTTGTTCATGGTGACGGATGATCCCGATGAGGCAGTGGACCTGGTGCTCGGTACGGCCGATAAGCAGCCGGCTCCGGAAGAAGCGGTGTAGGGGATACTGATGCCATTCTTGTTGATTCTGATTGCGCTGCTCCTTGTCGGGGCGGTGGCACTGCTGCTGTCCAGCCAGCGAAAGAAGTTGGGCGTTGGCCGGCATTTCGAGGCTCCCAGCGAACCAATCGTCGGTCTGGTAGAACATGAGGCTTCATTGCCACCGGTTCTCCTGCCTGAAAATCCCCGTGCTGAACATATCGAGAAAGTGCGCTTTTCTTTGGGGTTGCGCGGCTATCGCTGCGATCAGGTTGATGAGGTCTTGGACGTGCTGGCGGCGGAAATCACCAGTCTGGAAAATACCATTCGTGACCTTGAGTCACGGCGTGTGATTAGCGACACGGGCGAAAATTAGTAATAATAGAAGATAAGAGTCCCAACTCAGCCGGGAATCTGGGCAGATGATGGACAAGGCATTCGGTTGTGCGCAACGCAAAAACTGTTGCGCGCGTTAGCCACAGACGAAGGGAACAGCTTAATGGCTGCTATGAAGCCACGCACTGGTGATGGGCCAATGGAAGTCGTTAAAGAGGGCCGGAGTCTGATCCTGCGCTTGCCAATCGATGGCGGTGGACGACTGGTCGTCGAGTTGAACGACGCTGAGGCGACCGAACTGCGCGACTGCCTGTTGAAGGTCACCGAATAATTTAGCTTGATCGCAACTATGCGACCCAAAAAGGCCGACAAATTTGTCGGCCTTTTTCGCATGCTATCTGATTTTAGGGGCGGCCGGCGGCAAGACGGTGGCCACGAACAATCCTTGCTCGGTGGGGAAGAGGTGGGTCTGCAACCGCGGGTCCTCTCGCAGCATCCGCAAGGCATCGCGGGTCATGACCGTGGAAGTCTTGCGCACGGCGGGCTTAGCCAAGCGGTGCTCATCAAAAGCATTGTTCAAGATGATCACGCCGCCCACGCCGACAATGCGTTTGGCCTCGGCGACGTACTCCAGCAGCAAATCAGCGCCGGCATCGATGAGCACCAGATCGTAGGCATGATCCGCCAAGCGCGACAGGACGTTTTCCGCGCGTTCGTTGATGATCCTGGCCCGTGCCGATGGAATACCGGATTCGCGCAGGCCCTGGCGCATCGCGTTGGCGTGTTCCAGGTCTGATTCAATCGCGGTCAGCGTCAATGAAGGGCCGACAGCTTCGAGCATGGCGAGCGATGCGACCCCCACGCCGGATCCGATCTCTACCGCATTGCGCGGGCGGCGCAAGGTGCATAGCAGCTGCAGCATGGAGCGTCCCGCCGGATCGATGCATCGTACGCCCAGATCTTCGGCACGTTCGCGGACCTGGGCAACATGCTCGGGCTCGCTGATGTGGTTCTGGGTATAGGTCCAGCTCGCGAAGAGTTCTGGATTTATCGAAGGCATGGGTAGGGATCCTCAATAACGTTGTCTGTTGACGGCCACTATCAATCGTACCCAGCGCGAGATGCGAAGTTGTTCAACTTGATAGTTCCCCCGTAGGGGATTCTTAGCTTCAGCTCAGCTTTCCAACTCATACTTGAAGAGTGAACAATGCACCAAGTGAATCAGTTTCGGCCATTGCGGCTCCGGAAACCTCGACGCCGACATGGGATCAGATGGTCCAAGAACATGGCGAACAGGTCTTCCGACTGGCTTACCGTTTAACTGGCAACCGCCATGATGCGGAGGATCTCTCCCAAGAAGCATTCGTTCGCGCCTTCAAGGCACTGGACGGGTACACGCCGGGAACCATGGGTGGCTGGCTGCACCGCATCACCACCAACCTCTTCTTGGATCAGGCCCGGCGCAAGAGCAAGATCCGCTTCGACGGTTTTGCCGACGGCGCCGAAGACCGCCTGCCTGGAAACGTGATTTCCCCTGAACGCTACTTCGAGTTCAATAACCTTGATGTCGACGTGCAGGAAGCCTTGCGCGCCCTCTCGCCGGAATTCCGCGCTGCCATCGTTTTGTGCGACATGGAGGGCTTCTCCTACGAAGAAGTCTCCCAGATGCTGAATGTGAAGCTCGGGACTGTTCGTTCAAGAATTCACCGTGGACGCGCCATGCTGCGTGATGCCCTGGCACACCGCAATCCGGCCAACCGCCCAGCAAAGACCATGTCGTTGCCACGTCTTCCCTTGGGATTGCGGGCCGCGAATTAATCGGCCAATAGCCGTGCCACGGTATGCTCCGTGGCGCGGTGACTTCGTGAGTTCGTCCGGGACAAGGTAATCTCTTTACGTGGATCTTTTTGGAATCAATGGTAGCGAGTTCATTGTTCTCGCAGTGCTCGCGGTTGTCATTCTTGGCCCGGAAAAGCTGCCTGAGTACGCCAAAAAGCTAGCTAACCTCGTCAAAGAAGTACGGCGCATGGCTAATGGCGCCAAGGAGCAGTTGCGCGAAGAAGTCGGCGATGAAGTGGCCGATATCGACTGGCGGAAACTCGATCCTCGTCAATACGACCCGCGACGCATCATCAAGGAAGCGCTGGTTGACGAATTTGATGACGCCATCAACGTCGCAAAGAGCTCACCGAATACGTCCGTGGCACCGGCTCCGGTACGTACCGCCATTGCCCCGGAAACCCAGAAGCAGGCCCCGCTGGCAGCAAACGAAGCGGCTCCCTTCGATTCCGAAGCCACCTAAAGCACAAAAAATCAGAACGACATTGGCAGCGATCGCCCGGCTAGTCCGCGCGGTCGCTGTACTAGTTTCTCTACCAAGTCCTGCAGGGCGACGGCTGCTGGCGCCTGGGGAGCGCTGAGGACCACCGGTGTGCCTTGGTCCGAGCCTACGCGGACGGATTCTTCCAGCGGGATCTGGGATAGCAGATTGACCTCATAGCCCAGTTGGCGGGTCAGTGATTCACTGAGTTTTTCTCCGCCGCCAGATCCGAAGACCTCCATGCGGGAGCCATCGGGCAGCTGCAGGAAACTCATGTTCTCCACGACGCCAATCACCTTCTGATCAGTCTGCAACGCAATCGTTCCGGCGCGTTCAGCGACTTCGGTGGCCGTGGACTGCGGGGTGGTGATCACCAGCAGTTCGCTGTTCGGCAACAGCTGGGAGACCGAGATGGCCATATCCCCGGTGCCCGGCGGCAGATCAAGGAACAGATAGTCCAGATCCCCGAAGTACACGTCGGAGAGGAACTGCTCCAAGGCACGGTGCAGCATGGGTCCGCGCCAAATCACCGGCTGGTTGGAATCCAGGAACATGCCAATGGAAATGACCTTTACCCCGTGGGCCACCGGCGGCAGGATCATATCGTCCATGCGCGTGGGGTTCTGGGTGATGCCCATCAGCGAGGGGATCGAGAAGCCATGCACATCGGCATCTATCAGGCCGACCTTCAAGCCCTGGGATGCCAGCTGCGTAGCCAGGTTCGCGGTAATCGAGGACTTGCCGACGCCGCCCTTTCCGCTGGCCACCGCAATCACGCGGGTCAGGGAAGCAGGGTCGGAGAACGGGGTGCGCCGGCTGGCGAGCCGTTCGCGCAATGCTGCACGCTGCTGGGGATCCATGACGCCAAGGCTCACCTCGACGTCTTCCACGCCAGGGACACCAGAAAGCGCAGCGGTCACGTCCTGTTCAATGGTTGAACGCATGGGACAACCTGCAATGGTCAACAGGATCGTCACGCGTGCGGTCTGCCCATCAAGCTGCGCGGACTGCACCATATCAAGTTCGGTGATAGGGCGGCGCAGCTCAGGATCATTAACGCTGTTCAGTGCATCAAGCAGGACTTGCGAATTGCTCACTTGCTGTTGTTCTTCCGCTGCTGGGACTGCTGAGGATTGACCGTTTCGATGATGCCGGTCTGCGGCGAGGAATTCTTGCCGCCGCTCTTCTTCTTGGCGCGAAGGTGCAGCTCTTCGCCGTCGGTGGTTTCCAGCAGCTCTTCGAGGACATTGCGCAGTTCCGAACGGACGTAGTCACGGGTTGCGACATCGCGCAGGGCCAAGCGCAGGGACGCCAACTCCCGGGTGAGGTACTCGGTGTCATACAGGTTGCGTTCGGCTCGGGCGCGGTCTTCAGACAGCGAGACGCGGTCACGGTCGTCCTGGCGGTTCTGGGCCAGCAGCAACAGCGGCGCAGCGTAGGAAGCCTGAAGCGAAAGCATCAGTGTCAACGCCGTGAAGCCGATGGTGGCATCGTCAAAACGCCAGCTCTGGGGCGCCACGGAATTCCAGATCAGCCAGAAGGCACAGAACACGGTCATGTACAGCAGGAACTGGGGAGTACCCATGAACCGGGCGAACTTCTCGGTGACCGAACCAAACAGGTCCGGGTTAGGCGAGAACTTCGGCCAGAAACGTTGTCGTGCTGCCAGTGGGGTGTCCAGGCCATTCGTCTTACGCTGCTCAGCCATAGCTGGAACTCCTCTGCTGATCTGTCTAGTGATGGTGCTCGTTTAGTCTTGCGAGCGCCAATCATCGGGAAGGATGTGGTCCAATACGTCATCGACGGTGATGGCTCCAACGAGCCGGCCCTCTTTATTGGTGACACCCACGCTGGTGAGGTTATATGTGGCCAGATGCCGCACGACCTCGGAAATATCCGCGAGGTCTGACATCGACTCAAGTTCGGTATCAAGAATATCGCCCAGGGGCTCAGGCGGTGCCGCTCGGAGCAGCGCTTGGATATGAACCTGGCCCAGGTACCGGCCGGTAGGCGTTTCCAGCGGAGGACGCACCACATAAACGGTGGAAGCCAAAGCCGGACTGAGTTCTTCAAGGCGAACCGAGGCCAGCGCTTCGGCGACCGTTGACTCGGGGGTGAGGATCACCGGAACCGGGGTCATGATCGAACCGGCGGTGCCTTCGGGGTAGGCCAGCAATCGGCGTACGTCCTTGGCTTCGTCCTCGTTCATCAGATCCAGCAACTGGTGCTTGGTCTCTTCGCCAATGCCGGCCAACAAGTCGGCGGCGTCGTCCGGATCCATCTCTTCGAGCACATCGGCGGCGCGTTCAAGACCCAGCGCCGAGAGGATCTCTACCTGCTCGCGGTCTGGCAATTCCTGGAGTAC
This sequence comes from Glutamicibacter mishrai, assembly GCF_012221945.1. Classification (NCBI taxonomy): domain Bacteria; kingdom Bacillati; phylum Actinomycetota; class Actinomycetes; order Micrococcales; family Micrococcaceae; genus Glutamicibacter; species Glutamicibacter mishrai. Next base: position 468,626 of record NZ_CP032549.1, on the reverse strand, counting down.
GTCAGCAAGACGCTCATCCTGCAGGTGCGCGGCGATTTCAAGACGGCGCTTCTCGTTCATTTCATGCAGCGCGTCGGCAAAGTCAGCGGGCTTCATTTCATCGTGGGTGGCCACGAAGGTATCAGCCGATTGCGGTTCTTCCTGGGACCCATGGCGCACTTCATCCCACGAGACCAGCACCTTGTCGCGTCGACGTGGGCGCAGACCCAGCAAGGAGGAGCTGGGGACTCCGCGCTGCACGTAGTATTCGTTGATCTCCCAGTCGCCACGGCGGGTCTGGGTCAGGCCGATATCCTCGATGACACCGCGGCCCGAGCCATCGATGAAGCTGATGGTGCGGTCGAACATTTCGGCAACAACCAGGATTTCCTGGCCACGCTGCTGGAAGCGGCGCATGTTGACCAGGCCTGAGCAGATGACCTGGTTGGCTTCCATGGATTGGATACGGGTCATCGGAACGAAGACCCGGCGCTTGCCGGGGACCTCGACGACCAGACCCACACAGGCGGCAGGCTTCTGCGGACCGCGGGACACGACAACAACATCGCGCAAACGGCCCAGACGGTCGCCCAAGGGGTCGAAGACATCAAGCCCGAGAAGCCGGGCGACGAAGATTTTAGACACTTGTGCGCTCACCTCTCTAGACTATCGTGTCCGAATGATCATTGCGGTGTGCAAAGACACAAGCGGTTAACTGTTTCTTTCACCCACAGCGATAGTTAGTTCACAACTAGGCAGGCTCACAGTAAACCTGTGCACAATATAGATATGACCTCGCCTCATGGAGTAAATTCGATCAGCCCCAACGGTTTGCCTCGCGGAGAACTGCTTGGACGTTATACCAGCTACCTCGATGCGCAGAAGCTCGTCGACTATTTGGCAGATAATGACTTTCCCGTCGCCTCGGTGAGCATTGTCGGTAATGACGTACGCACTGTGGAGCGAGTGACCGCGAAGCTTTCCTATCCCAAGGTGGCACTGGCTGGCGCAGCCCAGGGCGGCATGATGGGCCTGTTTGTCGGCCTGTTGCTGTCCCTGTTCGGCGGAGGAGGCAATGGCCTGTACCAGATCCTGTCTTCCATCGGCTTGGGCATGGCCATTTGGATGATCGCTGGCGTGGTGAGCTATTCGACCCGTCGCGGCAAGCGCGACTTCGCATCCTCCAGCCAGTTTGTCGCCACCAGCTTTGATGTGGTGGTTGACTTCGAGCATGCGCAGGCCGCACGAACCCTTGCGTCCAAGCTGCCCATGCGCCCGCATCCAGGTGCTGGCCAGCCAGCTGAGACCCAGATCCAGCAGCAGGCGCCAGCGGCCCCGGTTACCGCGCCGGCTCCGACCCAGGCGGCGGTCAAGCCAAGCGAGTCCACCGATCCACGTCGCGGACAGTTCCCGGATCTTCCGGATGGGCGCCCTCGTTATGGCGTTCGTGTCAACGAACCGAAGCCAGCCGCGGAGCCTGCAGCCAAGCCGCAAGAGCAGCCTGAATCGTCAGCGCACAGTGAGCAGCAGGCACCAGCCTCGGAGGATTCTTCCGCTGATGCACAGCAGGAGCAGGACCTCTCAAGCGTGGAGCCGAAGGTGAATCCCGAAAACCATCCGTCGGCGCCGTCCAAGGACGACGAGCCAAAGGCATAAGGCAGCAAAAACGCAGTGAGGGTCCGGGTTCAGTTACTTTTGGTAACTGAACCCGGACCCTCACTTGCTTTAAAGTGCCACCGCTGGCATTAGCCGCGCAGCTTGGCCATCCATGCTTCAACCTCATCCGGGTTGCGTGGAAGCGCCGCGCTCAGGTTCTCGGCGCCATCGGCGGTGACGAGAATGTCATCTTCGATGCGCACGCCCAGGCCACGGTATTCTTCGGGAATCGCCAGATCCTCATCCTTGAAGTACAGGCCAGGTTCGATGGTGAATACCATGCCTTCCTTCAGCTCTGCGTCCAGGTACAACTCGGCACGTGCCTGCGCGCAGTCGTGCACATCCAGGCCCAGGTGGTGGCTGGTGCCGTGCGGCATCCAGCGGCGGTGGTGCTGGCCTTCCTGACTCATCGCTTCCTCGACCGACACCGGAAGAATGCCCCATTCAGAAAGACGCTCGGCCAGAACACGGGTGGCGATCAGGTGCAGGTCACGGAACTTCAGCCCCGGCTTCACGGCGGCGAATGCGGCATCAGCGGCATCCAAAACCGCTTGGTAGACCTTGCGCTGGACATCGGTGTACTTGCCGGAGACTGGCAGGGAACGGGTGATGTCCGCGGTGTACAGCGAGTCGGCTTCAACGCCGGCATCCAGCAGGAGGACTTCGCCGTCGTTGACGGAGCCGGTGTTGCGGATCCAGTGCAGGATGGTGGCATTATTGCCGGAGGCCGCGATGGTGTCGTAGCCCAGCTCATTGCCTTCCAAGCGGGCACGCGCGAAGAACGCGCCTTCGACAACTCGTTCACCGCGCTGGTGTGCCATGGCCTGATCCAGGCTGCGCACGACATCTTCGAAACCATTGATGGTTGCAGCGACGGACTTTCGCAATTCAGCGATTTCGTACTCGTCCTTGACCAGGCGGATTTCCGAGACGAATTCGGCAAGTTCGGTATCCAGCGAGTCGCTCGCTTCCAGATCCTGGCCGGTGTTGATTCGCGAGGTATCAACCAACGCGTCCATGTTCAGGTCGACTTCGCGCACCAAGCGGATGCGGATGCCGCCCAGAGCCTGAGGGCCGGAATTCTTCGTGACCGCCATTTCCAGCTGGTCCAGCGAATCGGTGGGCAGGCCGGTGCGGGCAGCCAGGGACGAAAGGGTCGGGCGTGGACCAACCCAGAACTCGCCGGAACGCGAGTTCAGGTAGAAGTCGGTGCTGTCGCGTCCCGCCATTGGAGCGAAATACAGAGTGGAGACGTGGTTGGTGCCCCGTTCGCCTGCGCCGTCATCGGTAGGCTCCATGACCAGCACGGCGTCTGGTTCGTGGTCAACGCCCAGACCAGTCAGGTGGGCGAAGGCCGAGTGCGGGCGGAACCGGTAATCGGTGTCGTTGGAGCGGACCTTGAGCGGACCGGCCGGAATGACAAGGCGTTCACCCGCGAAATTCTCCGAAAGCTTCGCGCGGCGAGCTGCCGCGTAGCTGGCAGCTTCATCCTGCTGTGGCAGTTCAGAAGTATCGGTAGCCCATGAGGAGGCCATGAATTCTTGGAATGCTTTGGACGTTGGACGCTGGGAACGGTTGTTCACTCGGTCTTCCAACGGCTGATCTGTGCCTTGCGCAGTTGATTCTTGATTGGTCATAGTCCAAGTGTGTCACCATCGGAGGTATCCCAGCAAAGTATCAGCGCAAGGGATAATCTAGGCATATGCGAATTGACCTGCACACCCACTCCAATGTGTCTGACGGAACGGAAACTCCTTCCGAACTGATACGCTCCGCGGCCGCTGCGGGCCTGGACATCGTGGCGCTGACTGACCACGACCAGACCACCGGCTGGGCATCGGCGGCAGCGATGGCACAGGAAGTGGGCATCGGGTTTGTTCCTGGCATGGAAATCACCTGCCAAGATCCGCAAGGCATCAGCGTCCACCTGCTCAGCTACCTTCACGACCCCAACTACCAGCCGCTGCTCGATGAACTTGATCTCGCGCTGAACGCCCGCATCATTCGCGCCCAGCGCATCGTTGAACGCCTGGCCGAGGACTACCCGATCAATTGGGATCTCGTGCGGGACCACTGCCAACCGGGATCAACCGTGGGCCGTCCCCACATTGCGGACGCACTGGTGACCGCGGGCATAGTGGCCAACCGCAATGAAGCGTTTGCCAACGTGCTTTCCTACCGTTCGCGCTACTACGTCGCGCATCCGGCAGTGGACCCGGCCAAAGCCGTGCAATTGGTTCGTGAAGCCGGGGGAGTACCGGTCTTTGCCCACCCGAAAGCGTCCAAGCGCGGTCGAGTAGTTGCCGACGCGACCTTCCACGACATGATTGACGCGGGGCTTGGCGGGGTTGAAGTCCACCACCGGGATAATACCGAAGAAGGCAAGCGCTGGCTGTTGGAGCTTGCGGCCCAAAACAACCTAATCGTCACCGGTTCCTCTGATTATCACGGGACCGGAAAACTGAACCGGCTCGGTGAGAATCTCACCGAGCCGGAAATGCTGCAACGTATTATTCAGGAAGGTACCGGTTCTCAGGCCTTGGTATAGGCCGTGGACTCTGGCAGTCGTGAACGCATCACGTCAATAGCTTCAGGATTCTGATCCACGAGGACAAATTGGCGGTCCAGTTTGGCTGCCACGGCACCGGTGGTTCCGGAGCCTGCAAAGAAGTCCAGCACCCAGTCGCCGGGACGTGAAGACGCGGTGATGATTCGGCGCAGGATCCCTTCGGGTTTCTGCGTGGGGTACCCGGTCTTTTCCTTGCCGGTGGGCGAAACGATGGTATGCCACCACACGTCGGTGGGAAGCTTGCCCAGCGCACGCTTCTCCGGAGTGACCAAGCCTGGAGCCATATAAGGTTCGCGGTCCACCGCTGAAGAATCAAAGTGGTAATGCTTCGGATTCTTCACATAAACCAAGATGGTGTCGTGCTTTGCCGGCCACCGGTTCTTGGCCCGGGCTCCGTAGTCGTAAGCCCAAATCAATTCGTTCAGGAAGCAATCGCGCCCGAAGATCTCGTCGAGCAGCACCTTGACGTAGTGCACTTCCCGGTAATCGAGGTGCACGTACAAGGTGCCATCTTCGGTCAGCAGCCGGTGCGCTTCACGGAGCCGAGGCTCGATGAAGCTGAGGTAATCATCAAAGGTGTCGTGGTAGGAACGCGCCGTGCCGAGCTCGGTGTTGTAGGCGCGTCCCTGGAAACCCGTGCGGTCGCCTTCTCCCTCGGCCGCCCGCACCATGGTGCGCTGTGCACGGGTCTGCTTCCGTCCGGTATTAAATGGCGGATCCACATAGATCAGCGTGAAGCTCTGCTCCGGCAAGGAGGAGAGGACGCTGAGGTTATCCCCGTGGTACACGGTATTGGCTGAGGCCGGACCTGCACATGCCGGGGCATGAGTAGGTCCGGTTTCAGGTATTGCTGATTCTTCGGGTTGAGCAAGCACCGCTGGCTTAGGTTCCTTTCGGAATAACGAACTAACAAGGGGACTAGGAACTAGTCCTGTCCGCCTTCATCGGTGCTGCGGGTACGACGGCGCGGACGGCGACGACGTGCCTGCGCTGGAGCCTGCGAGTTCTCGTCGCCTTCGGTGCCATGTTGGTGGGTCTCGCGGTGGCGTTCGTTCTCGCGGGCTGGCCGATCCTGCTTGCCCTTCGAGTGTCCGTGGCGCGAACCCTCCTGCTCGGTGCCCTCGCCCTGGGCGGCGCGCTTTTCGGTGCGCTGGCCATTGACGGTGCGGGTGCGCGAGCGGGAGTTGCTGCGACGGCGTGGGGTGCGTGGCGTGTTCTCCGAGGCGTCCGAACCTTCGCCCTCAGCGGCGTTGGCCTTCTTGGCACGTGGCAGGCGTCCCTTGGTTCCCTTCGGGATATCAAGGTCAGTGAAGAAGTGCGGCGAGGAGGAGTAGGTCTCTACCGGCTCTGGCACATTCAAGCCAAGTGCCTTGTTGATCAGCGACCAGCGAGGCACCGAATCCCAGTCTACGAAGGTCACCGCGGTGCCGGTATTGCCAGCACGGCCGGTGCGGCCAACACGGTGCAGGTAGGTGTTCTCATCATCCGGGCACTGCAGGTTCACGACGTGCGTCACGTCGTCCACGTCAATACCGCGGGCGGCCACGTCGGTGGCCACCAGGATGTCGACCTTGCCGGCGCGGAAGGCCTTCAAAGCCTGTTCACGGGCTCCCTGGCCCAGATCGCCGTGCAGTGAGCCGGCGTTAAAGCCGCGGTCCACCAGCTCGTCGGACAGCTTGGCTGCCGAACGCTTGGTCTGGGTGAAGATGATGGTCTTGCCGCGGCCTTCGGCCTGCAGCAGGCGAGCAACCATCTCGTCCTTGTCCATGTTGTGCGCGCGGTAGACCAGCTGGCGGATGTTGCGCTTGGTCAGCGAGTCGTCATCGCCCGGATCCTGTGCGCGAATGTGGGTCGGGCGGGTCATGTAGCGGCGGGCCATGGTAATCACGGCGCCTGGCATCGTGGCGGAGAAGAGCATGGCCTGACGTACCGGTGGCAGAGCCGCGAGGATGCGCTCGACGTCAGGCAGGAAGCCCAGGTCTAGCATTTCGTCAGCCTCGTCCAGCACCACGGTGCGCACCTGCTTCAGGTTCAGCACACGCTGGCGGTTCAGGTCGATCAGGCGACCTGGGGTACCGACAATTACGTCGGTTCCGGCCTTCAGAGCAGCGATCTGCTCCTCATACGGGCGGCCGCCGTAGATGGTGGTGATCGAAATGTTCGAGTGCTTGGAAGCCTGGGCCAGATCGGCGCCGACCTGGATGGCCAATTCGCGAGTTGGAGCGACAATCAGGGCCTGTGGCGCGCCCGGGAATTCGAGATCCTCGAAGCCCTTGTCGCCCTTGCGGATTACACGCTGCAGGGCCGGAATGCCGAAGCCCAGGGTCTTGCCGGTACCGGTCTTCGCCTGGCCGATGATGTCGTTGCCGCCCAAGGCCACCGGCAAGGTGAGCGCCTGGATAGGGAAGGGATACAGGATTCCGGCTTCGGAAAGCGAAGCCACGATGTCTTCTCGCACGTTCAGTTCAGCAAAGCTTTGCTGTTCCGGCTCAGCGGCATTTGTGTTGTCTTGTGGTTCGACGGCCTCTGCCGTCAAAGTCGTGTCACTCACGATAGTTATATTCTCGTTTCATGTGGGCGCAGAACCTGCCCATCCCGTGCTTGAATCCAGCAACAGGCGCTCGGTGCTGCACAATTCCAGCGGAGCCGATCGCTTCTTTCACTCAGGGGAATTCCTCGGCCCCTAGGGAATGGTGACCGCTGGGAAGCCACCAAGATACTGTTTAATTTCTCAGCCCATTGCGATCGGGCATCCTATTTTCCAATAGCCCAAGCATAACGGGTTTTGCCCGAAAACCTTGGGTTAGGAGTTTTGGGCCACGATTTCAAAATTAATCTGACGCTGCTGAGGATCGGCGTGAACGAGCTTCACCGTGGCCAAGGTGCCGGGTTCAGCCGCTCCCGTGAAGCTTGCGGTGACCGGAAGATCCACCAGCTGGAGCTGCCCGTCAGAGTCCTTGCCTTCGCCATTGTCCTGGGCCTGGAGGATGATCGCTTGGAATTCTTCACCGACGCGTTTCTGCAGGACAAAGGCTTCCATCAGATCCAGGGAAGCGCGGTTGACCCGGTTCGCGGCAGTGGAACTCTCGCGCATCAGGCCCGGCAATTCTTCGAGCGCGGCCTTGAGTTCTTCTGGAATGCTTTCCCCGGTGGTGAGCAAATGGCAGGTCAGCAGCACGAACCGGTCCACCAGCCGGCGCAGCGGGGCTGTGGTGTGGGCGTAGGGCGCGGCCAGTGCTGCCTGGACGAGTTCTTCTTCCGGTTGCCCATTGATCACGTGGTAATCGGCACCGCGGAACAAGGATGCCGCTCGATGCATGATGACCAGCTGCTGGGGGTCGCTGACATCGAGTGAATGCAGATACTGGCCGTAGCTGATTTCTTCGCCCCAAGCGTGTCCTAAAAGCTGGGTTTGCATGCGGAATTCTTGCAGGCTCTTCTCTTCGGGTTGCGGCATGGTCCGCAGGATTCCTACCCCGGAATCAAGCATGAGCCGGGCTGCGGCAATCCCGGTGAGCAGGGAGATCTGGGCGTTGTGATCTTCCAGGGGAAGAGGGACCCGGCTTACGAGCTGGTAGCCGTCGCCGTCTTCCTTGATTTCCTGGTCCGGAAGATTCAGCGAGGCCCCGCCGCGCAGCTTTTCCTGCTCGATGCGCAACGCGCCGATTTCGGCCAGGAGCGCGAGTTGTTCATTGGCTGAGCCATTATCAAGTTGTTGTTGGGCCCCGGCATAGTCCAGTTGGGCGCGGGACTTTATCTGCACGCGTTGCAGTTCCACTGGGCCCAAGGCACCCTGTTGATCGAGGTGGATCTTCCAGTGGAATGCAGGGCGGATCTGGTCCGGCAGCAAGGAACCTTGGTCCTCGGAGATCAACGGAGGGTGCAACGTGATCTTGCGATGCGGGAGATAAAAAGTCTGGCCACGGTCCCGGGCTACCTGGTCCAGGGTGCTGCCGAGTTCGACGAAGGCGGGCACATCGGCGATGGCGTAATTGACGATATAGCCGTCATCGGTTTTTTCCAGGTACATCGCCTGATCCAGATCGGTGGCGCCTTCTGGGTCAATGGTGAAGAACGGGATGGCTGTGGCATCCTCGGCAGGCATTGCCAGGTTCGCTACTGCGCTCTCGGCGGCCGCCAGTGTCGCTTCATCGAAAGGCGCAGGCACATCGAACTCGGTTTCAAGTCCCAGCAGCAGCTGGGCGAGGTCGCTGGCGGGTACGGGGCGGGGGCTACGGATTCGTCGATCACTCACCCTTTAGCACTACCACAGTTGCGTGAACCAAATCACCATTGAGACAAAGAATGGCTGGTTTCCCCGAAGGGGAAACCAGCCAAGTCCAGCAGGCGCCGGGCGCCTGATGCAGTGCGGAAACTACTGCGCGAAGCCTACGCGGCGGACCTCTTCCGGGCCGATCTCGACGTATGCGATGCCAGCAGATGGAATCAATACTTCGCGGCCCTTAGGGTCCTTGAGTGCCAGGCTCGTTCCATCGGCAATAGCCTTTGAAACCAGATCGTTGACTTCTGCGTTGCTGAGCTCGGATTCAAGTACAACTTCGCGGGCTACATTCTGAATGCCAATCCGGATTTCCATGATTGTCGCTGATCCTCTCGAACGAATTAGGTGTCCCGTATGGGTCCTCTGAAAACTAATCTAGCTAGTTTTCCTTGGGGAACTGCGAAATTCCGCGCCAAGCTAAACGGGAAATCAGATCCACGGCCGTAGCTTGGTCCACCGCTTCGTCTGTGGAGGCCCAATACCGTGCAGAAACCTGGCTGAGGCCAGCCAACGCGCGACCAGCCAGAAGGCCTTCGGCTTCGCTCAATTCGGTGTCCTCGACAACAACCCGGGCAATGGATTGCGCCAAGGCGTTGTTGAACCGCTCGATGCGTCCGGCAATTAAAGCGTCCGCAAGCACGTCTGATTCAAAAATCAGGCGATAGGCCTGGGACTCGCCCTTGATGTAGCTGTAATAGGTGTTGATGGTGGCGAAGACCCGCTGGCGGTTATCCGTGGTCGAGTCAATGGCTTCATCAAGCTGCCGGCTGAAGTCTGCAAGATGCGAGTCGAGCAATGCGAGGTAGAGTTCGCGCTTGCCGGGGAAGTGCTGGTACAACACCGGTTTGGAAACCAAGGCCACTTCAGCGATTTCATCCATGGAAGCGCCGTGGTAGCCATGGGCTACAAAAACCTGGTGTGCCGCTTGCAGGAGTTGACGGCGTCGAGCCTCTCGAGGCATCCGCTGCGAGCGGGCACCTTTGATATTTTCAAGTTCCGTCATGTTCTTCCGGCCTTTCGAGCTACTACGCGACCAACTCCCACATTCGCCTCATAAGTAGAGGGAAGTGATCTAGTTGACTGTAGTATTCCATGCTTTGACTTGGAATGCAGAACTGAAAATCAATACTCGTGTATAAGCTACGCGGTTTTTGATTCAGCGGTCACCGGGCAGCTGGCCACTGGCGTGCTGGAATTTTCGGCAACGGGCTGTACCTCTGCCTCTTTGCCGCCTGGCTCGGAGATTTCCAAGCCATACAGGGTTTCCAGGGCTGCGACGTACTCATCGGTGCGGCCTTCGCCAGCCAATTCGCGGGCGCGGACGGTAGGGACGTGCAGGAGCTGGCGGACCATGCGGCGCATGGCCAGCTCGACTTCTTCAGCCGCCGCGGAGCAACCGTGTTGCGCGCGCACCTTGGCGATCTCCGCGTCGAGCACGGTTTTGGTGTGCTGGCGCAGGGCAACAATCGCGAAATCGGCTTCGCGCTCACGCTGGGCAGCGGCGAATTCCGCGGTGGCCTTCTTCACGATGCGGCCGGCGGCGTGAACTGCCATGGCCTGCTCGGTAGGGGCGGCCATGCGGACCGATTCGAGGGTGATCAATTCGGCGTCCGGCAATTCAACCAGGGTCGGATCAAAATCGTGGGTCAACGCCATGTCGATGGCAATCAACGGGTGGTTCTTGACGCGCAGCTCTTCAAGCTCGGCACGCGAGAGCTGGTGTCCGCCACCGGAGCAACCGACAATGACATCTGCTTCGCGCAACGCTTGCGGCAGCAGTTCTTCGGAGAGCGGGAAACCGCCGCGCTTGGCAGTGAAGTCCGCTGCGCGACCCGAATGAGAGTAGACCGAAATGCGCTTGACGCCGCGTTCCTTGAGCAGAGCCATGGTGGCGCCCGCGTAGGATCCGGTACCAAAGAGGACTACATCCTGCTCCGACCAATCACGGTCTCCGGCCATCAGCTCTTCAGCCAGGTCAAGCGCCACGGATACCACGGACTTGCCCTGCAAACCCAGATCGGTATTCGAGCCAACTTCCTTGGCGGCTCGGGTGGCGTTCTGGAACAGCCGGGTGAGGTTGCTGGTAGTGGTTTTCTCCTGCTGGGCCTGGGTCAGTGCGCGGCGGACCTGTCCGGCGATTTCGCGTTCGCCCACTACGGCCGAATCCAAGCCGGCACCTACCGAGAAGAGGTGCTCGATGACCGGCTCGCCTTCAAGAGTGGTCAGGCGGCGGGCCAGGAAATCGGGGGAGAGATCGGTGGACTGTGCCAGCGTGCTGACCAGGTGCTCGGCGGCGTCATCAACTTGTTCTACATCCGCGTACACCTCGAAACGGTTGCAGGTGGCAAGGACGACGGCACCATTGATGGCCGCCGAGCCGTTAACGGAGGCAGCTGCCAGCCCGTCGGCCGAGGCGCTGATTTGCGCGACGGTCTCAAGATCGAGCTGCGAATGCGAAGCGACAAGAGATAAGAAAACCACAGTGTCCCTAGAATAAGCCGGAACGGACAGCCAAACAACGCAGGTTTGCCTAAATTCCGGCACTTGCCGTGGGTTAGGTTGCTCACCTTCGGCCACCGGCGAACGTCCTGAATGAGCATTTAAACTCAAGAGTTGGCAGAATTGGATTATGACCCTGTCGCAGAACCATCCGATGCTTGATGGACGTACCCAAGATTCCGCTTTGATCCAGGCACTGACCGGCAAAACGCCGTCGCATCACCCCGTGTGGTTCATGCGCCAGGCCGGCCGCTCGCTGCCTGAATACATGAAGCTGCGCGAGGGCGTGAGCATGCTGGATTCCTGCCTGGATCCTGCCATGGCCAGCGAGATCACCTTGCAGCCGGTACGCCGCCACAAGGTGGATGCGGCAATCTTCTTCTCCGACATCGTGATCCCACTGCGCCTGGCTGGCATCGGCGTTGACATTGTCCCGGGCGTCGGCCCGGTGCTTGATACCCCTATCCGCACCGCTCAGCAGGTGGCCGAGCTGCCAGAACTCACCGACGAGTCACTGGAGCCGATCCGCGAAGCAGTGAAGCTCACCGTGGCCGAACTGGGCAAGACCCCGTTGATCGGTTTCGCCGGGGCGCCATTCACCGTGGCCGCCTACATGGTCGAGGGCAAGCCAAGCCGCGACCACCTGGGCCCGCGCACCATGATGCACGGTGATCCTGATGTCTGGGATGGGCTGATGAAGTGGGCCGCCAAGGCCTCGGGCCTTTTCCTGCGTGCGCAGGTTCAAGCCGGCGCTTCGGCCGCGCAGCTCTTCGACTCCTGGGCTGGCTCGCTGTCGCTGCCGGACTACGAGAAGTATGTGGCCCCTTACTCCTCCCTGGCCCTTGACCACGTGCGCGATCTGGGCGTGCCGATGATCCACTTCGGCACCGGCACCGGCGAGCTGCTCACCGCCATGCGTGATGTGGGCGTGGACACCGTGGGCGTGGACTACCGTATTCCGCTGCAGACCGCGATCGGCCGCCTGGGCCAAGAGGTCTCCGTGCAGGGCAATATCGACCCTGCTCTGCTCACCGCCCCATGGGAGGTGCTCGAAGCCCACGTGCGTGAAGTAGTCGAGGCAGGCAAGCAGGCGCGCGGGCACGTGGTGAACCTGGGCCATGGCGTGCCGCCGACCACCGACCCGACGGTGCTGACCAAAGTGGTCGAGCTCATTCACTCGCTGTAATTCATCGGGTCTAAGCTGGAAGTAATGCCTTGGGAGCGCCAGCGCAATATTTCGCCCAAGACGGCCGCCGCAATACGTGAAGGTAGAAGGTGCTAAGTACGTGAGCAAGGAATCAACGCCCGCAACAGCTGCGCGTCGGGACAAAACTGCACAAGCGCCCGCCCATGCCTTGCGTTTGCTCGAAAAAGTGCGCAAAGCCAGCGAAGCCCGACATGCCAAGGCCGCGGCCAGCGAGACGGATAAGGCCCCGGCACCGCATGCGGTGGTAGTCGGCGGCGGCATCGCCGGGCTGGTCGCCGCCCGAGACCTGCGCCAGAGCGGCCACGAAGTCACCGTCCTGGAAGCCGGCGAGAACTTCGGCGGGTGCGTGCGCACCACCGAGGTCGCCGGGCTGGACATCGATGCCGGGGCCGAATCCTTCGCCGTGCGCCAGGGAACGGTCGCCAACTATCTGGACGAGCTGGACCTTGCAGGCCAGATCGCCAAGACCTCGGGGAAATCGGCGTGGATGATCCAGGCCGATGACCAGCAGATCCTCGCCCATCCGATGCCGGCCACCGCCTTGATGGGCATCCCCGCCGATGTCCGCACCGACGAGGTCCGCAATATCATCGGCCGGGCCGCCACGGTGCGCGCCGCCGCGGACCTGATTACCCCGATGAGCAAGAAGTGGGCCACCGAAAAGCTGTCCATCGCCGAAGCGGTCCGCACGCGCATGGGCCAGGCGGTCCTGGACCAGCTGGTCGCCCCGGTGGTCAACGGGGTCTACTCCACCGATCCAGCCAAGATTTCCATCGACGCCGCTGCTCCCGGGCTGCGCCAGGCGATGCAGGAGACCGGTTCGCTGGCCAAGGCCGTGGCCCAGTTGCAGGCCTCCGCGCCGGCCGGCTCGCGGGTTGGCGGGCTCAATGGCGGCATGTACACCATGGTCCAGGCCCTGGTGCAGCAGCTGGAAGCCGACGGGGCCGCGCTGGTGCGCAACTCGCCGGTCACCGCGATCAGCTATGACGCCGCTGCGGTTATGCCATATGCCCTGGCCAGCCTCGGCGAAGAGATCCGCGCCGACCGCGTGGTCATCGCCACCCCGGCAGCCCCGGCCTTGGAATTGATCAACCCGTTGCTGGGCGATGAGAAGAAGATCGGCGCCGAGCAGCCGGCAAACTCCATTGCCTTGGCCATCCTGGTGGTGGACAAGCCGGAGCTGGATGATGCGCCGAGGGGTTCGGGCGTGCTGGTTTCCAAGCAGGCGCCGTTGACCGCCAAGGCGTTGACCCACTCCACCGCGAAGTGGTCTTGGCTGGCCGATGAGGCTGGACCCGGAACCCACGTGCTGCGCCTTTCCTTCGGACGCATCGGCGAGCATGAGCCCGTGGTGGAATCCGGGGATGACGAGCAGCTGATCGATGTGGCGATCAAAGACGCTTCAAAGATTCTCGGTGTTCAATTGCATCGGGATGATGTCCTGGGCAGTGCCGTCTCGCGGTTCAGCGATATGGTGCCGCTGCAAGGCGACGCAGCCTTGGAACGCCGGAAGCAGCTGGAGACGGCGCTGGCGCCATTTGACGGGCTGGCCGTGGTTGGCGCCTGGATTTCAGGCACCGGCCTGGCCAGGGTGATCGGCCAGGCGCGCCGTGCCGTGGCTATCAGCGCCCGCTAGGAACTAAGCAAACTACCTCGGATGCCAACATCCATTTTCAGATCCCCAGATCAAGGAGAACATCACGTGAGCAACGCACCGCAGCACAATTCGCCGGTTATGAATGAACGGGCGAATGCGGGGGAGAACCCGACCTTCTTCTACACGCTCTGGACCATCTTCAAGCGCTCTGAACTGATCGATCGCAGCGAAGAGGCCGCCACCGAGTTCGACGCCCTGATCGAGCAGCTCGCCGCCGAGGGCGCCACCGTGCGCGGCATCTACGATGTCTCGGCCATGCGCGAGGATGCCGACATCATGGTGTGGGTCCACGGGCCATCGGCACAGCTGCTGCAGGCCTCGATGCGCCAGATCCGCCGTTCGGCGCTGCTGGAAGGCACCCAGATCGTGTACTCCACCATGGCCGTGCACCGCGAAGCCGAGTTCGCCAAGAACCACTCGCCGGCCTTCGCCCGGGGCATCCGCGCCAAGGAATGGATGACCGTCTACCCGTTCGTGCGCTCCACCGACTGGTACACCATGGATCCTGCGGAGCGCGGAAAGATGCTGCGCGACCACGGCATCCTGGGCCGTGAATTCCCGAACGTCCTGGCCAATACCGTGGCCGCCTTCTCCTTCGGCGACTACGAGTGGCAGATCTGCCTGGAAGCTGACGACATGATCGACCTGGTGGACATGATGCGCCACCTGCGCTACACCGAGGCCCGCCACCATGTCCGCGAAGAGACCCCGTTCTACACCGGACGCAAGATCACTGCCGTCGAGGCGCTTGAGGTATTGAAGTGAGCCAGAGTTTTGACCCGCGCCAAGGGTACGACCAGAACGGCCGGATGATTCCCAAGGCGTACGATGCCCTGCTGCTGGCCTCCTTCGGCGGCCCCGAAGGGCAAGACGATGTGCTGCCCTTCCTGCGCAATGTCACCGGCGGGCGCGGCATCCCGGACGAGCGCCTCGAAGAGGTGGCCGTGCACTACCGCAAGAATGGCGGCATTTCGCCGATCAACGAGCAGAACCGGGCGCTGAAGGCCGCGCTGGAAAGCGAACTGGCCGGCCGTGGCATCAACCTGCCCATCTACTGGGGCAACCGCAACTGGCACCCGTTCGTCAACGACACGCTGAAGCAGCTGGCCGACGACGGGCACCGCAAGGTGCTGATGCTGGGCACCGGCGCCTACGCCGGGTACTCGGCCTGCCGCCAGTACCGCGAGGATCTGGGAATGGGCCTGCTGGCCACCGGCCTGGACCACGAGGTCGAGGTCGACAAGCTGCGCCAGTTCTTCGACACCCCGGCCTTCGTGCAGCCCTTTGTCCAGGGCCTGCGCCAGTCGCTGGCCTCGGTGCGGACCCAGCTCGAAGCCGCCGGCAAGGCCGAGGGCGAGATCAAGATCGTCTTCGTCACCCACTCGATCCCGCTGAGCGACGCCAACGCCGCCGGGCCCGAAGAGATCCGCGCGGCACAGAGCGAGAACCTGTACACCGTCCAGCACCGCGCGGTGGCCCAATACATCCTTTCCCAGGTCCAGGAGGCCGCCGGCCTGGAGCATTCGCTGGTGTACCAGTCGCGTTCGGGCGCGCCCCACACGCCATGGCTGGAACCGGATATCAATGACGCGCTTCAAGCCGACGCGGCCGCCGGCGTCGACGGCGTGGTGGTGGTGCCCATCGGCTTCATCTCCGATCACATGGAAGTGCTGTGGGACCTGGACACTGAAGCCAAGGACACCTGTGCGGAACTGGGCTTGGCCTTTGATCGCGTAGCGACTCCGGGCACCCACCAGGCTTTCGTCTCCGGGCTGGTGGATCTGATCGAGGAACGCCTGCTCGGCGCCGATGGCAAGGCCCTGCGCGAAGGCCGCCAGTCGGTGGTGGCCGGCGGCCCGTGGTTTGATGTCTGCCGTCCGGGATGCTGCGAAAAGCGGGCCCTGGATGGGACGCTGCGTCCAACCATCGCCGCGGTCGATTCGGAAGTGGGAGTACCCCAGGCATGAGCGAAACTTTCCGCGTAGGAACCCGTGGCAGCGCGTTGGCCACCACCCAGACCGGCTGGGCCGCGCAGAAGCTCTCGGAGATCTCCGGGCTGGGCGTGCAGACCGTGCTGGTCAAAACCGAAGGCGACGTGGTGACCGGTTCGCTGGCCAGCCTCGGCGGTACCGGTGTCTTCGCCGCCGCGCTGCGCCAGCACCTGCTGGATTCGGGCTGCGATCTGGCCGTGCACTCCTTGAAGGACCTGCCGACCGCGCAGCCTGAGGGCCTGGTGCTCTCCTGCATCCCGCAGCGCGAGGACGTGCGCGATGCCCTGTGCTCCCATGACGGGCTCTCACTGGACCAGCTGCCGCAGGGCGCCAAGGTGGGCACGGGTTCACCGCGGCGCGGCGCGCAGTTGCTGGCCCATCGCCCGGACCTTGAGATCGTTGATATCCGCGGCAATGTGCCCACCCGTCTGGGCCGGGTCAAGGGCATCGGCGAAACCCTGGACGACGGCAGCGTGGGCCGCGCTACCCAGGGCGACCTGGATGCGGTGATCCTGGCCGCCGCGGGCATGCGCCGGCTGGGCCTGGAAAAGTACATCACCGAATACCTGGATCCGTCGATCATGCTCCCGGCCCCGGGGCAGGGAGCCCTCGCCCTGGAGACGCGCAGCACTGGCACCGGCCACGCTGCCCTCGACGCGGCGCTGGCGTCATTTGATGACGAGGCAACCCGCCTGCAGGTAGTCGCCGAACGATCCTTGCTGGCCACCTTGGAGGCCGGCTGCGCGGCACCAATCGGCGCCCTGGCCCACGTGGAAGGCAACGAGCTGGTGCTCCAGGCCGTGGCCTGCAACCCCGATGGATCCCAGACCATGCGCCGCAGCGCCCGCAGCACCATCAACGGTGTCGAGTCGGCACAGCAGCTGGGCCGCGACCTGGCGAACACGATGATCGCCGATGGCGCCGCAGTGATCGCCGGATTGGCCTAGAGCCTTCGCCCATGGCCTACCACGCATTGATCCTGCGCAACCCGGCGCGAGCCGAAGCCACGGTGCGGCAGTTCGAGCAGCTGGGCATCACCTCCTGGTGCGCCCAGCTGGTTACGGCCATCTGGCCCGAAGACCGCCAGGAGCTTGAAACGATGGCCCAGCGGTTGGTTGATGGCGGGTATTCGTGGCTGGCCATCACCTCGGTGAGTACCGTGCAGGTGCTCGAACAGGTGCTCGGCTCGCGAACCTTGCCAAGCTCGCTGCGCATCGCCTCGGTGGGTGAAAAGACCAGCCAGGCCATTGCCGCCAAGCTGGGGCGGAGCGTGGACTTCCAGCCGCAGGTGCAGTCGGCGGCCGGAATGCTCGACCTGTGGCGTCCCGAACCTGGCTCCGTGATTTGCTATCCCCACGGGGATCTGGCCAGCTCCACCTTGTCCGACGCCCTGGCCGACAAGCCGGTCACCGTGGATGAAGTGATCGCCTACCAGAGCGTGGATGCCCCAGCAGCCGGCACCCCGGTGGATGCTGCCCGGGTGCCCGAGGCGGTTAATGTCCTGCACCCGGGGAATATTGGTGGGAAACTGGGTCAGATGGATCTGATCGTCTTCTCGGCTCCCAGCATCGTGCGACGTTTCGCGCAGCTGGCCGGTGGCCGGATTCCCCAGAAAGTGCGGACCATCGCGATCGGCGCACCCACGGCCAAGGCGCTGAAGGCCGTTGGCCTGCCGGTGGATGCGATCGCGTCAGAACCAACCCCGCAGGGCCTGGCCCGCGCGGCCAAAGAATTGCTTCAGCCAGGCAGCGTTGCCGCGGCTGAAGAGACCAAGTAGTCAAGATAGAAAGTAGAGCGATGGGTTTCCCACAGCATCGTCCCCGCCGGTTGCGGCAGAATCCTGCCATTCGCCGGCTGGTCGCCGAAAACGAGCTTTCGGCACGCCAGCTGATCCTCCCTGCCTTTGTGCGCGAAGGATTGAGCCAGCCCAACGAGATCACCTCCATGCCAGGGGTATTCCAGCACTCCATGGACTCGCTCAAGGCCGCCGCCAACGACGCCGCTGAACGCGGACTGGGCGGCATCATGCTCTTCGGCATCCCCGAGGAACGCGACGAAACCGGTTCCGCGGGACTGGACCCGCAGGGCATCCTCAACCAGGGCATCGCCGCGGTCCGCGCCGAAGTAGGCGATGAACTGGTTGTCATGTCCGATGTGTGCCTGGACGAATTCACCTCCCACGGGCACTGCGGCGTGCTTGATGCCAACGGCGTCGTGGACAACGATGCGACCTTGGAAATCTATGGCCAGATGGCCGTGGCGCAGGCGCAGGCTGGCGCCCACATGCTCGGCCCATCGGGCATGATGGACGGCCAGATCGGCGTGATCCGCCAGGCCCTGGATGCCGCCGGACGCCAGGACGTATCCCTGTTGGCCTACAGCGCAAAATATGCCAGTGCCTTCTACGGCCCATTCCGCGAGGCCGTCGACTCCCAGCTGCAGGGCGATCGCCGCACCTACCAGATGGATTCGGCCAACCGCAGCGAAGCAGTGATCGAAGCCGAATTGGATATCGCCGAGGGCGCCGACATGATCATGGTCAAGCCTGCCATGAGCTACCTGGACATCGTGCGCGATATCGCTGAATTCTCTCCGGTACCGGTCTCCGCCTACCAGATCTCCGGCGAGTACTCGATGATCGAAGCGGCCAGCGCCAATGGCTGGATCGACCGCAAGGCATCGGTGCTCGAATCATTGCTGTCCATCAAGCGGGCCGGCGCCCAGCAGATCCTCACATACTACGCAGCCGAAGTTGCCGGCTGGCTCAAGGAAGGTAAGTAAGACCGATGTCGAACTCTGAACAGCTCTTTGCCGAGGCCCGCGAGGTCATGCCCGGCGGCGTGAACTCCCCGGTGCGCGCCTTCGGCTCGGTCGGTGGCATTCCACCCTTCATGGTTGGTGCCAAGGGCGCCTACCTCACCGATGCCGACGGCAAGGAATACGTTGACCTGGTCTGCTCGTGGGGTCCGGCGCTGCTCGGCCACGCGCACCCCGAAATCCAGGCCGCGGTGCATGCCGCGGTGGATCGCGGACTGTCCTTTGGCGCTTCCACCCCGGATGAGGCCAAGCTCGGTGCGCTGATCAAGTCCCGCGTGGGTGGGGTTGAGCGCGTGCGCATGGTCTCCACCGGCACCGAGGCCACCATGACCGCTGTGCGCCTGGCCCGCGGCTTCACCGGCCGTGAGCTGATCATCAAGTTCTCCGGCTGCTACCACGGCCACCTCGACGGGCTGCTGGCTGATGCCGGCTCCGGAGTCGCCACCCTGGCACTGCCAGGCTCTGCCGGCGTTACCGCGGCCACCGCCGCCGAAACCCTGGTGCTGCCGTACAACGACCGTGCCGCCATCGAAGCCGCCTTCGCTGAACACGGCGCCAACATCGCTGCTGTGATCACCGAGTCCGCTCCATGCAATATGGGCGTTGTGACTCCGGAAGAGGGCTTCAACAAGTTCCTCAAGGAGACCACCGCGAAGCACGGTGCCTTGCTTATCCTCGACGAAGTGCTCACCGGTTTCCGCGCCTCGTCATCCGGCTACTGGGGCTTGACCGGCAAGGTCGAGGACTGGACCGCCGACCTGTACACCTTCGGCAAGGTCATTGGCGGTGGCTTGCCAACCGCTGCCCTAGGTGGGCGCGCCGAGGTCATGGATTACCTGGCTCCACTGGGTCCCGTGTACCAGGCAGGCACCCTCTCCGGTAACCCGGTCGCCATGGCCGCCGGCATCGCCCAGCTGACTCATGCAACCGAGGACGTCTACGCCCACCTGGGCAAGCAGTCCGAGGCCCTGCAGGCCGCGATCACCGAGTCCTTCAACGCGGCCGGATTGGATCACTCCATCCAGCGCGCTGGCACCTTGTTCTCGGTCGCCTTTGGCACCTCCGAGAAGGGCGTACACAACTACGCCGATGCGCAGGCTCAGGAAGGCTTCCGCTACGCTCCGTTCTTCCACTCCATGCTTGATTCCGGCATCTACCTGCCACCAAGCGTGTTCGAGGCATGGTTCGTATCTGCGGCGCACGATGACGCTGCCATGGAGAAGATCTTCGCTGCGTTGCCGGCAGCCGCGAAGGCTGCAGCCGCTGCCAAGGCCTAAGCGCTAGAACAGGCCGCAGGCCAACAAAAACTGCCCGAGTTCCATAAGGAACTCGGGCAGTTTGTTTAGTCGTGCTCTCGGGTCAGTGACCCGGGAAAGAAGACTGGATTAGAACGCTGGGATAACGCTTCCGTCGGTCCAGGTCTTCTTGATGTAGGCGCGAACCTCATCCGAGTGCAGCAGCTCTTCGAGCTTCTTGATGGCTGCGGTCTCTTCGCCGTCGCGCCAGGTCAGGAAGTTGGCGTTCGGGTTGTTCTCGCCGGATTCCTGAGCCAGGATTTCGTCCTTGTTCAGCTTGGCCTGGACGATGAAGTTGCCGTTGATCACGGCAACACCGATCGACTTGTCGCTCTTGTAGTACTGAACAACCTGCTCGGCGTTGGCATCCTTGAGCTTGAGGCCAAGTGGGTTCTTTTCCTTGTCGCCCTCAACAGTCAGGATGTCGTCGTCATCGGCGATGTTCTTCAACAGGCCGGCCTGTTCCAGAACGCGCATGCCGCGGATCTGGTTCACTGGGTCGTTGTTCAGCAGAACAGTGGTGCCTTCGGTGACGTCCTTAGGGTCCTTGAAGGTCTTCGAGAAGACGGTCATTGGCTCAACGTGAATACCGGCGCCGTGAGCGAAGGTGTAGCCCTTTTCTTCGGTCTCAGTCTTCAGGTAGGCCTCGGTCTGGAAGTAGTTGGCATCCAGGGTGCCGTCCTGCAGCGAAGTGTTCGGGGTGACGTAGTCATCGATTTCCACAACATCCAGGTCGATGCCGGCATCCTTGGCCAGGTTCTCATCGATGTAGTTCAGGATCTCTGCCTGTGGAACCGGGCTGGCGCCGACCTTGATGGTGACCGGGTTGGCTGGGTCCAGGGTAGCGTTGGCATCTGCCGATGGATCGCTGCTGCCGCAAGCGGTCAGCGCGAAGGCGGTGGCGATGCCAGTGATTGCAAGTGCGAGCTTCTTACGCATAACTTGTCTTCCTTTGGTTTCGAGCCGTGGGGCACGGTTGCGAGTGAGGGTGCCGTGTCATGACATATTCCACGGCTCCACCGGAAACCGGTGGAAATCTTGGGGGATTAGCGGTGATCGACCTTGCGGGCAATCAGGTCGCCGATGATCTGCACGAGCTGCACCAGAACCACGATGATGATGATCGTTGTGATCATGATTGGCATGTTGTAACGCGTGTAGCCGTAGGTGTAAGCCATACGTCCGAGGCCGCCACCGCCAACCAAGCCAGCCATGGCCGAGTAACCGATCAACGTCACCACAGTTGTGGTCACAGCAGCGATGATGCCGGGCATGGCTTCAGGTACGAGTACCTTGCGGATGGTCTGCATCTTGGTGGAACCCATGACCAGGGCAGCGTCGACCTTGCCAGCAGAGACATCTCGCAATGCTGTTTCAACCAGTCGGGCGAAGAACGGAATGGTGCCAATGGTCAACGACACTGAGGCCGCGATTGGGCCGAGGGACGTGCCAACCACCATCGCGGAAAATGGAATCAATGCAACCATGAGGATGGCGAACGGAATCGAACGCGTGATGTTCACGATGATTGCCGACAGGATGACGTTGAGCCAACGAATAGGCGTCAAGCCGCCCTTACCGGTCACGTGCAGAAGAATGCCGAGAACTAAACCAATGATGACGGTGATGATCCCCGAGATGACTACCATCTCAAGGGTTTCAACCGTGGCAATGCCCATGGCCTTGAGGACTGTAGGAGTAAAGAAATTCATGGACTACTTCGCTCCCTTCACGGTCACTGCGATTCCGGTGGAGGACAGGTGATTCACGATTGCTTCCAAATCAGCGTCCGCATTTAGCTGCAGGCGCAGGTGGGCATACTGCTGCTCACCAAGTTGTTCGACGGATCCAGCCAAAACATTGACATCGGTATTGAACTGGCGGGCCAGCGAAGAGATCACTGGCTCAGTGGCCTGCTGGCCGGTGTAGAGCAGGTCGAGGATCGGTCCGGATCCTTCAGCGCGAGGAGCATCGCCAGGAAGTGGCAGCAAAGTTGAAGCCAGGCGGCCCGAAGCGTTGGTGATCACGGCTTCGATATCGCCATGCTCAACGATCTTTCCGCCTTCGAGCAGGGATACCGAATCGCAGGCCTGCTTCACGACGTGCATTTCGTGGGTGATGATCAGAACCGTGATGTTCAGACGATCGCGCAGTTCTTTGACAAGCTCAAGGATTTCATCGGTTGTCTTCGGATCGAGAGCGCTGGTTGGCTCATCGCACAGAAGAACATCCGGGTCGGTGGTCAGCGCGCGGGCAATGCCTACGCGCTGGCGCTGGCCGCCGGAAAGCTGGGATGGGTACGCCTTTGCGAACTGGGACAGGCCAACTAGTTCCAAAAGTTCAGCGACCTTGCTGGCAACCTGATCCTTCGGGGTTCCCACCAATTCCAGAGGGTAGGCAACGTTCTGCTCGGTGGTACGCGAATCAAAGAGATTGGCGTGCTGGAACACCATGCCGATACGGCGGCGCGCATTGCGCAGCTCTTCAGAGCTGACGTTGGTCAGTTCCTTGCCGTTAACGGAAACGGAGCCGGAAGTTGGCTGGTCAAGCAGGGTCAAGCAGCGGACAAGGGTGGACTTGCCAGCCCCCGAATGTCCGACGATGCCATGAATTTTCCCGGTGGGGACTTCAAGGCTGACACCATCAAGAGCAACGACATCTTTGCTGCCCTGCTGGTAGACCTTGCGCAGGTCACTAACTGTGATCACTAGGCGTGTTCCTTCAGTTCTCAAATGGGTATAGAGAGTACCCTCCATTGAACCATTATCGAACAAAATCGCCCGAATAAGCGTGAAAATCGGGTTAAGATTCTTAGCTGGGAGTCATTTAGCCTTGCTGCCCGAAGATTATTCTTCGATTTGTGACAGAACATGAACTATCGACTTCCGCGGAATGACGCACCAGAGATTTATTGGCTTGTGAAATGAGGCACAGATGCTTGTTTGCCTGTGATCTATCCCTCCATGATCGGCCATGCGCCGTCGACTACGGCCTCAGGTTTCGTCTTCCGTAGGTAGGCCTGGAAGCTTTTTGCCTGTTCGCGGGCCCAGCCAATTTGCCAGCCGTGCAGCACTTGGGGATCAACCTGCAGCTGCGGGTACCGTTCGCCGATTTGCCGCGCAACAGCCACGCAGGCAATGGCGTCTGCCAAAGAAGTGTGGGCATTCTCCAGTACGACTCCGTAGAACTCGCACGCCGCAGCCAGAGTGCGTTTCCCCTTGCGGAACTTGTCGACCTGCTTGTCAATGATGAATGGGTCGATGACATTTCCGGGGAAGAATGGCGGCAGATCGTAGCGGACAGCCTCGTGGTAGAGCACCGAGAAGTCGTAGGAAGCGTTAAACGCAACAATGGGGGACTGCTCCGAGGCGAACATCAACAGCTGTAATATTTCCTGGACTGACTGCTTTGCCGGTGCGCCTTCGGCCCTGGCCTTTTCCGTGGAAATTCCGTGGACCGCGGTCGCCGCCTCGGGAATCTCCACCTCGGGATTGACCAGCCACTCGCGACGGTTGACGACATTGCCTTGCTCGTCCAGCAATACGACCGATGCGGTCACGATACGTGCCGTAGTGGTGTCAACGCCGGTAGTTTCCAAGTCAAAGCCAATTGCAAGGCCCTTATGCCATTCATTCATGGGTACAACGCTACAGGCAGATCAAGCCACCGCCATCGCCAGACGCGCCCTTTGTGGATCAACGTCAGCTCCTTGGCAGAATAGAACCATGACAGATGCCGAAGTGCCGAGCCAGCTCGATTACGTTCAAGCGGTGCACCAGCTGGCGCAGCTGATTCCTTCCGGAGCAGTCCTCAGCTACGGCGACGTTGCTGAGCTACTTGGCAGTGGAGGTCCACGCCAAGTAGGCAAGGCCATGGCCACCGCCCCCGACGGCACCCCATGGTGGCGAGTCACAAGAGCGGACGGAGGCATGGCGGAGCCGCTGCTGCCTAGAGCCCGTGTCCATTGGGATGAGGAAAGCCTTGCCCGCCCGGACCGTCGCGTCGAAATCAAGAAACTTCGCTGGAACCCTACGGAGTCCCAATGGCACAAGATAGATATCCTCAGACTGTCACTGGGCAACCCCAAAATGTCCGCATTGGATGATGAACTATAACCATGGATGAAACGCGAGATGGGACCGAATCGGGTTCGCAGGAAATCGTGGACCAGCTTCAGTCCGTAAGCGGGCCGGTGCTCGTCACCGGTGCGCCGGGGACCGGCAAGACCACTACCCTGATCAGCACAGCGGTGTGGCACCTTGACGCGGGGCTTGATCCGCAATCATTGCTCATTATCGCGCCTACTCGACTGACGGCCGCCTCCATCCGTGATGACCTGAGCCGCCGGGCTAAACGCACCTTCACCGAGCCAGTTGTACGCACGTGGTCAGCCTATGCCTTTGACCTTATTCGCAGGGCCCGCGTTGAAGGACTCCTGCCTTACCTGGAACGATCACCTCGACTGCTGTCCGGGCCGGAACAAGATACCCTCATCGGCAACCTGCTTGAAGGGCATGCCTCGGGCCTGACCAAGGGACCGGAGTGGCCCAGCGAGCTGGAACTTGCCATCGAGACTCGGGGGTTCCGCAAAGAGATCCGTGAATTTTTTGATCGTGTTTCAGAATTAGGACTGGAACCTGCCGATATCCATGATCTTGGGGAGCAAGCCGCCAAGCCTGAATGGGTTGCCGCGGCAGCGTTCTACCAAGAATACCGCGACCTGCTGGATCTGGGCAGCGCGGAAGCCTTCGACCCCGCCGGACTCATTACCCGTGCTGCCGAACTTCTGGAAGAACACCCGGAATTCCTGCACGCTGAACAAGACCGGCTTGCCCTGGTGCTCGTTGACGACCTTCAAGAAGCCACGCTATCCCAGCACCGACTGCTGGCTTTGCTGGCCAAGGACCGTCCACTGGTAGCCTTCGCCGCACCGGATAGCGTCGTCCAGGGATTCCGCGGAGCACGTACCGATGAGCTGCATCGTTTCGCACAGAATTATTCGAGTACCGCAGAAGCAGCCTTCTTGGAGCTGGTCCACGG
The DNA here is from genome assembly GCF_012221945.1 of Glutamicibacter mishrai. Lineage (NCBI taxonomy): Bacteria > Bacillati > Actinomycetota > Actinomycetes > Micrococcales > Micrococcaceae > Glutamicibacter > Glutamicibacter mishrai. The sequence continues at coordinate 443,634 of NZ_CP032549.1, read as the reverse complement.
CCACCGGATGTCGCCGCGTATCACCGGTGCATGGGAACGCATCGTCAGCCGGGTTCCCCTGGCTGCCGGATTGCGCGGGCGCAGCATTGAACCGCGTACCGCCGGACAGGACGACACCTGCCAGGCATTGACCTTCGAAAACTCGACCCTCGAAGAGCGATATATCGCCCAACGCATCGTCCAACTGAGCCTGTTCGAAAACCGCAGCCTCTCGGACATCGCCATCGTGGTCCGCAACGGATCGCAGGTGCGTTCCTATAGCCGGTTCCTCGAAGGACAGGGGATCGCCGTGCAGGTACCTCCCGCCGAGATCCCGCTGAAAGATGAGGGGGCTGTACGTCCCCTCTTGGATTTGCTGGAACTGGCCTTCAACGATTCAGTGGCCGATGATCCATTGCTGATGCAGAACCTCCTGCTATCCCGCTACGGCATGAGCACTGCGCTGGAAATCCGGCGTCTGCGCCAGCTGCTGCGCCAACAAGAAGCGGCGCAAGGCGGACGGCGCTCCAGCCAGGAGCTGCTTGAAACCTGCCTGCGTGAACCCGAACTCGCTCAGGACCTCGGCAAGCCCGCCTTCGGCTTGCAGCGAGTGCTGAAAATGTACGGGGCGCTGAAGTCCGAACTGGCCAGCGGAACAGCAACACCAGAAACCGCGCTGTGGGCCATGTGGGAAGCATCCGGGCGGGCCCAAGCATGGCGCGAAGAGGCGCTGGGCACCGGGACGGCTGCGCGCCGCGCCGATCATGACCTCGACGCTGTGCTGTCATTGTTCCAGGCAGCCGAACGATTTGTAGATCAGCTGCCCGGAGCCAGCGTGCCCCAATTCATTGAACACATCCTCAATCAGGAGTTGCCGATGGACTCCTTGGCCACTCGCGCGGCGGGCGGCCATATGGTGACCGTGCTAACCACGGCTGCCGCAGCTGGAAAGCAATGGCCAATAGTGTTCATCCCGGGATTGCAGGAAGGCTCATGGCCAAACCTGCGATTGCGTGGCGAGCTGTTAGGCTCTAACGCCCTGGCTGACGTCGTTGAACACGGCCTTGAGTTCCTTGCTACCCGGACACCAACCCACCTGGTCCGCCAGATCAGAAATGACGAATTGCGCAGCTTCAGCAACGCCGTCTCGCGAGCCGGCGAACAACTCATCTGCACGGCGGTGGATAACGAAGACAGCCAGCCTTCCTCCTTCCTGGATCTAGTAGACCCGCCAGGAACCGAGGGGCGAGCCACCACTCCCGTACCGCGCCTGCGCTCATTGCCGACACTCGTGGCCGAATTGCGCAAAACTGCTGAACAGAGCAAAGCAGCACAGCTCGGTGCCATACCAGCGCCCGAAGGGCTCAACCCGGCCGAGCAATACAACGACGCCGTCAATGTCCTGGCCCAGCTGGCCAAGTCCGAGCATGCGGTTCGCGGTGCCCACCCGGAGCAGTGGTGGGGACTGCGCGCGCTGTCCTCCACCGGCCCGGTAGTACCGGAAGGCCAGCCAAGACGGGTCTCTCCGTCGAAGGTCGAAACGCTGGTGAAGTCCCCGCTGAATTGGTTCGTCCAAAGCGCGGGCGGAACAGCAGCCCACGACTTTGCCGCCTCCCTGGGCACCCTGATCCATTCCATCGCTGAAGAACACCCGGAAGCCAGCGGCTCCGAATACCAGCAGATCCTGGAACAGCGGTGGCCGGAGCTGGAAAAGCTGGAGAATTGGGAAGGGCAGCGTGACTTCGACCGGGCGACGCTCATGCTCAAGAAATTCGCCCAATACTGCATCGCGATGAGACAAGAAGGCCGCGAACTTGTCGCGCGCGAATTGCCCTTCCAGATTGACGTGCCCACGAGCGACGGGACACAGGTTCAGCTGCGAGGCATTATCGATCGTGTCGAGGCCGATGCCAACGGCAAAGTTACCGTGGTTGATCTCAAAACCGGTTCGATGGCGCCCAGCAAGAACGACACTCTTGAGCATCCACAGCTTGGCGTTTATCAAACGGCCATTCAGCTCGGAGCGCTCAAAGAACATGACCAGACTGCTGAGCTGTCCGACCAGCCAGCCGGAGCATCCTTGGTCTACGTCGGCACGAACACCAAGAGCCCCACGATCAGGGAACAGCCCTCGCTGGGGGAAGATGATTGGGCAAGAACCCTCATTCTGGAGGCCGCGAACCTGATGGGCAACAACGAATTCATAACTAGGCACGTCGCGGGTGCCTCCGGAATACTGGGCAACTGCACACTGCCGGAAATTTGCCCACTGTGCACTGAAGGACGACAGGTCACCGAACGATGAGCACCATCAAGTACAGCCCTCAAGAACTGTCGCAGGCATTAGGAGAGAAGTTCCCTCCTACCGAGCAGCAGGCAGAAATCATCGCCGCCCCGCTGGAACCGATGCTCGTCATCGCTGGAGCAGGCTCCGGAAAAACCAAAACCATGGCCGACAAAGTTGTCTGGCTGGTTGCCAACCAACTAGTGCGTCCAGAACAAATCCTCGGTGTCACCTTCACCCGCAAAGCCGCGGGAGAACTGTCTTTGCGAATCCGGGCCAAGATCGCCCAGCTCGTAGCCGCAGGACTATTGAGCCAGGAAGAGACTCGCGACTTCCTCGACCCAGCCGTTTCCACCTATCACTCCTACGCCAACACCTTGGTCCAGGATCATGGGCTGCGTCTGGGGCTGGAGGAAGACAGTGCCCTGCTTGGCGCAGCCCAATCATGGCAGCTGGGACATTCCGTATTGGAGAAATACACGGGGGACTACCAGCACTTGAACAGTGCCAGCAGTACCCTCATCGATGCCATCGTCTCTTTCAGCTCCGAAGCCTCCGAACATCTGGCCACTGCCCCGGAAGCCCGCCAATGGATCGATGACCTCGTATCAACGCTGCGAGCCCTGCCCATGGATGCGGAAAAGGACAAAGCCCCGACGCAGGCGGCATTGAAGCTCATCGACAAACTCGCATCGAGAGCAACCATCGCTGAATTGGCCGAGGAATATACGCGCGAAAAGAAGCGGCTGGGCGTGATGGACTACGGAGACCTCGTCGCCCACGCGGCCAGAATCGCACAGGAAGTCCCTGCCGCCGCGCTCGCCGAACGAACCAGTCATCAAGTCGTGCTGCTTGATGAATTCCAAGACACATCCCACGCGCAGATGGTTCTCTTCTCACAGCTCTACGGGCAGGGCCATCCAGTGACCGCTGTGGGCGACCCCAATCAATCGATCTACGGCTTCCGAGGCGCGAGCGCCGGGCAGCTGTTCCGGTTCCCCGAAACCTTCCCCATCGTTCGCGGGGAGCAGCGCGAAATCGCCCACGTCAAGCACCTGACGATCGCCTGGCGAAATACGGTGAACGTGCTGTCGGCGGCCAACCAGATTACTGCCGGGGGAGTCGCCCACTCTGGACCGGTCACTGTCAAGCCTTTGGAACCGTCCGCTTTTGCCCAGCCAGGACGCGTAGTGCTCAACCGGTGTGCCACAGTACGCCAGGAAGCCGAAGCGATTGCGGACCTGATTGAGGCCGAGCATCAACGTGATCCCCAGGCGGAAAAAACGAGCGCAGTGCTTTCGCGAAACCGCAGCCAGCTGGGCATCATGGGCGAGGTGCTCGCCCAGCGTGGTATTCGATACCAGTTGGTGGGATTATCAGGGCTATTGAGCACTCCCGAGGTTACCGACCTTGTGGCGTGCCTCCATGTTCTGGTGGATCCATTGCGCTCGGACAAGCTGATGCGCCTGCTCGCCGGAGCCAGGTGGCGCATGGGCGCTGCCGACCTTGCAGCATTCGCCGACTGGTCACGACAACTCGAACGGCGTCGCTCCCACGGATTGCGGTCCAGTGGCGCCATCACGGAAGAATCCGCTGAGGCTGAAGCTGTCGAAACAGCGAGAGCAGAGCTCAACGATGCCGCCAGCCTCATTGAAGCACTGGACTTTCTGCCTCCGGAAGGGTGGAGTAGCTCAGATGGCAGAAGCCTGAGCACCGAGGGCAGAATCCGATTGGCTGCGCTGAAAGAAGAGCTGGCTTCATTGCGCTTGATGGCCAACGATGACTTGGAAACCCTGATCCGAGAAGTCGAGCGGGCCATGAATCTCGATATTGAAGTAGCAGTACGTCCGTGGGTCGAGCGCGATGTTTCGCGGGCAAACCTTGATGCTTTTGCCGATGTCGTTCGCGAATATTGCCGCAACGCTCCACGAGTGGAGCTCGCCGGATTCCTGATGTGGCTGGAGCAAGCCGCCGAAAAAGAAAAAGGCTTGCCATTGCCCAGCGAGGATGCGGATCCCCAGGCGGTGCAGTTGCTGACCGTCCACGCCTCGAAAGGCTTGGAATGGGACATTGTTGCTGTGATGTCCTTGAATGACGGAGTCTTCCCGGGCGCCCAATCAGATCGATGGACCAGTGGGGATAAAGCGCTGCCGTGGCCGCTGCGCGGTGACGCCAAGGACCTGCCGCAGTGGGACACGGATCAGCCGGCGCTCAAGGAGCTCCTGGAAGCTGAATCCCTGTTCAAGGATCAGGTTGAAGATCACCATATCGATGAGGAACGCCGGCTGGCCTACGTTGCGGTCACCCGTGCCAAGTCCCTGCTGATCTGCAGCAGCAGCATTTGGACGGCGACGCGAAGCAAGCCTACCGAGGCTTCAGAGTTCTTCACGGCGTTGAAGCCTCTGGCCGAGGGGCCTGATCCAAAAGCGGAAATCGGAATCTGGGTTGATGAAGAGGATGCGCCCGAGCAGAACCCCAATAGGCTGACCCCGCTGGAAGCCCTATGGCCTTATGATCCTTTGGACGGGCCACAGGTTACCGGCGGCATGCACGATAGCGAATCGGCCTATTCGCGACGAGCGGTTGTCCAAGAAATCGCTGATGATGTCTTGGCAGCGCAGGAATGTTATCAGCCTGTGAGCGTCGAGGGGCAGCAGTGGCTTGATGAGGCCCAGAAGCTTCTGGCCCAGCGTGAATTCCTCAGCAACCGAGAGCGAGCCATCGAAGCTCCGGAACATGTGCGTGCCTCGCTGTTCGTTGAATTGGCCGAAGACCCGATCTCGGTCTTAGAGAATCTTCGCCGTCCTGTGCCGCGACGCCCAGGGCTGGCAGCCCGCAGAGGCACGGCATTCCACGCATGGATTGAGGAATTCTACGAAAAGACCTCGATGCTTGATCTCGGGGATCTTGTCGAACCCGCGGACAGCTATCTGGATGAAGCCCTGGACCTGGAATCAATGAAGGAAGCATTCCTCGCCAGCGAATGGGCGCAACTGCAGCCAGCCTACGTCGAGGTTCCATTGGAGACTCGCGTCGGACCGGTGGCGGTGCGAGGCAGAATTGATGCCGTCTTCCAAATGGACGATGGCACTTGGCTGTTGCTGGACTGGAAGACCGGACGCGTCCCGCATGGAAAAGACTTGAAGAGCAAATTGGTTCAGCTCGCGGTCTACCGCCTGGGATGGTCGCGCCTGCATGGCATCGAGCTTGATGACATCAAGGCAGCGTTCTACTACGTCGCGGCCGGCATCACCGTGCGTGCAGAACACCTGTCCGATGAAGCGGAGCTGGAAGCAATGATCTCCAGCGCGTTCGAGCAGCTCGAAAGCTAAGGCAAGGCGGCGCCAGGTAGCCCGAAAGGGTTACTTTTCGGCGCCGTCCTCGTCATCTTTGGCCTTTTCCGACTCGGAAGCAGGCTTGGCGATTTCAGGATCGTCCTGGGTCTTCTTTGCTTCTGGCGCGGCGGAGGAATCTGCTGCAGGAGCCGATTCCAAACCAGCCTTGGAGACTGGTTCGGGCTTTGCGTTGCTGGGTTCTTCCGCCTGATTCGCGGTTGGCTTCGGCGCAACGGAATCATCTGAGGTCTTGGACTCGGCGCTGGAAGCTGGTGCTGTGGTGGAGCTCTCCGAGGCGGGCGCCGGGTCGGAGAGCGCGGTGACCTTTGCCGTATTGATCCGTGGGTTAGTCGATGCTGCCGATGGCTGCGGCGCGGGCTTCGAATCTTCTGGAGCCGTCTTGCTGTCCTCGTCGGTGGCGTCTTGCGCTGGCGTAGATGCCTGAGGGGACAACGGACGTGGCGCCTCGACGACGGACAACGGCTGTCCACCGAATTCTGCAATGTCGTGATCAAGTTCCTGCAGCATTTCATCGGCTTCGGCGATACGCTGCGGATCCTTGGAATCAAGGGACTTCACGAGCCACTGAGCCAATGCGAACTCCGCGGCCAGGGCAGCACGACGCATGATGTGCGGATCGGCGGCCTTGCCTCGTGCTTCAACATAGGAAGAGAAAACACGGTCAGTGAACTGCTGATCTTCGATGGCGGAGAGCCACGCGAAATCATCTGCGGGGTCGCCGACATGCAAGTCCGTCCAGCCCTTAACCGCTGTAATGCTGGAATGCGAAATCTGCAGTTGCTCTTCATCAAAGTCGCCATGAACCACCGCCGAGTTGAAACGCCACAAAGCAACATCCTCCATGGCGTGTTCCCAGCGGCGCAGCAAACGGCTAGGCACTTTGCCGGTGGCCGCCGCGGTATCGAGCTCATTGAGCTTGCGCTGACGCACTTCGTCTGCGGAATAGGTCGGCAAGCCAGCAACTTCCACGGCTTCATCAGGAATCTGGTGGATAGCAGCCATGCATTGTCCCAGTGCCTTGGCTAGGTTGCTTCCTTCATCGACAAGTTCATCCAACGTCGGCACATGTCCTGGCATGTCCTTGTAGACAAAAGTACGCAGGGATCCTTGGCGGACTGTGCCAGCAACAGCTGGGAGCGCGAACGGCAACGAGGTTCGCACCTTGGCCGAGAAAGCACGCAGTGCTGATAGCTCGGCCTCCAGGCGCATGCTTGCTTCATCGTGGCGTGGCGAACGTACACGCCACCGGTGCTTGAGCGCATCGACGACGAGAGCCGAATCAAAATCTTCTGCGTCGTCTGACAGCGCCGCGAAACCAACCGGGGCTAATCCGGGGACGGCGGCGGTGGCAATTGCGGCGAGTTCCATGGCAGAGCGTTTCACATGTTCCACCGTATGCGAATTCGTGACCTTAGAGGCTGAATGACGCACAGAATATGGTGGGATTCACCGGCAATGTTCAGGGTTGACAAGAAAATTCCCGGTACGTGGCTATCCACACCCGGTTCGAAACAGGGGAGTGGAGGTCCGGGTGCACTAGGTTAGTAGTATGGCTTTGGCAGAGAATTATCAAACTCCAATCAAGGGACTGCCGTTTGCGCAGTCGCTCATCGAACGCCCGTTGACCGAACGGCCGAACCCTGAGCTGCTCAGCGAGAAACTCGCCCTGAGAACGACCAAAGTCATGCTGATTTCCGAGCACGGAGCCGCCTCGACGGGTACCGAGCTTTTCTTCATCAGCGGACCTGACTACGTGCTCACTGAATCTGAACGCCAGGTGTATCTGGGAACCGCTGAATCGACAGATTTCGTATTGGCGATCGTCGAGGCTGAGGACTACGCTCATTTGGCTATTGAGCGCTGGATTTCCTTGCGCGAGGCCTTCACTGTCTTGCCTCAGCTTCAAGCCGAGCTGCTGGTCGAGGCCCAAGCCATCTCCAACTGGATTAGAGCCGAGCGCTTTTGCCCGCAATGCGGTTCGGAAGTTCGTTCCTCGACCTTTGGCTGGGGCCAACGTTGCGTGATAAACGACCATGAACTCTTTCCTCGCACCGATCCGGCAATTATCGCCTCGGTCATTGATCAGCAGGATCGAATCCTTCTCGGTGCCAATGCCACATTCAGAACGCATATGTATTCGGTCTTGGCGGGCTTTGTCGAGGCAGGTGAATCGCTGGAATCAGCGGTTCGCCGTGAAGTGTTTGAAGAATCCGGCGTCCACGTAGGAGAGGTCGCATACCGTGGCTCGCAGCCATGGCCGTTGCCCCGTTCACTGATGCTCGGTTTCGCAGCGGAAGCCACGAGCGAAGAACTGGTTCCTGACGGCGCTGAGATCAAGGACCTGCGCTGGTTCAGCCGAGAGGAACTGCGCGTTGCCTTGGAATCGGGAACAATTGACATACCGCGTGGCGTTTCCATAGCGCACGCACTAATCCGTAGTTGGTACGGAGAACCCCTTCCGGAGGCCCTGAACAAGTGACAGAACACGACGCTCCACCAGTACAGGACTTGCTGGCGGGACTGGACGCTGAACAACGGCAGGCAGCTGAAACGCTCAGCGGTCCATTGTGTATTCTGGCAGGCGCAGGAACCGGCAAGACCAGGGCAATTACCCACCGCATTGCCCATGGCGTGCACACGGGAATCTACAATCCGACCAGCGTTCTGGCGTTGACTTTTACCACTCGTGCTGCCGCGGAAATGCGGACCAGATTGCGCCAGCTGGGCGCGCCAGGCGTACAGGCTCGAACCTTCCACGCGGCCGCCTTGCGCCAGTTGCAGTACTTCTGGCCCCAGGCCATTGGCGGTACCCTGCCCAATCTCGTCGAGCACAAGGCGCCGCTCATTGCCGAAGCCGCTCGACGGCTGCGCATCTCAAGTGATCGTGCCATGGTGCGCGATCTAGCCGCGGAAATCGAGTGGGCGAAGGTCTCGATGCATACTCCGGAAAGCTACGCGAAGATCGCCGCAACCCGGGAGATGCCCAACGGCCTGGAGCCGGTGAGCATGGCAAGGATCTTCCAGACTTACGAAGAGCTCAAAGACGATCGCGGAGTCATCGATTTCGAAGACGTCCTGCTGCTGACGATTGCCATTCTTGAAGATAACGAAAAAGTAGCTGCCCACGTTCGCCAGCAGTATCGCCACTTTGTCGTGGACGAGTACCAGGACGTCTCGCCGCTTCAACAGCGGCTTCTGGACCTTTGGCTGGGGCAGCGCAACGAACTGTGCGTTGTCGGTGATGCGTCTCAGACCATCTATTCCTTCACAGGCGCTCGGCCGGATTTCCTGTTGAACTTCGGTACTCGGTTCCCAGAAGCCAAGGTCGTCAAGCTGGTCCGCGACTATCGCTCCACGCCAGAAGTAGTGAATCTGGCAAACAAGGTCCTTTCGACGCGCCGGATTGAATCCTCTGTGCCCGACCGCAACGTCACGTGGCCTGAACCATTGGAGCTCATTGCCCAGCGCGATCATGGCCCGAGCCCGGAATTCTTTGAGACCAAGGACGATGAGAACGAAGCGGAAGAAGTCGCCCAGCGCATCAAGAAATTGATGGGTGAAGGCCAAGACATTTCCGAGATTGCGATTCTCTACCGCACCAACGGCCAATCCCAAGCCTTTGAACAAGCACTGTCAGCTCACTCAATTCCCTATGTCATGCGCGGAGCCGAGCGCTTCTTCTCGCGCCGGGAAGTCAAAGAAGGCATGCTGGCTCTGCGAGCTGCCCTCAGCGTTGCCGCCGAGACATCGGTATCGCAGCTGGTGCGCGATGTGCTTTCCTCCCATGGCTATTCGGCCAACGCACCCAGTGGAGGTACCGGGGCGGTGCGACAGCGGTGGGAATCCCTCTCCGCGCTGGTGCGACTAGCAGATGAAGTTGTAGCCCTGAAAACAGAGCAAGGCACCGAAGCAACCTTGCATGATGTGGTGAAGGAACTTGAAGACCGTGTGGCCATCCAGCATGCGCCGACGCTGGACGGCGTCACCTTGGCTTCGTTCCACGCAGCAAAGGGCCTGGAATGGGATGCGGTGTTCCTCGTTGGCCTCAGCGAAGGGCTGGTGCCAATTTCCTATGCCAAGGATCAAGCAGGTTTTGATGAAGAACGCAGACTGCTTTACGTGGGCATCACCCGTGCGCGTAAGCATCTGTTCCTATCATGGTCACTCGCGCGCACTCCCGGCGGACGAGCCCACCGCTATCCATCGCGATTCCTGGATGGAATCAAGTCCGTCCGCCAGGCAAGCAGCCGACAGCAAACGACGTATAAGAAACGCGAACAGAAACTCATTCCGGCCGTCTGCACCAACTGCGGGTCGTTCCTGACCAGCGCCAAGGAGCGAAAGCTCAAGCGCTGTGCTTCATGTCCCGCTGCCTATGACGAAGCCTTGTTTGATAGCTTGCGCAATTGGCGATCGGAAATTGCCCGCTCGAATTCGGTTCCGGCATTCGTGATTTTCACCGACGCCACGCTGATGTCCATTGCGGAACACCAACCGGACTCTTTGCAAGGCCTATCCAAGATTGCAGGTGTCGGGCGCAGCAAGCTGGAACGTTACGGCGAAGCAGTCCTTGCGGTCCTTGGATCCCACCGGGGTTAATCGCTATTCACAGTTCGCGATGGATGAATTGATCGCATCCATTGGTTCTTTAGCGTAGGAACCGGGGCTTGCTAGCCATATCGCAGCCCGAAGACCGCCCAGCTGATGCAAGGAGCCGAAATCCATGCCTGTTTCACCGAGTACATTTGAATTTGTTGCTCCTGACGACATACCAGTTCGGGTGGTGCGTTCCACCAAACGGCGAAAGACTATTTCTTCCCAATGGCGCGATGACACCCTGATCATCCAGGTTCCGGCTGCACTTGATGAGAAAACTGAGCGCTCATTCATTGAAGAGATGCTCAAGAAATATCGCCAGAACCGCCAACGGCGCACCGACGGGCACACAGACAACGCGTTGGAACGCAGGGCGCATGAGTTGGACCGGCACTACTTCGGCGGCCTGGCAGCGCCATCATCAGTGCGATGGGTAACCAATCAGAATAAGCGATGGGGTTCAGCGTCGTACCAGCAGCGGAGCATCAGGCTCTCATCAAAACTCCAACACATGCCGTCATGGGTCCGCGACTACGTCCTGGTGCATGAACTGGCCCACTTGGCGTCCCCGAGTACCGGGCACGGTCCTGAATTCCAGAAGCTGCTCAATAAGTTCGAGAGGCGAGCCGAAGCCGACCTGTACCTGGATGCTTTTCACGCGGGCTATAGCTCTCACGCAAGAGAACTTGGCCAATCAACGGATGAACTCGACGGTTTTGGCGACGATGCCGAGTAAGAGCACATAGTGCAACTGCGGGGAGCAACGCCTAAGCGTTGCTCCCCGCAGTCTGGAAACCGACGATTATTTTTCTGGATCTTTTGGCGATTGAGGATCCGTTGGTTCCCCTGGATTCTCTTGGTCGGTCGTTGGCTCGACATTGTCGAACTCGCCGGAAAGCAGCTTGTCCAAGGCCGCATCGAAGTCATCGAATTCGGTTGCGGCCAGCTCACGACGCTGGGTGAAGGTCGTTGGGTCCTTCAGATCTTCTTGGGTTGGCATAAGATCCGGGTGGTCCCAGACGGCGTCGCGTCCATCGATCCCACGCTCATCGTGAAGGTGCTGCCACAGGGCTGCGGCCTCACGCAGCTTACGCGGACGGAGCTCCAGTCCAACCAGCGATGCAAAGGCGGATTCTGCCGGTCCGCCGGAGGCGCGCCGCCGCCGCATCGTTTCGCGAAGATGCTCGGCAAACGGTAGGTTCGCAGCCGCCAGGGAAACGACATGATCAACCCATCCCTCAATGAGGGCCAGAGTCAGCTCAAGATTCTCCAGAGCCTTTTCCTGCTGCTCAGTGCGTTGCGGGGTGAATAGCCCTTCACCCAATACGGACTGCAGCGCTTCAGGATTGGATGGGTCGATGTCACGAACCGCTTCTTCGATCCGCGACATATCGATGTGGATGCCGCGAGCGTAGGATTCGACCGCGCCAATGAGCTTGGAACTCAACCATGGAACACGGTTGAACAAGCGTGCATGGGCGTTCTCGCGAAGGATCGCATAGAGCAGTACTTCCTGCTCTGGGATCTCCAGACCTTCACCGAATTTGGCGACGTTGGTGGCGATGATTCCAGGAGTGCTTCCGGCCAGCGGAAGGCCGATATCGGTGCCGCCGAGAACATCCGTTGCCAACCCGCCGAGTGCGGTGCCCAGCTGCATGCCGAACATGCTCGCTCCAAGGTTCCGGAACATGCCATCGGAGTTGCCCAGCATTCCCTTCATCTCTTCTGGGATCTGTTCCTTCATGGCGGAGGTGATCGCAGTTGCCACCGATTCGGCCACCGGCTCGGTGACCTGCTTCCACGTGGCCAAAGTCTTGTCATACCAGCGCTTGCGCGTCCAGACTTCGGTGACTTGCCCGTTGGATTCGAACGATGTCGAATTGTTCAGCCACAGGTCAGCCAAGTTCGACGCGTCGCTGATGGCGCTCTGCCGGGATTCTGAAACTGCCGGATCGTCGCTTGCATAAGCCTGCAGTGCGGTATCCGAGGCGAGCTTCCAATTCACCGGACCGGATGAGGCGTTGTTGCTCATCATGGCCGACATCATTGCCTGGGCTTGCTGCATCATCTTTTGCATTGCTTCAGGGTCGCCCTGGGCGCCTAGCGCATCGCGAAGCTGCGGAGGAAGATTGTTGGGATCAAATCCGCCACCGAAGAGCTGACCGAACATGGCAGAAAATGGATCCTGCTGATTGTTATCGTCGTCGTCGCCGTTCGGGCGGTTATTCGGGGGGTTCTGTGCCATGACATTAAAACTACCGCGCCTTGCTATGAGTTCCCACGGATCTTGGCGACAGTTCGCTTTCGGCACACTGAATACGCCTCATTGCTGATGCCTTAAGCCTCGAAGCTTCAGTAGGCTAAGAGTGGTGAACTCCGCAAGGAAGGATCCGCATCTTTTTTGACAGTTGGCGGGAGCAAGATCAGTGCACGAACGGGAACCACAAGACTCGCATAAAGCGCTTGGCGAATTTGGCCGAGCGCCCCAAGGTTCCAAAGCCCTTAAACGCACCAGTGCCGGAGTTGTGGCTCTCCTGCTCATCGGCATTATGATGTTCCTCCCGACCAATTTCATGATTCGTTCTCCGGGGCCGGTTTTCAACACCCTGGGCAAAGACGAAGATAACGGGAAAGATGTCATCTCGATCGCGGGGGAGAAGACCTTCCCCTCGCAAAGCGAGCTGGACCTGTTGACCATTTATGTACAGGGTGGCGGCCAGAATCGAGTCACCATTCCCGTGGTCCTGGAAGCTTTGCTGAATCCGAACAAGGACGTTGTCCCCGAAGAAACGATTCTTGCCCACGGCTCGTCTAGCCAACAGCAAAATGAGCAGAATGACCAGATGATGACCTCATCGCAAGATCTGGCCATCGCGGCGGCACTGAGCGAATTGGGCTACGACTTCAAGACCTGGCTGGCCGTGGCAGACTTCTCGGCCGGAACCAACAGCAAGTCATTGAAAAAGGGCGACCGTCTTTTGAAGTACAACGGCCAAGACATCAGTTCGCTGGAAGAGCTGAAGAAGTCGCTGAACTCCAACGGAGACAAGCCCGCCGAACTCATCGTGGGCCGCAAGGATAAGAACGGCGACTATAAGGACGTTGCCGTTCCAGTGAAAACCGACGAGGCCGACGGCGAGCGACAGCTCGGTGTCTACCTGAGCACGGAACATAAATTCCCGATTGATGTTCAATTCGGGCTGCAGAATGTTGGCGGGCCGAGTGCCGGAATGATGTTTGCCTTGGGCATTATCGATCGCCTGACCGATGGGTCGTTGGCAGGCAATCATCATGTCGCCGGAACGGGCGAGATCTCCGCGGATGGCACGGTCGGTCCGATTGGCGGCATCGCACAGAAGATGGTTGCCGCAAAAAATGCTGGAGCCACGATTTTCCTGGCACCAGCAGATAACTGCAACGAGGTCGTGGGCAGGGTTCCCGATGGTTTGAACGTGTTGAAGATTTCGACGCTCTCCCAGGCGCGAACGGCTCTGACGAAAATTGCTGACGGTGAGAATCCCGCAAACTTTGCGACATGTGAATAGATTTAGCCCCGCGTCAGGGGAAGAATGTGACGCAAGGATCAAAAGCTTTTATTCGTTCGTCTAAGAATTAGGTACACGAGTTCCGCCGCTTCGATGCAGCGAGAACCCAAGGTAAGGAATAGATAGTGTCATACGGATCGGATAGTCCGTTCGGAGGCCCGCCAAGGCCTCGTGAACCGCAAAGGCCTTCCAGCCCATCTGGCAAGAAAGTGTCACCCCTGACATTGACCATCTTTGCGGTGGTTATTTTGGTTGCGGTTTTCGTTTTCTTGTCGAATTTCTATGCAGATATCCTCTGGTTCAACCAGCTGGGTTTCTCGCAGGTTTACTGGACTGAACGCGTCGCCAAGTTAATCATCTTCGTGATCGCCTTGGTGCTGATGGCCGTACCTATGTGGTTCTCGATGCGCAGCGCCTACAAGCACCGTCCGGTGTATGCGCCGAATGCGAATCAACCTGATTCCATGTCACGCTACCAATCGCAACTGGAACCTATCCGCCGTTTCCTGATGGTCGGCATTCCGCTGGTTGTCGGCATCTTCGCCGCGGTGGCAGTTGCCGGCCAATGGCAGACCGTGCTGCTCTTCTTCAACCAGACTCCATTTGGCAGCAACGATCCTCAGTTCAACATGGACCTGAGCTTCTTCATCTTCTCGTTGCCATTTATCGCCCTGATCATCGGATTCCTGGTCTCGGTGGTGCTCTTGAGCGGTGTTGCCGGACTGTTGACTCATTATCTTTATGGCGGAATCCGGGTTGAAGAACGTGGCGGAATCACCGTAGGCAAGGCAGCTCGCGTCCATACTGCAATCGTTGTTGCCGTGTTCCTGGTGCTTCAGGGAGTTAATTTCTGGATCGGCCAGTATGAAACACTCACCGACCAGTCAGGCCGCGTTGCTGGTGCGCTTTACAAGGACGTGCACGCAGTCATTCCTGCGCAGATGATCCTGGCTATTATCGCGATCTTGATCGCTATCACCTTCGCTATTGCCGCGTTCACCGGTCGCTGGAGAATTCCATTGATCGGTACAGCAATGCTGGTTGTCACCATGATTGTGGTCAGCGGTGTCTACCCGTTCCTGGTGCAGCAGTATCAGGTAGTTCCTTCGCAGCGTGAACTTGAACGCGACTACATCGATCGCAACATCGAAATGACTCGTCTGGCCTACGGTCTTGATGACATTGAAGTCACCGACTACGACGCCAAGATCTCCACCGAGAAAAATGCCTTGGCCGAGGAAACCGCAACGACCGCTAATATCCGCTTGCTGGATCCTAACTTGGTCTCAACCGCCTTTGCACAGCTTCAGCAATTCCGCGGGTACTACACGTTCCCGAAGAACCTGAACGTTGACCGCTACAAGATTGACGGCAAGGTTGAAGACACTGTCATCGCGGCTCGTGAAGTCAACGTCGACCCGACCGACACGTGGGTCAACCAGCACATCAACTACACCCACGGTTATGGACTGGTGGCTGCTTACGGCAATCGTGTTGCTGCCGGCGGCCGACCAGACTTCATGCTCGGCGGTATCCCAACGTCAGGTGATTTGATCACCGACAAGGATTACGAGCCACGCATCTACTTTGGCGAAAATTCCCCGGAATACTCGGTTGTCGGCGGTCCAGACGAAGGCTGGACCGACCAGGAGCTGGACCGCCCAGGTACCGGCGGCGAAAACCAGGACACTCGATACACCTTCACCGGTGACGGCGGCCCGAACGTGGGCAACATGTTCAACCGCCTGGTTTACGCGTTGAAGTTCGCATCAACAGATCTGCTGCTTTCCCAGCAGGTCAACTCCGAGTCGCAGATCCTCTACGATCGCGACCCACGCGACCGTGTCAGCAAGGTAGCCCCGTACCTGACCCTTGACTCCAGCGCCTACCCAGCCATTGTCGATGGCCGGGTCCAGTGGATCGTTGATGGCTACACCACGTCTAACGACTTCCCATACTCGCAGCAGGAACAGCTGGATTCTGCCGTCACCGACTCCTTGACCAATGCCCAGGACCTGTCCATGACCGGCCGGGTGAACTACTTAAGGAACTCGGTCAAGGCAACGGTTGATGCCTACGACGGTTCGGTGAAGCTGTACGCTTGGGATACCGAAGACCCGATCCTGAAGTCGTGGCAGAAGGTGTTCCCATCCTCTTACAAGCCGCTCAAGGACATGTCCGCTGATCTGATCGAGCACGTGCGCTACCCAGAGGATCTGTTCAAGGTCCAGCGTGAAGTGCTGACCACGTACCACGTGGAGAACCCAGACGCCTTCTACGAGTCGAATGACGCGTGGGCCGTTCCAGACGATCCAACGTCGTCTACAGCCGGTGTGAAGCAGCCTCCATACTTCATGTCCCTGAAGATGCCGACACAGGACGAAGCGAGCTTCTCGTTGACCTCAACGTTCATTCCTGCGGCAGCATCCAATGGGCAGCAACGCAACGTGCTGTTCGGATTCCTGTCAGCCTCGGCCGATGCTGGCTCACAGGCAGGCGTGAAATCTGAGGACTACGGAAAGCTGCGACTTTTGGAGCTTCCGCGAGATACCGCTGTGCCAGGTCCTGGCCAGGCGCAGCAGAACTTCGATACGAATACCCGCGTGACGCAGGAACTGAACCTGCTGCGCCAGGGCGCTTCGGAAGTCAAGAACGGCAACCTGCTTTCCTTGCCAGTTGGCGGCGGTATCCTCTACGTCCAGCCGGTCTACGTCCAGTCTTCGGGCCAGACCAGCTACCCGACCCTGCGTAAGGTACTGGTCTCCTTCGGTGATCAGGTTGGCTTCGCAGATACCTTGGCTGAAGCACTTGATGAAGTCTTCGGCGGCAACTCTGGCGCTGTGACCGGTGAAACCGAAGGTGTTTCTCCAGGGGACACTCCAGAGGGGGAGAAGACTCCGACGCAGTCAGACGAGCAGAAGCTCTCGACTGCACTGTCGGATGCCAACGCCGCCATCAAGAAGGGCCAGGAGGCACTCGCGAAGAATGACTTCGCAGCCTATGGCGAGGCGCAGAAGCAGCTGCAGAACGCTTTGGATCGTGCCATGGAAGCTGACGCAGCTATCAACGGTACCGAGGTTGATGGGGAAGTGAAGCTGGACGAGAACGGTGCCACCGCGACCCCTCAGCCTTCGGCGCCAGCCGAAGGTACCGAGGGATAGCAGCGAAGCGCCCCGATTTGCTTTCACTCCGCGATGATGCAAGAATTGTCTAGTCATCGCGGGGTGGAGCAGTTCGGTAGCTCGCCGGGCTCATAACCCGGAGGTCAGAGGTTCAAATCCTCTCCCCGCCACGAAAGACGAAAATGGAGATCCGGAAGGGTCTCCATTTTTGCTTTCCGGATCAAGCAACGGGCCCTGCGCTGAACCTGATTCATTCGCCGGACCTATGTTTGTGGGCGGCTCTGGCAGAGACGGAAGCGTCGGAGTAAAAGTTCCCGCCGAAGCTGGTGCGCTGAATCCAAATGGGATTGTCACCAATTGCGACAGCCGCTGATCTTGACAGCGAGGGGCCTGCGATCAAGGTCACTTGGCTCGATTGGCTATTGAGTTCATCAGTTGGTAATGTTGTATTTACCGACGCGGGGTGGAGCAGTTCGGTAGCTCGCCGGGCTCATAACCCGGAGGTCAGAGGTTCAAATCCTCTCCCCGCCACGAAAGTGGAAATGGAGATCCGAAAGGGTCTCCATTTTTGTTTACCTAGTGGTTGGCGAGGAGCAGTCCGAGTCCGCCCTACCAAGCTGCTCCTAAGCCTGGTCCGCTCACCTCGACCCTCGACGGGTGATCAAGGACACGGCATCTCGATTAGCCAAGTCATTCACGGATTGGTAGTGTTGTATTTACCGACGCGGGGTGGAGCAGTTCGGTAGCTCGCCGGGCTCATAACCCGGAGGTCAGAGGTTCAAATCCTCTCCCCGCCACGAAAGTGGAAATGGAGATCCGAAAGGGTCTCCATTTTTGTATACCCGCTTAACGAGGAAGGTGTGCCGATGCTCATCATCGGCACACCTTCGTTAGCTTCTGGCTCGCATCGATGAGGCTTAGCCTTCGATAGCGCCAGTCTGCTTGGACTTCAAAGCTGCCAGACGGGCTTCGACCTCGGTCTGTTCGCCGAGATCTTCCAGTGACTCGAACTGGGCGTCGAGGCTGGAGGAAGCCAACTCGGCAGCTCCGCGAACGCGGGCTTCTTCGCGACGGACTTTTTCCTCGAAGCGTCCGATTTCACTGGCCGGATCCATGATGTTCACGGCCTTCACGGCCTCGTTCACCTGGTTCTGAGCATGCGCTGCCTTTGAACGTGCCACCAGTTCATCGCGCTTGCTAGCAAGCTCGGTGCGCTTTTCCTTCATCTGGTTCAAGCCGGTCTTCAACTTATCAACGATTTCACGCTGTGAGTTGATGGTTGGCTGTGCAGTCTTCATCTCGGATTCAGCCTGCATCTGGCGCTGGATCGCAACCTTGGCCAAGTTGTCGAACTTGCCGGCCTCATCGGCCTTGCCCGAAGCACGGAACTCGTCAGCTTTGTTCGACGCCGCCAGAGCCTTATTGCCCCACTCGGCCATGGCCTCTTCGTCTTCGCGGTAATCCTCTTCCAACATGCGCAGGTTGCCGATGGTTTGGGCAATGGCCTGTTCCGCTTCGGCGATGTTGTCGTTGTAGTCGCGAACCATCTGATCCATCATCTTCTGTGGATCTTCCGCCGAGTCGAGCAGGGCGTTGATGTTGGCCTTGGCTAGTTGTGAGATGCGTCCGAAGATTGATTGTTTGGTCATGATGGGACCTTCCTATTAGTTAAGTGATCGATGGTGTTGCAGAACTGCTGGTCAATATAGATCGGCGGGTTAGAAGTTGCCTCCGTCGCCTCCGCCGAAGTCACCTCCTCCAAATCCACCGCCGCCTCCGCCGTCAAACCCGCCGAAGCCGCCGCCACCGAAGAAGCCATCGTTTCCTCCCGAGTGGCCGCCGCTGTGGCCGCCTCCAAGGATGGTATTGATGAGGATGCCACCGAGCACTGCTCCGCCGACACCGTCGAATACTCCGCCGCCACGTCCGCGACCGTAGCCGCCGCCGAAGCTGTCGCCATAGCCACCGAAGCCGCTGACGTCGTTCTCGGCCATCTGGGCTGCCTGATCGGCAAGCTGGATGGAGCGCTGGGCCGCGGCGACGGCACGAGCGGGATCGGAGTGCGCGAAGGAGTGAGCCTCATCCAGAGTGCGCTGCGCCTCGGCCAAACGCGTACGAGCCGAAGAGCGAACACCTCCTCGGCGGGCCCGGATGTAGTCGTCGGTTCCATTGATGCGTGACGCAGCGGTATGCAGCAAGGACTGCAATTGGTCGCGAGCTGCCTGATCCTGCTGCGCGCGGTCGCGCATATTGGCCAATGACTGGCCCAGGGGAGTAGTTGCCTCGTCCAGAAGGGTGATCAGTGCCAGCGGATTGTACTTTCCGCCGGCTGTGGCCTGTCGTGTTGTGCTCAGCGCGCTTTCCACACCGGCGATCGGTCCTGCCAGATCGGAACTGTTTCCGGTTGCGAACGTGGCCTTGGCCTGGGCAAGATCTCGTTCTGCCAAGGCAACGGCTGCACGAAGATCCTGTTCAGCTTGCTGCAATGACGTGCCCGCTTTGGCGATGGCCTCAAGGAGGACATCAGCCTGATCCTGCGCTTCCTCCGCATTCTGAATGAGCACGGCTGCGTCCGAGCGGCTAGTTGCGAGGTTTTCAGCAGCTTGTTGCAGGGCTGAAGCAGCGAACGTTAGCCGTTCGCCTGCCTGTTGGGCGTTGTCCTTGATCTGGCTGACCGCACTCTCGTCGTACTTACCCGAGAGCTGTTCCAGATCGGACACGCGAGAAGAGAGTCGCTGGTTCAGCGGCTCCTGGTTAGCTTTCACCTCGGATATCCGTGCTTCAGCGTTCTGTTCCAGCTGGCGCAGCTGCTTGAAATCATCAGCATGCTCTTGCAACGACTGGTTGACGTCGCGGCATCGGTTGATGATTTCGTTGAGCCAAGAGCGCTGGTCTGCTTCGGTATCAGGGATATCGTCATCCAGCTGCTGCTGGAGACGGAATGACTCGGTCAGATGCTCCTTGGCCTTGCCCAGATCCTGGACGAAAACTGCGACAGCTTCTTTTCCGTACTGGGCCTCAGCGAAACCGAGTTCCTGTTGGGATGAGCGGATGGAATCATCGGCGGCAACGAGCAGTTGATCGGCCTGCAAACGCAACTGGTCTAGAGGAATCAGCGGTTGCTGCGGCGCAGGGCTACCGGCCATGCCAGGGTAGTTGTTCTGCTGCGGAGGCAGAGCCTGCGACTTCTTGCGGCTTCTTCTAGCAAGGAGGAAGTATCCGCCGACAGCCAACGCTGCGATGACTAGCAGGACGGTGATGAAACCGCCGCCTCCGGAAGAGCCCTCTGCGGTGCCGCCGCTCTCGACGTTCTTGATGCCATCAATGGCGCCGTCAACAGCTCCGGCCCAGTCGTCTTCGCCCAAGGCGGGACTGATCTGCGAGCGATAGATTTCGGAGTCCTGCTCTGCCAGAGGCCCGCTATCTGAAGCAGCGAAGTAGGCTTGACGGGATTCTGTGGCTACCGCGAGGATCACGTCCGAGCGCCCAAAGCCCTTCTTGTCTGCGACCTCTTTGACCCACTCGTTGGCCTTAGTGGGGTTGGAGAACTCGTCGACGAAGACGGCGAAAAGGCTCAGGCCGGTATCGCTTCTCAGCTCTTTGATTTCTTCTTCAATGCGTGCTTGGTCCGAACCGAGCACTCCAGAATTGTCGATCACAAAGTCGCCTGGTGGAATGGTCACCGGCGACTCAGCGAGTGCCGGCGTAGCTATTCCGAGCGATACAACCGACGCCACTACTGCACTGGCAATCAGCTTCCGACTCTTCATTCCCATGTCTTGTTCCCGCCTGAAAAGCTAAGTCGAACTAAAATCAGGATGTACCCGATCTGATGTATCCAGAGACTGGATTCACACTTAGAATTGATTCTATTTGGCCTAATGAAGCACGTCTATGTCATTCAGCTGCCAGAATAGTTAACTCACAGGCGATGCAAAGTCACCACAATTCGATGCCACAGACCAGACCTGAATAATTAAACCCAAGAGATTCGATAGTTCGAAAGAGGCATGAAATGAGCCAGACCCCGAATGAGCCACGTGATGAAAACTTGGGTGATTCTGCACGGCCATCAAACGACCAGGCAAGCCAGCCTTCAGATTCCTCTGAACCAACCGCTCGGTATCCGCGGTTGAACCAGGAAGCGCAAGCCGGTCAGCAGGACAGCAACGATAATTCATCGTCGGCTCCACGCACCGAGCCAATCAGCGCAGCTGCTGCAAGCGCACCAGCCTCTCCTTACCAGTCACAGAACAGCGCAGGTCAGCAAAACCAGTCGAACTCGCCTTATGGTTCGCCTTATGCTGGCGGAGCGTACACCCAAACGACTTACCCTGTGCCTCCAGAAAAGCAGCCTAAGGATAAGAAGCGTTTTGCTGGCAGCACCCTCATTGCCGGCATGGTTGCAGCCGCCCTTGTCGGCGGCCTGACCGCCGCGGGCACCACGTATTTGATGGAGGATGGAAGCAGCACCTCAACCACCGGCGGATCGGCACCGCGTGAAGGCGTTGTAATCAATAATCCAGACAAGGTAACTGAAGTTACCGCAGCTGCAGCGAAGGCAAGCCCTAGCGTTGTCACCATCGAAGTCTCCGGAAATGGCAACAGTGGTTCGGGCTCAGGCATTGTGCTGGACAACAAGGGCAATATTCTGACGAACACCCACGTGGTCACCCTTGGCGGCGAGGTGGCTAATCCAACCATCACCGTCCAGATGAATGACGGCACCGTGCATTCAGCGAAGGTTGTCGGAACAGATCCGCTCTCGGATCTGGCCGTGATCAATATCCAGGCTGACGGACTGGTGCCGGCAACCATGGGCTCGTCTTCGGAATTGAATGTTGGAGACACCGCCGTAGCCATTGGCGCACCGCTGGGACTTAGCGGAACCGTGACTGACGGCATCATTTCAACTTTGAACCGTACGATTTCCATCGCTTCGTCGGCAGTCCCTGAGGAAGGCGACCAGTCCAATGGGGATGACGGCAGCCAGTTCAACTTCCAGTTCCCAGGCCAGGAACAGCAACAACAGCAACAGTCAAGCGGCTCGATCTACGTCAATGTCATTCAGACCGACGCGGCCATCAACCATGGAAACTCCGGTGGCGCTTTGGTCAATGCCAAGGGCGAAATCATCGGTGTAAACGTAGCCATTGCGTCTTCCGGGTCCAGTGAAGAAGGCGGATCCATTGGCGTGGGCTTCGCGATCCCGATCGATTACGCCAAGCGTGTCGCTCAGGAACTCATCGACAACGGCTCCGCTTCGCACGGCCTGCTCGGTGCTACCGTGACGGCTCAGGGAACTGCTGAAAAGGGTGAACAGAACACCTCATCCTTCTCGGTTGGGGCCAAGGTTGTAGAGGTGAGCTCGGGTTCGGCCGCTGAGAAGGCTGGTTTGAAGTCTGGCGACGTGATCACCGGCGTGAACGGTCGTGCCGTTCACGATTCGCAGACCGTCACTGCCGCAATTCGCGAGATTCCAGCTAACGGCAAGGCCGAAATCCGCTACCTTCGCAACGGTGAAGAGAAGACTGCGAATGTCACCGTCGGAGAGCTGTCAAAAAACTAAATAAATCTTCATGATGACGCAGTGAAATCAGTGACGCAGGCAGGTGACGAACCAGCCTGCGTCACTTCTTGCACTTTCGGCGATAAAGAACGAGTGAATCGTGATGTATCGATACGATAGAGAGTGAATAAAAAGTCCAGCCATGCCTTATGGAGGCTGGGCGCGAAAGCTTGTAGGAAGGCTCGAATGACCGAGGAAACTACGGTGCCGCTAAAAATAGTGGTGCTGGTCAAACATGTTCCAGATGTCCAATTTGATCGTCACATCGATTCTGCTTCGTTGCGTCTTGACCGTTCGGAATCGGTCCTCTCCGAATTGGACGAATACGCTGTCGAAGCAGCTGTATCTTTGGTTGAATCCCAGGGCGGATTCGCTGCCGGGCACGAAGTCATCGCAGCCACCATGGGTGGAAAGAGTGCCAGCAACTCCGTAAAGAAAGCCCTGCAGATGGGTGCCAGCTCAGGTTTCCACCTCAACGATGATGCACTGGCTGGTTCCGATACCGTTGCGACTTCCAAGGCTCTGGCAGCGCTGATCGAGCATGTCGGCGACGTTGATCTTGTTGTCACAGGAATGTCTTCAACTGACGCAGAGACTTCGGTTGTTCCCGCCCAGTTGGCTGAGCGTTTGAACTTTGCGCAGCTGACCCATGCCTTGGCTGTTGAATTTGATGGCGCCAGCCGAGAGCTGACCATTCGCCGCGATCATGCAGATCGAACTCTAAGCCTCACTGCAGCATTGCCAGCAGTCCTGTCGGTGACTGATCAGGCCAATGAGCCGCGCTACCCGAACTTCAAGGCCATCATGGCCGCGAAGAAGAAGAGCATCACCGAAGTGGATTTGGCAGGCATCGGCCTGGACGCTGAAGCAGTAGGTGCCTCGGGGTCGCGTTCGGTTGTTCTTGATGCCACTGCTCGACCGGCCCGTGAAGCAGGAACAGTCATCAACGACAGCGGCCAGGCAGGCATTGCCCTGGTTGATTTCTTGGCCGAACAGAAGCTGATCTAAGGAAAATTGAACATGCCTTCAGCACTAGTATTTTTCAACGAACTTTCCGATGCCCCTTCCAAGGCGCAACGAGAGCTTCTGACCCTTGCCTCCCGTTTTGATCGGGCTACTTTGGCCGTTGCCTCTGAGGTTCCGCAGTCCGCTCAGGATGTAGTCAGTGGCTACGGAGTGGATAAGCTCCTGGTTGCACCCGGAAATGACGATGTCTTCATCGATCATGCGCTCTCGGCTCTTGCAGCTGCCGTCAAGCAGAGCGAAGCCGATGTAGTTCTGGTTGCCAACGATAATTTCAACCGCGAGATCGCAGCACGATTGGCCGTTCGCCTTGATGGCGCGGTCATTACCGATGCCATTGATGTTTCCGCGGATCTGGTTGTGACCAAAGACGAGCTGGCCGGCAGCTACAGCGCCCAGGCTAAAGCCACGAACGGAACGTTATTCGTTACCGTGAAGCCGAACAGCATTGAAGATGCGCCACAGCCACAGTCACAGGGCCAGCAGCTGGAGGTCCAGCCACTGGACTACGAGGCTGCCGCTACGCCTGCCATTCGCATTGTGGCCACTGAAGCCAAAGCTGTCTCGGATCGTCCAAAGCTGACCGAAGCACGCGTTGTGGTTGCTGGCGGACGAGGAGTCAACGGGGACTTCGGCCCAGTTGAGGACCTGGCCGACGCACTTGCAGGCGCTGTCGGCGCCTCGCGTGCTGCCACTGACGCCGGTTGGATTTCCCATGATGCACAGATCGGCCAGACCGGTGTCACGGTTTCACCTCAGCTGTTCATCTCTGCCGGTATCTCCGGAGCGATCCAGCAGAAGGCCGGTATGCAAACCAGCAAGTGCATCATTGCCATCAATAAAGATGTCGACGCGCCTGTTTTCGAAATCGCTGATTTCGGAATCGTTGGCGATTTGGCCAAGGTGCTTCCACAAGCTGCAGAAGAGATTCGACGCCGTCAAGCATGATCGACACAACTGAATTCTTCGGTGAGAAAACCAAACGAGTCCTGGCTTTCGGCGCGCATCCGGATGACTTGGACTTCGGAGCAGCGGGAACGATTGCTGCGTTTACGGCTGCCGGTATTGAGGTGCAGTATTGCATCATGACCGACGGCGATGCCGGTGGCTTCGATGATCGGGATCCGCGGGAAACAGCCGCCTTGCGCCACGCGGAGCAGAAGCAGGCCGCTGAAAAAGTCGGTGTGAAAACCGTGCATTTCCTTGGCGAACGTGATGGCTTCCTGGAAGCCAACCATGAGGTGATGCGTAAGGTCGTGCGACTGATCCGCCAGGTGCAGCCAACCATTGTCATGGCCATGCATCCAGAACGGAATTGGGATCGCATCCAGCGTTCGCATCCGGACCATCTGGCCTGTGGTGAAGCTGTCACGCGCGCAATCTACCCTGCGGTGGAGAATCCATTCGCTTACCCGGAGTTGCTTCACGAGGAAGAACTGGAGGCCTACAAGGTACCCTGGCTCTGGCTATATGGCGCACCGAAGGAACGTGAAAATGGCTTTGTCGACATCACGGACTTCTTCGACAAGAAGATGGACGCATTGCGCGCTCATTTCACGCAGCATCCTGATGTAGCGGCCATGGAGCGCTTCGTGCTTCAGCAATGCACCGCCAATGGGCAGCGTGCGCAGTACGACGAGCAGCGTCTAGCGGAGGCTTTCCACCTCGTTGCGGTGAATGCCGATGACACCATCGCCGGCTTCTAGCTGATCTTCGTTTGATAAACCACAGGGTGCCTGTGACCACAGAGGAGAATCTCCTCTGTGGTCACAGGCACCTTGTCATTGACACCTGAAGTCCCGGGCTATGAACCCTGGCTGGCCTGAGTGCTTGAATCCGCGCTCAATGGAAGATCTACCGAAGCTTCGGTGTCTTCTGATGGTTGCGCGGGAGTAGTGGAACTCTCGACAGTAATATGGATGGCGATGACGTCGTCGGCGGGGGAATAACCAGCTGATGCATCTTCGCCATTGCTCTTCGTAATGACCGAAACGCTGCCGGAATCGTGGATCGCCCACGCAACATACTGTTCAGATTCGTCTAATGGCGGCAGCGAGGTCAGCTCGACGCCGATGGCATCTTCCGACTTCGAACTGCTGAGGTTGGCGTTACCGCCGCTCTTGAGGTCGACGGCAACAGAAATCGCATCATCAGCTTTTGAAGCTTTGGACGCCTTCGTTCCGCCGTTGAGCAGGGAGAAGACGACCAAAGCCAGAATGACGATGATCGCAGCGCCTACGATCGCGAAAATCCAGCGTCGTGGTCTGGTTTTTCGTTCAGCTCGTGAGCTGCTGGCCACGTGGCTCACCAGGTCTAGTCCCAGGTCTTCGTCCTGAGGCTCGTCGCGGTGCTGGGAATGGCTACCGGTCATTGTCTTGGATTCTCCCGAAAGGTCGTCGGCAAAGTTCAATACCCGTTCGGTCACGGGCACAGTAATGAGCCTACTTTATAAAGATTAGGTAAAGCTGTATACGCGGCGGTTGGAGACTGGTACTTTACGCGCCAGCAAATCCGTGTTGACGCCACGCCTCGTAGGCAACGATGGAAGCCGTATTCGCCAGGTTGAGTGAGCGGCGTCCTGGAAGCATCGGCAGTCGTACCAGCTCGGTGACGCGTGGGTGCTTCTTATCTTCGGAGCTGAGGCCGACCGACTCTTTGCCGAATAGGAAGATGTCGCTCGGCTCATAACTGAGATCCGAGTACACCGTTTCGCCTTCAGAAGTGAAGGCGAAAACACGGCCTTCGCCCAAGGCTTCGAAAGCGGCGTTAAGATTCTCGTGAATCGTGACGTTGGCTAAATCGTGGTAATCCAACCCCGCACGACGCAGATTCGCATCCTCGAAATTGAAGCCTAGTGGCTTGACCAAGTGCAGTTCTGCACCGGTAATGGCCGATAGGCGGATGGCATTTCCGGAATTACCCGGGATCTCTGGGGCGTTGAATACGATACGAAACACTTAACCAGTTTAAGCGCTGCAGGATGCCATTTGCGCCATTGAACTCAGTACATCGCCTCACGTAGATGAGCTATAGCCGCACGGTCGACAACATTCGGAGTAGGACCGGATCCCAGGAAGAGCTTTAGCTCTCGGACCAAACCAGCTGCGTTGAGCACGTTCGGGGAGGTGCCAAGACTCGGATCGGCATTGCGGTGATATTCGATGACCGGTTCGTGGCGATTCCCAGTTGGGGAGAGAACCAGGGTGAAAGCCATGACGTTCATTTGCATGAAGTTCCGCTGGAGTGCCGAGATGTTGAATACCGGCGGCTGGGTCATCTTGTTCCCATGGCGAAGCACATTGCCGTCAAAGGAGTAGTAGCCTTCCGGGAGGGTCATCGTATTAATGACCGCCATGCGGTAGCCAGCCACAAGAATGTGCTCGTAGTGGCCGCCCTGCCGCGAGGAAACCCCATTGACCAAGCGAGCCGCTGGCAACACGTTGAGCACGTTCTTGCTCAGCAAATTAATCGTTGTTGCTTCGCGGACCAATCTTGCCCGATTGGCGAATAGGCCGCGTTTGCGTGGTTCCCCGTGGATTCTTTGTTCGGAGAGTTCCTTGCTCAACCAGGTAAATGAAGCATCCGACAGCGCGGGAACGTATTCCGTGGACATCTGTGCTTTTGGCTGCTGGGGAGTCTTGCGCAGCCGCTCGTCGAATGGGCGGGCGGTGAATCCCGCCCGAGGTGCCTCGCCTGGCTTTTGAAAGGTTTGATCGTGGCTCAGAGGATTCTCGAGCTCGGTAATGTCTTGGAATGCCTGCTGAACTTGTTTGAATTTTTCTTCGCTGCCGCCCAGATCGGGGTGGGTAGCCCTGGCTGCCCGACGGTAGGCAATTTTGATCTCTTCCATGCTGGCTGAAGGAGTTACACCAAGAATTTCGTACGGGCTCGGCGTGCTCATAGTCCAGTTGGGTCCTCTCGAACGGCATGGCAGTGTGCCATGTGTTCCAGTTTAGCTAATAGCGCCTGACAAATAATTGGGTTGTGCTCACTGCCTCAGTAATCTCTATTCACATGATGACTTTTGATCCGGACGGGATCGTCCGCATTGTTTTCCACCCGTCTGCTGGCAGAGGTGCGGGGCAGCAAAGGGCAGAAAACTTGGCGTCGTCGCTTCACGCCATCAACATCGCCAGTGAACTTGTCGATGCTTCTTTCGTTTCAATGGAAACAAACGCAACAAACCCGGTGCCTTGCCGAGGCCTTGTAGTCGTTGGTGGCGACGGATTGATCCATCGAGTGCTTCCACGTCTTGTGAACACAGGAATCCCGGTCGGGATTGTCCCTGCTGGAAGTGGCAACGATCTGTGGAGGATGCTCGCCCATCAAAATCAGCACGAGTCCATCGAACGCATCGTTTCGCATTTCATGCATCGCCGCGAGGCCATGAAGGTTGACGCGTTGGAGCTGAAATTCGAAGATGATCCCGGCCAGATCAAGTATGCAGTCGGTGCTGTTTCCTGGGGTGCTGAAGCAAAGATCAATGCGGCTGCCAATGAACTGCCGCGGCAGCTAGGAGCCTTCAGATATATTGTGGGCCTGCTATTTGCGCTGCCGAGGCTCAAAAGCTTCCACAGCAGGGTCGCTACACCAGAATTCAGCTTTGATGGACCCGCTTTGGCAGCTAGCATCGCGAACATCCGGTCATTGGGCGGCGGAATTCGGCTCTTTCCTGCTGCTGAGTTCACGGATGGAGTCTTGGAACTGAGCATGGTCCGTGGCGAGAACGTGTTGCCCGTTTTGCCCTCCATCGGCAAGATCTTGAGCGGGTCGGCCCATCGCTGGAAAATCAGCCACCGTCTTTCGTCAGCACATGTCGAAACTCAGCAGGATAGTTTCGCAGACGGCGAGTACGTCGGGACAGGAAATTTTGATGTCCGTGTGCTGACGGGAGCTATTAATCTGATTTCTTGATCCGGTAGTCGCAGAAGAGCATGCTTTCTTCCTCGCACAAAGAATTGAGCATGAAACGCTGGAAAGTCTGCTGGTTGTGCGCCGCAATTCGCAATCCCTCGCCTGCTACAACTACTGGCGAATAGCTGATGCACGCTGAGTCCACCATGCCAGCCGACGCGAACTGGCCGAATATGTGCGGGCCACCTTCACAATGGATGAAACCCATTCCCCGCGCGACGAGTTGCTCAACGATGTCCTCGGGATCGCAGCCTTTCTCCAGCTTTCCCACCCGGATGATTTCCACGTTGTCGGGATAGGAACCACGCATCTCGTCAGTGACTTCAACAGAGGTGAAGACAATGACGGGGACAGGCGACTGTTTAAAAATCTGTGCTGAAGGGTCAAGGTGCAATCCGGCAGAGATCAGGGCAAGCGCTGGATGTGCAGATAATCCGTGGGCGGTGCGCCATTCTTCATCTTCTGCGGAGACGAGAGCTCCTTCGTAGCCTTCGGCGCGAACAGTTCCAGCGCCAACGACGACGACATCAGCCAGCCGGCGGAGCAGCGCGAATATCCTCTGATCGCCGTCGGAGCCCAATTTCGCCGACAGCCCGTCGGCCTGTGCGCTGCCGTCGATGCTGCTGACGAAATTGAATCGTACAAAGGGGCGGCTTGCGCTGTCGTAGCGTTCCAGGAGCTGATCGTCGCTTAGGTCATTGATTGGTTCGGGAAGCAGTGCTCGCATTGATGCTGGTCCTTTACTTGCTATGTTCGCGTTCGGGATGAGCAGGTGGATTGACATCACCCATGTTGTGAATCTGATACGCCGGTTCGCGCCAACCTTGGGTCGCTTCAAGCAATCGAACTGTCTGGACCGATTCGGGGATATTGTGCATGCGCAGGATACGTGCCCCGTTCATGGCGCAGATCGTGGCTGCGACCATGGACCCGAGCGTACGCTGCGCCTTTGGCAGATCCAGGGTTTCGCCGATGAAGTCCTTATTCGAGACGGCGGCCAAGGCTGGGAATCCCAAGTCGGCAAAAGCCTGGAAATTGTTTGTGATCTCCAGCGTGTGCCTAGTGTTCTTATTGAGGTCGTGCCCCGGGTCAACAATGATTTTTGACGGCGAGATGCCAGAGGCGAGGGCCACAGCCACCTTGTCCTTGAGATACTGCCTGACCTCCGCGACGACATCTGCGTAGTGCGGTCGCGGATAGATGGTTCGCGGCTTGGCAAGCGAATGCGTGATCACCAGGTGAACGTTGTTCTTGGCAACAACTTCAGCCAGTTCGGGATAGGCCAAGCCGGTGGTGTCATTGATGACATCCGCCCCCGCCTCGATGGCAGCCTGGGCAACGAGAGGCTGGAAAGTATCAGCTGAAATGATCGCGTCGCTGCGGTCACGCACGGCCTTGATCACCGGCACAATGCGCTCAGCTTCATCCTGCCAGTGAAGTTCTGGGCCGGGGGAGAACGGGACGCCGCCAATGTCGACCCAGTCCGCTCCATCCTCGATGGCTTGCAAGGCAGCGGAGACCGCTTGATCGAGGCCGAAGGTGGACCCTGCGTCGTAGAAGGAATCTGGCGTGCGGTTGATCACTGCCATGATGGCGATTTTCCGGGAGAAATCGATGGTTTGCCGAGAAAACTCGTGGATGGGCTCTAGCAACTCAGGCTTGAACATCGATGGAAGCTCCCTTGCAGTAAACGTCGCGTGTCACGAGGTGTCTATTCATTCATACCACCGACGGCATTCCCAAGGCAGATTTCGCTCCGAGACATCGCTAGGCTAAGGACATGCAGTTTTCACATATTTCAGCAGAGCAGGGCCAATGGATCGCTTCGGCTTGCTCGTCAGCCGATCCTTCAACCGTCGTGGCGCAGATTCCAGTAGGTTACGAACGCTACGTTCGCATCTTGCATCCGGCCCTGGATGAAGATGATCAGCTGGTCAGCTGGGGGACTGTAGCTAAAAGCCGCAATCACATCATCACCGCCGCCGACCTGTTTGAAACGGTCGCCGGATTGGATGCGCAAGGTGATCCGGTCGAAGAAGACGCGTGGGTTGATACCGACTTGCCATTGGATCAGCTGCCGGAAGAACAGTGGCAGTCGCTGATCCATACCCTGACGGCGGATGCTGAGCCGACGCAAAAATACATTGCCGGTCTGTGGGCCGGATACGCGTTTATCGAAGGCGGAGACCGGATCCAGATAGAGCAGGAACCTGACCCGCAGCTCAGCGACGAAGAAAACCAGACGGCCTACCAAACGGCCTTGGCCGAAGCCCAAAAGCCGGCCTTCGGCCCCGAGATCGTGAATGCTGCCCCGCTGGAACTGGGCGGAGGCTACCGCAACTACCACCTGTTCGAAGCGGATGCCGAATTCTTGGCTCGCCCGCTGTGGGCCCAAACCGTGGACGGCGCCCAGCGCCAGCGCCCGGCTTTGGCTTTCTCCGCCGACAAGAGCTGGATGCTCTCCACGGAGCCTTATGACGACTGCACCATCCTTGGGGGATCGGCCGCGTTGATCGAGGCAGTCTTGAAGAATCCTGATCTTGAAGTGATCGAGGTCGGCCAATTCACACGGATTGGCCATTCAAACGAGGGTCTGTAAAGCCGTACCATTAAAGGGTTATGAATACTTCCGCCGTTTACTTGGATCACGCGGCAACCACTGATCTGAATCCTGCAGCGTTGGCTGCTATCACCGAACAGTACTCTCTGACCGGTAATCCTTCGTCGTTGCATGGTGCTGGGCGCCGCGCTAACCGGGCGGTCGATGATGCACGCCTCGCTGTCGCGCAGTCCGCAGGAGCGCATCTGAGCGAACTGATTTTTACTTCTGGCGGTACAGAGTCCGACAACCTGGCTATCAAGGGCCTGTTCTGGAACCGCGTCGCCGCAAATGAGCAGGCGCGCACCATCGCGCTCACCGGTATCGAGCATCACGCGGTGCTGGACACCGCCATGTGGCTCGAAGAGCACGAGAACGCCACCTTGTTGTGGCTGCCGGTCGACCGCGACGGAGTCGTGGATCTCGAAGCTGCGGCCTCGCTCTTTGCGGAACACCACGCACAGATCGCACTGGCTACCTTGATGTGGGCCAACAACGAAGTAGGCACCGTCCAGCCAGTGGCTGAATTCGCTGCCTTGGCGGCGCAGTACGGAATCCCCGTGCACTCGGACGCGGTACAGGCTTTCGGGGCGGTAGAGGTGGATTTCGCCCAATCGAACTTGGCCACGATGGCTATCAGCGCGCACAAGATCGGCGGGCCGGTAGGCATCGGCGGTCTGCTGGTGCGTCGCGATATCGTCCTGACGCCAGTGCAGCATGGCGGCGGGCATGAACGGAAGCTGCGCTCCGGAAC
Source organism: Glutamicibacter mishrai (assembly GCF_012221945.1). NCBI lineage: Bacteria > Bacillati > Actinomycetota > Actinomycetes > Micrococcales > Micrococcaceae > Glutamicibacter > Glutamicibacter mishrai. Next base: position 411,893 of record NZ_CP032549.1, on the reverse strand, counting down.
CCTGAACGCGGCCAGCGCCGCAGGGTTCGCGGCCGCAGCGAAGGCAGTGCGGGAGCAGTTGGGTGAAGAAGCCGCGCGGCTGAGCGAATTGCGCGAATACGCGGTGCAGCGCATCACCGACATGATTCCCGAAGCAGTTTTGAACGGCCCTCGCGATGTTGCCAATGAAGGCAAACGCCTGCCGGGGAATCTGCACTTCACATTCCCGGAGTGCGAGGGCGATTCCTTGCTCTTCCTTCTGGACATGTTCGGCATCGCGTCGTCCACCGGGTCGGCGTGCACCGCTGGCGTTCCGCAGCCATCGCATGTTTTATTGGCTATGGGACGGGATGCGCGCAGTGCCCGAAGTGTGCAACGCTTCACATTGGGGCATACATCCACCCGTTCCGACGTTGACGCATTAATAGAGGCTTTGCCCGAAGCGTATGCACGGGCAAAGAAGGCTGGCATGGCAGCCGATGAAAGCAGCATCCACACGGCAGGAACAGGTTTTACACGATGAAGGTACTAGCAGCGATGTCCGGAGGCGTGGACTCGGCGGTAGCCGCAGCCCGCGCAGTTGAAGCCGGCCACGACGTCGTCGGCGTGCACTTGGCGCTTTCACGCATGCCAGGAACGCTTCGCACCGGTTCGCGTGGCTGCTGCACGGTGGAAGACTCCAACGACGCGTGGCGCGCCTGCGACAAGCTGGGCATCCCGTTCTACGTGTGGGACTTCTCCGACCGCTTTGCCGAAGACGTTGTCCAGGACTTCGTTGACGAATACGAAGCTGGCCGAACCCCTAATCCTTGCATGCGTTGCAACGAGAAGATCAAGTTCGCGGCCCTTCTGGAGAAGGCCCTGGCCCTGGGCTTCGATGCCGTATGCACCGGGCACTACGCCAAGGTCCTGCGTGACGAGAATGGCGCGCCTGAATTGCACCGTGCTGCCGACTGGGCCAAGGACCAGTCCTACGTTCTGGGTGTGCTCACCCACGAGCAGCTGGAGCACTGCATGTTCCCGCTGGCTGAAACTCCATCGAAGGCTGAAGTGCGTGCCGAAGCAGCAGCTCGCGGACTGACCGTTGCCAACAAGCCGGACAGCTACGACATCTGCTTCATCCCTGACGGCGACACCCGCGGCTGGCTCGCAGAGCGCATCGAGATGAAGCCAGGCGAAATCGTTGACCACGAGGGCAACCAGCTAGGCGAGCATGAAGGCGCTCAGGCCTTCACCGTGGGACAGCGCAAGGGACTGCGTTTGGGCCGTCCAGCTGCCGATGGCAAGCCGCGCTTCGTGCTGGAAATCCGTCCCAAGGAAAACAAGGTCATCGTCGGGCCAGAAGCATTGCTGGCCGTTGACCAGTTGCGCGGTATCCGCATTTCCTGGGCCGGTGTTCCGATCGCAGAAGTTTTCACCGGAGACAAGTTCGACTGCATGGTGCAGGTGCGGGCTCACGGCGATCCTGTCGAGGCTGTGGCGCATATGGAACGCTCCGCCGAAGGGCGCGACGAGCTGGTCGTGAACCTGCCAGAAGGCATGCGAGGCGTGGCGCCGGGCCAGACCATGGTGGTCTACAAGGGCAGCCGCGTGCTTGGCCAGGCGACCATTGATTCTGCCCGCTCCAGCGCGTGGGACTCGGAAAAGGTCCGCTAGATAAGCAAAATACCTCAGGGGTCAGTTCAATCTGATCCCTGAGGTATTTTTATGCCCTTTTGCGCCTTGCTGGCACCAAGCGGTTGTTGGCTAGTCCTCGTCGACGATGCCGAACATATGCGCTGAAATATCCTGGTATTCCACACGGGTCTTCCCGGACGCGAGCTTGGGCAGCTGGGCCGGGGAGTGGCTGTGGCAGTGCACGAAGTCGAAGGTTGGCCACCACTTCTTAGGGCGCTCGTATTCGCTGAACCCGCAGACTTCGCACACCAAGTGGACCCACACCGGACGCTTGCCGGTGCGATTGGCCCGCGACTGGACCAGCCACGCCGGCGGATTGGTGTTCAGTTCCCGGAACTCCGCTTCAGTCATGCGGGAAGGTACGCCATGGCGCTTGGCCATCTCTACAGGGATATCTAACGCGATTGCCGCGTCTCTACGAGTCATCATTGTCATCTAGCTTATGCCACCGGGGATCAGGTGCGGCAAGAATTTTTCAACGGGCCCGGCAGGCCCGAATTTCCGCGTGGCGCCAAGCACAACACGGTGCGGTCGACAGCACAGTTTTTGCCGATAATCGCGATTATTGTTCGTCATTAGTGCAGTGCATCACTTAGGATATGTGAAACATGTGTTAATCATCACCACACATGCGTGTATCTAGAAAAAGGATGATTCATGACTCGCACAAAGAACGGACTGCGACTCGCAGCAGCCGTTGTGGGTATCTCTGCCCTGGCTCTGACCGGCTGCACCTCAGCGGCAGAAGACAGCAAATCGGGTGGCTCGGGCGATTCCAGCGCCCCGATCACCTTGGGCACCACCGACAAAGTGACCTCCCTTGACCCAGCCGGCTCGTACGACAACGGCTCATTCATGGTCATGAACCAGATTTTCCCATTCCTGCTGAATTCCGAGCCGGGCAGCCCCGAGCCATCGATGAGCTTGGCGGAGTCGGCGGAATTCACTACTCCTACCCAATACACGGTCAAGCTCAAAAGCGGACTGAAGTGGGCCAACGGACACGACCTCGACTCCAAGGACGTGAAGTTCACCTTTGACCGCCAGCTGAAGATCGCCGACCCCAATGGGCCGTCCTCCTTGCTCGGCAATGTGGATTCCATCGAGGCACCGGATGCCACCACCGTGGTCTTCAAGCTCAAGGTCGCCAACGACCAGACCTTCCCGCAGGTTCTTACCTCGCCGGTTGGCCCGATCGTCGATGACGAAGTCTTCCCGGCAGACAAGCTATTGGACGATCAGAAGATTGTTGAAGGCAAGGCATTCGGTGGCCAGTACGTCATCGATTCCTACAACAAGAACAACCTGATCTCCTTCAGCGCCAACGATGCGTACGCGGGCGTGCTGGGCAAGCCAGCTAACAGCAAGGCAGCGATCAAGTACTACGCCGATGCCAACAACCTCAAGCTCGAGGTCCAGGAAGGCAAGATCGACGTAGCCTGGCGTTCGCTGACTCCTACCGATATCGAAGACCTGGGCAAGGACGAGAACCTGACCGTCCACAAGGGCCCAGGTGGCGAACTTCGCTACATCGTCTTCAACTTCGACACCATGCCGTTCGGTGCCAAGACCGCTGATGCCGACGAAGCCAAGTCGCTGGCGGTGCGCCAGGCCGCCGCCCACCTGGTAGACCGCGAAGCCATCGCGAAGAATGTCTACAAAGACACCTACACTCCTGCATACTCCTTCGTTCCGCAGGGCTTCACCGGCGCGGCAGAACCGCTCAAGGATCTGTACGGCACCGACGGCAAGCCAGATGCCGCCAAGGCCAAGAAGGTCCTGGAAGACGCCGGAGTGAAGACCCCGGTCAAGCTGGCATTGCAGTACAACCCGGACCACTACGGCCCGAACTCCGGTGACGAATACGCACTGGTCGAGAAGCAGCTGGAAGCAGATGGCCTGTTCGACGTGGATTTGAAGTCCACCGAATGGGTGACCTACCAGAAGCAGCGCGTCACCGACTATCCGGCCTACCAGCTGGGCTGGTTCCCGGACTACTCGGATGCCGACAACTACCTCTCGCCGTTTTTCGCCAAGGACAACTTCCTGTCGAACAACTACGACAACCCAGAGGTCGACAAGCTGATCGCTGACCAGCGCGGCATGACCGATGCAGGCGAGCGAACCGCAGCCATCGAGAAGCTGCAGACCATGGTGGCAGAGGATCTTTCCACGCTGCCGCTGCTGCAGGGTGCGCAGGTGGCTGTCTCAGGCAAGGACGTCAAGAACGTTGACAAGACCTTGGACGCTTCGTTCAAGTTCCGCCTTGGCGTGCTGAGCAAGTAATCCGGCTCTGCCTGTACACATCAAATCGAAGGGGATCTGACGTGCGTCGTACACCACGCGCACGCCGGATCCCCTTGGCATGCGCCGTCGTATTTACCGTGCTGCGGCGCAGGCCAAGCATCCTGAACCATAAGGACTGACGATGACCATCACGTCACCACCGGGACAAGAAACAAGCCCGATAGCAGCACCCCGCGCCAAAAACCAAGGCGGCGGATTCCTGCGCTACTTGATCACGCGATTCCTGCTGATCATCCCCACTGTCTTCATCCTCATCACAGTGGTCTTCTTCCTCATGCGCGTGACCGGAGATCCGATCACCGCTGCCATGGGCGGACGCCTGACACCTGACCAGCTCGCCGCGCGCATCCATGAAGCCGGATATGACCGGCCGCTGTTGATCCAGTACTTCGAGTACCTCGGACAGGTCTTCACCGGAGACCTGGGCCGCACCCTGAGCGATAACCGCGCCGTGACCGAGGTGCTGGCCACCTACGGTGCCGCCACCTTGGAGCTGGCCATCAACGCGGTGATCGTCGCGCTCTTGGTTGGCATCCCGCTGGGCCTGGTCGCCGCCAAGTTCCGCGACCGCTACCCGGATGCCATTCTGCGCATCCTGGCCATCTTGGGCTACGCCACCCCGGTCTTCTTCGCCGGCCTGGTCTTGAAGCTGATCTTCGGCGTCTGGCTGGGTTGGCTGCCGATCAGCGGACGCGCCGACTGGCAAACCGAACTGGAACTAACCGGCCTGCAAAGCCCTTCGGGCATCTACTGGCTCGATGCCCTGCGCAGCGGAAACATGCCAGCCTTCTGGAATGTCACCGAGCACGCGCTGCTTCCCGCGCTGGCCCTCGGCCTGCTCACCGGCGGCGTATTCCTGCGCCTGGTGCGCACCAACGCCATCGGCACCCTGGGACGCGAGTACGTGGAAGCAGGACGCTCGCGTGGGGTGAGCGAATTCCGCCTTACCACCAAGCACGCCTACCGTCCGGCGCTGATCCCGATTATCACCGTCATGGGCCTGCAGATCGCGATGCTGCTCGGAGGAGCCGTGCTGACCGAAACCACCTTCGAGTGGTCGGGCCTGGGCTTCAAGCTTGCCGAATACCTCACCGCCCGCGACTTCGTCGCCGTACAGGGCATTGTGGTGCTGCTGGCCATCATCGTGGCCGTCACCAACTTCATCGTTGACGTCCTGGCAGCATTGATCGACCCGAGAGTCAGGTACTAAACATGGCTACCCCAACATTGCCAACCTCCGCCAGCTCCCGGCTGAAGCAGCTCCCGGTCATTTCGCACCTGCGCATGTCCTCCGGATTGCAGCGCGGCATGCTGATTGCCGGCCTGGTCCTCTCAGCGCTGTTCCTGCTGTGCGCCCTGCTGGCGCCGCTGATCGCACCCTTCGATTTTGCGCAGTCATCCGATGCCTCGGGCGATTTCCCACGCCAAGCAGCACCGGATTCGAAATTCATCTGGGGGACCACCTCCACCGGATACGACGTCTTCTCGCGCACCCTCTTCGGCGCGCAAACCGCCATCTGGGTGATTGTCGCCGCCGTGGTGATGTCGCTGTTCGTCGGCGTGCTGCTCGGCCTGATCTCCGGCTACCTCGGCGGCTGGTTCGACCGCATCATGGTGGTGCTGGCCGATGCGATCTACGCCTTCCCTTCACTGCTGCTGGCCATCGTGATGTCCATCGTGATTTCCCAGGGCCAGTCCTCGCTCTTCGGCGGCATCATGGCCGCGGCCATTTCCATCACGGTCGTGTTCATCCCGCAGTATTTCCGCGTGGTGCGCGCCGAGGTGATGCGCCTGAAGGCCGAACCATTCGTGGAGTCGGCTCAGGTCATCGGCGCCAGCCCGTGGCGTGTCATGTTCACGCACCTGCTGCGCAACTCCACGCGCACCCTGCCGCTGATCTTCACGCTGAATGCCACCGAAGCATTGCTCACCCTGGCCGGGCTGGGCTTCCTGGGCTTCGGCATCGAGCCTACCGCCGCCTCCGAATGGGGCTATGACCTGAACCGGGCCATGTCCGATGCCACCAGCGGCATCTGGTGGACCGGCCTGTTCCCGGGCTTGGCCATTGTGCTCACCGTGATGGGCCTGACCTTGGTCGGCGAGTCGATGAATGACCTGAATGATCCGCGGCTGCGGCGCTTCAGCCGGAAGAAAGCCAAGCGAATCACCCAGTCTGCACAGGCAGGAGCAACCCAGTGAACCAGAGCTCAACCGAAACACGCGGCCCAGCCGATGCCGAAGCCGAGGTCCTGCGCATTGAAGGGCTGAACATCGACTTCGTCACCGACGCCGGCGCGGTGCCTGCCGTGCGCGGCGTCGACCTGCAGGTCAGGGCCGGGGAGATCCTGGCCATTGTCGGCGAATCCGGCTCGGGCAAGTCGGTCACCGCCCGCACGGCGCTGGGCATCCTCGCGGAGAACGGCGCCGCCCACGGCGGGGTGTACCTCAACGGCAAGAACATGCTCACCCTGCATGGTTCCGAACTGCGCGCCGTGCGCGGACGCGACGTGGCCATGGTCTTCCAGGAGCCATCCACCGCGCTGAACCCGGTGTTCACCGTCGGCTGGCAGATCATGGAGGGCATCCGCACCCACAACAAGATCTCCAAGAAGGAAGCCAAGGCGCGGGCCATCGAGGCGATGCGGCAGGTCGGCATCCCCGACCCGGAGCAGCGCGTGAACTATTACCCGCACCAGTTCTCCGGCGGGCAGAAGCAGCGCGTGGTCATTGCCGCGGCATTGGCCCTGAAGCCCAAGCTGATCGTGGCCGATGAGCCAACCACCGCCCTGGACGTGACCGTGCAGGCCGAGATCCTCTCGCTGCTGCGCGAACTTCGCGAAGAACTGGGCACCGCGATCGTCATCATCACCCACAATATGGGCGTTGTCGCGGATATCGCCGACCGCGTGGTCGTCATGAACCAGGGGCAGATCGTCGAACAGGCGCCAGCACTTGAGCTGTTCGAGCGTCCCCAGGAGGACTACACCAAGTCGCTGCTGGCCGCCGTGCCGCACCTGGGCCGCGACAGCGCCTCGGCCGGCCTTGCCGAACGCCCGCACGCTGACTCGCCGGTACTGGTTGAAGCCAGCGGCCTGGGCGTGCATTTTCCCGGACGGCTCGGGGCACCGGGCTTCACCGCGGTCAAGGAGGTGGACCTGAAGATCCACGCCGGCGAAGTCTACGGGCTGGTCGGCGAATCCGGTTCGGGCAAGACCACCATCGGGCGCAGCATCGCGGGGCTGAACCGCACCACCTCCGGTTCGCTGAAGGTACTGGGCTATGAGATGGCGCAGTTCAAGGAACGAAGCTTCAAGCCGCTGCGCGAACAGATCGGCTTTGTCTTCCAGGACCCGGCCGCCAGCTTCAACCCGCACCTGACCGTCGGCGAATGCGTGGCCGAGCCGTTGGCGGTGCACCGCGATCTGAACCCGGCGCAAAGCCGGGCCAAGGTCAGCGAACTGCTCGAGGCGGTGCAGCTGCCAGCAGGCTTCGCCCAGCGCTACCCGCACGAGCTCTCCGGCGGGCAGCGCCAGCGAGCCTCCCTGGCCCGCGCCCTGGCGCTGGATCCCAAGCTGCTGATCGCCGATGAACCGACCAGCGCCCTGGACGTTTCGGTGCAGGCCAAGGTGCTCGAGCTCTTCCGCGAATTGCAGACCGAGCTCGGATTCGCGGCGCTGTTCGTCTCGCACGATTTGGCCGTGGTCGACCAACTGGCGACCTGGGTGGGCGTGCTCTACCGCGGAAGCCTGATCGAAGAAGGGCTGGGCTCGCAAGTCCTGGCAAACCCGCAGCACAGCTACACGCAACGGCTGATCGCCTCGCTTCCGGTCCCGGACCCGCGCGAGCAGGCCCAGCGACGGGCATTGATCGAAGAACTGAATCAGCGCTGACCCTGATCTGTGATCCGGGCATATGCCCCGGCTACGCTACCCGCGTAGCCGGGGCATGTCACTTTGTGGGAGATTCACGAGGTGAACCCGTAAACTTGAACCCATGAACGAGCCGAAAAACACTCCACTGAACGAGTCATTCGACCCGCACGCCAGCTCGTTGCACGGTGAGGTCCAGAACGAAGTGCTTCAGGAGCTGTACGCCATCCGCGGCAGCATCGACAATTTCGACGCACAGCTGGTCTACCTGTTGGCCGAGCGCTTCAAGGCGACCCAGCGCGTAGGACATCTCAAAGCCAAGCACAAGCTGCCACCGAGCGACCCCAACCGGGAGAAAGCGCAGATCGAACGCCTGCGCGCCCTGGCGCATGAAGCCCACCTGGATCCGGAATTCGCCGAGAAGTTCCTGAATTTCGTGATTTCCGAAGTGATCCGGCACCACCAGAATATTTCTGACTCGCATAACGATGCCTGAGCTGGTCCCTGAGGCGCAACGCTCGGACGTATACGCCACGGCGTTCTGCCAGTTTCCCGGCACGGACCCGCTGCAGATCCACGAGATCATTCGCGGCGAGCTCGGCGAACCCAACCTTGCCGTTTTCCCTCAGCTTGCCGACCGCGGAGTCGGAGCCGACCAGGTAGGGCGCAGCGCCAGCTTGCTCGCAGAGCTAGGATTCGACCTGCAGCCACACGGCTGGCGCGTCGGCGTAAATGACGGCGTGGATGCCAGACGCGCCCGCAGCCTGCTGCGCAGCGACGAGAACCTGCTGGCCGATGTGCTGGGAGCAGAGCGGAAACCGGCGCAGCGGCTTAAGCTCACCGTGCTCGGGCCCTGGAGCCTGGCCGCGAAGCTGTACCTCTCCAGCGGCGAACGCGCGATCAGCGACCACGGCGCTCGCCGGGACATCATTGCCGCCTATGCCCACGGGCTCAAAGAACACCTCGACCGCCTGGTGCGGATCACCAGCGTCCGGTCATTCACCGTGCAGCTCGATGAGCCGCTGCTGGCCGACGTTCTCGATGGCACGATCAAAACCTCCAGCGGCTACCGCACGCTGCGTTCCATTCCGCGCTCCGAGGTGCGCGGCGGCTATGAAGAATTCTTCAAGGTGATCCAGGCCGGGGGACAGCAGTGGAACGTGCGCCCGCTGCTCAACCTGTCCACGGGCGATGAGCAGTGGATCGAGCGCATGGACATGCTCACCCAGGCAGGCGCTGGCGCCGTGGTACTTGATCCCCAGGGACTGGATCACCGCAAGTGGGAACGGGTTGCCGGATTCGTGGAAGGCGGCGGCCATATCTTCCTGCAGGTGCTCGCACCGGGCGACCGCGCTCCGGGAGTGGGTGACGCGGTGAATTCCATCTTGCGCCCGTGGCGGCAGCTGGGCCTGTCAGATGGCCAGCTGGGTTCGATGACGCTGATGCCGCGCGGTGATTTCACCCGATCCACCAGCGCCGAAGCCGTAGTCACTTTGCAGAGGCTTTCGACCTATGCCCAAGCGCTGGAGCAAACGCGCGTCGACGCATAACGGTTTGGTTTATTCGTGCCGGTCACAGCCGGAATACGGCAGTTGATCATGTATCTTAGGTAATGGGGTAGCTGATCTGCCCGGTTTGGCCAGTTGGTTGGAACCTCAGACCTACGGTTACAGGGGGACATGGGATGAAAGCACGGATTCTAGTCGTTGACGATGATGAAGCATTGTCGGAAATGATTGGCATCGTCCTGCAAAATGATGGCTTCGAAGCTTCATTTTGCTATGAAGGATCCGGTGCCCTGGCTGCATTCCGTGAATTCAACCCTGATCTGGTTCTCCTGGACTTGATGCTCCCGGGCATCGACGGCATCGAAGTCTGCAAGCAGATCCGTGCCGAGTCCGATGTTCCGGTCGTGATGCTCACCGCCAAGTCCGACACCGCCGACGTGGTGCGCGGACTTGAATCCGGTGCCGACGACTACGTTCCCAAGCCATTTAAGCCAGCAGAACTCGTAGCCCGGGTTCGCGCGCGTCTGCGCCCGAGCGAAACCCACGCGGCGGAAACCCTGCAGGTTGGCGAGGTCTCCATCGATGTCGCCGGCCACCAGGTCACCCGCGGCAAGGAACCGGTTTCCTTGACTCCGTTGGAGTTCGATCTGCTCGTGACGATGGCCCGCAAACCATGGCAGGTCTTCAGCCGAGAACAGCTTCTGGAAGCAGTCTGGGGCTACCGCCATGCGGCAGACACCCGCTTGGTCAACGTCCACGTCCAGCGACTGCGCTCCAAGATCGAGATCGACCCAGAGAAGCCGCAAATCATCCAAACCGTACGCGGGGTGGGATATAAAGCAGGTTCGGCAAGTTGAGCTCACACACGTCGACCGGCAAGGAGTTGGTTCCGCTCGACGTGTCTGCCCAATCCCAGTCGAAGCGGTTCTCCTTTGCGAAGCTGAAATCGTTGGCACGGCGTCCGCTCTTTGCCCTCCGGGTGCGCTGGCAGCGCCATTTGATCTACCGCACGGTGATCTCCACGCTGCTCTTCACCACCTTGGCATTGCTGGCCGCGGGCGCGTTCTTGTCCAACCAGATTGCCTCCACGCTCTATGAAGAGCGCGTGAACCAGATTTCCAAGGAGTCCGAGCGCGGCCTGACCCAGGCCCGTTCGATCCTCGAATCCGCGTCAACCACTGACCGCGCTTCCACCCAGGCCCTGGTGAACTCCACCCTCGCCTCGTTGGAAGGCGACGGCGCTACCGTGGTGCGCGATTTTGTACTCATGCCCATTGCCGGGGACCAGAGCCTCTACGTCGGCCCGATGGCCTCCGGATCCTTGACCACCCGCGTGATCCCCGCCGACCTGGCTGAACGGGTGGCCGGCGAGCAAGGCATCTACTGGCGTTCGGTTGAGCTGGGCAGCGACGACCAGGCGCAGCCGGGCCTCGTTGTCGGCACCAAGGTCCTGATCCCGCCAGGCCGCGAATACGGCCTGTACCTGGTCTACGACCTCTCCAGCGTCCAATCCACCCTCGAATTCATCAACCGCGCGCTGGCATTCACCGGCTTGATCCTGCTGGCTGTGGTCGGCTTTGTCGCCTGGTCCGTGGCGCGTACCGTGGTGCGACCGGTCGCCGATGCCGCCTACGTCTCGGAGCGGATCGCCTCCGGTGACCTGGACCGCCGCATGAAGGTCGCAGGCAAGGATGAGGTGGCCCGCCTGGGCACCGCGTTCAACCACATGGCGCACTCCTTGCAGGAACAGATCACCCAACTGAATAATCTCTCCGCGATGCAGCAGCGGTTTGTTTCCGATGTTTCCCACGAATTGCGCACCCCGCTGACCACGGTGCGCATGGCGGCAGAGGTCATCCACGATGCCCGCGAGGATTTCGACCCGCTCACCGCGCGATCCGCTGAGCTGATGTACAACCAGATCGAGCGCTTCCAGCACCTGCTCAACGACCTGCTCGAAGTCTCGCGCTTCGACGCCGGGGTGGCGGTCCTGGACCGGGAGTCCACCGACCTGAACGCGATCGCCCGCAAGGTCATCGAAACCGCGACGCCGGTCGCCGATGAATACGGCTCAATTATCCGCTTGAACGCACCGAGCGAAGGCTGCGTAGCCGAGGTCGACCCGCGCCGTGTTGAACGGATCATCCGCAACCTGGTGCTCAACGCCGTGGAACACGGCGAAAGCAACCCGATCGATATCACCATCGCCTCGAACCAGAGCGCCGTGGCAGTATCCGTGCGCGACTACGGCATCGGCATGTCCCAGGAAGCCTGCCAGCACGTCTTCGACCGGTTCTGGCGTGCCGATCCGGCCCGTGCCAGGACCACCGGCGGCTCCGGGCTGGGTCTGTCGATCTCCATGGAAGACACGCGGCTGCATGAAGGCCGGCTGGAGGCCTGGGGCAAGCCCCAGGTCGGTTCGGTGTTCCGCCTGACGCTGCCGAAATCCGAGGACCAGGAGATCGACTCGTCGCCGTTGCCATTGGAGCCGGCGGCTCCAGAAAATATCCTGCCTCCGCTGGGCGACAGCTTCCCGCTCACCGGCGAGGTGCCGAAGATCGGCTACACGCCGTTGATCCTGGGCTTGGACGATGCCCTGGTCGATGATGACGTGACCGACCCGAGCGCAGCGGGCAATGAAACGAAGAAGGAGGAGAGCTAGTGGGAAAGAAACTACGGGTTCTGCTCTCCGGGTTGCTGGTCGGGCTGCTGGTGCTCTCCGGCTGCGCCTCCATTCCTCGTTCCTCCAGCGTCCAGCAGATCGAGGCCGGCTCGGAAGACGGCGGCGGCGAGAGCTACAGCTACGCGGCCGAAGGGCCTGCCGACGGCGCCGACGCCCGCGAGATTGTCGAAGGGTTTGTCGAGGCCGGACGCTCGGTGTCCGAAGACTATGCGGTAGCCCGCGAGTACATGACCGCGGAGCTGAAGAACTCCTGGCGCGGGGATACCCAGACCTTGATCTACGAGGCGTTCAACGTGGTCAACGGGGCTGATGCCAACCAGTACACCATCCAATTGGAGATTACCGGGGAAGTGGACGCGCAAGGAGTGCGGACCAATTACCCGAGCCACTCCACCCGTGCCGTTGACATCAAGGTTGCCAAGGTTGATGACCAATGGCGAATCATCGACGCGCCGGATGGCACCATGCTCGAAGCCTCGACCTTCACCAAGATCTTCGCCGCGCAGACCCTGTACTTCTACGATGCCAGCTACGCCTACCTGGTGCCGGATGTCCGATGGTTCACCTCGGGATCGGGCACGGCTACCTCGATGGTGGAGGCGTTGCTGAAGGGGCCGGCCCCCTACCTGGAGAATGCGGTCGTCTCGGCCTTCTCCTCGGCCAGCCAGCTGGTGCGCTCGGCGGTTCCGGTGCGGGACCGCGAAGCCACGATCGACCTGAACTCGGATTCCTTCACCGACACCAACGACCAGACGCTGTTGCTGATGAAGCAACAGCTGGAGCAGTCGCTGACCGGCCTGTCCTCGGTGGACTCGGTGAAGATGCTGCGTGAAGAGAACGAAGTGAACCTGGCTTCGAACGAATCGAGCATCGAGCCAGCTGAAATCAATCCGAGCACCCAGGATACGCTGGTGGGCATTTCCGACCAGGACCTGGTGTACGTCAAGGGCCGCTCGATCATCCCGGTGGGCGGGCTGCCCGATGTCTCGGCCTATGATCCTCGTGATCCAGCCATGTCGCCAGTGGGCAACAGCTACGCCTTCCTCAACGGACGCCGCACCCAGCTGCTGCGCATCGACGACTCCGGCCGGCTTCGGCTGGCCTTGGAAGGCAAGGACCTGATCCAGCCGTCGATGGACGTGGCCGGCTGGACCTGGACCGCTGATAACGGGGCGGAGACCCCGATCATGGCGGTCCCGGCGGATACGGAAAGCAAGGGAGAAGCGCGCCCGATCGATGTTGCCTGGCTGGAAGGGGCCAACATCGATTCCCTGCGGATTTCCCGAGATGGCGCCCGCGCATTGATCGTCGCCACCAAGGGCTCGAACACTGCGGTGTATGTGGCCGGCGTGATCCGCGATGCCGAGGGCGTGCCCCGCGGCCTGACCGATTCGCCAATGCGCCTGTATCCAGAGGTTCCGGTGAACACCGCGTTGTGGGATTCGGATAGCTCGATCATCGTGGCGGCGTTGGATGACTCCGAGGCTGTCGAGGCCGCCCAGATGACCTTCGAAGGCGGCAGCGAGCATCTGCAATTGCTGCTGGGCATGGTCGGCATCGCTACCGGCGTTGGCGATCGGCGCGAGGTCTATGCCGAAACCAAGGAAAAGCTCTACACCCGCGTGGGCAACTCCTGGCATGAACTCGACGATTTCGCCCAGGACGTCGCCTACCCGGGCTAGCCACGCGCCCTTTCCACAACCGGTCGTTTTCCCGCTCCCAGCCTCGGTGGATCGCGCCATGGTAGTTGGATGGATATGCCGACGATGTGGCTGGGAGCCCTGGAGTACTTGAGCCAGCGCAGGCCGATGCGGTGGATCGCCTTTGGCTTTCGCGAGTTGGCCAACTTCCTGATTCCCACCAGCTGCGCGGTATGTTCCCGGGCCGACTTCCGGCTTTGCCCGGAATGCCGAAGCGAGATCCAGCGCCAGCTTTTCCTTCCGCCATTACCCGACGGCCAGCACCACTACGTTGAACTGCCGCTATTGGCGCAGCAGCTTCCGGTGAGTTCCTGCGGCATCTACGGCAAGGAACTGGCGCGTTCAATGCTGGCTTTTAAGAACAAGCAGCGCTACTTCCTTGGCGCGGTTTTCGCTCCGTATCTGGCCGCGGCCATCAACTCCAGCTGCATTCCGCAGCCCGGCCAGCTGGAAACCTACATCGTTCCGGTTCCGAGCTCGCTCAAGGCCACGGGGAAACGCGGCTATTCCCCGGTGTCCTCGATGCTCGCTCGCGGTATGCGCAGGGGGTTGTATTCAGCTGATTTGGCCATCAAACCGGTGCTTCATTATCGGGTTCGATCGATTCTTGCCGGTGCGCAGAAACTGAAGAGCGGATCTGCCCGGCGCAGCGGCAAGGAGCATTTCATTGCCGAGCAGGCCGACACACCGGGGCGCCCCGTCATCCTGGTGGACGATGTCCTTACCACCGGATCGACCCTCAGACAGGCTGCGATGGCTTGTCATGAAGCGGGATACAACGTCACTTTGGGGATCGTATTGGCCCTGACCAAGCCCCCGAATCATGAGTCTGAACAGTGATTACGCTGAACGCGATAGGAAAACTACGCTCAGAGACTTGAATCTTCGCTGTGGTGGCCTAAGGTGAAGTATGGGTTGCATCACAGATGCAGCGAAAAGCCCATCTTCAGTCCGAAGGGAAGGAACTTTCGGACTGTTGTGTCACCCGACTCTCTATTGGAGGACACCATGGAGCTGAACTACAGCGGACGCAATATCACCATTTCGGATCGTTTCCGTGAGTACGTGGATGAGAAAATAACCAAGGTCGACCAGCTGGCCACCAAGGTTCAACGCATTGACGTCAAGGTCCTCAAAGAATCACATGCCCGTGACCAGAGCACGGCGCTGTCCGTTGAATTGACCGTTGTCGGCCGTGGTCCGGCAATCCGAGCTGAAGCTCGCGGCGCAGACAAATTCGCCGCCTTCGACATCGCTTTCGCAAAACTCCTGGAACGGCTGCGCAAGGCCCGTGACAAGCGCAAGGTCCACCGCGGTAACCATACCCCGGTCGCAGTGCACGAGGCCACAAGCACACTGCCAACTGTTTCCAGCGACAAGTCACTGGTGGAATCCACTCTTGAGGCCCAGAAGGCCGCTGAGGCTGCCCAAGCCGAAGAAGAGGCCGAGTACTCGCCAGTGGTCATCCGCCGCAAGTCCTTCCCAGCTGAAGTGATGAGCGTGGACGATGCAGTAGATCGCATGGAGCTGGTCGGGCACCCGTTCTACCTGTTCATCGATGAAGCCACCGGGGAGCATGCCGTGGTTTACGGACGCACCCAGTACCAGTACGGCGTGATCTCGTTGGATCCATCCCTGAGCTCCAATGAAGAAGCGACCACCGAAACTCGCGGCTACCGCGACAAGGCACTAGCAACTGAGGGTTAACCATCAGCGCACAATCTACGTTGGGCGGTCAGCGCGTCCTGAGCCAAAAACAGGCTCGGCGAATCGCGTTGGCCGCCCAAGGTCTGTCTCGAAGCAGGACCGGCCAAGCAGTCACCGCACGGAAAATGATCTCCGCAGTACAGTCGATCTCGCAGTTGCAGGTCGACTCGGTCAATGTTGTGCGCAGAGCCCATTACATGCCGCTTTTCGCCAGGCTTGGCGCCTACGACATCGAGGCCCTCGACACCATTCTCGCTACCCCGGGCAGCCCCTTGACCGAATACTGGGCCCACGAAGCATCCGTGGTCAGTGCGGAGCTGGTTCCGGATCTATTGCTATGGCAGCGCCGTACCTGGATCGACAAGTCCGACCGGTTCACCGACGAGCAGCAAGAGCTCTCGCACCGAGTCATCGAATATCTGGCAGCAAATCCTGGCTCCAGCGCCCGGGAAATCAGCTCGGCATTGGACGTGGCACCAGTGGCCTCCAAAGAACACTGGGGCTGGAATTGGAACGACACGAAGTATGTGACTGAATCCCTCTTCGCCCGGGCAAAGATCCTGACCTTGGGCAGGAACTCGCAGTTCGAACGCCGCTACGCACTGGCCCACCATGTGTTGAAGAAGCCTTTGGAAATCGACGAGTTGCACCGAAACGCCGCGTTGGAGCGATTGGTCGCTCGATCGCTGGAGGCCCAAGGCATTGCCACGGCGCATTGCGTCGCAGAGTATTTCAGGCTGCCTATCCGGGACGTCAAGGCGTTGCTCGCTCAGCAGGCCGCCGCCGGAGTCGTCGAACAGGTACAGGTGCCGGAGGTGAACGAACCGGCCTATCTGCCATTGGGGACCAAGATTCCTCGCAAGATCGAGCCAGATCTTCGCTTGATTTCACCGTTTGATTCAATGGTCTTCAACCGCAAACGCCTGGAACGCTTCTTCAACTTCGAGTACCGGATCGAGATTTATGTTCCGGAGCCCAAGCGCCGCTACGGTTATTACGTCTTTCCGATGCTCTTCGGTGATGAATTCGTAGGCCGAGTGGATCTGAAAGCGGATCGATCCCGCAGCGTCCTGCACGCCAAGAGCGTGCACTTCGAGGATGGCTGGGAAAGCCAAGCGCAACAGCCGCTGCTGGCAGAGTTGGAACGCATGGCGCAGTGGCTGCGGCTCGATTCAGTGCAAGTTGGCCTGTGAACAGGCTGTCCATCTTGTTGCTGTTCGCTATAAGAACAGTACTCAACCATCAGGAATTGCCAGATACGCCCAATTCCTCACGTAGACTAAAGACGCCAGAAAATACTGTGCTTGAGATATTGGGAGCTACCACGTGGCATCATTGCTAGAACGTATTTTGCGTACCGGCGACAAGAAGATTCTGAAAACTCTTCGTAAGTACGCCGACACGATCAATACGTTGGAAGTCGAAATTCGCGAACTTTCAGACGAAGAGCTCAAGGGCGAAACCGATAAGTTCCGCGAACGTTTGGCTAACGGTGAGACCCTGGATGACCTGCTCCCTGAGGCCTTCGCAGTAGTTCGCGAAGCATCGGACCGTGTGCTGGGCATGCGCCACTTCGACGTCCAGCTCATGGGTGGAGCCGCGTTGCACCTGGGCAATATCGCTGAAATGCGTACCGGTGAAGGCAAGACGCTGGTAGCGACCGCTCCGGCGTACCTCAACGCGCTGACCGGCAAGGGCGTCCATGTGGTGACGACCAACGACTTCCTCGCGCAGTACCAGTCTGATCTAATGGGCCGCGTATTCCGTTTCCTCGGCCTGAGCTGCGGCTGCATCCTGGCCAACATGAAGCCGGACGAGCGACGCAAGCAGTACGAAGCGGACATCACCTACGGCACGAACAACGAATTCGGCTTCGACTACCTGCGCGACAACATGGCGTGGAGCAAGGACGAACTGGTCCAGCGTGGCCACAACTTCGTTATCGTCGATGAGGTCGACTCGATTCTGATCGATGAAGCCCGAACCCCGCTGATCATCTCGGGCCAGGCATCGGGCGATGTGAATCGCTGGTACACCGAATTCTCCAAGATAGTCTCCCGCCTGAAGCGCGAAGATGACTACGAAGTCGATGAAAAAAAGCGCACCATCGGCGTGCTGGAGTCCGGTATCGAAAAGGTCGAGGATTACCTTGGCATCGACAACCTCTACGAAGCCAACAACACTCCGCTGATCGGTTTCCTGAATAACGCCATCAAGGCCAAGGAACTGTTCAAGAAGGACAAGGACTACGTTGTAGTCAACGGCGAAGTCATGATCGTTGACGAACACACCGGCCGAGCACTGCAGGGCCGCCGTTACTCCGAAGGCATGCACCAGGCGATCGAAGCCAAGGAAAGCGTGACCATCAAGGCTGAAAACCAGACCTTGGCCACCATCACCTTGCAGAACTACTTCCGCATGTACGAGAAGATCTCGGGCATGACCGGTACCGCGCAGACCGAAGCCGCGGAATTCATGGGCACCTACAAGCTGGGCGTCGTAGAGATTCCAACGAACAAGCCTGCGATCCGCAAGGACCAGTCCGACTTCATTTACAAGAATGAAGTCTCCAAGTTCGACGCTGTCGTCGAGGACATCGCTGAACGCCACGCAACCGGGCAGCCGATTCTGGTTGGTACCACCAGCGTGGAGAAGAGCGAATACCTTTCCCGCTTGCTCTCCAAGAAGGGCATCCGCCACGAGGTCCTGAACGCCAAGCAGCACGCCCGTGAAGCCGCCGTCGTCGCTATGGCGGGCCGCAAGAACGGCGTGACCGTTTCAACCAACATGGCTGGTCGCGGTACCGACATCATGCTCGGCGGCAACGCAGAATTCCTCGCGGTCGCCGAAATGGAACGTCGCGGGCAGGACGCTGAGAACAATCCAGAAGAATACAACAAGGTCTGGGACGAAGTCTTTGCCAAGGCCAAGGAGACGGTAGCCAAGGAAGCCAAGGAAGTCGCTGAACTAGGCGGCCTCTACGTTCTGGGTACCGAGCGCCACGAGTCGCGCCGTATTGATAACCAGTTGCGTGGTCGTGCTGGTCGTCAGGGCGACCCGGGCGAGTCCCGCTTCTACCTTTCGATGACCGATGATTTGATGCGCCGTTTCAATTCCGGCATGGCAGAGCGCATCATGAACAACCCTTCGATGCCGGACGACGTTGCGCTGGAATCCAAGATGGTCTCCCGTGCGATCGAGTCGGCCCAGGCCCAGGTGGAAGGCGTCAACGCAGAACAGCGCAAGAACGTCCTGAAATACGATGACGTGATGAACCGCCAGCGCGAAGCGATTTATGCTGATCGCCGGGCCATCCTGGAAGGCGGCGACCTCGAAGAAAAGGTAGGCCACTTCCTGGAAGATGTCGTCAAGGCCATGGTCTTGGAAGCAACCCAGGTTGGCAACCCGGATGAGTGGGAGCTCAAGCAGCTCTGGACCAACCTCAAGCAGCTGTACCCCATCGGCATCACCCTTGAGGAAGTCGTGGAAGAAGCTGGCGGCATCGGACACCTCTCCGCACAGTTCCTGGAACGAGAGATCCACTCTGACGCCCAGTACCAGTACGAAGAGCGTGAAAAGCTTGTCGGTTCATCCACCATGCGTGATTTGGAGCGCCGTGTCGTGCTGTCCACCATTGGACGCAAGTGGCAGGAACACCTCTACGAGATGGACTACCTCAAGGAAGGCATCGGACTGCGTGCAATGGCGCAGCGCGATCCTTTGGTGGAATACCAGCGCGAGGGCTACACGATGTTCCAGACCATGATGGAAAGCATCCGCGAAGAGAGCATTGGCGCGCTGTTCAACTTGGACATTCCATCCGGTGCCGCTGCTGTTGAGGACGCTCCGGTGATCGATGAATCGGCCAAGCCAAAGAACCTGCAGTTCACCGGCCCGGACGAAGATGGGGAGGCCAGCACCACGCGTGCGCAGGCGACCAATAACAACAAGAAAAAGAAGTCCAAGCGGAACTAGATTAGTTCCACGTCGGTGACTTGCCAGCGTCCGTGCCATGGCTCAATTTTGAGAGCTACGGCGCGGACGCGGTTTTTAAAGCCGAGGATCGCCGTGCATTCCCAGCAGCCTGAAAAGCAGCGGTCCAAGTGCAAGGAAAGTATTTGGCCGTGGGCGGTCCCTGGTTCGGGATCCACGGTGTATTGCGCAGTCTCCAGCAGCGCCCTGCGTTGTAGTTTGGCAATGCAACTTGGCTCCATGACAAAGGCCAGTTGACTGACGCTGCGATATCCCGCGACGATCTCGAAAACGGCGCGAGCCACAGAATGGGTGATTTCCACAATCGCCCGGTGCTCTGTTCGGCAGACTTCGGCGCGATGAAAAATATGATCCAGTGCCCGGCGCAGATGCGCCGGCGACTCGCAAGACGAGCTAATAGATGCTGCCTCGTGGGCCGATTGATTGACGTTGCGGGGGACTGGGTCCGTGGTGGCCGAGCGTGCGCTGATGGTGATGGTACTCATGATGACTCCTTGAACGGGTGGTGTTTGCCGTTTGCAGTTGTTATTCCTTTGGGGGAAGGGCTAAGACCGTTCCGACCTCAAGATGGTTGGGGTCTGAACCAATGACGCGCTGGTTTGCCTTATAGATTCGCGGCCAGTAGTGGGAGATTTCTTCGGATGTCGCTTGTGCGCCAAGATGCGCGGCAGCGATGCTCCACAGGTTTTCGCCTTCAGCCACGACGGTTTCGGAACCAGCACTTTTGCGTTCCTGTTTGGGCTCTGCGCCGGATGTGACCAGGCGGCTGATCGGTACGGAAATCTGCTCGGGGAACCATTGAGCGGTCGGAACTGCGCGTTGAATCTTCTCCGAGGCTCCGGACAGGTTCCTGCTCTCCGCGCTGATCAAGCTCGATAGGTTCGCTGATGGTGCGGCTGTGCTGGCGTTGGCCGTGGCCACGCTCGAAAGGACGATCGAGGTGCCGACCAGCGAAGTGAGGATCCTTCGACTGAAACTCGGCGCAATCCACTGGAAGAACTTGAGGATCTCTTGGTGCTCATGATGGATGGCCCACGTCAGTAGGCGTTCGGCAATGAAGCGCATCAGCAGCAAGGCCAGGAGAGCCAGGGTTGAAATGCTAATCAAGAAATGAATGTATCTTGACGGCTCTTCTCTGGATGCGGTGTCGGCGGTAAAGCTATAAACGCTGCTCAGAGCAATATGCAGAAGAACGGAACCTGCAGCGGAAAACAGGAAAAGTATGAACAGTGCTCGAATCCTCATCATTGAAAACACTTCCTTAGGTGTCTTTTCATAGCATTTGATGTTATTTGATAAAGATGATGACACTTTGAAGTCTTTTTGTGAAGAGCTATTGGAACAAGAATTTGTCTCGTACAGTTGGCACATGCGCTGGGATTCACTTTTTGATGATCTTGAGGCACAACTTGCCGAACAAAACCGGGCTCAATTGCGAGACGAAATCGCAGAGAACACCAGGATTGAACGTGCGACAGCTGAGCTTGGCGAGAGCTTATTGCGGTTCCGCGGCCAAGAGATTTCAGTCAACTTGGTCGGTCGCACCGAAATTCGCGCACTGCTAGGCCCGTGCGCGACTGATTATTTCTGTCTTGAATCCGAATCCAACCAATGGATTGTCCGCTATCAATCGGTCGAATCCATAGCCCTGCCGATAGCACCCGGATCATCATCCTCGGAAAGTCAACAAGGAAATGCCATCCGGTTTTCAGCAGTCATCCGTGCCTTGCTGCGCGACAGGGCCCGTTGCCACATCCACGGATTGCAGGGGCAAGTGCTTGCGGAAGGAACACTGACCCAAGTAGGAAAAGACTTTCTCGTGATTTCGGTACACCAACGCGACGAATACGTGCACTCGAACGGGCGCAAACCCCAATTATTGATCCCGCTGGGATCAGTAGGCTGGATCGTCTCTAGGGCGCTAAATTAATCCACACCATATAAATGGGTCTTTTCTACTGAAGAAACTTGTCGTAGGCTCACCATCCATAAGCACATTCGCCGGTGGAAGGTAGAGCCACGATGAGTGAACAAGTCCTCCAAGGGACGCGGTCGGTAAAGGCGGCTAGAATCAGGCGTCCAGGATGGAAGGATCCGCGCTTGGCCCTTGGCGCAGTCCTTGTTGTCGCCTCAGTCGCCGGAACCATGTATCTCGTCGGTGAAATGCACGAAACCACCACCGTCTATGTAGCCCGCTCCAACATCACCCTCGGGGAGCAACTCACAGCGGAAAACATGAAGACGCAAGAGGTGCAACTCGGTGAGACGGCAGGCCGATACCTGAACCCGGACTTGGATATCGATGATCTGGCTCGTGCAAACACCTTCATCAGCGCCGGAGAACTGATCCCGGTGACTTCGGTGACGCACAGCGACCTCGGGTCTAGACGCCCCATCAACATTGAACTCCCTGCCGATCTGACCTCATCGATTGGACCGGGAAGTTTTGTGGATGTATGGATCGCCAAGCGGGAGTCCGGAGGCAACACGTACGGGGTGCCAGAAAAGCTTTCCTCCATGGTCGAAGTCGCAGCCCGCGTGGAAAGCGGCGGGGGACTGGTCGATAGGCAAGGAACCAACCTCGAACTTCTGGTGGAACCGAATCAACTCGAGCCGTTGCTGCAAGCGCTGGCCAACGAATCCCGGATCATCGTGATCTATAACCCTGCCGGAGCCAAGTAATGAGCATCTCCGTCATCGTGTTGGGTGATCAAGAATCGATCGTCCGCCAGATCGAGGGCTATCAAGGCGAGCTGATTGTCACCCGGGTTTGCTCTGATATCGCAGAAGCCATTGCAGCATGCCTCACGGCGATCGCCGACGTGCTGCTCGTGGCCGATGCCGAACAAGTTCCTCCCATGGAACAGATTGATGAACTGATAGGCCAGGGCACCGCCGTTGTCTATATGCTCGACAGCTATGTGGACATCAACCCGCTGCCTGACGTGCTTCAGCTTCCCGCCGATATCACCATGTCCGACCTGGAACAGCGGATCACCGCAACCGTTCAATCGTTGAAAAGACCTGATTCACTGCCAGCCAAAGCGAATCATGACCTTGCCGATCCCGCATCCAGGAACCAAGGCAAGATCGTTTGCTTCTGGAGCGCCCCGGGGTCACCGGGACGAAGTACAATCGCCCTGAATTTCGCAGTTGAAGCAGCCGCTGCCGGGCAAGCAGTGGTCTTATTAGATGCTGACACTCATGCCGCATCCATTTCGATTCAATTGGGGCTAATGGATGAGTCCGCCTCGGTCGCGCAAATATGCCGCATCGTCGATTCCGGAAGCACCGACATTGGTCGGCTCAACGCCGCGTGCTCGCTGGTGCAAGTGGGCGATGCAACCATCCGCGTGGGAACGGGCATCCCGCGATCCAGCCGTTGGCCGGAGGTGAGGGCTTCTGCATTGCGTCGAGCCACAACGGTTTTCCGCAACCACTATGACCTCGTCGTCCTCGACGTCGCGCCGCATATCGCGATGGATGAGCAACTGAGCTTCGACACCCAAGCACCACAACGCAATGCCGTGACAGTCGAAATGCTGCGGTGTGCTGACGAAGTTTTCATGGTGGTCAAATCCGACAGTATCGGCATTCCGCGCGCACTTCGTGCCATCGACGAATTGGAAGAATCCCAGGTAGGCCTGCAGCCCAAAATCATCTTCAACAGAGTCAGCGCCTCCAGCAGCGGACGGACCCCAAAGCGCAGACTCATTGAAGCATGGGACCGCTTTGGTCCAATGCACGACGTCGTTGGCTTTATGCCTAATGACAGTGCAGTCTGCAGTGCGTCAGTGTTAGCAGGGAGCCCTTTACTCGAGATAGCGCCTAAAAGTTCATTGCGTACGGAAATCCGGTCGTTGGCCGGCATAAAATCCACGGATTTACCCAAGAAACGGGTTAGTCGTCGATTTAGCAAGTCTGCATGAACTGAAGACGTAAAAAACGGGTAGGGTTGATTAGACTAGTGACCCGCAACGGCGCGGGTACATCGAACTTTGTTCTTGGAGGCGTTCAGTTGAACTCGTCGGAATCCAGCATGTCAGAATCATTCATGGATGCGACTCTCACCCCAAAATTGGTGAGCGAGTACTATAGCCAAATTGCGACTGAGGACGTGGCAGCCTACCGGCCAGACGAACTCGAATCTCGCGTGGCAGCACACCTAGAAATCGGCTACGAACGCGAAGCGGAAAGCCCGAACGTCGCCATTACGCGCAACAACGGAATCTCGGTGGTGCACATTGTCACCGATGACATGCCCTTCCTGGTTGATTCCGTCACTGCAGCATTGGTCCAGCTCAATTCGCCAATCCAGTTGGTCGTCCACCCGACGTTCGTCGTATCGCGCAAGGCCGAGACCGGCGAAATCGTGAAGATCAGCCATGCCGGCCTGCAGCACGTGGCAAGCGGCGACACGGCGGCTCTGTCGGACTTGAGCACCCTTATTTCCGCAGGGACTGAAACTCACGTCGAATCGTGGATTTCCGTTGAACTTGCGCGCGAGCTCAGTGACGAGCAGGCGCAGGAATTTGTTGAACGCTTGTACAGCGTGCTGGCCGATGTGCGCATCGCAGTCAAGGATTGGCCGGCCATGCTCGACCGCGCCAAGGATATCGCCCGGACCCTGCCGCAGACCGCGCATGCAGAACAGATCGTCGAGCTTCCGCAGGCTGCCGAATTGCTGGACTGGATGGCCGACGGCCAATTCACCTTCCTCGGCTACCGCGAATACGACCTGGAATCAATCAACGGCGAAGACGTCCTGGTAGCGCGCTCCGGCAGCGGCCTTGGACTCATGCGCGAGCTGGAATCCCAGGGCCCACAGCACCTGACCAAGCGCGGACGCATCACCGCTCGCGACAAGAGCGCGCTGATCATCACCAAGGCCAACGCCCGCTCCACTGTGCACCGCGGCGTGTACCTGGACTACGTGGGCGTGAAGAGCTTCGATGCCAACGGCGAAGTGAACGGCGAACGCCGTTTCATCGGCCTGTTCTCATCGAGCGTCTACACCTCCAGCGTCAAGACTGTTCCGGTGGTCCGCGAAAAGGTTCAAGCCGTATTGAAGAGCACCGGCTTTGCGGCGAATTCGCACTCCGGCAAGGACATCACCACGATTTTGGAAAGCTACCCTCGTGATGAGCTGTTCCAGATCTCGGTTGAAGATCTCACCAAGACCGCTCTTGGCATCCTGCGCTTGCAGGAACGCCGACGCACCTCCGTGTTCCTCCGCACCGATGACTACGGGCGCTTCGTCACTGCCATGGTCTTCCTGCCCCGCGATCGGTTCTCCACGGACGTTCGCCTGCGCGTTGAGAAGGAACTCAAGGACAGCTTCAATGCCGAATCCATTGAATACGAAGCCCAGCTTGGCGCCGGCGCCCTGGTGCGTTTGTTCTACCGTCTGCGTCTGCAGCGCCACGGCCTGATCCCGGTCGTTGACCGCACTGGGCTGGAAGATCGAATCGCCAAGGCCGTGCGCTCGTGGTCGGACGCGATTGTTGATACCGCCCGCGCAAGCCTGGAACTCGGCGATGCCAACACCCTGTCGAACGCCTGGTCCGAAGCTTTCCCGGCTTCATACAAGGTCCAGTTCGAGATCGAAGACGCCCTCAAGGACATCGATCTGCTCTCCAGCTTGGGGGAGTCCGCCGAGAGCGGACCGATCGTATCCTTCTACGACCCAACACCGGTTGACGAGGATTCGCCCGTATCCAAGCGCATGAAGATCTTCGTGACCCAGCCGCTCTTGCTCTCCCGCATCTTGCCGGTTCTCCAGGATCTGGGACTTCAGGTAGTGGACGAGCGCCCCTACGAGCTGAACCCCGAGGGCGTCGGCCAGCGCTACATCTACGACATGGGTTTGAAGTTCGACCAGGAGATCGAATTCAGCCAGATCGAAGGCAAACTGGCCGAAGCCTACTGCGCCGTCGTTCGCAATGATGCCGAGTCCGACAGCCTCAATGCTCTGGTGCTTCGCGAAGGCCTGTCCTGGCAGCAGGTAGCGATGCTTCGCGCCTACGCGCATTACTTGCTGCAGCTGGGCGTGCCGAACTCGACCGGGTTCATCGCGAACACCTTGGTCGGCAACGCATCAGTCACCCACAGCATCGTGGAGCTGTTCCAAGCTACCTTCGATCCTGCGCTCAGCGCCGAAGCCTCCGAGGCTGCTCGCGAGGAAGCCAAGTCGAAGATCAGCGAAGCACTGGAAGCAGTGCCAACCTTGGACGCCGACACCTTGCTGCGCAGATTCGTCAAGGTCATCGAGGCGACCAAGCGCACCAACTACTTCACCGAGCACCAGGCCCTGGCTTTCAAGCTCGCTCCGGAGGAAATCGACTTCGCGCCGTTCCCTCGCCCGAAGCACGAGCTGTGGGTCTACTCGCCACGCGTTGAAGGCACGCACTTCCGTTTCGGCGCCGTGGCTCGCGGCGGTTTGCGCTGGTCGGATCGTCGCGAAGACTTCCGCACCGAGGTCCTTGGCCTGGTGAAGGCCCAGATGGTCAAGAACTCCGTCATTGTTCCTACCGGTGCGAAGGGTGGCTTCTACGCCAAGCAGCTTCCGAATCCTGCCCAGGATCGTGCAGCATGGATGGAAGAAGGCAAGGGCGCCTACAAGGTCTTCATCCGTACGCTTTTGCAGCTCACGGACAACATGGTCACCGATGGCACCGGCGAGCACATCGTTGCACCGGAAAACGTGGTCCGTCGTGATGGCGATGACTCCTACCTGGTCGTCGCGGCCGATAAGGGCACCGCCAGCTTCTCCGATATTGCCAACTCGCTTTCCGCGGAGAAGGGCCACTGGCTGGGCGATGCCTTCGCTTCGGGCGGCTCAGTGGGCTATGACCACAAGGGCATGGGCATCACGGCCCGTGGCGCGTGGGAATCCGTGAAGCGCCACTTCTTCCAGCTCGGGGTTGATACCCAGAGCGATGAGTTCACCGCGGTGGGTGTCGGCGACATGTCAGGCGACGTGTTTGGAAACGGCTTGCGCCGCACTCCGACGGTCAAGCTCGTCGCGGCTTTCGACCACCGCGATATCTTCCTGGATCCGAATCCAGATGCGCAGGTTGCCTTCGACGAGCGCCAGCGCTTGTATGACTTGCCTCGTTCCAGCTGGGCAGACTACAACAAGGAACTGATCTCCGCTGGCGGCGGCGTGTACTCGCGCAGCCTGAAGTCGATCCCGATCAGCGCCCAGATTCGTGAAGTGCTCGGCCTGCCTGAAAACACGCTCAAGCTGAGCCCAAATGAACTGCTGAAGGCCATCTTGTCGGCGCCGGTAGACCTGCTGTACAACGGCGGTATTGGCACCTACGTCAAGGCCTCCAGCGAAACCCATGGACAGGTCGGCGACCGCGCCAACGATGCGATTCGCATAGACGGCCAGGATCTGCGTGCCAAGGTCGTGGGCGAAGGCGGCAACCTCGGCATGACCCAACTGGGTCGTATCGAAGCTGCCCGACAAGGTGTCCTGCTGAACACCGACGCCATCGACAACTCGGCCGGTGTGGACACGTCGGACCGCGAAGTGAATATCAAGATCTTCGTGGATCGCCAGATCGCCGCCGGCAACCTCACGGCAGACGAACGAACCGATTTCCTGCTGTCGATGACCGACAACGTAGGCGACCTCGTTCTGAAAACCAACTTTGAGCAGAACGTGCTTCTGCTCAACGAAAAGCACGCTGCGCTCACGTGGGCGCCAGCCTACGAACGATTGATGCAGTGGCTGGAATCGGCCGCTGATCTGAATCGCGAGCTCGAATTCCTGCCAAGCACCGTTGAGCTGGAGGAGCGACGCTCATCGGGCGGGGCGATGACCACACCGGAGCTCTCGGTCCTGGCTGCCTATTCCAAGATCCAGCTGGCCAATGCACTGACTGAATCGGATCTGGCTGAGGATCCCTACTTCGCTGAAACCCTGCGCCGCTACTTCCCGGAGAAGCTCGTTGAACGTTTCGGCGACCAGCTGGAGAGCCATCCGCTGCGCAAGGAAATCATCGCTACGGTGATTGCCAACGACATCGTGAATGTCGGTGGCATTACCTACGTCTTCCGTGCCATGGAAGAGACCGGCGCCAGCGAGGTGCAGATCGCCAAGGTCTTCTGCGCGCTGCGCGAGGTCTACGGCTTCGACCGCCAGTTCGATGCGATCAACGCCCAGCCTGCCGGTACGAGCCTGAAGCATTGGGGCCGCCAGCATCACGATATGCGCCGCTTACTCGATCGCGCCACACGCTGGTTCATTAACCGTGTTGACGAGGAACTGCTGGTCACCGAGGCGATTAC
This sequence comes from Glutamicibacter mishrai, assembly GCF_012221945.1. Lineage (NCBI taxonomy): Bacteria > Bacillati > Actinomycetota > Actinomycetes > Micrococcales > Micrococcaceae > Glutamicibacter > Glutamicibacter mishrai. The sequence continues at coordinate 384,172 of NZ_CP032549.1, read as the reverse complement.
CCGATTCCAGGACACGGTCACCGAGCTGCGTAAGGCGTTGCCATCGATCCTTCGAGGCAATGATCTGGAACGCTTCAACGAATGGCGTGATGAGGCCTTGGGCTTCGGCATTCCAGAGCTGCGGGCCAGCATGTGGGCCACTCAGTTCGAGTCATACGCCTTGCTGGACATCGCCGAATACGTGCACCGCACCTCGATTGCGCCGGCCAAGGTCGCTGAAACGTACTTCGTTCTCTACGATCTGTTTGGCGTTGACAGCCTGCTGAACCGGATCACCAAGCTGCCGCGTTCAGACCGTTGGCAGGCACTGGCTCGCGCAGCAATGCGTGATGACCTGTACACCACCATTATGGATCTGACCGGGAATATCCTGGATGCTCATGGCGATATTGAGGATCCGGCAGAGCGTGTTGCTGCCTGGGAAGAGGCAAACGCGGCTAACCTAGATCGTGCGAAGACTATGTTTGAGGAAGTAAATAGCCTCGAACGCGACGACATGGCTTCCTTGTCCGTTGCGCTTCGCCTGCTGCGTTCCATCGTACGAAGGTAAACACCGCCAATGGCCCTCATCACCGAAGAACTACGTCAACGTGCTGCGCTAGCACCCGGTGATGAGGACTGGCTCCATCTCCTGGTGGGGGACTGGCAGTTGGTCTCAGACCTTGCCTTCTCCGATCTTGTGCTCTGGTTCCCCACCGGAGATGGCTCGTATATCGCGCTAGCGCATGTCCGCCCCTCGACATCGCATACGGCGTTCCATAGCGATTTTGTGGGCGAGCGAATCCGCAAGGATCTGCGCATCATGGTCGATCGTGCGTGGGAGACGATGCAGGTCCAGCGCTCGGCCGAGCAGGTCGGCAGCGACATCATCATGGGTTTGACCACTGTTCAGGCCATTCCGCTGGTTCGGCAGAACCGTCCCGTTGCCGTGATCACCTCGCATTTCGATCCGAACCAATCACGCACCCCGTCAAATCTGGAACTGGTGTATCGCCAGAGCGCGGATGATCTGCTCCAAATGGGCACTCAAGGTTTATGGCCTGAGTTCTCAAGCCCCACCGGATCGCGCCGAGGCGCGCCTCGCGTGGGCGACGGTTTCATCCGCCTGAGCGTTGACGGAGCCGTCGAATTCGCCAGCCCCAACGCTGTCTCAGGATTCCGTCGGCTAGGAGCCGCAGACGTGCTCCAAGGCCAGCCATTGTCGGATCTGACCATGGCGTTGGTCAGTGATCGGCGCGTCGTGGACGAGACGTTGCCTCTGGTCCTCCAGGGGAAGATGCCATGGCGCACGGAAGTGGAACACCGCGGAGTCACACTATCGTTGCGCGCTATCCCGTTGCGCAACGAATCCAAACGTTGGGGCGCCTTGGTCTTGTGCCGCGATGTCACCGAGCTTCGTCGTCGGGAAAAAGAGCTCGTCACCAAGGACGCAACCATCCGCGAGATCCATCATCGCGTCAAGAACAACTTGCAGACCGTAGCGGCTCTGCTGCGCATGCAGTCGCGTCGCATGCAGTCCGAGGATGGCAAGCAGGGTCTTGAGCAGGCCATGCGTCGCGTCTCAACCATTGCATCCGTCCACGATTTCCTTTCCAAGGGACTGAACGAGACGGTGAAATTTGATGATCTGATGGATCGCCAGTTCAGGCTTATCGTTGAGATCGCTTCGCCGGAACAGCGGGTATCAACTCGCCGTGAAGGCGAATTCGGAATGCTTGACGCCGATTTGGCGACACCGTTGTCCCTGGTGATCAATGAGCTCGTGACCAATGCCGTTGAGCATGGTCTAGCGCACCGCGATGGCGAAGTCTCTCTGGTGGCCGAGCGGTATCTGGGAACTGATAGGGCGGATTGGCTACGTGTGGTCATCGAAGATGATGGCCACGGATTGCCTGAGGAGCCTCGCCGGGAAGGCTTGGGGCTTCAGATTGTCCGGACCCTGGTCACCAGCGAGCTTTCGGGAGAAATCCGTTGGGAAGCGGGGGAGAAGAACGGCACGAGAGTCGTTATCGACATGCCGTTGGACCTTGAGCGCCGAAACTCCTGATTCATCCAGCAGTATTAAAAGAGCGAAGGCCGGTTCAGCATGAGATGCTGAACCGGCCTTCGCTTACTTGATTTAGCGGTAGTTCTTCATGTGTGCCTTGATGCTGGCCACATAGCGCTTGGTGTCTTCGTACATGCCGTTCTTGTTGACGCCAGCCAGACCCTGGTAGTACGCCGCAATAGCGGTGTCCAGATCATCGGTGTTGTCCAAGTTGTAGGCAATGACTGCCACACCGGCGACGACGTTATCCCGCGGGTTCAGGACATTGAGGTCCTGGCCGATGCGGGAAGCGATCCAGTCACTTGTGCTTGGGAGGACCTGCATGACGCCTACAGCGTTAGCCGGGGAGACCGCACGCATGTTGAAGCCGGACTCCTGATACGCATGGGCCATAGCCAAAGCTGGGTCTACGCCCATGCTCTGTGCAGTCGAGCGGACGAGCGCCTGCATTTCGGAACGGCCTGGGACGTCGATCGAGTCCAGGTAGTTCTTGTTTGCGTTGGCGTCTCGAACAACGTGATCCTCATAGGTGCGGCCCTCGAAGGTGTTGCCGATCTTGTCCTGCTTGACATCGCCGGTAGGGGCAACCGAGGAACCTGAAACCTTGAGCTTAGCGCCAACCTTCAGTGGGGTGCTGGCGCTGAATTCAGGGTTGATATCCAACAGTGCCTTCAACGACATGTCGTGCTTCACCGCGATGCCGCCAAGGGTATCGCCCGACTTGACGGTATAAGTCGAGGTCTTGGCCTTCGGCTTGCTTGGAGCCTGGGAGTTCGAGGATGAAGAACCGCCGGAGACCTTGATCTTGTCACCTGGGTAGATGCGCTTGCTCGAGGAAATGTTGTTGACCTTGAGAAGCTCCGAGAGGCTCATATCGTGCTTGGAGGCAATACCGCTGAGGGTGTCGCCCGACTTGACCGTGTAGCTGGAGGTGTTCGACGAGGACGACTTCTTGTCCGAGGACTTGGAGTCGTTGCTCTTCGCAGAACCGTTGATCTTGAGCTTGTCGCCAGGGAAGATGACCTTGCTTGCAGAGATATTGTTCTTGCTCAGCAGCGAGGACAGGCTCATATTGTGCTTGACCGCAATGCTACCGAGCGTGTCGCCTGACTTGACGGTGTAGGTAGCGGATCCCGACGAAGAGCCCTTGCTCTTCGACTTCGATCCGGAATCGCGGCTGTCGGAGCTGGAGCCGGAGCCATTGACCTTGAGCTTATCGCCAGGGTAAATGACCTTGCTTGCCGAGATGTCGTTCTTGCTCAGCAGCGAGGACAGGCTCATATTGTGCTTGCCGGCAATAGCGCTGAGCGTATCGCCGTTCTTCACCGTATAAGTCTTGGTCCCTGCTGAACTGTGCTTGGATGAGCCGCCCTTGTCGGACTTCGAGCTCGACGACTTGCCCGAGACCTTGAGCGTCTTGCCAGCAATGATCACATCGCTCTTCAGTCCGTTGAGCTTCTTCAGCTCCGCAACAGAAGTGTGGTATTCGGCCGCGATGCTCGACAGGGTAGCACCTGCAGGGATCTTGATTTCCTTGACATCGCGCTTTGCTGGAAGGCCGAGGGTTGATACGCGGGACGCGATCAAGTGTGCCTTGATCTGGTCTTCGGCGACCTTGATTGATTCTGGGGTGACTGCCTTGGCAAGGCTGCCTGAGGTTTTGGGGAGGGATACGGGGGCTGCCTGCGCGGCTGGTGCCAACGCGAGGCTACCAATGACCGCGGCTGGGATGGCCGCGCCTGCTACTACGCCTAACGCATGCTTCGAGACATGTTTGGATTCGTGGGGCATGGAGTCGATCCTCATATATACGGTGAAAATAACGGGCATTGCGACACCGGTAACACTAGAGGCTTACGTTCCTAATGTTGTCCGTGATGCAATTGTTATCAAAGTGATACAAGGAAATTTACACTACTCCTGTGGCGCATGGAAACTGCTGTGGCGACTTTTCCCAAAGTTTCTGCGGAGTTTGCGAATTTGTGGGAACCTTGAGAGGTGAAGGAATTCGTAGAACTCGTCGGCCAGTGGCTGACCCTGCCCGATGTAGCAGAAGAACTAGAAGTAGATATTCGCCGTGTGCACCGCCTGCTCGATGAGCGCGCAATTATCTCGGTGCGAATCGGAGAACGGAATATCCGTTCCATCCCAGCTGATTTTCTCCAAGACGGCTCCGTTGTTGAGAGCCTGAAGGGAACCCTATCGGTGCTGATGGATGCTGGTTACTCCGACGAAGAGTCAATTTCATGGCTCTTCACCGAGGATGAATCGCTGCCGGGTACGCCGATGAACGCATTGCGCTCAGGACGCAAAACTGAAATTAGAAGGCGAGCACAGGCGCTGGCCTGGTAGGCCCATCCGTCTTATAGCTGTTGCTCGAAAGGCAACAAAAAGGTCTCGCCCATCCGAAGCGAATTCGGAAGGGCGAGACCTTTTGTTATGAATTGGTGACCCTTGCTGTTACTTGGATCGCTTGGTCACCGCGTCGCTGAGTTGTTGAAGGCCGGCTAGGGTGCGTGGGCTGATCGACAATTTTTCTAAGGCCTGGCGGGATTGCTCGGTGAGTTCACTAATACTGTGCTCGGTGGCTCCGAGTGCACCGCTGTCCCGAAGGATGGTGCTCAAACGATCTACTTCTGCAGCTGTCATGTCGCTTGCGCCAAGTCGCGTTTGGATGAACTCGCGCTCTTCTTCGGTCGACAATAACAAGGCATGGGCAATGAGTTCAGTCCGCTTGCCTTCCAGCAGATCTCCGCCAGTTGGCTTGCCAGTGATTTCGGCATCACCAAAAACGCCGAGGACGTCGTCGCGTAGCTGGAACGCCTCGCCGAGGGGCAACGCAAAGGCCGAATAACTTTTTAGCAGCTCTTCGTCCGCGCCGGCTAGGGCACCGCCGAGCAAGAATGGATTTTCAGTCGAGTACTTTGCGGACTTGAACCGCACAATGGTTCGCGCACGCTTTACTGCTTCGCGAGGGTCGTAGGCGGGTCCAGCAGATTCTTCGAGGACATCCAAGTACTGGCCAGCCATGACCTGGGTGCGCATCCGATTGAAAATGTTGCGCGCATCCTTGGGGAGGTGCTCGATTTCGGAGAAAGCTTCTTCACTTAAGGAGAGGCAAAGGTCTCCGGCCAAAATCGCACTTGCGCTACCGTAGGCTGCCGCGCTTCCCGCCAACCCCAATGCTTGGTGCTGGGATTCAAAACGCTTGTGGACGCTCGGCTGTCCGCGGCGCGTGTCGGAGTTGTCGATGATGTCATCGTGAATCAAAGCGGCCGCCTGGAATAATTCAAGGGCTACGCCGAGTCGCACGATATCGGTAGAGTCCTTAACGCCGCCGGCACCTAGGTATCCCCAGAATGCAAAGAGGGGGCGCAGCCGCTTTCCGCCCTTGGTCAAGGATGTGATTGCGTTGACGATTTCTACTGCGCTGGAGGTAATCTGGCCAACTTCTACGCTTTTGGCAACCAAGAATTCTTCAAGCAACCGCGCGACTTCGGCGGTGTACGTTTGACTCAACTTGGAAGCCTCGGCTTCGAAGGATGGCAAAGAATCAGGCAGCGACATGCAAAATCATTTCTTTGGGTAACTACGGCTGGTTGGTTACAACTCTACCGGTGATTCGAGGGCAATGTTGTTCGCGTTCTTCGGATGATCGATAGGGTGAAATCCGAATATATATTCGAGTATGGTTGTGTTGTCCGATTGTTTGGTTCAGGAGGCGGAAATGGTTCAACGCGCTGTGCTGCATGTGGACATGGATGCCTTTTTTGTCTCCGTTGAACTGCGCGATCGCCCGGAATTGGTCAATAAGCCTGTTATCGTCGGGCATCCGGGCGGCAGGAGTGTCGTGCTTTCAGCGTCCTACGATTGCCGCGCCAGAGGTATCCATTCCGCGATGCCGATGAGCCAGGCGATGCCACTGATGCCTGAGGCAACGATCGTGGAGCCGAGCCACTACAAATATGCGAAGGCATCAGAAGAAATCATGGCTTACTTCCGTACGATCACACCGTTGGTCGAGCAGGTAAGCGTGGATGAGGCGTTTCTGGATGTAACCGGCAGCATGCGCAGGCTGGGTGGCCCTGTAGAAATAGGAAAAGCGATTCGCGAGCACATACGTACACAGATGGGATTGCCGGCCAGCGTAGGTATCGCGAAGAACAAATTCATCGCCAAGCTCGCATCCACTTATGCCAAGCCGGACGGAATGGCCGTGATTGCGCCCGAGCGAACTGGCGAGTTTCTCGAAGAGCTTCCGGTTTCAAAGATGTGGGGCGTGGGCAAGCGTACTGGAGAGCAACTGCGCGCGCTGGGTATCGAGACTGTTGGGCAGCTGTCTCGGGAACCTGAATCCAGGTTGGTGGCGCGTATGGGGGAGCATGGCCGATCTTTGCACCTGCTGTCTCAAGGAATCGATGATCGTCCGGTGCAGGTGACGCGCGACGAAAAAAGCATTTCCGCTGAGCACACGTTCCCCGAAGACATTTCAGATGTGCAGGTTCTCGAGGGCGAATTGCTTCGGCTCAGCCATAGGGTTGCACGACGTTTGCGGGATCATGGAAAGGCCGCCGGGGGAGTCGGCCTGAAAATCAAATATCGGGATTTCACGGGCCTCACTCGTTCAAAGGCGTTGGGCGCGGCGACGGACTCATCGGCAACGATTAGCGAAGCTTCGGTGCTGCTCTTGAGGAAGTTGCTTCCGTTGACGCAGCCAGTTCGCTTGATTGGGGTGCGGGCTGAACGTCTAGAGGATCCTGACTTCGGGCTTCAGCTCAGCCTTGATCCGAAGGACGAGAAAGTGCGGGAAGCGGAACGAGTGGCTGACCTGATCGGACAGAAGTTCCCGCAATCTTTGGTGACTCCCGCACGTTTTTTGCGACCGCCGGAATAAAAGTATTCTGTGAGCCAGGTGAGTATATGAGACCAGTGGTGAAGATCAACTGGCAGGCTGGGCTTAAATGAGACTATCCTAGTAATAAGGCTCATAAGAATCGGGGAACTTTTTCCTCTGACTCGGCGTTGAACCTAAGGACGGTAAACGACCGTCGAGTTTGCCTTTGGAAGGAGAAGACGATGCCGCTATCGGAACACGAGCAGCGTTTGTTGGAGCAGCTTGAAAAGCAGTTGCATGAAGACCGTCGCTTCGCCTCTAGCATGAAGGGGCCGGCCAATGCGGGGCGCCTCTCGACGCGAAACATTGCGCTGGGCATTCTGCTGGTCATCGTTGGCCTAGCTGGTCTGATCTTCGGCATCTCACAGCACATCATCATTCTTGGCGTAATCGGATTCGCGGTCATGTTTGGTGGCGTCCTGTTGGCACTGATGAAATCCGCTAGCGGAAAGGTCGGTCGCCCTGGAGGCAATGGGCCGAAGACTGCTGCGAGGAATAATTCACAGTTCATGTCGAGCCTCGAAGAGCGTTGGAATCAGCGCAAGCGGGATCAGTCCGACAGCTGAACGATACATATCGACATTGAGGTGTAGCCCTAGGGTTACACCTCTTTTTGTTTGTCCGGAAGGTGCTGCGAGTTTCGACTCGTGACGGACCCGCAGAGCGTCCGTTGCCCAATAGGTCGGCATCAATTCTGGCGCATTTTGATTTGGCAACGAGTCAACTTCCTCCGGCCATTATTCGATGGCGCGCGACACGCCTCAGGGCCTGTTTTCAGATTCTCGGGAGATTCCAAGTTTCGGCCTCAACGGGGCCATTGGCTACGCCCCCACTTTCCTCCCCGGGGCCCTCCACTTCCCACCACAGAACCCAGATTTACCGGGATTCCGCCATATTTGGCCTAAAAATCTATGAAGCAAAGACCCCTACCTGGAAGGACCCCCACTTTCCCTCCACCAGAACTTGGTGCAAGAAACCGCTAAATTTAGCCAATTTTTAACTCCAGACCCTCGCCAAACCAATGAAATCGCATTGACAGTGGGGGGTTGTGGAGTAAAGTGGAGGCAAGTAGAGAAGAGTGGGGCTTCCGGCCACTTCGCGGAAAGGCGGTGTGCATGTTCCTGGGAACGTACACGCCGAAACTCGACGAGAAGGGTCGTCTGATTCTTCCTGCTAAATATCGTGACGAGTTGTCCTACGGGCTAGTGCTGACTCGCGGTCAGGAACGTTGCATTTACGTTTTCAGCCAGCGGGAGTTCGAAAAGCAGCATGAACAGCTAGCTCAGGCATCTTTGACCTCACGACGAGCACGCGACTATGCACGTGTGTTCCTCTCGGGGGCCTCGGATGAAGTGCCGGACAAGCAAGGGCGCGTCACGATCCCGCAAGTGCTTCGCACTTACGGAGGCCTTGACCGTGAAGTGACAGTCATTGGTGCAGGTAATCGCATCGAAATCTGGGACACGGACGCTTGGCAACAGTATTTGGACGAACAAGAGGATGTTTTCTCAGATACTGATGAGGACTGAGGTCGTCAGACCGAGGTTTATTCCGACAACACATGATGTTGGGATGAGATCTCCAGCCACCTAGCGGGGAAAATCATCTGGCTTCACTTCCCCGGAGCCAGAAGGTGGACCACCTCTTGGTTGGAGGGGGATCTGATCTCAACAACAGATCGAACAGCGAAAGGGGGCGCAGTGCCAAATCAGGATTCCCAGCGACCAGCATCCGAACGCCACGTTCCAGTACTTCTGGACCGTTGCGTCAATCTCCTCGCACCAGGTATTGAGCGTGCAAATGCTGAAGGCCGTCGGGCAATCGTGGTGGACTGCACCCTTGGAATGGGCGGACACTCAGAAGCCATTCTGAAGCGTTTCGACAACCTTCACCTCATCGGCCTCGATCGCGACGAACAAGCTCATGAGCTTGCCGGCGCACGCTTGAAGCCATTCGAAGACCGCATCGATTTGGTTCACGCCGTCTACGACGAAATCGCTGACGTAGTCGAAGACCTCGGATTCCCCGGCGTTGATGGAGTGCTCTTCGACCTCGGCGTCTCATCCTTGCAGCTGGACGAGCGCGAACGTGGATTCGCCTATTCCTACGACGCTCCATTGGACATGCGCATGGACACCTCGGTGGGTCCAACCGCCGAGGACCTGGTCAACGATCTGGAACGCGACGAACTGTTGCGCATCATCCGCCAGTGGGGCGAAGAGAAGTTCGCTGGACGAATCTCAACCGCCATCGTTGAAGCCCGAGCACAAGCACGAATCACGACCACCGCAGAACTGGTGGAAATCATTCGACGTGTAGTTCCAGCGGCAGCCGCTCGAAATGGCGGCCACCCAGCGAAACGCACCTTCCAGGCCCTGCGCATTGCGGTCAACGAGGAACTCGACGTGCTTGAGCGTGCGATTCCTGCGGCCATGGGAGCTTTGAACGTCGGCGGTCGCGTCGTCGTCATGAGCTACCACTCTTTGGAAGACAAGATCACCAAGAGGCACTTCGTGCAGGGTGCAACCTCTTCGGCCCCTCCGGGATTCCCGGTGGAGCTGGAGGAACATAAGGCTGAATACAAGGTCCTGACCAAGGGAACTGAAAAGCCAAGCGACCAGGAAATTGCCGAGAATTCCCGTGCAGCCTCAGCTCGTTTGCGAGCTGTGGAGCGAGTGTTGAAGAGGAGCTAGGATGAGCCAACGAGCCCCGCGCCGCGTGCAGAAGACTGCAGCTGTGAACAACCAGCCAGTTGTCGATGGCAGTGCTGCACGAGCCTTGCGCCCCGAGCCCGTGCTTGCCAGCGATCTGCCCAAAGGCGAATCCCGCCAGCGGGTGACCCTGTCCTTGGTCCCTCGGATCAAGGAAACGAACCGCCGCTCCATGGTCACTATGTCGGCGATTCTGGTTCTGCTGGCCTTCAGCGTCATCGTGACCTTGGTACTGCTCAACACCTCGGTAGCCCAGCGCCAATACGACATCGTTTCGCTGCGCAACCAGGAACGCGCGCTGTCCCAGGAGAACCAGGCACTGCTCAAGGAAGCGCAGTCATTGGCTGCACCGCAGGCTCTGGCTGCCAAAGCCAAGGATCTCGGCCTGGTTTCGCCTGGCGCTCCTGGCCTGATCAGCCTTTCCGAAGGCAAGGTGACCCAGGAAGCCGAAGACGCCGTCAAGGCCAAGGACAACAAGCAGGAATACGGAACCCTGCCATTGCCTGGTGCTAGCGTCCGCGAAGGCGAAGGCACCCAGGATAAGGCTGACACCGAAAAGTCGTCGACCCCGAAGACCACTGTGGGCAAAACCTCAACCGAAGCAGAGAAGAAGACTGACTCTGCCGCGGATTCGAAGGAAGGCGAAGTGAAGCCAGCAAAGAGCGAGCGCGAGGTCGCTGAAGACGGTCGTCCGGTCTTCCAGGACTCGGAACTTAACGGCGGCACGATCCCGGCGCCAAGCATCAAATCCCCAGCAAATTAGCGAGATCTTTCTAAGCTAGAACTGAGCTAGCTGATACTGCTGGAAACCACGCTGAGGGAAAGTTAGGTTCATTGTGAGTTCGACGGCAATCGACACTGCGAAAAAGCGGATGCGCTTCGTACTGGTTCTCTCAGTAACCCTGTTGGTGATCATCCTGGCCCGGCTTGTCTGGGTCCAGGGCATCAACGCGGCTACGGTAGCCAACGCGGCCCAGCAGAATCGTGAACGCGAAGAAGTCATCGCTCCCACCCGCGGCTCAATCGAAGACCGCAATGGAACCACCTTGGCTGTTTCCGTCGACCGCTATGACCTGGTTATCGACCAGCGCGAGCAGGACGAAGATATCCGTCGTGCCAAGCGTGACGGTTCCAATGGCCACGAGCGCATCAGCTGGGACCAAGCCATCCAGGAACTTGCCGAGACGCTGGACCAAGATCCCGAAGAACTCGCCACCAAGGTGCGCCCGCAAGGCGATGCCAAGCCAAAGGGCTATGTGGTCATCGCCAAGAGCGTGACACCAGAAGTGCGCAACGAGGTCCGTGAAATCGGCATCCCGCGACTTTCCTCCCTGCTGCGCAGCGAACGCCAGTACCCTCAGGGCGTTATCGCCGGCCCGTTGCTTGGCTTCGTCCGGAATTCGGAAGATCAGACCTCCATGGTCGGTGCTGAAGGCCTTGAACTCAGCCAGGAAGACCACTTGGCAGGTACCGCCGGCAGCCGCAAATACGAGATCAGCGCTGACGGCGTGCGTATTCCGGTGACCGAAGTCGAAGAAACCCCGGCGGTCAACGGACAGGACGTCCTGCTGACCATCGACTCCGACATCAACTACGTCGCCCAGCGAGCTGCTGAAAAGAAGCAGGCGGAGTTCAACGCCGAGTGGGTCTCCGTGGTTGCCATGGAAGTGAAGACCGGCAAGATCCTGGCTATTGGCGACTCCGCCGAGTTGGACCCCAATGACCCCGGCGCCACCGATCCCGAGTTCCGCCACTCCACTTCGATTACTCGCGCATTCGAGCCAGGCTCAACCGGCAAGGCCCCGATCTTCGCGGCTGCCCTCGACCAAGGCGTCGTCAAGGCCACGGACGAGCTCACTGTGCCGCACAAGAAGACTTTCACCAAGGAAACCATCAACGATTCCTTGGAGCACGCCACCTACGACATGACCGTCGCAGGTATCTTCGCCCGCTCGTACAACACCGGTACCGTGATGGTCGGCAACAAGATGAGCAAGCAGACCCGTTACGACTACATGAGGGCCTTTGGCCTGGGCACGCCAATCCAGGTGGGCCTGAACGGTGCCAGCGCCGGCCAGCTGGCGAAACCCGAAAATTGGGATCGACGCCAGCAGTACACCACCATGTTCGGCCAGGGCTATTCGCAGACCGTGCTGCACACCGCTTCCATCTTCCAAGCCATCGCCAACGGCGGCGTCCGTCTCTCGCCAAGCCTGATCGAAGGCTACCGAAACGACGACGGCTCGGTCACAAAGATCCCTGATCCCGAAGAGAAGCGTGTAATCAAGGAATCCACTTCCAAGGAAATGCTGAAGATCATGGAATCCGTGGTCGACTACGGCACCGGTTACAAGGAAGCCATCCCCGGATACCGTGTCGGCGGCAAGACCGGTACCGGCCAGGCCGCCAGCGCCAAGGGCTACGACGGCTATACTTATTCCTTTGCAGGTGTAGCTCCTTTGGAGGATCCGCAGTTCGTTGTTGTGGCGACGATGTACCGTCCAAAGGGCAACTGGAAAGACTTCTCGGTAGCTGACACGTTTACCGACGTGATGAGCCATACGCTCAACACATTCAATGTGCCTCCGAGCACGACTAAGTCAGAGGCGTATGACGTCTTTGTAGGTAAGGAACAAAAGAAATCTTGGTAGTCCAGAATCCCGGAACCCCGCGTGAATTGGAACGGTACCTTCGTCCAGAGAATATGGCCGGTGTGGGCTTCGATCAGGTATGCGGCGCGGTTGGCGCCGTGCGAACCGGAACGCAATTCAACGCGACTCCGCAGATCCTCGGCGTCAGCTTGAACCCGCAGGTCGTACAGCCAGGCGATGTCTTCCTGGGCATCTCGGGCGCCAAGCGACACGGGGCCGAGTTCGTGGACACCGCGATTTCCAATGGTGCCCTTGCCATCATCACCGACACCGCTGGCTTGGACTTCCTCCCTGAAGAACTCTCCATCCCTGTGGCAGTCGTGGCCGATGTCCGCAAGGCCGCTGCCCAGATCGCCCAGACGGTCTATGGCACTGATGAGCGCAGTCCGCAGTTGTTCGCCGTCACCGGAACCAACGGCAAGACCACCACGACTTTCATGATTCGCGCGATTCTCGAAGCGCTCGGAGAAGAGACGGGCCTGATCGGCACCATCGAGATGTCCGCACGCGGGCAGATCATCCCTAGCGTATTGACGACGCCAGAGTCCACCCAGCTCCACGGAGTCCTTGCGCGCATGGCGCAACAAGATGTGAACTCTGTAGCCATGGAGGTCTCCAGCCACTCCTTGAGCTACGGACGCGTTGATGCCCTGGACTTCAAAGTCTCCGGCTACACCAACCTCACCCAGGACCACTTGGACCTGCACGGGACCATGGAAGACTACTTCCAGACCAAGGCGCAGCTGTTCACGGAAGAACACAGCCAGTGCGCCGTCGTCATGATCGATGATCCCTACGGCGCGCGACTGGCCGAAGAGGCGCAGATTCCTACGCAGTCCTTGAGCCTGGACGAAGCCAATGAACACGCCGATTGGCGCGTCACCGAACTGGCTCACTCCGGACTCGGCCACAGCTTCACGCTGCTGAACCGTGATGGCCGCGCGCTGCGCACTCGCACCGCGCTGCCAGGCATGTTCAACGTGGCCAACGCCGCCTTGGCCACGACCATGGTGCTTGCCAGCGGCGTAGAACTCGAAGCATTGCAAGCGGCCCTCGATGCCAAAGACCCATTGTCGGTCGCTGTTCCAGGACGCATGCAGGTGGTAGCCCAGTCGCCGGTTGCCGTCGTCGATTTCGCCCATAACTCCGATGCGCTGGCCAAGGCACTGGATTCCATCCGACCGGGTGCCGAGGGGCGCCGGATCGTGGTCTTCGGGGCCACCGGCGAACGAGACAAAACCAAACGCCCAGATATGGGTGCAGTTGCAGCGCGCCACGCAGATATCGTGATTGTCACCGACGATGACCCGCACGGCGAAGCCCCTGAGCCGATCCGCGAGCAGGTTGCCGCCGGCGCACAGGGCGTGATCGACTCTGAACGGCCCGATACCCAGCTATTCAACATCGCGCCACGCGCCAAAGCCGTGGAATTCGCTGTGAGTTTAGCGCAGCTGAACGATGCGATCCTGGTGGCCGGCCGCGGACATGAAGTTAGCCAAGACGTTGCGGGAATCGACGTTGCACTCGATGATCGCGTGGAACTGGCAAATGCCCTAAATCTTCATGGATTTGTGACCAATTCCTAGACGGCACAAGACCACGATCACCACCGCTCAAGTGTAAAGTCCTTAATGCCATGATTGAACTGTCTTTGACTGACCTTTTGAAGATCACCGGGGGAGAAGCGACTGCGACAGTCGCCTCCGACACGGTGGTCACTTCTGTGACCACGGATTCACGTGAAGTCACCGCCGGGTGCTTGTTTGTAGCCAAGCCCGGAGAATTTTCCGATGGACATGCCTTCATCGATAAAGCCCTGGCCGCCGGCGCCGTACTGGCCCTGGCCGAACGGCTGACCTATAACGATAACCGGGACGTGCATCCCGCGATCATCGTCGACGACGCTGTTGAAGCCATGGGCAAAATCGCAGCGCACATCGTTGAGTACCTCAAAGCCAAAAACGACGCCAAGGTCGTGGGCATCACCGGCTCTGCCGGCAAAACCACCACCAAGGATCTGCTGGCCGGAATCCTCTCCCAGGTGGCACCGACGGTTTCGCCGATCGGTTCCTACAACGGCGAAGTCGGCGTGCCGCTGACCGTCTTCAACGCCACCGAAGAGACCAAGTTCTTCGTAATCGAAATGGGCGCGACCGGCATCGGCCACCTGACCTACCTCACCGACATGGTGCACCCCCAGGTGGGTGTCGTGCTCTGTGTAGGCACCGCGCACGCTGGGGAATTCGGCGGAGTCGAGAACATCGAGAAGGCCAAGGGCGAACTCGTTGAGGCACTGGATGCCAGCGGCATCGCCATTTTGAACGCAGAGGATTCCCGCGTCGCGCGCATGGACTCGCGCGCCACGGCGGAAGTCCGTTTCTTCGGAACCGGGGAGCAAAAGCCCGCACGCGCAGGGGTCTGGGCCAGCGACGTCGTCGTTAATGGCCAGGGCCAGCCGCAGCTGACCTTGCAGTTCCCCGATGGCTACAGCCAGCGGATCACCTCAGGGCTGCTTGGCCGCCACCACGTCAGCAACATCCTCGCCGCCGCCAACGCTGCGTTTGCGCTGGATGTCAGCCCGCAGCTCATCGCCGACAGCCTGGACGGGCAGAGCGCCGGCAGCCGCTGGCGCATGGAGCGCATTGACCGCGCCGACGGCGTGAGCATCATCAACGACGCCTATAACGCCAACCCTGAATCCATGCGCGCTGCCCTGGTCACCCTGGCCGAGCTGGGCCTGGGCGAGGACGGCAGCCCGGGCCGCCGGACCTGGGCGGTTCTGGGCGAGATGCTCGAACTGGGTGATGAAAGCATTCACCAGCATGATTTGCTCGGACGCATGGCTGTTCGAATGAACATCAAAAAACTTGTAGTTGTCGGTCGCGGCGCCAAGCCCGCCTACAACTCGGCGGTACTTGAAGGCAGCTGGGGCGACGAGGCCTACTACGTGGAGAACGTAGATGAAGCCCGCGAACTACTGCAAAAGGAACTCCAGCCAGGCGATATCGCCTTGTTCAAGTCCTCTAATGGGGCCGGTCTGCGCTTCCTCGGCGACGACATCGCAGCATTCGTGAAGGAAGGCGAAGACGCGTGATCGCATTGATCTTGGGGGCAGGTATTGCCCTTGTACTGACCATGGTGGCAATGCCGCTCTACATCAAGCTGCTGACCAAGAAGCAGTACGGCCAGGTCGTGCGTGATGACGGTCCGAACTCGCACGCCGTGAAGTCCGGCACCCCCACCATGGGTGGCGTTGTCTTCGTGCTGGCGGTCTTCGTCGCCTACTTCGCGACCCATGGCGTTTTGGCCCTGATGGGACGTTCCTCCTCGGGCATCACTGCCACCGGCCTGCTGGTCCTGCTGCTTTTCGGCGGCATGGGATTGGTCGGCTTCCTTGATGACTTCATCAAGATCTTCAAGAAGCGTTCGCTGGGCCTGCGCGCCTGGCAGAAGATCGTCCTGCAGGCCGTCATCGGCATCAGCTTCGCAGTGCTGGCACTCCAGTTCCCTGACGAGCGCGGCCTGACTCCGGGATCCACCGCGATCTCCTTCCTGCGTGACAGCAATATCGATTTGGCGTTCGCCGGTCCGATGCTGGGACTGATCCTGTTCGTCATCTGGGCGAACTTCATCGTCACCGGCACCACCAACGCAGTGAACCTCACCGATGGCCTGGATGGCTTGGCCACCGGTGCCTCGATCATGGTTTTCGGCGCCTACACCCTGATGGGCATCTGGCAGCAGAACCAGGCATGCTCCAACAGCAATTCCCTTGATGTCTGCTACTCGGTGCGCGACCCCCAGGATCTTGCCTTGCTCGGCGCCACCCTGTCCGGCGCGTTGATCGCCTTCCTGTGGTTCAACGCCAAGCCTGCGAAGATCTTCATGGGCGATACCGGATCGTTGGCCATCGGCGGCGCGGTTGCCGCATTCGCGATCCTTTCCCGCACCCAGCTGCTGCTGGTCGTCATCGCCGGCCTGTTCGTGATCATCTCCCTGTCGGTCATCATCCAGGTGGGCTACTTCAAGCTTTCCGGAGGCAAGCGCGTGTTCAAGATGGCACCGCTGCAGCACCACTTCGAGCTCTCGGGCTGGTCCGAGGAAAACGTCGTTATCCGCTTCTGGATCCTAGCCGGTCTCTTCGTGGCCGCCGGCCTGGGACTCTTCTACTCTGAATGGGTTGTCGCACTGTGAGCGCAGATGCCAAGAAAGTATTGGATTCGCTAACCAGCTGGGATGCAGACTGGAAAGGCCTGCGCGTCGTGGTTGCGGGACTTGGCCTGTCCGGGTTCTCCGCCGCCGATACGCTGATTGAACTCGGCGCCATCGTCACCGTCATTGACGGCAAGAACGATGAGCTGAACCAGCAGCGTGCCGAGACCTTGAAGATTGTCGGGGCACACCAGGTGCTGCTGGGGACCGAGAATGTCCGCAGCCTCCCGCAGGTTGATGGGCAGGACGCCCAGCTGGTGATGGTTTCGCCAGGCTGGAATCCGCGCCACCCGGTTATCGCCGAGGCCGCTGAAGCGGGCATCGAGATCTGGAGCGACATCGAACTTGCCTGGCGCGTCCAGAATCGCGCAGGGCATACCGCTCCGAAGTGGCTGGCGATCACCGGCACCAACGGCAAGACCACTACCGTGGGAATGACCGAGTCGATCTTGCAGGCTGCCGGCCTGAAAGCCATCGCCGTAGGCAACGTCGGCACCCCGATTCTGGATGCGGTCCGCGAACCGGTGGATTACGACGTCTTCGCTGTTGAGCTCTCAAGCTTCCAGCTGCACTACACCCATAGCATTTCGCCGGTGGCCTCCGTGGTATTGAATATCGCCGAGGACCACGTCGATTGGCATGACGGCTTCGAGAACTACAAGGCAGCCAAGGCGAAGATCTACGAGCGCACGCAGGTTGCGGCGATCTTCAACGCCGAAGAAGAGATCACCATCCGCATGGTTGAAAATGCTGACGTGATCGAGGGCTGCCGTGCCATCGGATTCACCACCGATTCGCCTTCGGTATCCATGATCGGCGTGGTCGAAAGCCTTCTGGTGGATCGCGCCTACATCGAGGACCGCAAGACCAACGCGGTGGAACTGATCCCGCTTGACCAGATCGGCGAGATCGTCCCTCGCCACACGGCTGCCAATGCCGCTGCCGCGGCCGCCCTGACTCGCGCCTACGGCGTAGAGCCAGAAGCCATCGCCCAAGGCCTGAGCGGATTCGACGCCGGGGACCACCGCATCCAGGCGGTAGCCCGGAAGAACGACATCCTCTGGATCAACGACTCCAAGGCCACCAACCCGCACGCCGCAGACGCGTCGCTGGCAGCCTTCACCCGGGTGGTGTGGATCGCCGGCGGCCTGTCCAAGGGCGTGGACTACGAGGATCTGGTTGCCAAGCATGCCCACCGCCTGGCAAAGGTGCTGCTCATCGGCACCGACACCGCGGGCCTGATCGAGGCATTGTCCTCGAAGGCGCCGGATGTTGAAGTCATCAACGTCACCGCTGAAGCACAGAATGCCGACGGGGCCGCGCCGAGCGGAACCCAGGTGATGACCCGCGCCGTGTACAAGGCCGCCGAGATTGCACAGCCCGGTGACACCGTGCTGATGGCGCCTGCCGCAGCGTCCATGGATCAATTCAGTTCCTACGCACAGCGTGGCAACGCATTTATCAGCGCCGTCAGTGATCTGATGGATAGAGCTGACGAAGGCAATTAGGCAACCGAGTACCGAACAGATGACACCGAGGCAGGAGGCACCTATGGCGATGAAGCAACAACGACCGTCCACGGGCGCCAAGCAGAAAACTCCTTGGTTCGCCAAGCTGATCGGCAGCGTGGAAAACGCCAGCGGGCGCATGGCCTCCATGGACTATTGGCTCGTCGTCGTCATCTCCGTTGTGCTCGCTATCTTCGGCGTGCTGATGGTGCAGTCCTCTGCATCTGTTGAAGCCATTGCCAAGGGCAAAGACGGATTCACCGTCGCACTGTCCCAAGGCATGTTCGCCGGTGTGGGTATTCTTTGCATGCTCGGCATGCAGTACGTCAAGCCGACCAGCCTCAAACGGCTGGCATGGCCATCTGCCATTGCCGCCTTCTTCCTGCTGTTCCTGGTGGCGTTCACGCCCCTGGGCCACGAAGTTCTCGGTAACCGAAACTGGATCAAGATTGGTCCGCTCGGATTGCAGCCAAGTGAATTCTCCAAGCTGGCGTTGGCAGTTTTTGCCGCATTCATGCTTGAGAAGAAGCAGCACCTGTTGCACGACATGAAGCACCTGGTGATTCCGGTCGTCGTTCCCGTGGGCATTGGCATCGTGGGCCTGGTTGTCCTCGGCAAGGACGTTGGCACCGCCTTGGTCCTGCTGATGATCATCGCCTCGGCAATGTTCCTCGGCGGCATCCGCATGAAGTGGCTAGCCGGTTTCGGTGCTGTTGGCCTGGTCGGCTTGTCCGTGGCCGTCATGGGCTCCTCCAACCGACGCCAGCGCGTTTTGGCCTGGCTGGATACCGACTGCGGCCCCAGCGACCAGCTGTGCTACCAGGCGAGCATGGGCCTGCACGCTTTCGCCTCGGGCGGTTGGTTCGGCGTGGGCGCAGGCCAGTCACGCATGAAATGGTCGTATGTGCCAGAAGCGCAGAACGACTTCATCTTCTCCATTCTTGGTGAAGAATTCGGCTTGATCGGTGTCCTGTTCGTGCTGGTGATGTTCATCCTCCTGGCGCTGGCCATGTACCGAATCGCCCTGCGAGCCAGCGACCTGTACACCAAGGTCCTCATGGGCTGCCTGATGTCGTGGGTCATCGGCCAGACATTCGTCAACCTCGGAACCGTGACCGGAGTTCTCCCGGTGATCGGCGTGCCGTTGCCATTCATTTCATCCGGTGGTTCAGCCATGCTGGCCATCATGCTGGCCATGGGCTTTGTGCTTTCATCGGCCAGGGCCCAGAAGCTCGCCTTTGATTCTTCGGTGGAGAACAACACCCCTAAGCCAAATAACGCAAAGTAGCGTGTGGCGTTCACACGCTTAGTGAAGCTGTAGCCCTTCGATTAGACGACGTGGGGCACTGATCCCGCAGGAACGGGACGAAGGAGCAGAAGACCAGATGACTGAAGCAATGCGACTTGTTGTGGCCGGCGGCGGAACTGCCGGTCATATCTCGCCCATGCTGGCAATTGCTGACGCCGTCAAAGTAGAGCAAGCCGATGCGCAGATCACCGCGCTTGGTTCGCCCGGTGGGCTGGAGACCAAACTGGTTCCCGAAGCGGGATACCAGCTCGAACTCATTCCCAAGGCGCCGATGCCGCGCAGCTTGAACCTCGACCTGCTGAAGTTTCCATTCCGATTCATTACTGCGCTGAACCAAGCCAAGCGCGTTCTGAAGCAGTCCGGAGCCGAAGCCGTGTTGGGTGTCGGCGGGTACGTCTGCACGCCGGCCTATCTGGCTGCCAAGCAACTGAAACTTCCGATCTTTGTCCACGAAGCCAACTCCGTGGCCGGCATGGCCAATAAGCTGGGGGCCAAGTCCGCGGCCTTTGTCGGCACGACTTTTGCCAACACCGGATTGCCAGGCGAGGTACAGGTCGGCATGCCGATGCGTTCCAACGTGGCGCAGATGAACCGCACGGAGCTTCGTGGTGAAGCACGCGAGTACTTCGGGGTCAGCGGCGACAAGCCGGTGCTTTTGGTGACCGGCGGATCCTCCGGCGCACAGAGCATCAATACCGCAATTTCCGAGTCCTTGGCGGAACTGCATGCTGCAGGCGTTCATACCGTGCACATCACCGGTCGCGGCAAGCAGATCTTGGATGCCGAAGGCCAGCTGCTCGCCCACGAGGGATATACCCAGGTCGAGTACGTGGACCGCATGGACTATGCCTACGCTGTCGCCGATTTGATGGTCTGCCGTTCCGGCGCCGGAACGGTGTGCGAACTGGCCGTCGCTGGAACCGCCGCTGTTCTGGTTCCGCTGCCTATCGGCAATGGAGAGCAGAAGCTCAACGCCCGCGACCTGGTAGCAGCCGGGGGAGCGGTGCTGGTCTCGGATGATGAATTCACCAAGTCGTACATCACCGAAAATGTCATTAAATTGCTGGAAGATCAGCATAAACTTGAACAGATGTCTCAGGCAGCTGCCTCTCTAGGGCAGCGCGACGCCGCACAAATCATGGCGCGTCGGATTATTGAAGAAGTTTCAACCCGCCGTGGTGCGGGTCAGGAAGGCTAGAACAATGGCATTGCGCGCCAACGAACTGCAAGCTGAACTCGGCAAAGTACATCTCATGGGAGTTGGCGGTGTCGGTGTTTCAGCAGTAGCTCGCTTGTTGCTGGACTACGGTCTGGAAGTTTCAGGAACTGATGCCAAGGACCTGCCAGTGCTCGAAGGTTTGCGCCAGCGCGGCGCACGCATCGAGATCGGCTACGACGCGGCCAACCTGGGCGACGCGGAAACTGTGGTGATCTCCTCGATCATCAAGCCCGGCAACCCTGAGTACGACGAAGCGGTTCGCCGCGGTCTGAAAATCCTGCACCGCTCCGAAGGCCTCGAAGCAACCATGCGCGGCCACGAGAAGATCGTCACCATCGCCGGCACCCACGGCAAGACCACTACCACGTCGTTGACCGCGCACATGCTCAAGGCAGTCGGCGCGCGCCCTAGTTTCGCAGTGGGAGCAAATATCCCGAGCCTGGGCACCAATGCCGAGTTGGGTGAAGGTGGATACTTCGTGGCAGAGGCCGACGAGTCGGATGCCTCATTCCTGAACTACCGTCCTGATGTCATCATCGTGACCAACGTGGAAGCCGACCACCTCGATCACTACGGCACCGAAGAAGCCGTGCACCAGGCCTTTGTGGATTTTGCGCGCCTGCTTCCAGAAGACGGCCTGCTCATCTGCTGCGCCGATGATCCCGGAGCCAACGAGCTTGCCCGAAAGATGCGCCACGAACGCAGCGACCTTCGCGTCCAGACCTACGGCTTCAGCGACCACGCCGACCGCAGGCTTTCGCAGGCCCAAGCCACCGAGGACGGCCGGTTCTCCGCGCTCGTTGAGTGGGGCAGCGGCCAGAGCTACACCCTGGACCTGGCAGTTCCCGGCCAGCACAACCTGCTCAATGCGACGGCGGCGCTGTCGGTGGGCATCGATGCTGGGCTGGACGTCGACGAAGCTCTCAAGGCACTTGCGAGCTTCTCGGGTGCGGCACGCCGCTTCGAGTTCAAAGGCAATGTGGGGGATGTACGGGTCTACGATGACTACGCCCATCATCCAACAGAAGTCCTTGCCGCGCTTTCTGCCGGTCGCACTGTAGCCGGGGAGGGGCACCTTCATGTGGTGTTCCAGCCACACCTGTTCAGCCGCACCAAGGAGTTCTACCGCGAATTCGCCAAGGCTCTGTCCCTGGCCGATTCGGTAGCCGTGCTGGAGATCTATCCTGCGCGCGAAGAACCAATTGAAGGCGTCACCAGCGAATTGATCGCATCCCGCGTTGAGGTCCCATCACATGTGCTGAGTCCGGCAGGTGCCGTCGCTCATATTGTTGAACAGGCCGAACCGGGAGACGTGGTCATGACCATCGGCGCCGGGGATGTCACCGCGCTGGGTCCGCAGATCGTGGCGTCACTGAGCTAATCGCAACTCGAAATTGTCGTAGACCACTGACGTTGGTCGTATCAACCAAACAAGGTGTTCCATGGGTGAAGAAGCAAAAGTCGTAGAACTTCCAGAAAGTCCAGAGAAGAAGCGACGCAAGCTCCTGATCATTATTGCCGCTTGCATCGTGGTGTTGAGCCTCATTGCGGTGTTGATACTGAGTTTTTCTCCCGTGCTAGCGGCGAAGAAAATCGAGGTCACTGGAACCAAACTGGTCAATGCTGGCAAATTGACCGAGTCTTTGGAACCGCTCAAGGGAACGCCATTGCCTCGGATCTCCGAATCAAAGGTGCAAGAACTGCTGGGAAACCAGCCGGCCATTGACCAAGTGGTCGTCAAGGCTCAAATGCCCAACACCTTGGTGGTGGAAGTAATTGAGGCAGTCCCCGTCGCTATTTTGGTTGACGGCGATAAGGAATACCTCGTATCCGATATCGGCAAGAAGCTTCGCACCTTGGGCAAGAACGACAAGACGAAGTTGCCGAAGATCAAAGCCAGCGATGAAACCAAGGACCCCGAGAAGTTCAAATTGCTCACTGGTATCTTGAGCACAGTTGATGCTTCGGTGCTCAAAGAGGTTTCTACTGCCTCACTGTCCAAGGCAGGTTTCGCTGAACTGCTGTTGCCTAAGAAGCGCACCCTGATTTGGGGCGATGCTTCGAAGGCGGCACTGAAAAACGAGGTCGCAAAAATCTTTGTCAAGGAATTGAACAAAGAGTATGCGTCGAAGACCACCATCGACGTGACCAACCCAGAGAATCCAGTGGTTTATTAAGTCGCGTTCCTCTGGGCGCGGGAAGACCAATAAGCCGAGAAATTCTGGAAAGATAGTTTTGAACAAGCGACACGCCTAGGCGGTCGTTGCACAAAGACCACACGACTCATAGCGTTTCTAATAACGACAGCTTGACAGAACCTAAACCTTAAGGCTAAAGATGAAGGTTTTGAGCTGGGGTCGTGACATATGTAGCACATCTAACAAGGGAAGCGGGACGTGGCAGCTCCACAGAATTACCTCGCGGTCATTAAAGTCGTCGGAATCGGCGGTGGCGGTGTAAACGCAGTCAATCGAATGATCGAAGTCGGTCTCAAGGGCGTTGAATTCATCGCCATTAACACCGATGCTCAGGCTCTGCTTATGAGTGATGCCGACGTCAAACTGGACGTGGGACGCGAACTTACTCGTGGCCTCGGCGCCGGCGCCAACCCAGATGTGGGACGCCAGGCAGCAGAAGATCATGTCGAAGAAATCGAAGACGTCCTGCGCGGCGCCGATATGGTCTTCGTGACCGCAGGCGAAGGCGGTGGCACCGGTACCGGTGGCGCACCTGTCGTGGCACGTATCGCCCGTTCGCTGGGCGCGCTGACCATCGGTGTCGTTACCCGTCCATTCACCTTCGAGGGCCGTCGCCGCGCGAACTCCGCCGAGTCGGGCATCGAAGCCCTGCGCGACGAAGTCGACACCCTGATCGTGATTCCTAACGATCGACTGCTCTCGATCTCGGATCGCAACGTTTCAGTGCTGGACGCATTCCGCCAGGCCGACCAGGTCCTGCTTTCCGGTGTCCAGGGCATTACCGACCTGATCACCACCTCCGGTCTGATCAACCTGGACTTCGCCGACGTCAAGTCCGTCATGCAGGGTGCAGGTTCTGCACTTATGGGCATCGGTTCGGCGCGAGGCGAAGACCGCGCAGTCAAGGCTGCCGAACTGGCGATCGCCTCGCCGCTTCTGGAAGCCTCGATTGATGGCGCGCACGGCGTGCTGCTCTCCATCCAGGGTGGCTCTGATCTTGGCCTGTTCGAGATCAACGAAGCTGCACGCCTGGTGCAGGAAGTTGCTCACCCAGAAGCCAACATCATCTTCGGTGCTGTTATCGACGATGCACTGGGCGACGAAGCACGCGTTACCGTGATCGCGGCCGGCTTCGACGAGCCAGATGTCACTAGCAAGCCAATGGCCCCAGCCGCAGCAAAGCCAGCTGTATCTTCGCGTCCTGTTGAGCCGGTACCTGCTGCTGTGCCAGAGGCGCAGTCGCAGCCAGCTCCGGAGGCCGTAAAGCCAGCACCAGTAGCTGAAGAAAAGCCTGCCGCTGAAAACAAGGGCTCGTTCCAGGATCTTCCAGACGTTGTCGACTCGGACCTCAACGGTTCCAACGACGACCTGGATGTTCCTGACTTCCTGAAGTAAACAACAGCGAGAAGCTGAGCAGTGCTACATTTCACGTCGGACCTTGATCCGAGTATTCGACTGGCATTCACTTCGCAGCACGAGGGAAACCTCGCCCTGCATGTGAATGATGATCCTCACCACGTGGCGGAGAATCGAAGCCGGCTGGAAGACTCGATCGGGGTCCGGCGTTTCTCGCTTAATTTCATGAACCAGGTGCACTCGGCCGACGTTTTCACCGTCCGGCCAGTAGAGCGCAACTCATGGCTTGACCCGCAGGCGCCCACCTGCGACGGACTCGTTGATCCGTCTGGGACCCAAGCGCTAGCAGTCATGGTCGCGGACTGCCTTCCGGTCCTTTTTGTCGGACGTGACAATACGGAACAGCGGACAGTCACCGCGGCCACCCATGCTGGTCGCCGTGGACTACTGGATGGAATTCTTACCCGCACCGTCGAGGAGCTGCGTGCATTGGGCGCCCAGGACATCGAGGCCATTATCGGGCCATCGATTTGCGGTGCATGTTATGAAGTCTCTCCAGAAATGGCCGAAGAATCCGAGCATATTAGGTCCGGCATTCGGTCCGAGACCCGATGGGGCACCACAGGATTGAACCTACCTGCCTCCGCCGAGCAAGAGCTGGCTGGACTCGCAGTGGCCGTACGGCAAAGCGGCGTATGCACTTTGGAAGACGAAAATTACTATTCCTATCGCCGCTCCAGTGATGCTGGAAGGCTAGCCGGCCTGATCTGGTCCGTAGCCTAGGCGTGCGCGACACACCGCGCACAATAGAACGAATGAACGTTATCTGCCGAAATTTGTACGGTAGCGTCGAAGTAGCGGAAGCATGCACTGGGGTTGCATGCAAGGGATGAACAAGGAGAAACATCGTGGCTGACGGACTGCGTAAAGCAATGGTATATCTCGGCTTGGCGGACGCCGTCGAGCAAGAAGAAACCCAAGCAACACAAGCCGAGCCGAGAAGCCAGGTGCGTGTTGTCGAAGATGCTGCTCCCAAGCGCCCTGCAGAAGCCCCACGCCCGCAGGCTGTCGCACGGCCGGCTGCACCGCAATCACAAGCTAGAGAACCAGAGACGGAATACCGTGCTCCGGTCACCCCAATCAAGCGTGCCCCTTCAGTACGGGATGAGGATTCCGAATTGCGTCAGATTACAACCGTTCACCCGCGTTCTTACAACGATGCCAAGATCATCGGTGAGAACTTCCGTGACGGAATCCCAGTGATCATGAATGTCACTGATATGGGAGAGACCGATGCCAAGCGCCTCGTAGATTTCTCCGCCGGGCTGGTTTTCGCCCTGCACGGCTCGATCGAACGAGTCACCAACAAGGTCTTCCTGCTTTCTCCAGCGACCGTTGAGGTCCTCGGTGAAGACCGCAAGCAGTCTGAAGCCCAGGCTACTTTCTTCAACCAGAGCTAAGACACCAGGAGCATAAGCGCAAAATGGTGTTCGGGATCATCTATCTCGCGTTAGCAATCCTGCAAATTCTGCTTTTGATGCGAATTGTGCTGGATATTACTGAAAGCTTTGCTCGCCACTGGCGTCCCAAAGGCATCGCACTGATCGCTGCAACAGCGATTGTGTCGATAACCGATCCTCCTCTGCGTTGGTTGCGTAGGCGGATCAAACCCCTAGATCTCGGCGGAATCCGTCTTGACCTGTCGTTTCTGCTGCTATTTATCGTTGTAATGCTTGTCAAAGCAGTGGTAAGTAGTCTAGGTAGTACTACAGGGATCTGATTAGGCGATTTTCGTCTAAAACGGGGATTGTTCTAACAGTTCAAACCCTGTAGATTCAAAGAATATGAGACACGGGCGTAAGCTCGATTTCGTATTTAGTGTCCAAATCGTTATATCCTTTAGGAAATGGTGCTCCGACTTCACCGGTCGCGACACTGACAACAACGGTAAGTGTTTCGCAAGGCATGACATGGTCGTGCGGAAATGATCCCAGTATTGAGGTGACCCAATGGCTTTGACGCCAGAAGACGTAGTCAATAAGCGGTTTCAGCCGACCAAGTTCCGTGAAGGCTACGACCAAGACGAGGTAGATGACTTCCTCGACGAGATCGTAGTGGAGCTGCGTCGCCTGACCGGTGAGAACGAGGCTCTTCGCAGTCGACTTGCCGAACTTGGTGAGGATGCCGGTTCGGTATCGAAGGAGCAGGCAGTACCTGCACCTGTTTCGGCTGCTCCTGCTGCAAAGTCAGCTGAGGAGAAGAAGGCTGAGGCTAAGCCAGCTGAGCCAGCCAAGGCTGCAACGCCAGCTCCGAAGCCAGCCGAGGAGAAGAAGGCCGAAGCAAAGCCAGCTGCTACCGAGAAGCCTGCAGCAGCTCCTGCTGCCGCCGCTGCTCCAGCAACCCAGGCTGCACCAGCTGCCGCTCCTGCTGCAGCACCACGTACCGAATCCGCAGAGTCCGCAGCCAACGTGCTGTCCATGGCTCAGCGTTTGCACGACGAGTACGTTGCCGCCGGTGTCGAGCAGCGCGACAAGATCATCTCGGAAGCAAAGACCGAGGCGAACTCGCTGGTTACCTCCGCTGAAGAAAAGAGCCGCAAGACCTTGTCGGCACTTGAGCAGCAGAAGTCCGTTCTTGAGCGCAAGCTTGAGCAGCTGCGCGGATTCGAGCGCGATTACCGTGCTCGCCTGAAGACCTACATTGAAGGTCAGCTGCGCGACCTCGAGTCCCAGGGCTCGATCGACGCAGACGCAAGCAAGTCGAACTAGTCGCTGACAGGTAATAACCTGATCTAGCTTTCTAGTAAGATCAACGGTGGTGCACGGATTTTATCCGGGCACCACCGTTGACGTTTAAGAGGAACTAATAGGTATCACTGTGGACGCAGTTCAAACTGGGGGTAAGTCCCCATCGCCGAAAAAATTTCTGGGCACGGGACTGGTTATTGCACTGATCGCTTTGGTCATCGACCAGATCGTGAAGATTTTGGTGGAACGGAACATGCGACTTGGCGAGTCGATTGAAGTCATCCCCGGGATCTTCAACATCCATTACATCCTGAATCCCGGAGCGGCATTCTCGATCGGTGAAGACTTCACTATCATCTTCGCGCTGCTTCAGGCTGCAGTGGCCATATTCGTGATTTACCTCCTGGCTCGCAAAGTACTGGTGCGCAGCTGGGCGGTTGCGCTTGGCAGCCTGCTCGGCGGGGTGCTTGGAAATCTTGGCGACCGGATCTTCCGTGAACCGGCTTTCGGCTTCGGGCACGTCGTGGACATGTTCTCGGTTACGCACTTTGCGATCTTCAATGTCGCCGATTCATTTATCGTTTGTTCGATGATCGCAGTGGCCTACATGCTGATTCGAGGACGCAATCTCGACGGCACCATTGGTGACGCTCCTGTAAAGAAGAACGCAGGCGAGGACGAAACGGAATCCAAGAAATGATTTCCGGCGAAACCGCAATCCACGAATTCGTCGTTGAACCAGTTGATGCCGGCTCTCGACTCGATGCTTATCTCGCGCGGAATCTGGACATCCCCAGGACGCTGGCCTCAAGCCTGTGCAAGGATTCGCACGTACAAGTCAATGAGCGAACCATCGCAAAGTCCTTGAAGCTCAAGGCCGGCGATCGCCTGCATGTCACCATTCCGCCACAACGGGACCCACTAGAAATTAAGGTTGAGAAAGTGGAAGAGCTGAAGATCATCGCCGACGACGATGACTACGTAGTCATCGACAAGCCGGTTGGGGTCGCGGCTCATCCGTCTCCCGGCTGGGTCGGACCCACCGTGGTCGGCGCCCTGATGGCTGAAGGCTATAACATCTCCACGTCCGGGGCTGCCGAACGCCAAGGCATTGTCCACCGTCTGGACGTGGGCACCAGCGGTCTCATGGTCGTCGCCAAAACCGAGCGGGCCTACACCGCATTGAAGCGGGCCTTCAAGGAGCGCACGCCCAAGAAGATCTACCATGCTGTCGTCCAGGGATTGCCTGATCCACTGGAGGGCACCATTGACGCGCCCATCGGACGCCACCCGGGGCATGACTGGAAGTTCGCAGTTCTCGAAGGCGGACGCCAGTCGGTGACACACTACAAGGTCATCGAGGCCTTTGGCCGGGCATCCTTGGTCGAGGTGCACCTTGAGACTGGCCGGACCCACCAGATCCGTGTGCATTTCTCGGCCTTCGGACATCCTTGCGCGGGGGACCAGACCTACGGCGCGGATCCGAAACTCGGAGCGGCCCTCGGGTTGACCCGCCAGTGGCTTCATGCCAAAAAGCTGGGCTTCAGCCATCCGGTTTCCGGGCAATGGGTGGAGTATGAAAGTGATTACCCGGCAGACCTGGAAGGTGCCGTCGAGCTCCTGCGCACCGGCGACTACTAGGGCGCAGAGCGCCGGGGGAGTGCGCTGTCGGAATAACCACATCCACTGCCCAGCCATGGGTGGACGCAACCAGGCTTGTGAATCGTTAGACTGGTTGGGTGAGTGCTACACGCGACGGATTCGTTCATCTTCATACCCACACCGAATATTCCATGCTGGACGGTGCTGCGCGCCTCGGTGAGCTTTTTGCCGAGGCCAATCGCCAGGGCATGGAGGCATTGGCGATCACCGACCACGGCTATCTTTTCGGCGCCTTCGACTTCTGGCGGCAGGCAACCGGCGCTGGGGTGAAACCCATCATCGGCGTCGAAGCCTATGTCACGCCAGGCACGGCCCGCGATGACAAGACGCGTGTGAAATGGCGAACCGACGAATCGCAAAAGGGCGACGACGTCTCCGGTGGTGGCCTCTACAACCACATGACGCTGCTGTCCTACAACAATGTGGGCATGAACAACCTGTTCAAGGGTTCATCGCGCGCTTCGCTGGACTCGGTCTTCGGCAAGTACCCCCGCTGGGACCGCGAGCTGCTCAACGAGCATCATGAAGGTATCATCGCCACGACCGGTTGCCCTTCCGGCGAAGTGCAGACCAAGCTGCGACTGGGCCAATACGACGCGGCCAAGGCGGCCGCCGCTGAACTCCAGGACCTGTTCGGCAAGGAAAACTACTTCTGCGAGATCATGGACCACGGCCTGGAGATCGAACGACGGATCACCAAAGACCTGCTCCGGCTCGCCAAGGAACTGAACATCCCCCTGGTCGCCACCAACGACCTCCACTACACGCACGAAGCCGATGCGAAGGCGCACGAGGCTTTGCTGGCGATCAACTCGGGTTCCACTCTCGATGAACCGACCTATGATCAGGGCGGCAGCCGTTTCGCATTCTCCGGTACCGGTTACTACCTCAAGAGCGCCCGCGAAATGCGCGAACTCTTCAAGGAATTCCCAGAAGCCTGCGATAACACCTTGGCCATCGCTGACCGTGTCGAGGTCTCCTTCGACACCAGCGCCAACTACATGCCGAAATTCCCTTGCCCGCCAGGGGAAGACGAAACCAGCTGGCTGATCAAGGAAGTCGACAAGGGGCTTCACTACCGTTACCCCGATGGCGTTCCCGAAGCCTCGCGCAAGCAAGCAGACTACGAGCTCGACGTCATTATCAAGATGGGCTTCCCCGGCTACTTCCTCGTGGTGGCCGACTTCATCAACTGGTCCAAGGACCACGGCATCCGAGTCGGTCCAGGACGTGGTTCCGGTGCAGGTTCCATGGTCGCTTACGCGATGCGTATTACCGACTTGGATCCGCTCAAGCACGGATTGATCTTTGAACGTTTCTTGAACCCGGAACGTGTTTCCATGCCCGACTTCGACGTCGACTTCGATGATCGCCGCCGTTCCGAGGTCATCAAGTACGTGACCGAAAAGTACGGCGACGAACGCGTGTCCATGATCGTGACATACGGTTCGATCAAGACCAAGCAGGCATTGAAGGACTCTTCGCGCGTGCTGGGATATCCCTTCAGCATGGGTGAAACGCTGACCAAGGCACTGCCGCCAGCGGTGATGGCCAAGGACATCCCGCTCAACGACATCGAAAACCCGGACTCCAAGCGCTACTCAGAAGCCGGGGACTTCCGCAACTTGGTCGCCAATGACCCGGAAGCCGCCCGAGTATTTGAAACTGCTAAGGGCCTGGAAGGCTTGAAGCGCCAGTGGGGTGTGCACGCTGCGGGCGTCATCATGAGCTCTGACCCGATTATCGACGTGGTGCCGATTATGCGCCGCATCCAGGACGGCCAGGTTATCACCCAGTTCGACTACCCAACCTGTGAAGGCTTGGGGCTGATCAAGATGGACTTCTTGGGGCTTCGAAACCTCACCATCATCTCCGACGCCTTGGAGAACATCCGGTATAACACCGGCGATGAAATCGATCTGGAAACCCTGGGCATTGAGGACCCGGAAGCCTATAACCTGCTGGCGCGCGGCGATACGCTCGGCGTGTTCCAGCTCGATGGCGGTCCAATGCGCTCATTGCTGAAAATGATGCGCCCGGATAACTTCGAAGACATCTCCGCAGTGATCGCGCTGTACCGCCCAGGCCCGATGGGCGCGAACTCGCACACCAACTACGCATTGCGTAAAACTGGCCTGCAGGAAGTAACCCCGATCCACCCTGAGCTCGAAGAGCCGCTGGCTGAAATCCTCGGTGGCACCTACGGCCTGATCGTGTACCAAGAGCAGGTTATGGCAATTGCCCAGAAGCTTGCCGGCTACTCGCTGGGCCAAGCCGATATTTTGCGCCGAGCCATGGGTAAGAAGAAGAAATCCGAGCTGGATAAGCAGTTCGCTGGCTTCAAGCAGGGCATGAACGACAACGGATACTCCGACGCTGCGGTGCAGACGTTGTGGGATATCCTGCTGCCGTTCTCCGACTACGCATTCAACAAAGCCCACTCGGCTGCATATGGCGTGGTCTCATACTGGACTGCCTATTTGAAGGCCCACTACCCGGCCGAATACATGGCAGCACTGCTGACCTCCGTAGGTGACGACAAGGACAAGCTGGCTCTCTACCTCAATGAGTGCCGCCACATCGGCATCACCGTGCTCCCGCCGGATGTGAACGAATCCGCCCTGAACTTCACCCCTGTGGGCAAGGACATCCGTTTCGGCATGGGCGCGATTCGCAACGTCGGCACCAACGCGGTGGCAGGCATCGTCGAGGCCCGCCGGGAAAAGGGCCACTACAACGACTTCAGCGACTTCCTGGGCAAGGTTCCTGCCGTGGTCTGCAACAAGCGAACCATTGAATCGTTGATCAAGGCCGGCGCCTTCGACTCCTTGAAGCACCCGCGCCGCGCGCTGGTGGCCATCCACGAAGAAGCAATTGACTCGGTCATCCAGGTCAAGCGCAACGAAGCGGCCAACCAGTTTGACCTCTTCAGCGCCCTTGGTTCCGAAGAGGCTTCCGAATCCATGAATGTCGCGATTCCCGACTTGCCCGACTGGGATAAGAAGGAAAAGCTCGCGTACGAACGCGACATGCTGGGATTGTACGTTTCCGATCACCCGTTGCAGGGCCTGGGCTCGGCATTGGACCAGTATGCTGACATGCCCGTGACGCATGTGCTCTCCGACGATGGCCCGCAGGATGGGCACATCATTTCAATCGCCGGCATGATTTCGGGCTTGCAGCGTCGTATCGCCAAGAAGAGCGGCAATCCGTATGCGCGGTGTGAAATCGAGGACCTGTCAGGTTCCATGGAAGTCATGTTCTTCGGCCAGGCCTATCAGCCAATTGCTGAAATCCTGGCTGACGACCTCATTGTGGTGATCAAGGGACGCGTCCAGCGACGCGACGACGGTTCAATTACCTTGAACGCCCAGGAGATGATGATCCCGGAAATTTCGGAGGACGCCAACGGCGGGCCCGTAGTGATTGGCATCCCGACGCACAAGGCTACCGAATCGCTCGTCCAGCAACTCGGCGACGTGTTGCGAACCCACAGCGGAAATACCGAAGTGCGCGTCAAGCTCACTGGCAGCCGCGGGACATCGTTGATGCGCCTGGGAATGAACTTCCGGGTGAATCCGAATCCGGCGCTGTTCGGCGACCTGAAAGTCCTGCTCGGTCCACATTGCTTGGACGTGTAAGAACCGAAATTATCTGGTGGGACGGCTGGTTTCCGCCGACCCAAGCGGCTTGAATGACCGGGTGAGGTAATCAATAAAACCTCACCCGGTCTTCGGCGTTAAACTAGGTGGGTGAGCACTATTCCAGATACCGAATTTTCAGACCTCGCTACCATCGATTGGCGCAATGAATCCCTGAGCTACGCACAGCTCAAGGCCCATCTGCCACGCCCTGAGATGAATACGCAGACCGCGACGGAGACCGTGCAAGCGATCATCGACGATGTCCGCGCGCGCGGCATGCAGACCCTCACGGATCTTGCCAAGCGATTTGATCATGTGGATCTGGACCACACTCGGGTGCCGCAGCACGAGCTGGACCGTGCCTTGGAAGAACTTGATCCCCAAGTTCGCCTCGCGCTCGAAGAATCCATCGACCGTGCCCGGGTCTTCGCTGCAGCCCAGCGCCCGCAGGACACCGAAGTTAACTACGCCAATGGCGCTGCCGTCACGCAGCGTTGGGTAGCCGTGCGCCGCGTCGGGCTATATGTGCCTGGCGGTCTGGCCGTCTACCCGTCGTCGGTCATCATGAATACCGTTCCAGCGCAGGCCGCAGGCGTCGCCTCGCTGGCCTTGGCGAGCCCGCCGCAAAAGGAATTCGGCGGATTGCCACACCCGACCATCTTGGCCGCGGCCAAGCTGCTGGGCATCGATGAAGTCCACGCCATGGGCGGGGCCCAGGCCGTTGCCGCCTTCGCCTACGGTGTTGAGGTCGAAAATGACGAGCGCGGCGGGATTGAACCGGTCGACGTCATTTCCGGACCGGGCAATGTGTTTGTTGCTACCGCGAAGCGCCTGGTCAAGGGCGTTGTCGGAATCGACGCTGAAGCCGGCCCCACTGAGATCGCTATCCTGGCTGATGAAAACGCCGATCCAAGCTTTGTCGCTGCGGACATGATCTCCCAAGCGGAGCACGACGCTAACGCCGCTGCTGTGCTCATCACCGATTCGGTGCAGCTGGCAGGCTCGGTGCGAGGAGAACTGGTCAAAAAGGTCGCGGCTACGAAGCACTCCGATCGCGTTCTCCAGGCGCTCTCCGGTACGCAGTCCGCCATCATCCTGGTCAAGGACTTGGACCAGGGCATCGAGGTGTGCAATGCCTACGCAGCGGAGCACCTTGAAATCATGGTCGCCGATCCCGAAGCCACCGCAACGCGAATCACTGCGGCCGGGGCCATCTTCGTCGGGCCTTATGCGCCGGTATCGCTGGGGGACTACTGCGCTGGGTCGAACCACGTGCTTCCCACCAACGGCACCGCTTTGCACGCTTCGGGCTTGAATGTGAATACCTTCCTCAAGGCGATTCAGGTCATCAACTACAACAAGGCCGCGCTGGGCGATGTGGCAGCGCACGTGATCAATCTGGCCAATGCGGAGGACCTGCCAGCGCATGGCGACGCTGTCGCCGTGCGAAATGCGTAATAGGCGCTAAACTGGTAGGTGACATGAGTGGATTCTCGTCTACCGTGAAAAATCGAGAATGCTTCGCAGGCTACAGATGGAGGTGCCGTGAATTGCCCGTATTGCCGTAATGCTGATTCCCGCGTGGTCGACAGCCGAGTCGCTGACGACGGCGTGTCCATCCGCAGGCGTCGCCAGTGCACCGCGTGTTCTCGACGCTTCACGACGACCGAAACTGCCAGCCTCAGCGTTCTCAAGCAGTCAGGTGCGGTAGAGCCGTTCTCCAGGAACAAGGTCATCAACGGCGTGCGCAAGGCCTGCCAGGGCCGACCCGTCACCGACCACGATCTTGCGATTCTTGCTCAGGAAGTGGAAGAAGCCGTACGCACCTCCGGCGCTGCCGAAATCCCGGCGCACCAGGTCGGTCTGGCCATACTCGAACCGCTTTCAAGGCTGGACGAAGTCGCTTACCTGCGGTTCGCCAGCGTGTATCACAACTTCCAGTCCCTGACTGACTTTGAGAGCGCCATCGGGCGGCTTCGCGAGCGTCGCAACACCGCACCGCAGGGCAACCAGCGGCCCTTGACCGCGGACTAGGTTTCAAGCGCAAGACGAAATAGGCCGGCAGCCGATCCCGTTGGAGGGATTGGCTGCCGGCCTATCGTTTGCTGCCCGGATTATGGAAGCGTAAGAATCTCCGCGCCGTCATCGGTGACCAGCAAGGTGTGCTCGAACTGCGCGGTGCGCTTCTTGTCCTTGGTCGTGACTGTCCAATCGTCCGCCCACATGTCCCATTCAATTGTCCCCAGGGTGAGCATCGGCTCGATTGTGAAGACCATTCCCGGCTCGATGAGCGTGTTGTAGGCAGGGGCCGCATCGTAGTGCGGGATGATCAAGCCCGAATGGAAGGATTCGCCCACACCGTGGCCGGTGAAGTCCTTGACCACTCCGTAGCCGAAACGCTTGGCGTAGGTTTCGATGCTTCGCCCGATCACGTTGATTTCGCGGCCAGGCATGACAGCCTTGATGGCTCGCTTCAACGAATTCTCGGTTCGTTCCACCAGCAGGCGTGATTCCTCGTCGACATCGCCAACCAGGAACGTTGCGTTGTTATCGCCATGGACGCCGCCGATGAAGGCGGTGATATCGATGTTGATGATGTCGCCATCCTGCAGCACCGTGCTGTCGGGGATGCCATGGCAGATGACTTCATTCAGTGATGAACACAGGGATTTCGGGAAGCCGCGATAGCCGAGCGTGGAAGGGTAGGCATTGTGGTCCATGAGGAATTCATGGCCAAGACGATCTAGCTCATCGGTGGTGACACCTGGCTGGCAAGCCTTGCCGACTTCCTGCAACGCCTGTGCGGCGATCCGGGAAGCCACGCGAATGCGCTCGATGACTTCAGCGCTTTTGACTTCGGATGCCGTATTTTCAGCTGGTTCTTTCTTGCCGACGTACTCAGGACGTTCGATATGTTTCGGGACCGGGAGCTCGGGGGAAACGATGCCTGCGGTGAGGTTGCCAATGGGTGCGGTTGAAGCTGTAGCCATAGAACTTATTCTAGCTTCACACGGGTTTTGGCAGACTCGGCTTGGAGCGTGAAGTAGGGTGGTGTTCCACCTATTTTTCTCACGGTGGGCTAACGTGTAGAGGGAAGTACCAACCACGAATTGAGGAGTTTCCAATGAGCTCAGCTGGCACCCCAGGCGAAGGCCAGTACTGGTATAACGTTTCCACCAAAAGCGTGGAAAAGGGACCCCAGTCCGATTGGTCGCAGTTGTTAGGCCCATATGAGACGGCGGCTGAAGCTGAAACAGCCATGAGCAAAGTCCAAGCACGCAATGAAGCGTGGGACGAAGCCGAGGAGAACGAGGAGTAATTCTCGAAGGATCATTCTCGCATCGTGACGACAAGGGCGGAGCGCGGACCAATTCCAATATTGGTCCGCGCTCCGCCCTTATTTTGTTATGCCATCGGGCTTATTCCTTGAATTCGTACTCTTCCGAAGGGAAGGAACCGGAAAGAACGTCCTGATGGTATTCGCTAACGGCTTGTCCAATGACGCTGCGCAGATCAGCGTACTTCTTCACGAAGCGTGGGGTGCGGCGCTCGCCTAGCCCCAGCATGTCCTGCCAGACCAATACCTGGCCAGTAGTGGAGGACCCGGCGCCGATGCCGATGGTCGGAACGCGCAAGACTGAGTCGATTTCGGCGGCAGCGGGGCTAGGAACCATCTCCATCAGGATGCAGAAAGCCCCGGCGTCCTGCAAGGCCAGAGCATCGGCTTTCATCTGATCCAATGCATCGCCGCGGCCCTGCACGCGGAAACCGCCAAGGGCATGTTCCGACTGCGGCGTGAACCCGATGTGGCCGATGACAGGAACGCCTGCCAGAACCATGGCGCGAACATGCTCAGCGTATTGGGCGGTGCCTTCCATCTTTACCGCTTGCGCGCGGCCTTCCTTCATCAGGCGTACGGCTGTCTCCACGGCTTGGGCCGGAGACTGCTCGTAGCTTCCGAAGGGCAAATCAGCTACCACCATGGCCCGCTTGGCTCCGTTGGCCACGGCCTTGGTGAAGACGATCATTTCTTCCAGCGTGATCGGCAAAGTCGAGTCATAACCGATCACCGTGTTGGCCGCGGAATCGCCGACCAGCAGGATCTCTATGCCCGCTGAATCGAAAATTTCGGCCATCATTACGTCATAGGCAGTTAACATCGCGAATTTTTCGCCATTGTCTTTTGCCTGCTGAAGATGATGAATTCGGATGCGGGACGGGCCTTTATCAGGATTCCCTAGGTAAGGTTGAGGCATAAAATGACTTTATCGCACTTGAACTGGGCGATGCTTACTGGATGCCCCGGCAGGAACCGATATAGTGTTGCCACAGGTCAATTTTCTTACCGGCCGTGATCAGCGCCGGTATTAGAAATTCAAAGGTGGTGGAAAATGGATCGTCAGCAGGAATTTGTGCTGCGCACCATTGAAGAACGTGATGTTCGATTTGTGCGAATGTGGTTTACCGACGTCGTTGGTTCGCTGAAATCCGTGGCGTTGGCTCCTGCTGAAGTTGAAGATGCCTTTGAAGAGGGTCTGGGCTTCGACGGTTCGTCCATTGACGGGCTCTCCCGGATTTCCGAGTCTGACATGCTGCTTCAGCCAGATCCATCCACTTTCCAGATTTTGCCATGGCGTGGTGAGGTTGAACCGACCTCCCGCATGTTCTGCGACATCCTGACCCCGGAAGGCCAGCCATCCAATGCTGACCCGCGTCAGGTACTCAAGCGCCAACTCGGCGAAGCCTCCGATATGGGCTTCACCTGCTACACCCATCCAGAAATCGAGTTCTACCTTCTGGAATCGGCTGAGCTTGACGCCAATGGACGACCACGCCCGATCGACACCGGTGGATACTTCGACCACGTGCCCGACGGCGTAGGGCAGGACTTCCGTCGCGCCTCCGTGACGACCCTGGAAGCGCTCGGCATCTCGGTGGAGTTCTCCCACCATGAAACCGGCCCAGGCCAGAACGAGATCGACTTGCGTTACGCGGATGCCTTGCAGACCGCCGATAACATCATGACCTTCCGCA
This sequence comes from Glutamicibacter mishrai, assembly GCF_012221945.1. NCBI lineage: Bacteria > Bacillati > Actinomycetota > Actinomycetes > Micrococcales > Micrococcaceae > Glutamicibacter > Glutamicibacter mishrai. The sequence continues at coordinate 346,980 of NZ_CP032549.1, read as the reverse complement.
CTGTCATCAAGGAAATGGCAATGCAGAAGGGAATCCATGCCACCTTCATGCCGAAGCCTTTCTCGGAGCATCCAGGCAGCGGCATGCATACGCACTTCTCGCTTTTCGAAGGCGACAGCAATGCCTTCTTCGAGGCCGGCCGCGAATACCAGCTCTCCGACGTAGCCCGCTCATTCATTGCCGGCATCTTGCACCACGCGCCGGAGATGACCGCGATCACCAACCAGTACGTGAACTCGTACAAGCGTCTGTGGGGCGGGGGAGAAGCGCCAAGCCACCGCTCATGGGGCCACAACAACCGCTCCGCCTTGCTGCGCGTTCCGCTGTACAAGCCGGGCAAGGGCCAAAGCGCTCGCGTCGAGTACCGCGGTATCGACTCCGCAGCCAACCCGTACCTGGCCTACGCCTGCCTATTGGGCGCCGGTCTCAAGGGCATCCGTGAAGGCTACGAGCTGGAAGACCCAACCGAGGATGACGTATGGAACCTCTCCACCGCTGAGCGCCGGGCATCGGGCCATGTGCCGCTGCCGGGCAGCCTGCACGACGCGCTGCGCGTGATGGAAGAGTCCGAATTCATGGCCGAGGTCCTCGGCGAGCAGGTCTTCAACTCTTTCATCTCGAACAAGAAGGCCGAATGGGAAGAATACCGCCAGGTAGTTACTCCCTACGAACTGAATAAGAATCTAAGTATCCTCTAGAGATGTCGCCGTGTGCTTGCTCACGGCGACTCGTGGGAGAAATAAGAAACACCATGCCGGACGTATCCTCACGATCAATGATCAACGCTGGTTTCAGCGACATAGAACGGGCCAAGAAATTCCTTCAAGCCAAGGAACTTGCCCCGATTGATCCAAACCTGATCGTGAGCAAGATGGCTCATGCGCCGGACCCGGACCAAGCCCTGCTGCTGGCCCTGCGTCTTGTGGATCGGCACCCCGAAGCCATCGACATCTTCATGGATCCGGAGAGCTGCCAAGGCCTGGTTCGTCTGCTGGGAAGCTCTTCAGCCTTAGGCGAATTCCTCATTCGCTGTCCACAGGCCCTTGAGACGGTGCGCACCGCACCGCCAACCGAATTTGTACAGGCCACCAGTGAGCACCTGGTGGGCAGCATGCTGGAATCCATTGATGCCAAGCGCACCGACGGCGGACACTGGGTCTCATCGGTCACCGGTGCTGAAGCACGGCAACGGCTGCGCACAAGCTACCGAATGGCCTTGCTGTCTCTGGCCCACCGCGATCTGGGCTCTGGCAATCCTCAGCGAATCTTGCCGAACGTCGCCGCTGAACTGGCTGATATGGCCGGCGCCGCCTTGGAAGGCGCGCTAGCTATTGCTCGTGCCGAAGCCGCTGAACAATACGATGCCGAAGACGTAGACCGCGTAAAGATTGCGATTATCGGCATGGGCAAATGCGGTGCCCGAGAGCTGAACTACATCTCCGACGTGGATGTTATCTACGTTCATGGCTCCGCCCCGGGCATCGAAGAGGACCTGGCGGCAGCCATCGCAACGGTGATCTGCGGGAACACTGCGCGCGCCCTGATGGTCCCGGGACCCGAACCCATGCTGTGGGAAGTTGATGCGAACCTGCGCCCCGAAGGCAAGGACGGAGCCTTGACCCGAACCCTGTCCTCCCACGAAGCCTATTATCGGCGCTGGGCCCACTCGTGGGAGTTCCAGGCGTTGCTCAAAGCGCGATGCATCGCGGGGGACACCGATCTTGGTCGCTCATATGAACGCATGGTCTCGCCCATGGTCTGGTCGAGCTCCGAGCGCGACGGTTTTGTTGAATCCGTGCAGGCGATGCGGCGACGGGTCAGCGACAACATCGACAAGGACGATGTCGCATGGCAGATCAAGCTCGGTCCCGGCGGGTTGCGCGATGTCGAATTCACTGTCCAGCTGCTCCAGCTGGTCCACGGGCGCGTAGACCCTGACATCCAGATTCCGACAACCACCTTGGCAATCCAAGCCATGAGCAACATCGGTTATATCGGCCGTGAAGATGCGACGAATTTTGATGATTCCTACCGCTTCCTGCGGCTTCTGGAACATCGAATCCAGCTCAGCCAGCTACGCCGAACCCACCTCATGCCACGGGTGGAAAGCGCACAGCGGGTACTCGCCCGATCGATCCGCGGGGCAGGCGACCTGCAGCCAACCAGCCCAGAGAAGCTCATGCGGCGCTGGAATGAGACCAAGCGCATGGTGCGTTCGCTGCACGAACGCATTTTCTACCGCCCGCTGCTGGTCAGCAGTTCCAACCTTTCAGCAGACGACGTCAGGCTCACCGCTGAATCGGCCCAGGCCCGCCTTCGAGCCCTTGGATATCTGGATCCCAAGGCTGCCATGCGTCATATCGAAGCGCTCACCGGGGGAGTCTCGCGCAGGTCGTCGTTGCAGCGCCAGCTTCTTCCGGTTCTGCTGGACTGGTTCGCCCGCGGCGTTGATCCTGATGCTGGCCTATTGGGCTTCCGCAGGCTCAGCGAAGCGCTGGGAAAATCCCATTGGTTCCTGGGCATGCTTCGGGATACTAATGCCGCCGCCGAGCGCTTGAGCCATCTGCTCTCCAATACCCGGTTCCTCACCGATCTGCTGGCCAATGAGCCAGCTGCCGCCGCGTGGCTGGGTTCGGACTCATCCTTGATGCCACAGAGCCTTGAAAGCCTGCTGCAGCAGAATTTGTCGATCATCCACCGCACCAAGCAGCCCGAGAGCGCTATCCGGATGATCCGCATGGTGCGTCGCCGGGAATTCCTGCGCGTCGCCCTGGCCGATGGAGCTGGCCTGCTCACCGTTGATGAGGTGGGCAAAGCGTTGTCGAATATCGACGGCGCGATGATTGACGGTGTTCTCCAGGTGCTGCTCGCAGCAGACCGCCAAAAGCATGGCGAACACGCTGTCATTTCGGTGATCGCCATGGGGCGCCAGGGCGGCCAGGAAATCGGCTATGGTTCCGATGCCGATGTCCTGTTCATCCAGCGGCCGCTGCCTGGTGCCGAGGCCCAGGCAGCCCAGGAACAAGCGCTTCGTGTAGTAACTGATCTCGTCTCCTGGACGTCGAAGCCGCTCAAGCCTGCGATCCCGGCAGAAGTGAAGCTCAAAGTCGATTCGGATCTTCGCCCGGAAGGCCGCCAGGGCATTTTGGTGCGTTCCATCGATGCCTACGCCAGCTACTACGAGCGGTGGGTGGAAGTCTGGGAACGCCAGGCATTGCAGCGTGCTCGTCCTTTCGCCGGGGACGCGTCGCTGGCCGAAGATTTCATCGAACTGATCAAGCCAGTGCGCTACGGCAAGGGCCTGGATGTGAACGAGATTCGCGATATCCGCAAGATCAAAGCACGCGTGGAATCCGAACGACTGCCTCGTGGCGCCGACCCGAACCGCCACTTGAAGCTGGGCCGTGGCTCCCTGTCCGACATCGAATGGCTGGTGCAGTTCTATCAACTGCAATACGCCTGGAAGCACGAATCGCTGCGAACCACATCCACTCTGGCGGCGCTTGAAGAGCTGGCGAAGCTGGAGTTCATCACGCAGGATGACAGCGAGCAGCTCGCCATAGCCTGGCGATTGGCAACACGTATTCGTAGCGCTGAAATCATCACCTCAGGCCGATCCAGCGATGTCCTGCCCAGTTCGTCAAGGGATATGGAAGCTGTAGCCAGATGGTGCGGTTACGAGCCGCGCTTCGGTGCCGAGCTTGAAGAGGACTACTTGCGCGCCACGAGGCACGCAAGGAGCATCTTCGAACAACTCTTTTATGGTTTCGAAGACTAGCATCCGATGACGCTGACTCAGCTGGGAGAGGCACACTGGGGGCCAGCGGCGACCGGGCATCGGATCTGGCAGAGTCGTCGGCTTCTCGGATCCGGAGATGCCCTGTGGAACGAGGCCACCGAGGCATTATTGACTTGGCGGATCAAAACCCGAAGCGGCTTCGTCGTCGAACCTCTAGAACCAGCGCAAATCGGGGATCGGCCTCGCTTGCAAGCGGTGCTGGGCCCGATTGCGATTGACGAGCCCATCGAAGTTGTGGATACGTTGCGGAGCGCAAGTCGTGTGGGATTCGCTTACCGGACCCGCCCGGGCCATCCGGTCAGGGGAGAGGAAGCCTTTATCCTGACTCGTCAGGGCCAGGAGGTCTTCCTGGAAATCCGTTCTTTGACGGCGCCCTCGGATCGTGTCTGCTGGCGGGTCGCCTTTCCTCTGTTGCTGGTGGCCCAGGCATTCACCCGCTGGCGCTACGGCAGGGCTTTGCTTCCAAACAGGGTCTAAGCCGCTTGCGCCGGTCTTGTTGAGCCGGTGGCTGGCTCAGGCTGGCCGTCGGGCAGGTGCCAGCCGGCCGTTAACATCGGGCCAGGGAAGCACGATGGGATCTGTTGGGGCCAAGGCCTTGGCATGCAGGGCATTGGCCAGGACAATTCCCTGAGACGAGAGCTCGATAATTGATAGCTCCTGGGCGCGGTCTTCCATCTGGCCGTCAAGGATCCATGGCAACATCAACTCCCCGATTCCCCGATCTTGGAGCAGCTCTTCGCCCTCGGAGTATTCGCATGGACCGGATACGGCATGTCCCAGGATATTGCGTGGCTGCACGCTGTCGTAGTCTTTGGTGAGCGGTTCCAGATAGCCGAGGGTTTCTCCATCGTCGCGCTGCACGCTGACCCACTGGGAAGTATCCATAGCCGTAGCCTAACAACAAAAAGCCGGGCCTCACCAAAAATGGTGAGACCCAGCTTTTGACTATCTAATCCGCGGAAACCGCAGGATCAGAATTAGCAGCCGTAGTAGAGGTCGAACTCGTATGGGTTCGGACGCAGGCTCAGTGGCTTGATTTCGTTTTCACGCTTGTACTCGATCCAGGTCTGGACCAGGTCCTCGGTGAAGACGCCGCCTTCGAGCAGGAAGTCGTGGTCGGCTTCCAGGGCCTTGAGGGCTTCTTCCAGGCTCTCAGGAGCGCGCTGGATGTCCTTGGCCTCTTCGGCAGGAAGCTCGTAGAGGTCCTTATCGATTGGCTCTGCTGGTTCGATGCGGTTCTTGATGCCGTCCAGACCAGCCATCAGCTGAGCCGCGAAAGCCAGGTATGGGTTCGAGGAGCCATCTGGTGCGCGGAACTCGATGCGCTTTGCCTTAGGGTTCGAGCCGGTGATCGGGATACGGATGCCAGCCGAGCGGTTGCCCTGCGAGTAAACCATGTTCACTGGAGCCTCGAAGCCCTTGACCAGGCGACGGTAGGAGTTCACAGTTGGGTTGGTGAAGGCCAGAACAGCCGAAGCGTGCTTCAGCAGACCGCCGATGTACCAACGAGCGGTGTCCGACAGGCCAGCGTAGCCCTTTTCGTCGTAGAACAGTGGCTCGCCACCGTTCCACAGCGACTGGTGCACGTGCATGCCCGAACCGTTGTCGCCGAAGACTGGCTTTGGCATGAAGGTTGCCGACTTGCCCCAAGCGTCTGCCACGTTCTTCACGACGTACTTGAAGAGCATCAGCTCGTCCGCAGCGTGAACCATGGTGTTGAACTTGTAGTTGATTTCAGCCTGGCCGGCAGCGCCGACTTCGTGGTGGCTGCGCTCGACCTCAAGGCCAGCCTTGTCCAGCTCGACGCAGATGGCGTCGCGCAGGTCAGCCTGCTTGTCAGTTGGTGCAACTGGGAAGTAGCCGCCCTTGAAAGCGGTCTTGTAACCCTGGTTGCCGCCTTCTTCCTTGCGGCCGGTGTTCCAAGGAGCTTCGTCCGAGTCGATCTTGTAGAACGCGCCTTCTGGCTTGGACTCGTAGCGAACGTCCTCGAAGATGAAGAATTCTGCTTCTGGAGCGAAGAATGCGGTGTCCGCGATTCCGGTGGACTCGAGGTAAGCCTCGGCACGCTCTGCAACGCCACGTGGGTCGCGGTGGTAAGGCTCACCGGTACGTGGGTTGATGATCGAGAAGTTGAATGCCAGGGTCTTTTCGATGCGGAATGGATCGATGAAACCGGTGGTGACATCTGGGATCAACTGCATGTCTGATTCAGAGATGCCAGCGAAGCCGCGAATGGAAGAACCATCAAAGAGCTGGCCGTTCACGAAGAAGTCGGCATCGACAGACTTGGCTGGCACGTTGAAGTGCTGCTGGACGCCTGGAAGGTCGGTGAAACGGATGTCGACGAACTTGATGTCCTCTTCGGCAATATATGCCAAGACTTCTTCTGGACTGGTAAACATGTGCAGGTGACTCCCTGGTGAGATATGAGAATTGGTAAACAGAACGATCAGAAGGAATGTCCCATCTGGTTCCCTTGCTTACGTATAGAGCTTACCCACTATCCATTTCTGAATGGTGTCTCTATTGTTTCCAACCTGTTACAGAGGTGATGCTCGGGCATGTCCTATCCCGCTGATCAGGGACGATGCAGTTCGTAACAAACTGACTTGGAGTCTTAGCGGTCTCAAGCGGAGGAAATTATCGGCCCCGAGCATGCACAGAAACCATCGATAGACTTGAGTCGTGGAAAGAAAAGACTTTAGTTCGTGGCTTGAAGGCCCGCCACAGCATAACTCGCAGGAATGGCCTGGACAGGATCTAGGGCGACCGGAGAAGGGCCCTGGCTCCATAGGGCGTTTCCCTCGCAGGATCGGCGCGATCTGCATCGACTGGGGACTGTCAATGTTGCTCAGCTGGTGGCTTTTTAACCTGAACGACCTGGCGACTCTTTTGCTATTCTGCCTCGGCCAGATTATTGGCGTAGGTTTCACCGGCCACACCATCGGGCACCGAACCTTCGGCCTGCAGGTCCAGTCCATGGATGGCACTGCAGTGAAGCCGTTGCAAGGGCTGGTCCGTTCGCTGCTTCTTTGCTTGGCGATTCCGGTTTTCATCACCGACAAGGATCAGCGTGGACTTCATGACCGGCTGCCAAAGACCATTCTTGTGAACATCAAATAATTCAGCAATTTCAGGACAACGAAGAAGCCGCAACAGGAAATCCTGTTGCGGCTTCTTTGTATCTGAGTTTTTAGCGTCCGCGGGTAGCGCGGCGGTTTGGCCGAACGCGGTTCGGATCCACACCCTTGGGGATTGGCAGGCGGTTGGCAGTCAGCGTGCTCAAACGCTTGTCGATAGCGCTGACTTCAAGCTTGGTAATGGACTTAGGAAGCTTCTTCATTTCCTTGCTGACATCTACCAAGCTGGTCTGGTCCTCGTCCTGGCCGGCGTTGATGACATGAACAGGAACGTTCGGAAGAACACGCGCAATGCGCTTGCGCTCAGAGGTGACCAGTTCGCGAACTCGCGACTTAGGTCCTTCGGTGACCAGCACGACGCCTGGACGGCCGATGGCAAGGAAGACCAAATCCTGGTGTCGGTTATAAGCGACAGGCTCCTGCTTGAGGATCCATCCGCGACGCAGAACGCTCATCGCAGCGCCTGCAGCACCTGGGCGTCCTTCTAGCTGAGAGAAGGCCGCTTTTTCTGCGCGGCGGGACATGATGAACATCGCCGCAAGAAGAGCTAGCGGAATGGAAATGATCAACATGGTGATCCAGTTGTTGATCAAGATACCGATGACCAAGCAGACTGCGATTACCGCCAAGGCTGCCAGTGCCATCCACCAAACGACCATAGGGTCGTTGCGGCGCGTCATCTGGAAGACTTGGCCGATTTGCTTCAGTCGACCTGGTTCTTTGTTCTTCTTCTCAGCTTTTGGTTTACGCGAAAACAAACCGCGCTTTGGTTGCGCAGCAGCGTCGTTGTCGGAGTTTTTGGCCATAGTGCCTTAATTCTACGCGATGTTGCCCATAGATCTAACTTGCGCCAGATCTGGAATGAAATTTGTAGTGCTTGTGACGTGTGGAAGTAGAAAATCGGCCCCGCAGCCAAGAGGTGTCATTAACCAATTGGATACGGGGCCGCAGTCCGGTCGTGCTTCAGTTGATGATTACTTGATCAGCGAAGCAGCTTCCTGGCGGGTATTGCCGGAGGACTCTATCTGCGAAAGCGCCTCAGGAATCTCGCGTCCCTTCTTGCGCATGGCGCCAGCCCACAAGCGGCCAGCACGGTAGGAAGAACGAACCAATGGCCCGGACATGACGCCGGCAAATCCGATTTCTTCGGCTTCCTGCTGCAACTCAATGAATTCCTGAGGGGTAACCCAGCGATCCACTGGAAGGTGAAGATCGGTTGGACGCAGATACTGGGTCAGCGTCAACAAGTCGCAACCGGCCTCGTACAGGTCGCGCATGGCCTCGGAAATCTCTTCGCGGGTTTCGCCCATGCCAAGGATCAGGTTCGACTTGGTGATTAGTCCGCGCTTGCGGCCGTGCGAAATGACATCCATGGAGCGGTCGTAGCGGAATGCAGGGCGGATGCGCTTGAAAATGCGTGGAACGGTCTCGACATTGTGCGCGTAGACTTCAGGTTCTGAATCGCAGATCGCATCCAGGTTCTCTGGCTTGCCGCTGAAGTCCGGAATCAGGAGCTCCACACCAGTGGTCGGATTCATCTTGTGGATCTGGCGGACGGTTTCCGCGTACAGCCACACGCCCTCATCTTCGAGGTCATCGCGGGCTACACCGGTGACGGTTGCGTAGCGCAGATCCATCTTCTTAACGCTCATCGCGACCTTGAAAGGTTCGGAGCGATCGATGGGGGATGGTTTGCCGGTTGCGATTTGGCAGAAATCGCAGCGACGGGTGCATTCGGAACCACCGATGAGGAAGGAAGCTTCGCGGTCTTCCCAGCACTCGAAGATATTCGGGCAGCCTGCTTCTTCGCAGACAGTGTGCAGGCCTTCGGACTGCACCAGGTTCTTGAGGCCTACGTACTCGGGACCAATGTTCAGCTTGGCTTTGATCCACTCGGGCTTGCGCTCAACGGGTACGGCAGCGTTGCGCTTTTCAACGCGAAGCATGCGGCGGCCTTCAGGTGCGACGCTCATTATCGGCTCTTTCTTTCGGAGGGAATGATTGTCTAGACGACTTGTGGGGTAAGGAGACGTTCGAGTTCGGTCTGAACCCGGTCGACAACATCTTCTGGGGTAACGGTGCGGCCCAGCTCTGCCGAGATGGAGGTGACGCCGGCATCAGTGATTCCGCAAGGGATGATCTGCTCGTAGGCTCCCAGATCGTTGTTGCAGTTCAGTGCGAAGCCATGCATGGTGACTCCGTGGCTGATGCGAAGCCCGATCGCAGCGATCTTTCGGTCTTGCTCGCCGTCTTTCCCGGGGACCCAAACACCGGAGCGGCCTTTGATCTGGGCGGTGGGAATGCCCATATCGCTGACGACATTGATCAGCGCCTCTTCGATGGTTTCAACATAGAGGCGGATTGCGCTCATTTTGCGGAGCTTGACGATCGGATAGCCGACCAACTGCCCTGGGCCATGCCAGGTGAGCTTTCCGCCTCGATCCACATCGACGACGGGGGTTCCGTCCAGCGGTAGATCTTCTGGTTCAGTTCGTTTACCTGCGGTATATACCGCTTCGTGCTCTAGGAACAGGACTCTCGGGGACTGTTCGTCCGCGGCTACCGCATCATGCAGCTGGATCTGGTAGTCCCAGGCTTCCATGTAGGGCACAAATTTTGAGCCTAGTCCGACTCGTTCGAATTCGATCGCCATGAGGGTTACCCTACGCCGTTGTTTCGCTCGTCGCTAATTCGGTTGAGAAGGACTTACCTGTGGATAACGAACTTGTATTTTCGGTTTTTGATCTACAACGGAGCTATGGATGAATCAACAAATGTTCTAGCGTGGCCCACGAGCCCGGGACATGTCACAGTTAGACCGTTAAGCTCCAAGTCACCATGTAAAGTTTGGCTGATCCGAAGGGAGAGTGACCAAACTTACATGGTGCTAAAACTTAGTTTGACTATGGAGGATGTCGCTTCGCTAAGGCAAAACCCGGTCACCCAGTCGAGGAAATATGTCGTCGATTTTTACGGCACGCTAGCGACTCAATTGGGCGATGGTTTGATCATGGAATATTGCCCAGGGGGGAGCATCGGTGATCTGGTGAACAGTCGCGGGGTTTTTAGCCTCGGTGAGTGCATTACGGCACTGGCGCCGGTGGCCCAGACATTATCGATTATGCATGCTGAGGGCACTCGTCATGGCGACATCTCACCTGCCAATGTGCTGCTGACAGCCAGTGGGATGCCGAAGATCATTGATTTTCAGGAGACTGCATCGCAGGCAGAGCTGGTATCTGGTGCCGGGACGCCGGGGTTCATGGCACCGGAAGCATGCCCGGGTGGTCGGGAACAGGCAGCAGGGGAGCAGGATGTCTATTCGCTGGGTGCCTGCCTATGGTTCCTCCTGAGCGGCAAGCCCCCGGAGCAGGAAATTCTTAGACCCCCTGTGCAGGTGCAATTTCCTACCCTGCCGCAGATCATCCAGGAGCTCCTGGTTGAGAGCCTTGATTCGGATCCGGGGCTGAGGCCCAGCGCTGAACAGTTCGCGAGAACGTTATTTTCCAGTGCAAGCGCCGAACCGGTCAGGTGGGAAGGCCATGTCTCGCCTGAAGCTACCCATTTGATGGAAACCGTCCATCCAGGAACCCGAGTGTCGTCCAGCCGACGAGGGCGCAAGCATGCGAAAGCCGCTGGACAGCAGACAAAAGTCGATGAACCGGTTGATGCCTGGCAGGATCATCCGCTTCGGCCCACCCCGGGAGCGATGAAACTGGTAGGCGCTGCAGCGCTCGGCCTGCTCGTCGTCGCCGGCAGCCTCGTAGGCGTCAATCACTTGCGGGCTGCTACGGCCTCGGACGCTACCAACGAACAAACTGCTGCCGTTGAGCCTTCGTGCCGAATCGATGACGTGGCCAGGGTCCCGGCGTGTGCCATGCAGCAAGACACCGTAGTGTCTGCATTCCTCAGCCTGACCCAACAGCGTGATCGGGCGATGTCCAAGTTATCCAGCGGTGATTTGACCGCCATTTATTCTTCTGGTTCGGAGCAACTGAAGCGGGATCAAGAAACCATCGCCACACTGCGAGAATTGGGTTTGCGCTTCGAGGGGCTGCAGACACAACTGAAAAATGTCTCGATCAAGGCCCGGGGACAGGGGAACACCGTGGTCTTGTCGGCCGAATCCAGCCAAAGCCAATACCATTATGTGGATCGCAAAGGCCGACAGATACATACGGCGAAAGCCACAATGGCTGAACGTATTGAGATCGAGCTTGTGCTTTCGGATCGTGGGTGGCGAATTGGCAATGTTCTTCGGCATTAAAGGAAGAAACCGCAATCCCAAGCGTGCTCAATGCTTGCGGTTGCGGTTCCTTCTGCGGATCCTCGTGCGGATTAGGACCAGAGAGTTGCTACGGCGATGTTGATGAAGGCCATGCCGCCCACTGCGTGGGCAATGCCGGTCGAAACTTCCTCGCCTGCCTTGATCTTCTTGCGGCCGATGAAGGCTGCTACGGCGATGACAATTGCGATAACCAGCTTGACACCGATCTTTGCATGATTGACCGGGTCGGTACCAGCCTCAGCGATACCTACGAGTGCCAAACCGGTCACCAGCTGTACGAGGGAACCGTACCACTGCCATGCATTGACGGTCGGGGTCTTGAAGTTGGCCAGCCAGCCACCGAAAATTGCCGCTGCACCAAGAACATGCACAAATACTAAAATGAGTTTCAGGAATTCCATGGTTCTAGCCTAATCTAAATTCGACTGAACGTAGAAAAGCGACGATCGCCTCTGCTGATCAATATCAGCAGAGGCGATCGTCGCTTTGCCCAAGGGCTTATCGGGAGCTTAGAGTCCCAGGTCTCCCTCGAAAGCGCCACCCTCAAGGCGAGCCTTGACGGTCTGCAGGAAGCGACCTGCGTCGGCGCCGTCAACCAGACGGTGATCGTAGGTCAGGCACAGGTACATCATGTGGCGGATGGCAATCGAATCGTTGCCGTCGGCGTCGGTGATGACCATTGGGCGCTTCACGATCGCACCGGTGCCCAGGATGGCTACCTGAGGCTGGTTGATGATCGGGGTGTCGAACAGTGCGCCAACCGAACCGATGTTGGTGATCGAGAAGGTGCCACCGGACAGCTCATCTGGACCGATCTTGTTGCTGCGGGTACGTTCAGCAACATCGGCGATGCGCGATGCCAGGCCAGCCAGGTTCAGATCGCCTGCGTTCGAAACGACTGGAACCAGAAGGCCCTTGTCGGTATCGACAGCAAATGCCAGGTGCTCGGCATTGTGGTAGGTGATCTGCTGGGTCTCTTCGTTGTACTCAGCGTTCAGCTTCGGGTGAGCCTTCAGGCCTTCGGCAACTGCCTTGGCGATGAATGGCAGGTAGGTCAGGTTCACGCCGTTGGTGGCCTTGAAGCCAGCCTTGGCCGAACCGCGCAGCTTCACGATGCGGGTCATGTCGATCTCGTGGACCTGGGTCAGCTGAGTCGAGACGTCCAGCGACTCGCGCATGCGGCGGGCGATGACCTGGCGGATGCGTGGAGCCTTCTCGGTGGTGCCGCGCAGCGACGAAGCCTCAACTGCAGGGGCAGCTGGCTTAGCTGCAGCAGGAGCGGCAGCTGGAGCAGCGGCAGGTGCAGCAGCTTCCTTGGCAGCAACGGCGTCGAGCACGTCCTGCTTGCGGATGCGGCCGCCAACGCCGGTCCCCTTGACCGATGCGATGTCGATGTTGTGCTGGTTGGCAAGGCGGCGAACCAGAGGGGTTACGTAACCCGACTCGTTGGTCGACTCGGCAGCAGCAGGTGCTGCAGCAGGAGCTGGAGCTGCCGGAGCTGGGGCAGCAGCAGGAGCTGGTGCGGCAGGCGCAGCTGGAGCAGGAGCGGCCGGAGCCTCTTCCTTGGCAGGTGCAGGAGCAGCAGCTGGTGCTTCTTCCTTGGCTGGAGCAGCAGCAGGAGCAGCGCCGGCGGCACCGATCACTGCGAGAACTGCGCCAACTTCAGCGGTCTCGTCTTCAGGAACGCGGATTTCCAGCAGGGTGCCGGCAACCGGGGAAGGAACTTCAGTGTCTACCTTGTCGGTGGAAACTTCGAGCAGTGGCTCGTCAACGGCGACTTCCTCGCCAACTTCCTTCAACCAGCGGGTAACGGTACCTTCGGTCACCGATTCGCCCAGTGCAGGCAGGGTGACTTCGGTGCCCGAAGCGGAGCTGGCAGCAGCAGGTGCAGCCGCAGGTGCCTCTTCGGCAGCTGGTGCTTCTTCAGCGGCTGGAGCAGCTGGTGCTTCTTCCTGTGCTGGTGCTTCTTCGGCAGCAGGCGCGGCTGGAGCGGAATCGCCCGAACCCGAGCCATCGCCGATGCGCACCAGAGGTGCGCCAACTTCGGCGTCCTCGTCTTCTGCGACAAAAATTTCCTCGATTACGCCAGCAACCGGCGAAGGAACTTCAGTGTCTACCTTGTCAGTGGAAACTTCCACCAACGGCTCGTCTACCTCTACACGGTCGCCAACCTGCTTCAGCCAGCGGGTTACCGTACCTTCGGTAACGCTTTCACCCAGTGCGGGTAGGTTTACGGTTTCAGACATCGTCCCGTATCTCCTTGGTTTTTAAATCTTGAATTGTGGTTGGAGGCAGTGCCTCCGAGCTTTGTGCACTAGGCAGCGCGTTGATCAACGCGCTGCCTAGTTGAGCCAAAAGCTATTAGCCGTGCAGTGGAGCACCGGCGAGAGCCATTGCGGCCTCGCCAAGGGACTCGTTCTGAGTTGGGTGAGCGTGGATCAGCTGCGAAACATCCTCTGGGTATGCTTCCCAGTTGACGATCAGCTGAGCTTCGCCGATCTGCTCGCCGATGCGGCCGCCGATGCCGTGAACGCCCACGATTGGACCGTTCTTGACGCGGACCATCTTGATCAGGCCACTGGTGCCCAGGATCGAAGACTTGCCGTTGCCAGCCAGGTTGTATTCAGTGGTTTCGATCTGGTCTGCACCGAACTTCTCCTTGGCCTTTGGCTCGGAGTAGCCCACCGAAGCGATCTCAGGCTCGCAGAAGGTCACCTTCGGGATGTTGATGTCCTCGATGATGGTTGGCTTCAGGCCGTGGATTTCCTCGGCAACGAAGCGACCGTGCTGGTAGCCGCGGTGTGCCAGCTGTACACCTGGGACGATGTCGCCAATGGCGTAGATGTTGCCGACGCCGGTGTGCAGGCGCTCGTCGGTGATCACGAAGCCGCGATCGATGGTGATGCCCTGCTCTTCGAAGCCGAGGCCTTCGGTGACTGGACCGCGACCCACTGCAACCAGAACGATGTCTGCTTCCAGTACGTTGCCGTCAGCCAGCGAGACCTTGACGCCGTTGGCGTCCTGCTCGACTTTTTCGAAGAAGACGCCGGTGTTGAACTTGATGCCGCGCTTCTTGAAAGCACGCTCCAAGGTCTTGATGATGGCTGGGTCTTCGTTCGGAACCAGCGAAGGAAGGCCTTCAACGATGGTGACATCGACACCGAAGGAGTTCCATACGGAAGCGAACTCGACGCCGATGACGCCGCCGCCGAGCACGATGGCGCTCTTTGGCAGGTCTTCCATGTTCAATGCTTCGGTGCTGGTCAGTACGCGGCCGCCGATTTCCAGACCGAAGGTCTTGGAGGTGGAGCCGGTAGCCAGGATGATGTACTTGCCCTTGTATACGGTGCCATCAACGTCGATGGAATCCTGGGAGACAAGACGGCCGTTACCGGTGATAACGTTGACCTTCTTCATCTTGAGCAAGCCCTGCAGGCCCTTGTGCTTGCCAGCAACAATGCCTTCCTTGTACTTGCGCACGCCAGCCAAGTCGATCGACTCGAGCGTGGTGTTGATGCCGTACTTGGCACCCTCGCGAGCGTTTTCAGCCAACTCTGCTGCGTGCAGGTAAGCCTTGGTTGGGATGCAGCCGGTGTGCAGGCAGGTGCCGCCCAGCTTTTCCTTTTCAATCAATCCAACCGTGTAACCCAGCTGGATGGCACGCAATGCTGCCGAGTATCCAGCGGATCCACCGCCGAGGATGAGGACATCAAATTCTTGCGTTGCTGCCGAATCGGCCACGTGAACGCTCCCTCGTATTCGCTAAGTGTGGCCGGCTTTGGCCGACCAGGGGATCGGTCGCAGATCATTGGGAGCGTGACGCTTGTTGGCGCGCACCATTGATCCACGGTGATGTTTCAAAACTTACCTTAGTACCGCAAACCGGCCAGAGTCACCTTCGCGGGCCTAAAAGTCAGGCATGTCTCTTATTTTTATCCTGTCCCCGGCGCCAATCGCAGGTGCGAGTTGATGCCGGGGAACAGAATTGTTATTGCACTGCCTCCTGGCTAAGCAGGCAAGCGGTGCTTATTTTGCGGCGAGCTGCTCGGCGTACGCTACGAGCGTGCGAACCTGTGACCCGGTGCCGTTCTTCGGGGTGTATCCCCAAGCGTTGCCTTCGTTGAATGCAGGGCCGGCGAAGTCGATGTGTGCCCACGGAATCTTCTTTCCGTCGACCTCGCCAACGAATTCTTCCAGGAAGACCGCGGCGGTCATCATGCCGCCCATGCGCTCACCGATATTAGCCAGATCGGCAACCTGGGACTCGATGCTTGGACGCAGTTCTTCGGGCAGCGGCATGCCCCAAGCCAATTCGCCAACCTGGTCCGAAACGGCAACGAGGTCGTCGCGTACCTGCTCGTCGCCCATGATGCCTGCGGTTCGCAGGCCCAGAGCGAGCATCTGCGCACCGGTCAGGGTAGCGATGTCGATCATGACATCTGGCTTTTCCAAGCTTGCAGCTGCTAGGCCATCGGCCATGACCAGGCGGCCTTCGGCGTCGGTGTTCAGCACCTCGACGGTCTTGCCGCCGAACATGGTCAAGACATCGCCCGGACGGGTCGACGCGCCGCCTGGCATGTTTTCTGCCAGGCACAGCCATGCGGTGACCTTCACGTTCAGGCCCAGCTCGGAGACGGCCGCGATGGTCTGGAATACCGCGGCGGCACCGGACATGTCGGACTTCATCGCGTGCATGCCGGCAGCTGGCTTCAGCGAGGTGCCGCCGGTGTCAAAGGTGATGCCCTTGCCGATGAGCGCAATGTGCTTGGTTGCCTTGGCAGGGGAGTACTCGACCTTGACCATGCGAGGCTGGCGAACCGAACCGCCGCCAACACCGAGCAAACCGCCAAAGCCGTCCTTGGCCAAACGCTTCTCATCCAATACCGTGACCTTCAAAGGCAAGGACTTGGCATAGTCCTTTACCGCGGTGGCGAAGGATTCAGGGTAGAGCAAGTTTGCCGGGGCATTGATCAGGTCACGGGTGCCACGCACGGCACGGCCGAGGATGGCTGCGCGCTTGAGCACTGCCGGGAGATCCTTGGACGTGGCGACGGCGGTGGCGATCTGTGCATCGGCCAAAACCGGCTTGTCGCTCTTCTTTGAGCGCTGGTTTTCATAGCGGTAGCTGCCCAAGGCGATGCCTTCTGCAATCGCCGCTACCCGCTCAACGCTGTCCGATGGCAGTGCGAAGATGGCGGACTTGGCATTGCTAAGCTGCCGCGCGGCCGAGCCGGCGGCGCGGCGAAGCTGCTCATCGGTGAGGTCAGCTAGTTCCTCGACGCCCAAACCAATGAACTGCAGGACCTTTGCCTTTGAGCCCTCTACGCCTGGAAGCAAGGTCACTTCGTCGGCCTTGCCTGAGGCGCCCAGTGCGGTCAGCGACTGCTCCAGCGACGAGGTGGTTTCCGCAGTGAATGGCGAAGCGACTATGGATGCTTTTCCGTCGTTCTTCAGCACACCCAAAACCAGAGTATCGGCGCTCTTGCGTTTAATGTCGGTGCCAATGGCGCTCAAAGTGAGATCACTTGAGTTGATCACAAAATCATTCCTTCTGTGCCTTTGTAGGGTCTAAGGTCGTGAATTCCGGAATGGTAATCCGGAAGGTAGTGCATGCTCGTGGGCAACGCATCTGCTACCTCCGATGTTATCTGAGGATTTAGTTCATGGTGCGTCACTTCACAGCGAGCGTAAGTGCAGAAGCGATAGTATGTACTATCGCTCTGAATGCAGGGTGCCAAGCAGTGTCTAGTGGCGCTGAACTCGGTTTTTAGACAGTTCGGCATTGAATGAGGAGAAAATGTCCAAGCAATCGTTGATGACGATGGTCGCAGACGACTTGGATGATTCACGTCTACAGGGACTGGGAATGTACGTCCTGCTCAAGTCCATGAGCGACGCTGGGCATACCCATTCACAGGTGACCAACGAACTATTCGGGCGCCTCGACTCCCAACTTTTTGCCACTTTCGATGCCGATGAGCTCGTTGCCTACACTTCACAGCGACCTCGACTGACTTTCCTTGGCGACCACTTCGCTGGATACCAGGCGCCGCGCATCGAAATCTATTTGATGACTGATGAGATGGACCGCAAGTTCTGGTTCCTCACCGGTGTGGAGCCGGACCTCAAATGGGAACGCGTCATTTCCGAGCTTCTAGGTTTCATTGAGGCCTTCAACGTTTCCCTGGTCGTCGGGTCGGCATCACTGCCGATGCCGGTTCCGCACACGAGGCCCGTTGGCGTGACAGCGCACGGAAACCGCAAGGACCTCATCGAGAACATCTCCACGTGGAGCCCAACTGTCGAGTCTCCAGCGGGGATTACCTCGCTGCTGGAGATCCGCATGACCGAAGCGGGACGCGACATCGTGGGTTATTCTCTGCATACTCCCCACTATCTTGCCGAATCTGAATATCCTGCGGCGGCTGTAGCTACTTTGGAATATGTTGGTGCTGCCCTCAAGCTGGCCCTGCCGACTGATAAGCTCCGCGAAGCTGGACGCTTGGTTGACCAGCAGCTCGCCGAACAGCTTGAGGCCAACAATGACGTGCGGCAGATGGTTGATGGGTTTGAAGAGCGTTTCGATGCCCACGTGCAAGAGCATGAGCCGCGTTCATTGTTGCTTGATGAAGACAAGCAAATGCCAGGCGCCGAGGAACTAGGCGCTAGTGCCGAGCACTTCCTGGCAGCGATTGAAAACACCGACGATTGGTTGAGGAACGGACACGACGAGCCGTCATCAGGTGATCAAGACTAGTGAGTCAACCGCACTTGAATTCGACCAAATCCTGGTTGGTTTATGGCTTTGCCATCATCGCCTACATATCTGCAATATCCCAGCGCACCAGTTTTGGCGTGGCGGGCATTGAGGCAACAGAGCGTTTTCACGCGAGTGCTCAGATCCTTGCGACGTTTTCGGTAGTCCAGCTCATCGTTTATGCCGGGGCGCAAGTGCCCGTCGGATTGCTATTGGATAAGTTCGGCCCCCGGATCCTGATTACCTGTGGCGCTTTGCTGATGTCTGCAGGCCAGGCATTCCTTGCTATCTCGGTGAACGTTCCGATGGGGCTGGTTGGTCGTGTCATGGTGGGCATGGGCGACGCGATGGTCTTCGTTTCGGTCCTCAAGCTGCTGCCGCTATGGTTCTCAGGATCGCGGATACCGGTCCTCACCCAGCTCACCGGCACCTTTGGCCAGCTCGGACAGCTGATCAGCATCTTCCCGTTCCACATGATGCTGCTGAATGTCGGCTGGTCGCCAGCGTTCTCCGTGATGTCAGGATTCGCCTTCGCCACGTTTATTACCACCATCGCTTTTGTGCGCAATGGACAAAGCTGGGCCGGCGCTGGCCAGGGTGGGCACTCCTCGGGTTCGCGAATTGCGCAGGCATTGAAGCAGCCAGGCACTCGGCTGGGGTTCTGGACGCACTTCACGACCGCATTCATGATTAACACCTTCATGATGACCTGGGGCTATCCATTCCTGGTCGAGGGGCAGGGATTAGACAGCTCGCTGGCGTCGGGTCTCATGTCGATATTCGTGGTCGTCGCCGTCGTGCTGGGGCCAATGCTCGGCGCCTTGACAGCGCGCCACGCCGAACACCGCTCCAACTATGCGCTTGGCATCATCGGTTTGATGCTTGTGATGTGGGCTGTAGTCCTCTTCTGGCCTGGGCAGGCACCGTTGTGGGTGCTCATCATCTTGATGATCTGTGTGGCAGCAGGCGGTCCGGCTTCGGTGATCGGATTCGATTTCGCTCGTACTTTCAACCCGCCAAATGTCCTGGGCACGGCAACCGGTTTGGTCAACACCGGCGGCTTCATCGGAGCATTCATCACCATCTATGTCATCGGGTTCATTCTCGACATGCTGAACAAAGCCAACGGCGCTTCGGGCGAGCTCTACAACCTCGGCTCGTTCAGGATTGCACTTTCAGTGCAGTTCGCCATGGCAGCGGTGGGCATAGCTTTCATGTTGGTTGAACGCCGCAAGGCCCGTCGTTTCCTAGCAGAACAGTAGCTGCCGTTCTCTGCCGCGGATAGTTCTCCACAGCTAGTGTCGATCAACGGTCATTGAAGGTGCTTCCGATGCACCTTTAGTGCATGACAACTACTCCAGAACGACAGCCGATTTCGCTGTCCAGCTACAAAGACATTTTGGCCTATGTGCCACACGCCTTGGGATTTCATCCGCGTAATTCGGCTGTCCTGCTGCTCATCGATGACGATCGACTCGAAGCAACCCTCCGCGTGGACCTGCCCTCAACTGATGAACACCTCGATCTCAAGATCTGGAACGCGCAAGTCGTCCGCTTGCTGCACCGCATTCCGAACATCGAGGATGTCGCGGTCGTCATCTACGCCCCAGAAATTTCGGGGAACCAGCAGTGCGTTCCGCTGGCTAATCTCGTGTCAGAACTTGAGGATGCTTTAGCTCAACAAGATATCCGCATTCGGCATGCGTGGTGCCGGCAAGGTTCGCGAATTTGGAATTACGACACCGCGGATGGTTCAGATGTGCAGGAAATACCTGCGCTCGATACGAATGAAACGAACCTGTCAATGGTGTTTGCGGGTTCGTCGCCCTTGGACCAGCCATGGGACGGCAGTGGAGTCCCGAAGTGGTCGAACACAGACGAAGTCCTTCAGCTCTTAGAAGTCCATGAGGCCAATCTTGTCGTGTCACTCGAAGCATGGAATGAATCGTTGAGCAGGCCAGCCAACGAAACAACAGCTGCTTTGCATGCGGATCCACTCAAGACCGCGATGCTGGTGGGGTCGTTGCAAACAAAGCTAGTGAGAGACCTGCTGCCGTTCCTGGCAGGGGAGGGCATAGAAAGCGCGCTCGATACGCTTTTTGGCATCTCTATCGACGAACGCGAAGCAGCTGTCGCTCCTCTGGCGGACTATTTGCTGGGTCGTGGCTGGTACGCGCCGGACTGGCAACGGGTGGATAGATTATGGGAAGTGTGCCGGGACTTGTTGGGCGTTGCCCAGGGTGAACCGAGACAGGCACTGCTGTGCATTTTGGCTTGGATTGAGTGGGCTCGCGGCAGGGGATCGATGGCTTTGGTGCTCTTGAACCAGGCCGTACTCGAAAACGAGACGTATGAATTGGCGAGACTGCTTCAGAAGCTCATGGAGCATGGCGTGATGCCTGCATGGGCTACAGATCAATTGCGAGCCTGGCGTGCTAACTTTTCCTGAAAGCCGGTGCACGGGGTGTCTCAAGTGGTGTCTAGGTGGTAATTCATGGATAATGAGATAACAGACCCGGTTAGGTTCGAATTGCCTTTGCCTGAAATCTACGGATTTTGGGAACATAAGGCGGGCTTGATGCGTTGATTACAATGTGCCAGCCCTGCGGCGTTTAGTCACTGATTAAACGTCTTCGGACTTGACAGGGTCATAGTGGTGTTACCGGCAGGTGCATCCGGAACGCATCGTTAGAAAGGTTATTCGTGTCATCTTCTGAGACGAACGCTAATCGTCAAGCAACTGAAGCCGAGGTTACCGAGGCTGAAGTAACGGCGGAAACTCCCGCGGCGAAGAAGCGTGCTACCAAGGCCAAGCCTCGGACCAAAAAGGTAGCTGCAGATACTGCAGCACAGGACGAATCAACCGCAGCGGTGGCAGAAGGCGAAGAGGACGCTGAGGCCGGTTCCGACGCTAAGGCCGAAGACGATTCCAAGGGCTTTACCCTTTCCACCGGTGATGACGATGCCCCGCAGCAGCAGGTCATGGTTGCCGGCGCAACTGCGGACCCCGTTAAGGATTACCTGAAGCAGATTGGTAAAGTCGCCCTGCTGAATGCAGAGCAGGAAGTCGACTTGGCACTGCGCATTGAAGCTGGTCTTTTTGCCGCTGACAAGCTGGAGAAGGACGACGGCTCGATGGACCAGCGTTTGCGTTGGGACTACGAGCAGATTATCCACGATGGGAAGATTGCCAAGAACCACTTGCTCGAAGCGAACCTTCGTCTGGTCGTTTCGCTGGCAAAGCGCTACACCGGTCGTGGCATGCTGTTCCTTGACTTGATCCAGGAAGGCAACCTGGGCCTGATCCGCGCGGTCGAAAAGTTTGATTACACCAAGGGCTTCAAGTTCTCCACCTACGCTACGTGGTGGATTCGCCAGGCCATCACCCGTGCAATGGCTGACCAGGCACGTACCATCCGTATTCCGGTGCACATGGTTGAAGTCATCAACAAGCTGGCTCGTGTTCAGCGCCAGATGCTGCAGGACCTCGGTCGCGAACCAACTCCAGAAGAGTTGGCCAAGGAACTGGACATGACTCCTGAAAAGGTAGTCGAAGTCCAGAAGTACGGTCGCGAACCTATCTCCTTGCACACCCCATTGGGTGAAGACGGAGACTCAGAATTCGGTGATCTCATCGAAGACTCCGAAGCAGTCGTTCCAGCAGATGCTGTATCGTTCACCCTGCTTCAGGAGCAGTTGCACTCCGTACTGGACACCCTCTCAGAGCGTGAAGCCGGCGTTGTTGCAATGCGCTTCGGCTTGACCGACGGACAGCCAAAGACCTTAGACGAAATTGGCAAGGTCTACGGAGTGACGCGTGAGCGCATCCGCCAGATCGAATCCAAGACGATGTCGAAGCTTCGCCATCCGTCGCGCTCCCAGGTGCTGCGCGACTACCTCGACTAAGCCAGACTAGAAATATGGCCAGCGGAACGAATTGTTCCGCTGGCCATTTTTTGTGCCTGGATAAAAAGAGAACCGGAGGACCAACGATGGTTGGTCCTCCGGTCTCCGATTAGTCGGCAACGAGATTAGTCGTTAACGTCGACCGTTGGCTTTTCGTAAAGTCGCGACGATTCGTCCTGCCAAACTGAGGACTGAGGGCGCAGCTTAGGTTCCACATCGCGGGCGTGGTGAGCGCAAAACAGCAGTTCACCGCCGGTTGAAGCCAGCACGGCTCGCACGTAGGCCTGTGCACCGCAGCGGTCGCACCGGTCGAGGGCGTTCAGTTCACGACTAGCGGTCGTAGTAGTCATTGCCAGCCTCCTAAAGTTGATGGTTACTCAATAGAACCAGTTCGAGCTCCGACTTTATCCCGAAAACGGGTGTCTTTCGCTCACCGCGTAGTAGATGTGGATAAGGTCATAGCAATCAAAACCGCGCCTAGACAGCGGAAAATGGCCAATATTCGAACACATTAACGATTAGAATAGTACTCACGACGTTCTTTCTTATGTAGGTAGGAGACAAAGGCCCAGTGGCTTCATCCGACAATTACAACGCAAGACACCTCTCTGTCCTTGAAGGACTGGAAGCGGTGCGCAAACGTCCCGGCATGTACATCGGCTCCACGGACTCCCGAGGCCTTATGCACTGCCTCTGGGAAATCATCGACAACTCAGTTGACGAAGCGTTGGGTGGATTCGGCCAGGCAATTGGCGTCGTGCTGCATGCCGACGGCTCTGTCGAAGTCCAGGACGATGGCCGCGGTATTCCCGTTGATGTTGAACCGAAAACGGGCTTGAGCGGTTTGGAAGTCGTCTTCACCAAACTCCATGCCGGCGGCAAATTCGGCGGCGGATCCTACAGCGCCTCTGGCGGCCTTCACGGCGTTGGCGCATCGGTTGTGAACGCCCTGTCCGCGCGACTCGACGTAGAAGTCGATCGCGGAGGCAAGACCTACGGCATGCAGTTCCGTCGTGGCGAGCCCGGAAAGTTTGCCGACAAGGGGCGGAAAAAAGCCGAAGCCACCTTCACTCCTCATGAGTCCGCCACGTCTCCGGAAATCATTGGCAAGGCGAAGCGCGGTGTTACCGGTACCCGCATTCGGTACTGGGCAGATAACCACATCTTCACCCCTGACGCGAAGTTCTCATACAAGGATCTGCAGGATCGGGCGCGGCAGACTTCATTCCTGGTGCCGGGCCTGCGGATCACACTTCGCGACGAACGTGGCCTTCCGGATACCCCCGGTGCTGATGGTCCGCACGAAGAGATCTTCCAGCACGATGGCGGCATCAGCGAGTTCGTGGATTACCTCTCCAGCGACTCGCCGGTCACCGATATCTGGCGTTTCCAGGGCAGTGGCTCCTTCCATGAGAAGGTTCCTGTCATCGATGACAAGGGCCGTAGCCATATCGAAGATGTTCAGCGCGTGTGCGAAGTCGACGTCGCGTTGCGCTGGGGGATCGGCTACGACACCTCGTTGCGGAGTTTCGTCAACATCATTGCTACCCCCAAGGGCGGTACGCATAGCGCTGGATTCGAGCAGGCCTTGCTCAAGTCGTTCCGCAAGAATATCGAGGCGAATGCTCGCAAGCTGAAATTCGGCCAAAAAGACAAGATCGAAAAGGACGACGTACTCGCCGGCATGACAGCAGTGCTGACGGTGCGTCTTGCCGAACCGCAGTTCGAAGGACAGACCAAGGAGATTTTGGGTACCCCGCAGGTGCGCCAGATTGTCTCCAAGGTTGTCGAAAAGGCGCTCAATGATCGTCTGGGATCGAACAAGCGCGCTGAAAAAGCCGAGGCCTCTACGTTGCTGGAGAAGGTCGTAAACGAGATGAAGTCTCGTGTTTCGGCCCGTATGCACAAGGAAACCCAGCGCCGTAAAACGGCCTTGGAATCCTCGACGTTGCCGACAAAGCTGTTGGACTGCAGAAGCAAGGAAGTCGGAAAGTCTGAACTGTTCATTGTCGAGGGTGACAGCGCCTTGGGCACCGCGCGTCTGGCTCGTTCCAGCGAGTACCAGGCCTTGCTGCCGATCCGAGGCAAGATTCTCAACGTTCAGAAGGCATCCATCTCGGACATGCTCTCCAACGCTGAATGCGCCGCGATGATCCAGGTTATCGGCGCAGGCTCCGGCCGAAGCTTCGACATTGAGCAAGCCAGGTACGGGAAAATTATTCTCATGACCGATGCGGACGTGGATGGCGCGCACATCCGCACGCTCTTGCTCACGCTCTTCTACCGCTACATGCGGCCGATGATCGAGCATGGCAGAGTTTATGCTGCGGTTCCGCCGCTGCACCGTATCGAAGTCATCAATCCAGGCTCGAAGCAGAATGAAGTGGTCTATACCTATTCGGAAGCTGAGATGAACAAGTTGCTCGCCCAGCTGGAGAAGGATGGCAAACGTTACAAGGAACCGATCCAGCGCTACAAGGGGCTCGGAGAGATGGATGCCGACCAGCTGGCTGAAACGACCATGGACCAACGCCATCGCATGCTGCGCCGTGTCGGTATTGAACATGCCCAGGCGGCTGAGGAAGTTTTCGACCTGCTGATGGGATCTGATGTAGCTCCGCGAAAGAAGTTCATCATTGATGGAGCAGATGATTTGGAACGCGATCGCATCGATGTGTAATCGTTAAATGTGAAGTCGTTGGCCCGGGCTTTCCCTGGCCAACGACTTCTTTTTTTATTTGCTGAAGACTACTGTGGTTCACCAGGTCAGCAGACGAGGAGCAATTAAAAGCACGGTCGGGCAAACCAGCAATAAGATGGTGCAGGCCAGGACGAGGTAGCGCGGCCCGCGCCTCAACGGGGCAACCGGGGTCAAAAGCCGTTGGAGGCGCCGGGATGAAACTTCTCCGCCAGGCATGCCTACTAATTCGGCATTCGATGAGTTCGGCTTGGGGGATATTTCGTCGAAGTCCGCGGCCGCGGTGGCGACAGTAATTATGGCTTTCAACAGCGTTTGGCGGTTCACGCGCTCTAGGGCTTTATCGTCGGCGAGCATTTCAATCAGCTGCCGCACTGCTTCAAGTGACAGCTTTGACGTGGGCAACCACGGCAGCGCTTCATTCCAGGCAGTGAACGCCAGGATCAACAGATCATGGCGTTGATCCAGATGCGATCGTTCGTGAGAAATCACTGCCTGTTGTTCCTCGGCAGTGAGCTGGGTGATCAACCCTCGAGAAAGAACAGTCACTGATTGGGAGATTCCGGGGACGCAATATGCGACGGGCATATCGTGGTCAATGACGAGAGTGTTCGGGCGCGTTTGTGATGGGTTACTGAGCAGCCGAAGCAGCTGCCTATGTTTAGCCCGTTGCCTCGAGGTTCGCCAGGCAGCGCGTATCAGGGTTAGAACCAAATGGAATCCGAAGAGCAGTGCCGTGCTCAGGGCGAAGAGGTGGACGACGCCTGGATAGCGGACGGTCGGGTCGCCGGTGAGCAGCCGCCAACCACCGTGCAAGGCTGAGATGAGATCATCGCCAAGCGGTGTCAGTCCCCAAACCAGCATGGATCCAATCATGGATAGGCCACCGCCGAGTGCGATGGCTTGCCAGAGGAGAACAGCTTGGACCGGCGCGCGAGTGGTCCATTTGGCTTTAGATAAGGCCAACGGCGTCGGCCACGCTAATGCGATGGCCAACGCCGCTAGGAAGTATGAGGTGAGAAGCACTCAGTCCCCGAAGTTTGAATAATTTATGCGGACTTTACAGAGTCCAAGATAGCACGCAGGGAAGCTGCTTCATCTGCTGAAATGCCGCCGATGAATCGAGCGAGAACTGCTTCGCGGTCCTGGGCTGTGCCCAGCGCCTCATTGAGAAGACCCACGGTGTGGTCCTCGCGCGAGGAGGAAGCGGCGTAGCGATGAGGGCGGCTTGAGCGTTCGCGCTCAACTAGCCCCTTCTTTTCCAGGCGTGCAAGCACGGTCAGCACCGTGGTTACTGCGAGTTCTTTCGCATCGGTGCCAAGTGCCGCGAGATCATCGCGAAGGTCATTCGCGGTGAGCGGTTCTGCGGAATCCCACAGCAGATCCATGACGGAACGTTCCAGATCGCCAAGGCTGGCCACTAGGTCTTACCTCATTTGCTTTAGTTCTTTCGCCGCATGCCTGGGTCTGGGACTTCGGCACACTGCTTGAAACACCAATTGTAGCGAGTTTTGATCAATATTTCTACGACATGTAAAAGTGTGAGGCATTCGTGTCCGGAGCGCTGAGTTGCAGGGGTGATATCGAGGAGATGATGCGTGCGGGCAAGGGTTTTGAGGCTGTGAATGTCCTCAAGATTTGCAGTCATCGCTCTGTGTGTCAGGTGGTTTTTATAGTGTGGGTTGAATCTCGGGTTTCCGACTTCTACAACCTGTCGAAATCGTCTATGGTGATATTTGACGGCATTTCTACGATTCGTAGAAAAGTCGTGGAAGATCTCAACACGCGACAAATTGAGGATTCAATGGATGCACTAGAAATTGCCCGCTGGCAGTTCGGCATAACCACGGTTTATCACTTCCTAATGGTCCCGCTGACCATCGGGCTGGGACTAACAGTTGCTGTGTTGCAAACCATTTGGCATCGCACGGGTAACGAGCACTGGCTGCGCATGACGAAATTCTGGGGCAAGCTCTTCCTGATCAACTTCATCATGGGCGTCGCTACTGGCATCGTTCAGGAATTCCAGTTCGGCATGGCCTGGAGTGAATACAGCCGCTACGTTGGCGACGTTTTCGGAGCACCTCTGGCGATGGAAGCTCTGCTCGCATTCTTCGTAGAGTCCACCTTCCTAGGACTGTGGATCTTCGGCTGGAAGAAATTGCCAAAACGACTGCACTTGGCAACCATTTGGTGCGCGTCTCTGGCCACAATGCTCTCGGCGTACTTCATTCTCGTCGCTAATTCCTGGATGCAGCACCCAGTAGGAACCAAGATCGTTGATGGACGCGCCGTGATGACCGACGCATGGGCTGTCTTCACCAACAACACGGCGCTGATCACGTTCCCGCACACGCTCTTCGGGGCTTTTGCCGTAGCCGGCGGATTCCTATTGGGTATCTCATGGTTCCACCTTTATCGCCGGCGCAAAGAAGGCATTGACACCGTAGATGCTGACGGTCGCGTGATCATCGGCGAGGATTTGAGCCGAGGCAAGAACCGAGACAAAACGGATTACCACGTATGGATCAAATCCCTTCGAATCGGTGCAAGCATTGCCGTCGTCGCCTTCCTCGGCGTAGCTCTCACTGGCCACGAGCAAGCCAAGCTCATGTTCGAACAGCAACCCATGAAAATGGCCTCGGCGGAAGCTGCCTGCCATGATGGAACCGGCTTCTCGGTGCTGTCGCTGGGCGACATCACGGCCAATGGATCCACCAACTGCGATGACGTAGTTGCCGTATTCGAAGTTCCGGGAATTCTTTCCTTCCTAGCCAACGGAAACTTCACAACGGAAATCAAGGGCGTCAACACGCTGATTCCCGAATACCAGGAAAAGTACGGAAAGTACTATCCGCAAGATGAATCCTTCGGCCCCTACGCCGGCCAAGAAATCGACTACCTGCCGGTCATGGAAGTGACCTACTGGGGATTCCGTCTGATGATCACCTTCGGTGGGCTCTCTGCAGTTGCCGCGGCCATTGCATTGTGGATTACCCGCAAGGGAACCGTTCCGGATAACAAGTGGATCTCGCGTCTCGCTGTACTAGGAATCGCAGCGCCGTTCGGTGCCAACGCCACCGGCTGGATCTTCACTGAAATGGGTCGCCAGCCCTTCACCGTAGCTCCCAACCCTCAAATGGGCGGGGTGGACCAGGTATTCATGTACACCGCGGCCTCTGTCTCACCCACGGTGAGCGCGGGGGAGCTCCTATTCTCGCTGATTGCTCTGACTTCCATTTACGCAGTACTGCTCGTCGTAGAACTGGTGCTCTTGTTCCGCTATGTCCGCGGAGGCGTGGCCTCGGCAATGCCGGAACTTGAATCCGAGCATCAGCCCCACGACACGAGCACAAGACAACCCGATGACAACGACGACGATGACGTCTTGGCGTTCGCCTACTAGACCCAGGAACTAAGGAGAAAACCATGGAATGGCTACCAACACTTTGGTTCATTGTCATCGCAGTACTCTGGTGCGGCTACCTCTTCTTGGAGGGCTTTGACCTTGGCGTAGGCATGCTCATTGGCCTCGGACGCAACACCGAAAGGCGCAAGCGGTTACTGCTGAACACCATTGGCCCGGTGTGGGACGGCAACGAAGTATGGTTGCTGACCGCTGGCGGCGCAACCTTCGCCGCCTTCCCGCATTGGTACGCTTCGCTCTTCTCAGCGCTCTACATCCCACTGACCATCGTGCTGCTCGCGTTGATCTTCCGAGCGGTAGCAATCGAATACCGGGGCAAAGCAGTCACCGCGCCCACTCGAAAAGCTTGGGACCTGGCTCTCGGCCTAGGCTCTCTGGTCGCCGCCTTTGGCGTAGGAGCCATGCTGGCATCGACAACCATTGGCCTGCCGCTGAATGAGAACGGCGACCGCATTGGTGGCGCCTTCGCCTGGCTTACCTGGCACGCAGTACTAGGCGGAGTAGCAGTGGTGGCATTCTGCTGGATCCACGCGCTCGCCTTCCTGCGGCTGAAGACCGATGGGCCCGTCCGTGAAGAAGCAGGGAAACTCGTCGGCCGATGGTTGCCGGTGGCCGTACTGCCGATGATGGTCTGGGCCCTCTGGGTGATCATCAACAACGATTCGGCACTGTCCTGGGTGAGCCTGGCACTTTCGCTGGCAGCACTGGTCGCAGCAATCATTATGGGCAGAGCCGGAAAAGAGGGAATCTCCTTCATCGCTCTGGGAATCATGCTCGTCGCAGCGGTCGCAGCCATTTTCATCGCTGCTTTCCCCGTGGTTTTGCCCTCGACACTCGATCCTGCCTTCAACCTGACAGTTGAAACGGCTTCCAGCACTCCATACACGCTGAAACTCATGAGCATCGTGGCTGCCTTTGGTGTTCCATTGGTGCTGGCCTACCAAGCGTGGAGCTACTGGGTATTTCGCAAGCGGCTGCGCGAGGAGCACATTCCCGAAACCCATCGCGTGACATCAATCGTCAAGTAAACGAACCGGACCCGAAAGTCGAAGCATGCCAGCCCCAAGATTCCTCCCCAAAGACCTGATCACGCCACGCCAATTCGCGGTACTGACGTGCTTTTCAGTGTTCAAGGTCTTGGGGCTGGTGCTTGTCGCCTACGCTCTGGGGACCTGGATTGCCAACATGGCCGCCAGCGCAGAAAACGAGCCACAGTTGTTGTACCTAGCAGGAGCCGGAGCCCTATTACGTGCTCTCGCTGCCTGGGGACTCAACGCTGGAGCCCGGCGCATGGGGTTGGGAGCCAAAGAACGCATGCGGCTGCAGCTGCTCCAAACCGAGGCATCACGTCCAACGATCGCTCCAGCCACTCAAAATCCGATTCCTGTGGTCGCCACCCTAGCCAGCCACGGACTTGAGAAGCTGGATGACTACTTCACGAAATTTATCCCTGCGCTGATCGGTGCCGTCGCTATTCCGCTACTCCTAGGCCTGTACATCCTGCAGCTGGATTGGGTCAGCGCGGTCATCCTGCTCCTGACCGTTCCCTTGGTGCCGGTGTTCATGGCCCTCATCGGAATGCATACGCAGGAGACACTGAAGGAAACGCAGTCATCGCTTGACCGGCTGGCCAACCAGCTCTATGAACTGGCTCAAGGCCTGCCGGCGCTTCTGGGACTTGGCCGGGCGCGTCAGCAGGGCAATGCCATCGCGCAAGTCGGCGCGAAATATCGTTCGGCCACCATGGCCAATCTGAAGACGGTTTTCATGTCGAGCTTCTGGCTGGAACTCATTTCGACTCTGTCAGTCGCGGTGCTGGCCGTCTTCATCGGGGTCAGGCTGGTCCATGGCTCCATGGAGCTGTCCGCGGGACTGACAATTCTCATCTTGGCGCCCGAGCTATTCTCCGCCCTTCGCGAGGTGGGATCGGCCTATCACTCGGCAGACGACGGTCTCGCAGCCTACCAGCGTTACCAGAAGATAACCGCTGACGTGCCAAGCATTGCCTTGAACGTAACCACCCACAAGCCGGCTATGCATATTCTGGAAATTGAGGATCTCAGTGTTCGCTACGGCGAGGACGAACCAATTTACCAGGACTTCAACCTCAGCCTGGGCGCGGGGGAACGGCAAGTCCTCGCAACCGCGAGCGGGTCGGGAAAGACAACCCTGCTAACGATCATTGCCGAAGCCCAGAGCAGCAATAACGAGTTTAATCCAGAGCTAGTCCACGGTAGTATCCGGACTTCCGGATCAATGGCCATGATCAGCCAGCATCCGCGATTTGATGCCGAGACCGGGCGGGAGCAACTAGACCAGGACGTGCCCGGGGCCGACCCCGAACTGATCGCAGCGCTGGCGGAGCGCCTTTCGATGCGACAAATGCTCGAACATGAGATAGCCGAATATTCGCCAGGCGAACTGCGTCGACTAGAGGTACTGCGTGCAGTGCTGCGCATGCACAGCGACCCCAACTGCACCCTGCTACTCGCGGATGAGCCAACAGCGCACCTGGATGACCGAAATGCCGCAGTTGTGCGCCAGCTGCTGCGCGAGCTCCCGGAACACTGCGCTGTGCTTGTCGCCAGCCATGACCCATTGCTCAACAACGCACCAAGCAACCACGCTGAGGCTCGGGGCCAATCGAAGGTGCCAACCCCGGATCCCGAGCTTGACGAGGATAATCCACACCGCGGGACAGGCGCACCTGAGGGTGAAATGAGCGGACACCGCTTCAACCCCCGAAGCGAATTGCTCAAGCGCTATCGCAGCGCGCCGAAAGCCATCGGGTGGGGGACCGCCAGCGTACTGTGCGCAGTCGCCTTGGCCGCGCTCAGCGGCTGGCTAATTGTCGAAGCCAGCTACCAGCCACCCATCCTCCACTTGAGCGTCGCATTCGTCATGGTGCGTGCGCTGGGCATCGGACGAGCTGCCTTCCGTTATCTTGAACAGCTGGCCATCCATGATGCAGTCCTCGAATACGCGGGAAACCTTCGCGAAAAAATATGGAATGCCATGGTTGCAGATCCAGCCCGCTGGGGCCTGTTCAGTCGATCCTCGGTAGTCCTGCGGTTCTTGCTGGCCGAAGTGGATGAACTACGCGATCAACTCGCACGAGTGGTCTTCCCGCCGCTGTCGGCAACCGTACTGTGGGTTCTGGCCATAATTGCCTTGTTCCTGATTCAGCCGGAATTCGGTTGGACCGCCCTGGTCGCAGGATTGATGCTTGCAGGACCCATCCGCTGGCTGGTCCAGCGCATCGAGGGGCAACATCTGGTGCGGCAGCTGGGCCATCGAATGTCCATGAACCAATCCATCCTCGGGATCCTGCGGCACAAATCCG
Source organism: Glutamicibacter mishrai (assembly GCF_012221945.1). Classification (NCBI taxonomy): domain Bacteria; kingdom Bacillati; phylum Actinomycetota; class Actinomycetes; order Micrococcales; family Micrococcaceae; genus Glutamicibacter; species Glutamicibacter mishrai. The sequence continues at coordinate 315,622 of NZ_CP032549.1, read as the reverse complement.
CATTGCGAATCAACGAATCCCTGAAGCCGGCGATTGCGTCGATGCGCAGAGCAGAAGAAGAAAACACCAAGGATGCTCGTCACCACGCACTGGGCCAAGGCAGCGCCTCTGCGCTCGCCGTCCTGCTCAGCGTGCTCATGGCCATAGTGATGACCTCGGTATCCGAAAGTTCCGCTTCGTTGACCGCATTGGCGGTATTGCTCAGCCTGGCCTTGGGGGACAGCGCCAGTGGAGCCTTGCTGGCAGTGCAGCAGGGGCAAGCATTGAGGCAACTCACTGAACAACTCGAACGCCATGGCTTGGCCAGCGAGAACCGGCAAGGTCACGAACATGCCGGCACGCCGAGCGGGGCCATCGCAGCCGTTGGTTTTGAGCTGGAGGAAGTAAGCCTCGGATATGGGCAAGGTCCCAACGTCATCGACAAGCTGAGCGCAAGGATTCCGAAAAACCAGTGGACCGCCATCGTCGGCCCTTCCGGATCCGGAAAATCAACGCTGCTCACGGCTCTGCTCGGTGCCCTGCCAGCACGCACCGGCAATCTCCGAGTTCTCGATGGCGAGGGGAAACTTCACCCGCTAGCGAATGCCGAGGCGAATTCGGTGGCCTGGTGCCCACAGGAAGCCCACCTGTTTGATTCCTCGATACGCCGCAACCTCATGCTCGGCGTGCCCGAAGGCGAGCAACGCAGCGACGGAGCGCTGATCGAGGTTCTTGAGCACGTTGGCCTCTCAACCTGGTACGGACAGCAGACCCAGGGACTCGATACGAGAATCGGATCCGGAGGCCACAACCTCTCAGGCGGCCAACGCTGCAAGTTGGCAGTCGCCAGGGCGATTCTCGGCGGACATCAAGTGGTACTGCTCGATGAGCCCACAGCGCATCTGGGAGTAGATGAAGCTGGCGAGCTGATGGCGTCGCTGCGCACTGCGCTGGCTTCGCGCACCGTGGTGCTCATTACCCACGATGAGAAATTGGCGGGGGAGTGCGACGGGCGTATCGACCTGGGCGCTGCAGTAGGCGCTGGAAGCAAATAGTAAGGTGCTGTTGCGGATCACCTGATCCGCAACAGCACCTTTGAATTTCAGGAGCCCTGAAATCTAGAGGATGACTCCTCCATCATCAAAGGGCAGGGTATCCTCGCCCGGATTGAATGCTGGAGCCGCCTTCGGGCGTTCCTCCTGAACCGGGGCCTGATCCGGCTCAAGTTCCGATCCAGCCTCTTCAGCTGTGGCTGAAATCCGGCTCGCGCTCAACGAGCCGCCCAGGATATTGATGGACTGGGCCAATGGCGCACCAGAGCCGTCACGCTTGCCGAATTCCGTTGGCAGAGCCCTGACCACACCGGCTGTGGAGCTGGCTCGTGCTGGCCCCTGTCCGGCGTAGGCAAGTTGCAAGTGGTCTTCGCCCTTGACGAAGCGATGTGCGCGTACACCGGCTGTGGCACGGCCCTTGGCGGGGAATTCCGCAAAATCAGTCAGCTTCACCGACTGGCCAGAAGTTCCCGGCAAGGTCTGCGAACCAGCCGCGATCGTTGCAACCACGGCATTGCCTGCGGTCGCCGGAACGACGCCGAAGAAGATGACGTGGTCATCGGCGCCAAGCTTGATGCCCGCCATGCCGCGACCGGTGCGTCCTTGAGGCCGTACTGCCGAGGCCGGGAACCGCAGCAGCTGAGCGCCACGGGTGAGGAAGACCAATTCGTCATCCTCGCCGGCCACACTGGCAGCCACCACGACGTCGTCATCCTTGAGGGTAATCGCCTCGAACTCATCGCGATTCAGCGGGTACTCGGGAGTCACCCGCTTGACTACGCCATTGCGGGTGCCGATGGCCAGGACCGCGTTCAGCGGAACCAGCGCGATCACCGATTCGTTCTTTGGCAGCTTCAAGAATTCAGCGACCGGCACGCCCTGCGCCAGCTGCGGGAATCCATGGGACTCGGGTAGCACCGGTACATCGATCAGGGAGATGCGGATGATCCGGCCGGTGCTGGTCAGCGCGCCGATCTCACCGCGGGCCGTGGAAGGCACTTGGGAGAGCAGCACGTCATGTTTGATGCGAGCCGAAGAGAAGTCCAAGTCCGTGCGGTCGTGGGTCCGCGCGATCTGGCCGGTGGCAGAGAGCAAAGCCCAGCAGGCGCTATCGGAGATCTCCATGGTTAGCTTGGCCTGCTTGCCGCTGCCTACCGCTTCGGGCAGCGCGGTGCCCTTGAGCGGGGCGAGCTGCGCGGACTTGAGCAGTTTGGTGCGTCGCGGAGTGCCGAAGGTCTCGGCCATCTCTTCCAGCTCGTCGGAGACGACAGAACGCAACAGCTGATCCGACTCCAAAATGGCGCGCAGCTTCTCGATTTCCTCGCGCAGCTGTTCTGCTTCGGTTTCCAATTCAAGCTTTGAATACTTGGTCAACTGGCGCAGGCGCAGTTCCAGGATGTGGTTGGCTTGCGGTTCGCTCAAGTCGAAGACGGTCATCAGGCGCTGGCGCGCCTCGTTGGTCTGTTCGGAAGAGCGGATGATCGCGATGACATCGTCGATATCGACGATGGCGATCAGCAGGCCCTCGACCAGGTGCAACCGGTCTTCACGCTTGGCCAAGCGGTGAACGGTCCGTCGGCGTACAACGTCGATCCGATGGTCGACGTAGACGGTGAGCAGTTCACGCAGTCCCATGGTCCGCGGCTGCCCGTTAACCAAGGCAACGTTGTTGATGCCGAAGGAATCTTCCATCGGGGTGTACTTGTAAAGGCTGGCCAGCACGGCGTTGGGGTTGAAACCATTCTTCAGCTCAATGACCAGTTTCAAGCCATGATGGCGATCGGTGAGATCGACAACATCGGAGATCCCGACGATCTTCTTGTTGTTGACACCGTCCTTGATCTTTTCGATGACCTTCTCCGGCCCCACAGTGTATGGAAGCTCGGTGACGACCAGGGCGGACTTGCGTGCCGAGATTTTCTCCAGCGCCACCGTCGCCCGGGTACGGAATAGGCCGCGCCCGGTGCGGTATGCATCTTTCACGCCATCGAGGCCGATGATGCTGCCGCCGGAGGGCAGGTCGGGTCCGGGGATGAACTTCATCAGTTCTTCGACGGTTGCTTCAGGCTCCAGCAATAGGTGGCGCGAGGCTGCGATGACTTCGCCGAGGTTGTGAGGTGCCATATTGGTGGCCATGCCCACGGCAATGCCGGTGGTTCCGTTAACCAGCAAGTTCGGGAAGGCGGCCGGGAGCACTTCTGGCTGCATGAACTGGTTGTCGTAGTTCGGAATGAAGTTGACGACATCTTCATCCAGGTTCGCGGTCATTGCTACGGCCGATGCCGCCAGGCGAGCCTCGGTATAACGAGGCGCAGCTGGCCCATCGTCAAGGGAACCGAAGTTGCCATGGCCATCGATCAACGGCAGACGCAGCGAGAAATCCTGGGCCAGGCGGACCATCGCATCATAAATCGCGGCATCGCCATGCGGGTGCAATTTACCCATGACTTCGCCGACCACGCGCGCAGACTTCACGTGCCCCTTCTCGGGGCGCAAGCCCATCTGGGACATCTGGAAAAGAATTCGACGCTGGACCGGCTTCAGCCCGTCGCGGGCATCAGGAAGCGCGCGTGAATAGATGACGGAGTAGGCGTACTCCAAGAAGGAGGATTCCATTTCATTGGTGACGTCGATGTCGACGATGTTTTCAATGAAATCCTCTGGAATCTCTTCAGACTTCTTTCGAGCCATTACTCTCTTTGTCCTTCATCTGCTGTCGTGCGGCCGGAGCTGTCGATACTTCGTGTTGCGTCTGGGCACATCACCAAGGTCGCGACTATCCTAAGCCTATGGTGGATCGTAAACTTTCGGCGGCATATCCGGCGCATTGGGAAGCTGATGTTGTGCTTCGCGACGGGACAACGGCACATTTGCGGCCCATCACCCCGATGGACGCGCAAGCCCTGCAGGAGATGCACAAGCATCAATCTGAAACCTCGGTCTACCTACGCTATTTTACGTACAAGTCCTCGCTGACCCCTAAAGAGCTCGAACGGTTCACGAACGTTGATCATGTGAATCGGGTCGCTTTCACCGTGGTGCGCGGATCAAAAATCATCGGCGTTGGACGCTATGACCGCCTTGACGATCCGCAGGAAGCGGAAGTCGCCTTCAACGTCTCCGACGAATACCAGGGCACGGGGATCGGATCCATTTTGCTTGAGCATCTGGCCGCCGCCGCCCGCGAGAACGGCATCGAGAAATTCTCCGCGGAGGTGCTACCGGAAAACCGCAAAATGCTCACCGTTTTCTCGGACGCCGGCTACGCAGTGGCCAGGCACTTCGAAGACGGCGTAGTGATGCTGGAATTCTCCATCAACCCCACCGACAAATCGCGCGAAGTCACCGAATCCCGGGAACACCGAGCCGAAGCGAGCAGTGTCGCCGGCCTATTATCACCGCAGTCCATCGCCGTAATTGGCGCCAGCCGCACCTGGGGAAAACTAGGCCACGATGTTCTCGAGCGTATTGTCGAGTCCGGGTACACCGGCACCGTCTACGCGGTCAACGATGCGGCGCTGGAAGTTGGCGGCATGGTCGCCTACGGCAAGGTCACCGAACTGCCGGGCCCAGTGGACGTGGCGGTGTTATGCATCCCCCGCGCGGGAATCCTCGAAGCAATCAAGGACTGCGCAAAACATGGGGTGAAAGCCCTGGTCATTATGACAGCCGGGTACGAGTCCGCCCAAGGGCTGAGCGCCCAGCGAGAGCTCGTCGCGTTGGCCCGGGCCAACGGGATGCGCGTTCTCGGCCCTGCCTCGCTCGGGCTGATCAACACCGATCCGGAAGTAAATCTGCATATCTCTGGGAGCACCGGAGCATCTAAGCCCGGCAACGTCGGGTTCTTCAGCCAATCGGCAGCCATGGGAATGATTCTCCAGGGCGTTGGCATCCAGCAAGGCGTTGGGGTGAGCAGCGCGATTTCCGCTGGGCTGCGCGCCGATGTATCGGGCAATGACGCCATGCAATTTTTCGAGGATGATCCGCGTACGGACGTTGTGGCCATGTACTTGGAGTCCTTTGGTAATCCGCGTAAATTCGCGCGCATCGCCCGCAGGCTGGCGCGTCGCAAGCCCGTTGTCGTGGCCAAAACCGATGTCATGGGCCGACGCCTGCCCCCAGGCCACTCGGTTCGCGTCGGCCAGGCTCCGGCGGGCGCTATGAATGCGATCTTGCGTCAATCTGGAGTCATTCGCGTACGTTCATCCGAAGAACTCTTGGATGTTACGTCGCTGCTTTCGGTCTTCCCGCCGCCGCAAGGACCAAATGTCGCGATCATCTCCAATTCGCTGACGATCGCCGAAGTCGTCTGCGACGTGGCGGAAGACCGAAATCTCAATACAGCGATCCACGGCGAAGAACTCGACTACAGTGTCGGGCAGTCGCGAACCATCCCAATGCTTCGGAGCCGGCTCCAGGAACTGGTCGACGATCCAGAAGTCCACACGGTGCTGCTGGCGCATCTGCCGTATTCCGGACTAGAGACTTCAGCGGTTCTCAAGGTCGCCCGTGAATTCCTCGACCAATCCAAGCCGGTTGTGACCTTGGTTCCCGGTCTGTCGGATTCCGATATCACCGGCGGCGTAAAGCAAGGAGTCCCGCTTTATACCTCGCCGACCACCGCCATCGGGGCTTTGGCCAAAGCCTACGGCTACCAGCAGTGGGTTGATGTTCCCTACGAAGGCATCGAAGACCCGGCGGGCATCGATGCCGACGGAGCTGCCGAATACCTTGCGGAACTGGTGGCTACGGTTTCGGGATCCAACCTGTTGGAACTGTCCGAAGCGCAGGCACAAAAGCTGCTGGGCTTCTATGGGATCCAGATCTACGGATCACGAGTCGTCAATACCGTGGAAGAAGCCGTGGAAGCAGCCGATGAACTGGGCTGGCCTGTCGCGCTCAAAGCCAATGATCCAGACCTGCGCCAAAGATTGGATCTCGGCGGCGTCCGGTTGAGCATTCCGGACCGGACGAGCCTGGAAGCCAACTTCACCCATATGAAGATGCTGATGCAGACCTATGGTGTTGATGCCCTGGAAGTTCAAAGCATGGCCCCGGCTGGCCAAGCGTGCGTGCTCAAAGCCGTAGAAGATCCACTCCTGGGACCGGTTATTTCGTTCGGTCTCAGTGGTGACCCGGTGAATTTGTTGGACGATTGGGCCCACGGGGTCGCGCCGCTGTCCACGTATGATTTGGAACAGCTGATTCGCCGTCCGCGAAGCAGCGTTCGCCTGTTGGGGTATCAAGGACTTGCCGCAGTGGATCTTAACGCCTTGAAAGACTTCATCACCAGGGTGTCGCTGTTCAAGGACAACCATCCCGAGGTCACTGTCGCGAAATTCGCTCCGATTTCCGTCGCGGCTGATTCATTGAGCGTTCTCTCGGTCAATATCCAGATCAGCAATGCTGAGCAGCGCACCGACAGTGTCCGGCGAGCCTTGAGGAGCTGAGCCGAGGCGCAAAACGTGAATTGGCCGGAGCTACTGAGTAGACTTGACCTATGAGTTCTCCAACATATTCGACTGCTCCAGGCGCTGAGCTTCTCGACGATCTGGTACGGGCGGGCTTCTACCCGCAGATGGTCCAGGACGTCCTTGCTGAGGCCATGGCCGGGCAGCCAGTACTTGACCACTATGTACACCTGGAAACTCATTTCGACCACACCGAAGTGCATCGCCATATTACGGTCATGGTGAAGAGCGAAAAAGTGCTTTTCATCCTGCACGTCGATGACCAGCAGCTTGATGACCATGGCAAGGATGTCATGGCGCAAGTATCCGTCGAAATGATTGCACTTTCGCGCATCGCGTCGGTAGCAACGAGTTATGTGTACCACCAGCCGCAGCACTATTCGTCGGCTGACGCGGTGAAGGAATTGACCTTCGGCATGTCCTGGGGTGGCACCAAGCGCATCGACCTGGCACCAGCGGCCTGCGGTGATCCCCAGTGCGACGCCGACCATGGACTCAACGGCACGTCCCAGCCAGAGGACCTCGTGATCCGGGTCAGCGCCGAAGCAGACGGCCAGCGCGCAGTGAACAAGGCCCGAGAATTCGCGGTACGACTACGTTTGGCAACGATCGCTTGAGCATGAACGAGTCGCTGAATGAAACTGCACTGCCCGTGCCAGAGCAAAAAATCCCTGACGCGCCGCAGTATGGCGAGGCGACACTATCGGAGATCCTTCCTTCCGCAGCAGCCGCGCTAGGCGTCCCGGGGTATGACAATGCCCTCGGATTCAAGCCGACCAAGCGCGTAGTTGTGGTCATGGTGGACGGACTGGGGTGGAACCAGCTCAAGAGCCATGTTGGCCATGCTCCATATTTGCGTTCGCTCTTTGCCGTGGGTCGCAAGATCGGAACAGGGTTCCCTTCGACTACGGCAACGTCGCTGAGCAGCCTCGCCACCGGTGTCACTCCGGGAGAACACGGAATGCTCGGATACGACGTGATCGATCCGGCACGACGTCGAGTGGTCAATCAGCTCGGCGGCTGGCCCGGTGATCTGAATCCCGAGGCATGGCAAACCCGCCCGACGGTATTCGAAAAGGTGGCTGAGCATGGGATACATGTCGCCACGGTTTCCATTCCAATGTTCGCAAAGTCCGCACTAACTCGCGCTTCCTTGCGCGGGCCGAAGTTCGTCGCGGCGAATCAGCCGATGGCCCGGGCACGCGCAACGCATACCGTCTTTGAAACGCATCGCAGCGCACTGGTCTACACCTACTTCAATGAGCTGGATAAGACCGGACACAAATTCGGTGTCGATTCGAGCCAATGGCGCGACACTTTGGAAGAACTCGATTACGTTATCAAAAACCTGGTGTCCCGCCTGCCGGAGGAAACCACGGTGCTGATCACTGGCGACCACGGGATGGTTGATGTACCGCAATCGCAGCGGATCGACTACAGCCAGTATCCGGAACTGATTGAAGGCGTAGAGCTGACCAGCGGGGAACCTCGTGGAGTGCAGCTGACCTTTGCGCCGGAAACGAATGAAGCGGGCAGGCTGGAAGTCAAGCGCGCGTGGCACAGGGAGTTTGGCTCCAAGGCATGGGTCCTGACACGCCAGGAAGCCATCGAACGAGGCTATTTCGGGCCGATCATCCCTGAACATGCAGCCCGGCTGGGCGACCTGATGATTTTGGCCGCGGAGTCCATTGCTTTTTATGATGGGCGCCGGGTTGCCCCGATGGCCTTCGACATGGTCGGGCAACATGGATCGTTGACTTCGGGGGAGCGGTACGTACCGTTACTGATGCATCGAACTACTTAGAAAATGCGATCGGGCAGCACCTGAAGGTGCTGCCCGATCGCATTTAAGCGTTACTCACACTGATTAGGAATCAGTGTCCTTCTTGCGCTTGCCGAACATGATGTCATCCCAGCTTGGGACCGATGAGCGCTTCGCCTTGCGCGGCGAGGAGTCCTCGGTGTTCTGTTCGCCCTGCTTGTCCTCGGCGTCTGAGTCATCCTGATCGGAATCGGTGACAACAACCAGCTGCGAAGTGCGGGGCGAAATGCCCTGCGGCAGGTGGGGCAGGGAGTCGTCATCCTCGGCATCGTACTTGCTCATGCCACGCTCGATAATGTCGTTGAAGCGGGACTCGCGCTCCGGGTCCTGGTCCTTCGGACGCTGGCCGCGACGAGCATTGAGCAGGGTCACCAGTTCTTCAGTCTCATCAACTTCAGGAGAATTGGAAGCTGGCGGCTCCGGCTCCGACTGGTTCACAGCCGAGATGGGGCGAAAGTATTCTGGAGCGACTTGTTCGCTGAGGGTCTGCGCCCAGCGGTTCAAGTTCTTCAGCGTCTTGCGTGCAGGGGAGAAGGCCCAACGGGCGATGTTCTCCGATGCCTCCGACGAATCGGCCCCAAGGGATTCGACATTTTCCGTTGGCAACGGGGAATCGAATTCAACGGTGATGATCCACTGGCCTTCTGGATCCTTCCAGGAATTCCACCGTGCAGTCTCGCTATCGATGTGCAGCTGATTAAAGCGGTGCACAACCATGGACCCGAGATCGGCTGGCTCTTCGCCGAAGACCTCGCGGTATTCGGCATCGGTCTGCGGTCCCGATACTTCCACGCGGCGCGCAAGCTCAGCCATGTGCTCGCGTTCTGCAAGTACTGGCCCCTCGTATTTCACGATGTCTTCTACCGGGATGTCCCATTCAAGCGACAGGTCATAAGCAGAAGCGCCAGCACGTACACGTGCCTGAATCTCACGTGGCGAGTGGACCGAGGAGGACTCTTCACGGTTCCTCGGAGCCCGTGAGCGAGCTATTTCTGCCATTGCACTGCGCAGTGCATCGTCAACGGGGAGCTCGTAGCTCATCCCGTCGTCACTGCTGACCTGCAGGCTGGAACCATTTTCATGAATTCCTACCAGTCTCAGCTGACGCATTAATACCCTCCACACGCTCTATTTCCTGAGTAAAACTCTGCCACCTTGAAGGCTGAATTCCTACCACCGCCCCGGGTGTGGCGCAAGATTAGTCATCAACTTCACGTCTTAATTCCCGAACCTTCAGCCGGTGGCTGATGTCTCGGCGTGAAGGAATGGATTGGCTCGAAGAACGTTATACTTTTATGCCGGTATGAATTTTCACGTTGTGAAGCTACCGGCTCGGAAGAATACCTGCAGGAAAGAGCGAAATACGATCATGGCATTTGAATCTGCTGCATCAGCCGTCATCTCGGAAGAGGAACGCGCCAAAGAGATCGCTCAGCTCAAGGCGGGCAAGACCGCGCAAATGGCGAACCTGATCGACGAAACCGAAACGTTCTTGGCCGAAGAGTACGTGCTTCCAGGCGGGGAAGCGGCCGAGGAAGAAGCCGGGGTCGAGATTCTGAGCGAACAAGCCGACGAGTTCACCTGCGCGTCATGCTTCATGGTCCGCCACCGCACGCAACTGGTGCGGGAAGATGACGGGCAAAAGTTCTGCAGCGAGTGTGAAGGATAAATCCCCGACGACTGGACTGTTTCGCAGTCAGCATCGGGGATTGCCGATATGAATTTGTGAGTGCTTGAGAAGCCGTGGAATCAGTCTTCGGAATCCTGTGCTGATGATTCTTCGGCTACTGCCTCGGCTTTGCCTTCTTCGGTGAACTCGTACATGACTCCACCCAAAGCGGCTGCGAGTTCCTCTGGCCGGCGGGTGGACGTCAGCCAGTACGGGGTGGTGTCGCGTTCGTCGGTGACTTCCATCTTGACTACGCCATCAAGCCATCCGCGCAGCAACATGTAGGCAAGCCCGTGCAATTTCTGCCCACGCTGCTTGAACGCTTCGTCTCCGCGGTAACCGACGACTTCGCCAATGAATTGACGTTCGATGCTAGCGCGGCCGACAGTCACCATGGTTTCGGTGACTCCAATCGTTGGGACGCGGACCAGGAAAATGACCACCAAGGCGATGAGCATGGCTATGCCTACGCCCCAGCCCAGCACGGTATTAACCGGCGCCACAGCGATACCAGCGGTCAGCGCGATAATGATCGGCCAAATCCAGGTGCTGGCCGAAGGCCAAAGTTTTTCGCTGTACAGGACGCTCGATGCCGCAGGGCTGGTGTTACTCATGTTTCCAAGTCTAGGCAATAATTCTTTGAGCCAAGAACAGCGCACAGCAGACAGGTCATTCCTAGCCGCACGCGATAGAGTTAACCCAGCGAAACTACCGAACGACCACTTCACAAAACTCCCGGGGGATAACCAAACTGATGAGTGAGCCAACAATCTCGATCGCCATCAAGATGCTAGACAGCGACCTTCCTGTGCCGAGCTATGCGCATCCTTCGGACGCCGGCGCTGACCTGCATGCTCGCGAAGGTCTGGTGCTCGAACCAGGGGAGCGTGCATTGGTGCGCACCGGCATCGCTCTGGCGATACCTCATGGCTACGTTGGCTTGGTTCACCCGCGGAGCGGACTGGCAACCAAACACGGCATCACAGTAGTTAATGCCCCCGGCACTGTTGACGCAGGGTACCGCGGTGAGATCATGGTCACGCTGCTGAATACCGACAAGCGGGAAGCTTTCACCATCAACCGCGGAGATCGCATTGCCCAGCTCGTGATCCAGAAAGTCGAGCAGGCAGCGTTCACCCAAGTTGATTCCCTCGAAGAAACAGCGCGTGGCGCCGGTGGCTTTGGATCGACCGGCGGATTTGCCGCTAACTAAGCACTGAAGATAACAAGCAAGTTTTCTAAGGACACCATGATTTTCAAGCGTAAAAAATCAAAAGAGCATGAGGCTCCGGTCGAGTCATCCGAGGCTGCCGCGGCACCGGCCGAACCAAAAATTGGCCCTTTCGACATCAAGGATGTTGAGGACACCACTGAGTACCTTGACTTCGGATCGATTCTTATCAGGCCAGTCAGCGGCCTCAAGGTCCGCATGGACGTAGAAGAATCAAATAAGCGCGTCATCGCTGTCTCGCTCGAGATCGCAGAGTCCCGCATCCAGCTCATGGCCTTCTCTTCATCGAAGTCCGAATCACTGTGGCCTGGCATAAAGGACAAGATCAAAAGCGATATCGGCGCGCAAAACGGCGAGATTTTCACCCGTGAAGGCCAATATGGCGAAGAGCTGCTGGCCAAGGTTCCGCAGCAGTTGCCAGACGGCCGTGCCGGGCATGTAGCTTTGCGCTTTGTCGGCGTTGACGGCTCGCGCTGGTTCCTCCGCGCGGTAATCGGCGGTAAGGCCATTGCCGATGAAGAGGCAGCTGGTGTTGTGGACGCGATCTTGCGCGATGTCATCGTGAACCGTGGCGACAAGCCACTGCCGCCGGCAGAACTACTGCCTCTGAACGTTCCGGCAAATGCCCAAACCCGCCCGGCGCAGGAAGAAGCGCAGCCAGAGATCAAGCGTCCGGAGCGCGGACCAGAGATTACCCAGATCGGCTAAAGATGTCGTTGAAGGATAAGCCGGTATCAGCGCACCTCGGGCCTTCGGACCCGACATTGAACTATCAATGCCTGGATTCATTGGAGCAGTTGCCGCTCAAAGGCAGGGTGAAGCACACCGGGTATGTTCAATCGGTGAGCTACTCCGCGCCGAATGAACGGCCATTGCTCAAAGCCGTGGTGGTAGACAAGCTCGGCGGGGCTGCTGCTCGACGCGGCACAGCTGCGCATGTCCGCTTGATCTTCATGGGGCAAAAGTCGGTTCCGGGGATCAAGCCCGGCGTAAAGGTGACCTATTCAGGCATGGTCGCGCCGGTGGAGCAGATCCCGACGATCTTTAATCCGCGCTACGTTATTGTTCCGGTACCCCGCGGGTAGCGACCAAGTGATATCCGCGGTGACCGTGCACCCATGGTGCTGTTGGAAATATGGAAGTAGAAGCAATGCACAATGAGGACCTCGGGCGCGAAGACGGCCAACAACCTGAGAAAGAGACCAAGCCCAGCTTGGCTTCGATGATTGGCGCGAACTCGAATATCGCCCAAAATGCAGACGGCGGAATCGATCTGCTCTCCACGGTAGGAGGAGTCCGCGGCATTCTGGAAACGGTGCTGCCCGGATTCGTCTTCATCATGGTTTTTGCCCTGAGTAGCAACCTCACTTGGGCGCTGGTTGCCTCGATCGGCCTCGGCGTAGTTTTCATGATCATCCGCTTGGCCAAGCGCTCCACGTTGATCCAGTCCGCAACCGGGCTGATCGGCATCCTGATCTGCGCGTTCGCCGCGCGTCATACCGGCAACGCGAAGGACTACTACATCCCGGGCTTCTACACCTCTGGCGCCTACCTGCTGGCGATGCTGGTTTCGGTGATCGTGCGCTGGCCACTGATCGGCCTGCTTTTCGGTTTCATCCGCAACGAAGGCGTTGAATGGCGCAACAAGGCAGATCGGCTGCGCCGGTACCAGATCGCGACGTGGATCGTCATCGCCGTTTTCGCACTCCGCCTGGCCGTGCAGCTGCCCATGTATTACATGGATCATGTGGTGGCTTTGGGAGTTGCCCGTGCGCTGATGGGCGTGCCGCTGTATGCCGCCGGCCTGTGGTTCGCCTGGCTCATTTCCAAGCCCGCTCAAACCGCTACCGGCGACGCAACGGGTGCAGCGACGAGCTAGCTAGCGCGTCGCGTCTCGCAAGGTCCGGCGCAATAGAGGTTCAGCCTGCGGGGTGGTGATGAAGAAGATTTCATCGCCACCCTCAACTACATCATCCGCACTTGGCGGGAATGGCGTTTTATCGCGAACCACGGCCATCAAGGTGGTGTCCTCAGGCCATGGAATGCGCCCGATGGTGCGTCCGATCAGTGCTGAGTCATGGGGAACGGTGAATTCAACCATGTACACCTCGCCGGTTTTCAACGTCAGCAGCCGCACCAGGTCGCCGACTTCCACCGCTTCCTCGACCAGCGCGGTCATCAGGCGCGGGGTGCTAACGGCCACGTCGACGCCCCAAGCATCATCGAACATCCACTCGTTCTTCGGATTGTTCACCCGGCCTACGGTGCGGCGTATGCCGAACTCGCTCTTGGCCAAGAGCGAGACCACGAGGTTCACCTTGTCATCGCCGCTGGCAGAAACCACGACATCGTAGTCTTCAAGGCGCGCTTGCTGCAGAACAGCGAGCTCGCACGCATCGCCGATCAGCCATCTAACGCCTTCAAGATCTTCACGTTCAGCCATTTCCGGCTGGATATCGATCAGCAGGACCTCGTGGTCGTTGATCACGAGTTCGCGGGCGATGGAGGAACCGACTGAACCGGCTCCGGCAATCATGACTTTCATGGTGGCCTTTCAGTTAGTCGTTCGGCAGGGGAGCAGGAGGGCTGGCAAGAACCTTTTCAACGTCCTTGAGCTGGTCAATGCGCATCATGACATGGACCAGGTCGCCGCCCTGCAAGCGGGTTCGGTTCTGCGGAATGGTGCCTTCTCCGAAGCGCGTCAGGTAGGCAACCCGCACGCCGGCAGCGGCTTCAAGGTCCTTGACCAAGCGTCCGTACCAGCCGCGATTCAAGGCAACTTCGGTCAGCACCAGTCGGCCTGATGGCTCCCGGAAATCACCGCGCATCGAATAATCCGGCAAGATGCGGCGCAGGACCTGATCGGTGCTCCAGCGCACCGCGGCCACAGTCGGGATGCCCAGGCGCTGGTAGATCTCGGCTCGCCCTGGATCGTAGATACGGGCCACGACATGGGGGACGTTGTAGGTTTCGCGCGCTACGCGGGTAGCCAGAATGTTGGAATTATCACCGCTGGAAACAGCGGCGAAAGCGTAGGCGCCATCAATTCTTGCTGCTTCCAAGGTGTCGCGGTCGAATCCGCGACCGGTGACGGTGAGGCCCCCGAAGTCTTTGCTTAGACGGCGGAACGCATGAGCGTCTTGATCGATGATTGCCACCGAATGCCCCGCTGAATCCAGTGTATGGGCGAGCGAAACGCCGACGCGCCCGCAACCCATGATCACAAAATGTGCCACCGAAATCTCCTTGGAATCGCTGCTCGTGATGATTGGTCGAAAGCACCGCCAAACGGTGCTCCGAATGCAACAATAGCGCTGTTCGGTCCTACTTCATTGGCGATGAACCACCCGTGTGCCTTGCATACCTGCGATAACGTTATGTCGTGCCTGCATTATTTGATGGTCTCAAGAGGATTTTGGTGGGGCGGCCTTTCAGCACTGAACAGCTGAAAAAGAAGCCGCTGCCGCCGAACGTTGCGTTGCCGATTTTCTCCTCCAGCGCCTTGTCGTCCTTGGCATACGCGCCAGACGAAATTCTGCTGACCCTTGCCATGGCTGGCATCGCAGCCACGATGCTCTCCCCAGCGGTGGGTGTGGCGGTGCTGGTAGTCCTCGTAGTGCTCGTGCTGTCCTACCGCCAGTCGGTGGTGGAGTATCCCTCGGGTGGCGGCGACTATGAGATCGTCAAAAAGAATCTCGGGGCACGCCCGGGTACTGCTGTTGCAGCCGCCTTGTTGGTCGACTTCGTATTGACCGTTGCGGTCTCCAGCTCCTCGGCCGCCGCATATTTGAGCGCTATTTTCCCCTTCCTAGGCGAGCACAAAGCCTGGGTTGCCGCGATCCTGGTGGCCCTTTTGGTGGTGGGAAACCTCCGTGGAACCTGGCAGGGGCGCTGGACGCTGGCCATTCCGGTGTATCTGTTCGTTGCCGGAATGCTGCTGCTGATTGCCATTGGCGGGGTGCTGGCGCTGACCGGCAACCTCGGACTGGCGCCAAGCGCTGAATTCACGATTGTCCCGGAGGCGGAATTCTCGACCGGTTTGCAAGGAGTCGTGGGTGCGCTATTGATCCTTCGCGCGTTCAGCACCGGCTCGGCGGCGTTGACTGGTATTGAGGTGCCCATTTCCAATGTCCAGACGCTGGCCAAGCCACGGGCCAAGAACGCCGGTCGGATCCTCTTGGTTCTGGGTCTGTTGTCCGGTGTGCTGACCCTCGGCACGATGATGCTGGCCCGCGCCACTGGCATCAAGGTGGTCGCCGATCCGCAGAAATCATTCTTGCTGCACGGCAACCCGATCCCCGATGACTTTGTCCAGGTTCCGGTTCTGGGGCAACTGGCGCAGGCTGTTTTCGGCGACTACACCCTGGGTCTGATCTTGGTCTCAGTGCTGACTATCGCGGTGTTGCTGCTGGCCGGCAACCAGGCCTTTAATTCCTTCCCGCTGCTCGCCAGCCACCTGGCCACCGATGGCTTCCTGCCGCGCCAGCTGCGAACCCGTGGCGATCGCCTGGGCTTCTCCAACGGCATCTTGTCCTTGGGCGTGGCGGCCATTGTCTTGGTCCTGCTGTTCCAAGGCGACGTCACATTACTTGTCCAGCTGTACGTTGTCGGTGTTTTCGTTTCCTTTACGCTTAGCCAGCTGGGCATGCTCAAGCATTGGAAACGTGTGCTGGTGCCGATCGCGGACCGAAAGATCAGGGCTGCAAAGCAGCGCAAGCGCATGTTAAACCTCGTGGGCCTGGTCCTCTCGGCACTGGTGCTGGTGGTCGTTCTGGCGACAAGGTTCGTGCATGGCGCGTGGCTGGCACTGCTGGGCATTGTCGTGCTGATGCTGATCATGGATTCTTTGCAGCGCCATTATCAAAAGGTGGATGCAGAGCTGGCCGTCGATGAAGACTACGCGGTCACCGCACTGCCCTCCCGTGTGCATGCCTTGGTTCTCGTCTCCACGGTGCGCAAGCCGGTGCTGCGCGCCTTGGCCTTTGCCCGCGCTTCGAGGCCTTCCAAGCTTGAAGCAATCATCGTGGATGTCGAGCGCGCAAAAACCGAGAAGACTCTTGAAGACTGGGATCGCATGGGGATTCCAGTGCCGATTACCGCCTTGGCCTCGCCGTACCGCGATATTCCCGGTGCGTTGATCGAACATATCCGGTCCATCAAACGCGAGTCTCCCCGCGAATTGATCGTGGTGTA
This sequence comes from Glutamicibacter mishrai, assembly GCF_012221945.1. Taxonomy (NCBI): domain Bacteria; kingdom Bacillati; phylum Actinomycetota; class Actinomycetes; order Micrococcales; family Micrococcaceae; genus Glutamicibacter; species Glutamicibacter mishrai. Next base: position 299,205 of record NZ_CP032549.1, on the reverse strand, counting down.
CATCCCCGAATACGTGGTGGGACGCTGGTGGGAGCAACTGGTGCACAACCAGACCGCGCTTCGCGTCAAGAACCGATTGCATTACGAACCAGGCGTGTTGATCGCTTCGGTGCCATGGCGACTGCAGAGCGCATCGCGCACTGTCGGCGGCGGCGCCACCGAAGAATACTCGGCACACCGCTAAAAATACTTTTGATGAAAGACGAAAACATGACTGAATCACCTGTGCTCCAAGTTCGTTTGGGCAATATTGCCCACGGTGGGCATACTGTTGCCCGCCACGAAGGACGGGTGATTTTTGTGCGTCACGGCATTCCCGGCGAACTCGTATCCGTCCGGCTCACCGATTCGGCGCCTGATGCCAAATTCTGGCGCGCCGATGTCGTGGAGGTCCATGAAGCCAGCGAGCATCGTGTACCGCACTTCTGGGATGCCGCCGATGCGCTCAAGCACCAGGATCCTGTAGGCGGAGCGGAGTTCGGCCATATTTCCCTCGACTATCAGCGTGAATTGAAAGCCCAGGTCGCTGCCGAGCAGTTCACCCGGCTAGGCGGTTTGAAGGCCGAGGACTACAACTTCCCATCAGTGCAGGCGGCTCCCGGATCGACGGACGGCCTTGGCTGGCGTACCCGTATGTCCTATTCGGTGGACGGCGCAGGACGCCTGGCCATGAGCGGATTCCGCAGCAACGAGCTGACGAGCATCGATTCGATGCCGTTGGCCCACCCTGCCATTGAAAGCAGCGGCATCTATGCGGTGGACTATTCCGGCATCGACCGCGTAGAAGTTGCGGTGTCCAGCGCGGATGATCGAACCATTTTGGTTTTGCTCTCCGAGACCAAGCCAGGTGCTGCCGCTAAAGTGGCCAAGCAGTTCCCCGAAGGCGTGAATGTTGCATCATTTAGCCAGCAGGGCGGTTCTGCAGCGGATGGCAAGGGCTCATTGCAGGTCGTGGCCGGCAATTCTTGGCTGAGCGAAAAGGTCATGGGGGAGAAGTACCGGATCACCGGTGAAGGGTTCTGGCAGGTGCACCGCGCCGCGGCGAACCTGCTCAGCGAACGAGTTGTCGAACTGCTTGAGCCGGCACGTGGTGAGCAAATCGCCGACTTGTACGCCGGAGCAGGGCTGTTCTCATTGCCGCTGGCCAAAGCCGTTGGGCAGCAAGGACGGATTTTCTCCATTGAGGGCGCCCCGGGAACCCACGCTGATGCGAAGAAGAATTTGAAGGCCTTCGGACAGGCGACGGTGATTCGCGGACGCGTTGAACGCGTCTTGCGCCAGGTAGCTCGCGATGCCAACTTGGATGCGGTGGTGCTGGATCCGCCTAGGGCTGGCATCGACAAGCAAGTCGCCGCTGAACTAGGTTCAAGCGGGGTTTCGCGCATTTGTTACGTCTCCTGCGACCCGGCATCTTTCGCCCGCGATATCGCTCGATTGACTGCACGCGGCTACGAATTAGAGCACGTAGAGATTCACGATTTATACCCGCACACCCACCATATGGAGTCGATCGGGCTCTTCGTGCGCCGTTAACCGGGCGAAAACGTCCGTTCGGACACGAATTTCGATGAAAGTTTATTCCGAGGAGTCTTTTTCTCGCAGTTGGCGATAGACTGTTTTTAGCTCTGCCGCGCTAGGAACCTGACTATCTCAGTTAGGAACTCCTAACTGGAATTACAGTGTGCGTGTGCAACAGAATGAGTGTCTGGCGAGAGGAGTCCCACGTGAGCAATGTGGACAGCTTCGGTGCCAAGGGCGTACTTGACGTCAATGGAACCGAATACGAAATTTACCGACTGAATACGGTCGAAGGCTCGGAAAGCCTTCCCTACAGCCTTAAGGTTCTGCTTGAGAACCTGCTTCGTACCGAAGATGGCGCGAACGTAACCAAATCACACATCAACGCACTGGGTCAGTGGGATGCTTCGGCTCAGCCGAACACCGAAATCCAGTTCACCCCAGGTCGAGTCCTCATGCAGGACTTCACCGGTGTTCCATGTGTTGTTGACTTGGCAACCATGCGCGAGGCAGTCAAGGACCTCGGCGGCGACCCAACCCGTGTGAACCCACTGGCACCTGCCGAAATGGTCATCGACCACTCCGTGCAGATCGATACCTTCGGTTTCAAGGGCGCAGTCGAGCGCAACATGGAAATCGAATACCAGCGCAATGGCGAGCGTTACCAGTTCCTGCGCTGGGGCCAGACCGCGTTTGACGACTTCAAGGTCGTCCCACCGGGAACCGGCATCGTGCACCAGGTCAACATCGAGTTCCTGGCTCGCACCATCATGACCCGCGAGGTCAACGGCGTACTGCGCGCTTACCCAGATAGCTGCGTAGGCACCGACTCCCACACCACCATGGTCAACGGCCTGGGCGTGCTGGGCTGGGGCGTTGGCGGCATCGAAGCCGAAGCAGCGATGCTCGGCCAGCCTGTCTCCATGCTGATCCCACGCGTTGTCGGCTTCAAGCTTGCTGGCTCGATCCCAGCTGGCGCCACCGCAACCGACGTGGTTCTGACCATCACCGAAATGCTGCGCAAGCACGGTGTAGTCGGCAAGTTCGTTGAGTTCTACGGCGAAGGTGTCGCCCAGGTGCCGCTGGCAAACCGCGCCACCATCGGCAACATGTCCCCAGAATTCGGCTCCACCGCCGCAATGTTCCCAATCGACGATGTCACCCTCGATTACCTGCGCCTGACCGGACGCAGCGACGAGAACGTGGCACTGGTCGAGGCTTACGCCAAGGAACAGGGCATGTGGCACGATCCAAGCCGCGAAATCCGCTTCTCGGAATTCATCGAACTGGATCTGTCCACCGTTGTTCCATCGATCGCTGGCCCGAAGCGTCCACAGGACCGCATCGAGCTCTCGTCCTCGAAGGAACAGTTCCGCAAGGACCTGCACAACTACGTGTCGGACGCAGAGGACACCCAGGGCATCGGCCGTCCATCGACCGCTGTCGAGGTCACCAAGGAAGATGGCACCAAGTTCACCTTGGACCACGGCCTGGTTTCGATCGCCTCGATCACCTCGTGCACCAACACCTCCAACCCTTCGGTCATGCTGGCCGCAGCCGTTCTGGCTCGCAACGCTGCCGAAAAGGGCCTTTCCTCCAAGCCATGGGTTAAGACTTCGGTCGCACCAGGCTCGAAGGTCGTTACCGAGTACTACGAGAAGTCCGGCCTGATGCCATACCTGGAGAAGCTCGGCTTCTTCGTTGTCGGCTACGGTTGCGCAACTTGCATCGGTAACTCCGGTCCACTGGATGCTGAGATCTCCGAGGCTATCAACGCCAACGACCTCGCAGCTACCGCAGTGCTGACCGGTAACCGTAACTTCGAAGGCCGTATCAACCCAGACGTCAAGATGAACTACCTGGCTTCCCCGCCACTGGTTATCGCTTACGCATTGGCTGGCACCATGGACTTCGACTTCGAGACCGACGCACTGGGCCAGGACTCCGAGGGCAACGATGTCTTCCTGAAGGACATCTGGCCATCGCCAGTTGAGGTTCAGCAGATCATGGACTCGTCGATTGACAAGGCCATGTTCGCCAAGGGCTACGAAGGCGTCTTCGACGGCGACGAGCGCTGGAAGGCACTGGACACCCCTGAGGGTTCGACCTTCGCTTGGGACGAGAACTCGACCTACGCACGCAAGGCTCCTTACTTCGAGGGCATGACCGCAGAGCCACAGCCTGTTGAGGACATCAACGGCGCTCGCGTTCTGCTCAAGCTCGGCGACTCGGTCACCACCGACCACATCTCGCCTGCAGGTTCGTTCAAGTCGGAAACCCCGGCCGGCCGCTACCTGATCGAGAATGGCGTGGATCGCAAGGACTTCAACTCCTACGGCTCGCGCCGTGGTAACCACGAAGTCATGATCCGCGGTACCTTCGCTAACATCCGCATCAAGAACCAGCTCCTGGACGGCGTTGAGGGTGGCTTCACCCGCGACTTCACCCAGGAAGGTGCTCCGCAGGCATACGTTTACGATGCTGCAGAGAACTATAAGGCTGCCGGCACCCCGCTGGTCGTTCTTGGTGGTAAGGAATACGGTTCGGGCTCCTCGCGTGACTGGGCTGCTAAGGGCACCGCACTGCTGGGCGTCAAGGCTGTCATCACCGAGTCCTTCGAGCGTATCCACCGCTCGAACCTGATCGGCATGGGCGTTCTTCCACTGCAGTTCCCAGAGGGCGAGTCCGCTGATTCGCTGGGTCTGACCGGTACCGAGACCTTCGCAGTCGCCGGCGTGACCGAGCTGAACAACGGCACCACCCCGAAGACCCTGAAGGTTACCGCAACCGCTGAAGACGGCAAGGTCACCGAGTTCGATGCAGTTCTGCGCATCGACACCCCAGGTGAAGCTGACTACTACCGTAACGGTGGCATCCTGCAGTACGTACTGCGCCAGATCGCTGCTGCTAACTAGTAGAAAACCACCCCGGCACCTGTCGGAGTGACTCTCAAGTAGTTACGCAACACCCAAGATTTGAGGCCCAAGGCATTAGCCTTGGGCCTCAACTCTGTTTAATCCCTCAACAACCTCAGCATTCGAGCCGGGCTATGATCTGCCCGTGGCGACGGGCTCCAGCGCGATCCCGTGTTGCGTGATCAATGATGGTGAAACCGGCATTGGCCATAAGCTCAGACAATTCAGCGACAGGCCAGTACCACGCTGGAGCCACCTTGTGGTCGAAGGGCTGGATCTTCTCGGCTGCGAAAAAGCCCACCAATAAGTCTCCGCCTGGTTTCAGGACCCTCGTCAGCGAATTCAGAATTGACGGCAGGTCTTCTGGCGGCGTGTGGATGATCGAATACCACGCCAAGACCCCGGAAAAACTATCATCCGGGAAGGGCAAGGAGGTTATGTCTGCCTGCAGGAAAGTGCAATCTGGGTAGCTGGACTTGGCGTGTTCCAGGAATTGGGGCACCATGTCCACGCCGGTGGCAGGACGACCAGGCCCGGAAATCACGTGGGTCCAGTGTCCGGGGCCGCACCCTGCATCCAGAACCGGTCCTCTTTGTTCCTGGGACCACTGGGTGATCAGTTCCAGATCTTCTGCCTCAGCTTGCTCGACGCGTCCGAAAAGCTCGATATATGCTTCGGCTAGAGAGGAATAACGCCTGGCTGTGGAATCTGCTGGTTCTCTCGGTTCCATGTATTTAGCGTAGCCGTCCGATACACAGTCCACGGCTGAACTTTGGGCCATATCTTGGCGAGAAAGGATCATCTGTGAAAGAACTTCACACTCAGCGATTGATCTTGCGCGCTTGGGAACCAGAAGATGCCGTGTTCTTGCTTGACCTGGAATCGCGCAGCGAAACCGTGCAATATTTGGGACCGGATCCAATGCCCATGACGACCTTTGAACAAGCAGCAGCCTCTATTGTTCGACGTCGCGCTGTTCGTGAAGATGGGCAAGGTATTTGGGCCATAACCCTGCGCAACGGCGGTGAGCTCGTCGGTAACCTGCTATGCAAGCCGATGAGCGAACAAATGCAGCGGTTGATCGGCATGGGCCTGGCGGATCAGCCCCGGGAAATTGGCTGGCATTTGCACCCTGATGCCAAGGGACAAGGCTACGCCACGGAAGCCGCCCGCGCCGTGATTGACTATGCCAATCAACGGAACGTGACTACAGAAATTCTCGCCATTGTCGACCCGCGCAATACCCCGTCGCTACAGCTGTGCGAACGATTGGGACTGCAGCGAATCGGCTCGACCACCGGCTACGTCAGCCCTGAACACGTGGTCTTTCTAGTGCCATCGGCCAATGATGATGGGCAAAGGGTCCGTGATGATGGTCGATGATCTTGCAAAGTATCTAACCACTAAACAAGCAGCACAGGTTCGTGTCTGGTTGGGAAATGTTGAGGTTATTCGTGACCTTTCGTGGAATCTCACCGACACAATAGTTCTTCGTCTGCGGTCGGATCAGCGCGATATCATCCTCAAAACCGGGGGAGCAGGAAACCATCATATTTCTCGTGAGCTTCAGGCACACCGACGATACACCGGTACGTTGAAATCTCTTGGCCTCGCTGCGGGAATGTTGTTCCACGACGAAAAACTGCGTTTGATGGTGCTGGAGTATTTACCGGGCACACTATGCGTGGGTACATGCCATGAATATAGTCCCGACATCTACCATCAAGCAGGGGCCGCGCTGAAGGTCTTCCATCAACAAACTCAGCACTTCGACCATCACTACGAGTCGCGCTTGACCGAAAAATTCCGTCACCTATTGTCGTTGCAACATCGAATTAGCCGGAATCATTGCCAGCAGATGGAACGCATATTAGGTGCTTACCTTCCGAAAGGCGTTGTCCTTGTGCCAACCCACGGGGATTGGCAACCACGAAACTGGCTAGTCGAAGAAGGGCGCCTGCGCGTTATCGATTTTGGAAGGTTCGATTTCCGTCCGCCAGCCAGCGACTTCGCACGACTGGCCAGCCAACAGTTCAAAGAACTCCCAGCGCTGGAATCAGCATTCCTGGAAGGCTACGGCGAAGATCCTCGGCAGGAACCGGCATGGTCGATCATGTTATTGCGGGAAGCGGTCGGCACAGCGATCTGGGCATACGAAGTGGGCGACGATGAGTTTGAGGCGCAAGGGCACCAGATGATTCACGAGGCGCTGGCGAGGTTCGAATAAATACGCACTGTTCATCAACGAGGTGGAAGGTATTCAAGGTCATTGCCCAGAAATTCGCGCTATCTCCGGCAGTGGCGGATAATAGGAGAAGCTTCCAACGCGGTAGACTAAGTATTTCGCATGGGCTCACGGCCACCACGGGCGAATTTGTAAAGGGGACGAGCGTGTCTTTGCTGAAGACCATCAAAAAACCAAGCGATCTGCGGGCGCTGACCCTGGAACAACTTCATGAGCTCGCGGACGAAATCCGCACCTTCCTCATCGACAATGTGGCACGCACAGGCGGCCACCTAGGACCCAACCTCGGCGTCGTCGAACTGACCTTGGGCATCCACCGCGTATTTGACTCGCCACAAGACTCCATCGTCTTCGACACCGGCCACCAGTCATACGTTCACAAGCTTGTCACTGGGCGCCAGAACTTCGAATCCCTTCGCCAGCAAGGCGGCCTCTCAGGTTATCCGGACCGCGCCGAATCAGAACATGACGTGGTCGAGTCCTCCCACGCTTCGTCGTCATTGTCGTGGATTGACGGCATCTCCCGCGCAAACAAGCTCACGCACAACAACGACCGTTATGCAGTGGCGCTGGTCGGCGATGGCGCCCTAACCGGTGGCATGGCTTGGGAAGCCGTCAACAACATCGCGGCCGACAAGGACCGCAAAGCCGTGATTGTCGTCAACGACAATGGCCGCTCCTACGCCCCAACCATCGGCGGCTTGGCAAACCAGCTCTCCGGCCTTCGACAGCAGCTCGATAAGTTCCGCACGCATCCTGCCTACGAAACGGCGATGGAAAAGCTCAAGGACAAGCTCAAGGGCTCGGGTCCTGTTGGTGGATTCACCTACAAATCCCTGCATGCCACCAAAAAGGGCATCAAGGACTGGTGGGCTCCGCAGGGTCTGTTCGAGGACCTGGGGTTGAAGTACATTGGCCCAATTGACGGCCACAACCAGCAGGCCGTTGAAGAAGCCTTGCAGCAGGCAAAGCAATATTCTGGACCTGTCCTCGTGCACGCCTTGACCGAAAAGGGCCACGGCTACGCGCCTGCTCGCGCCGACGAAGCTGACCAGTTCCATGCGGTGGGCATCATCGACCCGGTTACCGGTCTTCCAGTCTCGAAGCCGAGCGCGCAAAGCTGGACCAGCGTCTTCGGCGAGGAGATCGCGCAAGTCGCCAATGAGCGCGATGACATTGTTGCCATCACCGGTGCCATGTTGCAGCCTGTGGGCCTGAAGAAAATGGCGCAGGAACATCCCGAACGCGTGATCGATGTTGGCATCGCCGAGCAGCACGCTATGACCACCGCGGCAGGCCTGGCCTTCGGTGGTTTGCACCCAGTGGTGTGTGTCTACGCAACATTCCTCAACCGCGCCTTTGACCAGCTGCTCATGGACGTCGCCCTGCACAAAGCAGGGGTGACCATCGTCCTTGACCGTGCAGGCGTAACCGGTCCAGATGGCGCCAGCCACCACGGCATGTGGGATATGGCTTTGACTCAGATCGTGCCGAATCTTCATTTGGCCGCGCCGCGCGATGCCACTCGACTCCGCGAAGAACTGCGCGAGGCACTGGATATCAACGATGCGCCAAGCGTCGTTCGTTTCTCCAAGGGTTCTGTCGGTGAACCCATTGATGCAGTAGACCGCCTGCCAGATGGCGTCGACGTATTGGCCCGCTTGGGGGACCGGGCTGCACCGGACGTGCTGATCGTATCCGTCGGCGCCATGAGCGAATTGTCCCTGGACGTAGCCCAGCGGCTGAACAGCCAGGGCGTATCCGTAACAGTCGTGGATCCGCGCTGGGTGCTGCCAATGCCGAAGTCCGTCATTTCCTTGGCAGCACGGCACCGCATCGTGGTGTGCATCGAAGACGGCGTAAGGGCAGGCGGCGTCGGATCGCGCCTGCGCACTGAAATGCGCGCGGCAGGTGTTGACACCGCACTGAACGAAGTCGGGCTGCCGACTGAATTCCTGGCGCACGGCTCACGCTCCGAGGTGCTCGAACGAGTCGGACTCACTGCGCAGCAGGTAGCTCGCGATACCCTCGCACAGGTACTTGGTACCAAGGTTCCGTTTGCCCGTCCGTTGCCGGGCCAGGATCTGCCCACGGGACAGATTCCCAAGCTATGAGCAACCTGCACGGTTTCCCCGTAGATCTGCCGCGCAATCCTGAGGACATCAGTTTTGGTGCCTTGGTGGTTGCCCGCGCATGGAAATACAACGGGCTGCCCCACTGGGTGGTTCCGGGCTTTTACCTTGGAAGCGACGAGCACGGCCACTGGTTGCACCAGCCGGCCGGATCACTGGTCGCGAGGCCTGGTGCCGCGCATCTGGCCCAGACCAACGCACTGTGCCTCATTCCCTTTGAAGGTTCATGGGTCGCCACCCTTTATGCGGATCCCGCTGACGATTTTGATGTGTACATCGATTTGTCCCATGGCATCGGATGGCGTCCGTTGCAACAGGGCGGCTGGGAAGTGAACTCGGTGGACCTTGATCTTGATGTCATCCGGTCTCGGAGCCGCGGAACCTTCCTCGATGATGAAGACGAATTCGAGGAGCACGGCTTGTCCATGGGCTACCCCGAGGAACTCAAAGCCGAGATCCGGGCCGTCAGCGGCGCACTGCTTGATGCCGTACGCCGGGACGAACCTCCATTCAACCATTCGCACCGCCAGCATTGGCTGGATAAAGCCAACCAGCTGCACAACGCATAAACCCAGCACCTCATTGTTCTACTGACCTGTAAAGGGAAACCAATGGCGATTATTCGCACTTACCGTTTGGACGAGAAAAACGTACTTCACTTCCGTGAGGCGTGGTTCCAGCAATTCGAAGATGAAGAAGTAGGCCAGTTCGTCATCAACCACGGCAGCGTGGGACACATGTCCACCACCAGCGACGTTCAGGACGTTAATAACGACCGTGCCGACGAGTTGTTCGCAGGATTCCTGCAGGCATGCTCCGATGAGGGCTATGCCGAAATCCAGGACGAAGACCAGTCGTGGGTCATCGTGCAGTACTCGTTGAAGTCTGCGACGGGTACCGAACGCGATCGCTACTTGGAGAAGAAAGCCAAGGAAGCATTGACCGGTCACCTGGCTTGGCGCGGCTTGGGCACAGTGGAATCGAGTGACTTCGCACCGCGCAAGTTGAACATCCGCATCCTCACTCCTGCTCCAAAGCTTGCCGTTGCCGCAATCAAGACTTGCATCCGCGAAGCGAAGCTGGACTTCACCAAGATGAGCATTGGCACCGCCGATTACGCGACGCCTGGGAAGATCAAGAGTGTTCATCCCATGCCGCCCAAGCCAATGACCCTCGACTAAGCAGCAATGAGCGCCTTTGAGCCAGTGCCGATGAAGGCTTCAGACCATGAAGCCATACGCCTGCTCTCCAGATCGCTAGGACGCACTTCGGAACCATCGCGCTTCGGGGATGAAGAATGCCAGTTGGTGCTCAAAGACGAGAGCGGTCGTCTCATCGGGTGGGGCCGAGCGGCCTGGTGGGATCCCAACGACGATTCCGCTCCAGCGGGGTACTACCTTTCCGGCGTCGAAATCGCCCGCGAATTCCAACAGCGCGGTTATGCATCACGGTTGACAGCTGCGCGACTGGCCTGGATCGCCCAGAGAGCGCAGCAGGCTTGGTGCGTTGTCAATGCGCGAAATATCGGATCACTGCGCTTGCAGTGCTCCTCAGGATTCGAGGAGGTAACCAGATCCGAGCACTTTGGATCCGTTTGGTTCACTGGAGGCAGCGGTGTATTGCTCCGCAAGGATCTTACCGAAGCAGCCAGGGACTCATCGGCAGAATTGACATAGGAAATTAGGAGACATGATTCCTCAGGAAGATCGGGATGAAACTCCCGGAGCCCCTCGCAAATCGCCGCAAATGGGTGCCACGCGCACACCGCTTCATCTCGTATTCCAGGCCTTTATCGGTGCCATCATCGGCATCGGGATTGCGTCATTATTCTCGGAGGTTGCACCAGCGCAGCTGGCCTTGGCCGGTGTGCTGGTAGCCGTGGCGGCGTGGATCGTCGAGCATGGATTCAACTTGCCACCGGTTAATTCCAAGCCAGGTGCGCGGGTCCGTCTGATCCTGCGCATGGTTTCACTGGTTGGTTTCACCCTCGCTATCAGCCCGCTGTTGGCATTGCTGGAAGCATGAGCCCGGCGGAACAACCCCAACCGGCCAAACGCGAGCGCATGAGGCGGGGCTTGTGGGTGCTGGCTCAAGCTGTGGCAGGAATTGCCATCGGATTGGCCATGGCCAAATCGATGGCGCTGCCGGAGGAACAAGTCGCGCTGATCGGAACCCTGATCACCTTGGTGACATGGCTGGGTGATGAAGTATTCAAGCTTCCGGCGAAGGATACCAAGGCCGGAGCCTTCATCCACGGTTCGCTTCGGCTGCTGGCCTTGATTGGATTCATCATGGCGTTGCAGTCCCTTGCCGCTCTGAACGGATTCTCCCGCTGAGAACTGGGTTCATAAGCAAAATGACCGGCGCTACTTCCTGAGAAGTAGCGCCGGTCATTGCTTATCTAGCGGCAGACCTTAGTCGGTGCCAGCGTCGAAGGCAGCCGATTCAATGGCGCGATCGGTAGCAAGATCATCGCTATCCACAGCGGTGGCGTTGACGATGTCGTCTGCTCCACCGGCTTCCAACGAGCCAACGAGCTTTGCGGTGGTGCCACCGACCAGGCCCATGTTGGCGTACTGTTCCAGACGGCCACGGGAGTCAGCGATATCCAGGTTGCGCATGGTCAGCTGGCCGATGCGGTCAACCGGACCGAAGGCTGCATCGCCGACGCGCTCCATAGACAGCTTGTCCGGGTGGTAGCTGAGGTTCTCGCCCTCGGTGTTTACGATCGTGTAGTCGTCTCCACGGCGCAGGCGGATGGTGACGGTACCGGTGATGGCAGAGCCAACCCAGCGCTGCAGCGATTCGCGCAGCATCAGGGCCTGTGGATCCAGCCAGCGGCCTTCGTACATCAGGCGGCCCAGGCGACGGCCTTCGTTGTGGTAGCTGGCTACAGTGTCTTCGTTGTGGATCGCGTTCACGAGGCGCTCGTAGGCGATGTACAGCAGCGCCATTGCAGGTGCTTCGTAGATGCCGCGGGACTTGGCCTCGATGATGCGGTTCTCGATCTGGTCGCTCATGCCCAGGCCGTGGCGTCCGCCGATGATGTTGGCTTCATTCACCAATGCAACGGCATCGGTGTATTCCTTGCCATTGATGGCCACTGGGCGGCCTGCAACGAAGGAGATCGAAACGTCTTCAGACTTGATCTCAACGCTTTCGTCCCAGTACTTCACGCCCATGATTGGCTCAACGGACTCGATCGAGCTGTTGAGCAACTCCAAGGTCTTGGCTTCGTGGGTTGCGCCCCAGATGTTGGCGTCGGTGGAGTAGGCCTTTTCAGCCGAGTCGCGGTAAGGGAAGCCGTGCTCCTGCAGCCACTCGGACATTTCCTGGCGACCGCCGAGCTCGGTGACGAAGTTCGGGTCAAGCCATGGCTTGTAGATGCGCAGCTTCGGGTTGGCCATCAGGCCGTAGCGGTAGAAGCGCTCGATGTCGTTGCCCTTGTAGGTCGAACCATCGCCCCATACATCCACGCCATCCTCGCGCATTGCGCGGACCAGCAGGGTGCCGGTGACGGCACGGCCCAGTGGGGTGGTGTTGAAGTAGGTCTTGCCGCCGGTGCGAATGTGGAAGGCGCCGCAGGCAAGAGCGGCGAAGCCCTCTTCGACGAGTGCTGGCTTGCAGTCAACCAGACGGGAGTTCTCAGCGCCGTACTCCAGTGCACGGCCAGGAACAGCGTCGATATCTGGTTCGTCGTACTGGCCGAGATCGCCAGTGTAGGTGTATGGAATGGCGCCCTTGTCGCGCATCCAGGCTACTGCGACCGAAGTGTCGAGGCCACCGGAGAACGCGATTCCGACGCGCTCGCCTACAGGAAGATTGGTAAGAACTTTAGACATGTTTCCATCCTAATGGATAAATATGCAATGCAGTGAATTGTGTCTTTAACTCTTCGGTCACAGGACCTAACCGATAGCCTAGGGGTATAAGGTCGCTCAGAAAAGCGGCGAAGGAAAAACAGTGAGGTGTACATGGAATTCCGTCAACTAGGCCACAGTGGATTGAGCGTTTCTGTCGTAGGTTTGGGCTGCAATAATTTGGGCCGAACCGGTACCGCCACTGAGTCCCAGGAAGGCACCGACGCGGTGGTCCACGCCGCATTGGATGCAGGCATCACGTTCTTCGACGTCGCTGATAACTACGGCAAGACCGCTGGGCTCTCGGAGCAGCGGCTGGGCAAGGCATTGGGCAAGAACCGCGAGGACATCGTTCTCGCCACCAAATTCGGCATGGATGTCAGCGGAGCCAATGGGCCGGACTTCAACGCACGCGGTTCCCGCCGCTACATCATGAAGGCCGTGGAAGCTTCTTTGAAGCGTCTGGGCACCGATCACATCGACCTGTACCAGTTCCACACGCCTGATCCGAACACACCGATCGATGAGACCCTGCGTGCCCTGGATGATCTGGTCACCAGCGGCAAGGTCCGCTATATCGGTCATTCGAACCGTGCCGGTTGGCAAATCGCGCAGGCCGAATATGTAGCCCGTGAGCTTGGCACCGAGCGATTCGTCTCGGCGCAGAATCACTACAATCTCATTGACCGGCGTGCGGAACTGGAAGTTCTGCCGGCGGCTCGAGAATTCGGCTTGGGCGTCCTGCCCTACTTCCCATTGGCCAACGGATTGCTGACCGGAAAGTACTCCAAGGGCTTCGCGCCTGAAGGAAGCCGCCTGACCCATGCTCGCCAGCAGTTGGTAGAGACCTCGGATTTCGAACAGCTGGATCGTTTTGCGCAGTTTGCCGCTGAACGGGATTTGGCGCCGATCGAATTGGCTTTCTCTTGGCTTGCCGCCCAGCAGCCAGTTACTTCGGTCATTGCCGGAGCCACCCGTCCTGAACAAATCCAGATGAATGCGCAGGCAGTGCGTTGGGTACCCACCGATGAGGAACGTGCCGAGCTGGATTCCATCTTCCCGGCTCCGCAGAAGGTCGCGCTCTTCTAGTCGCTGTTGCTCATGACGAGAGGCTGCAATCCCAATACAAGGGATTGCAGCCTCTCGCTGTGTTCAGAGAACTATCCGACTTATTTCGAATCGGTGACGAAGACGATGACCTTGTCGTTTTTGATTTCGGTTGCGTAGCGAGCGAGGGGAGCGATGGCTGGGCCATCAGTCACTGTCCCGTCTGCAGGCTTAAAACGCGATCCATGGCAGGCGCAGAAAAAGTCTTCTTGCGTAGATTTGGTCGTCACGACGCACCCTTGGTGGGTGCAAACGCTCGAATAGGCCAACACATTTTTCTCGTCAGGACGGAATAGCAAGACAGGAATTTCCGCTCCTGTCGGATGTTTTGCCTGTACGGTGGCTCGTGCGCCAACTTCCAACTCGGCCAGGTCCATAACTGCTTGGCCGTTTCCGCTGGCCGATGGAACTGGAGAAGCTTCGGGAACTTGCGCCTCGGAATGGCCATCACCACAGGCGGTCAGCAGTGCAGCAGAACCAAGAGCGGCCGAGGCGCACATGACGGTGCGGCGGGCTGGTTGAGCGAAGTCAGTCATGGCAACATTCTGACAGATCACCCTGTGGCGGTGCTAAGAGCCGGAGAATAATTTTTAACCTCAGCTACGCCAAGACGCCAGAATGACTTTGGGCTCCATTCCTCGAGGAATGAAGCCCAAAGTTTGTGCCGGGATCAGCTATTGAATTTCTTGCCGTTCACGCGTTCTGAAGCACCCACCTGGTCGAGGTATGGGGTGATTCCGCCCAGATGCATAGGCCAACCCGCGCCGGTGATCATGCACAGATCGACATCCGCAGCTTCGGCTACAACGCCTTCAGCCAAAAGCAAACCGATTTCCTGAGCGAGCGCGTCCTGCACGCGCAGAAGAATTTCTTCTCGGGTGGATGGGGACGAGCCCTGGACCAATAGATCCTTGGCGTCTGGATTCAGGACCTGTTCGCCCTGATCGTTCTTGACCCAAATAGTGGTGATCTTTGCATCGATCAATTTCTGGAGGTTCTCAGAAACCTCGAAGCGCTCGCCAAAGGCAGCGTTCAAAGACTCATTGACGTGCTGGGCCACCGGAAGTCCGACCATGGCCAGCAAGGTGAACGGACTCATCGGAAGCCCCATAGGAGTCAGCGCCGAATCAGCGGTAGCGGCGTCGGTTCCTTCATCGAAGGCCGCCTGGACTTCGCTCATGAGGCGCAGCAGGACGCGGTTGACGACAAAGGCAGCCGCATCTTGGGTCTTGACCGTCGTCTTCTTCAGCTTCCTGCCCAATACGAAGGCCGTGGAAAGTGCAGACTCGCTGGTCCATTCGGTGGCTGCGATTTCCAGCAGCGGCATCACTGCAACCGGGTTGAAGAAGTGGAAGCCGACCAAGCGCTCTGGATGCTTCAGATCCCGGCCCATCTCGGTGACCGACAGGGACGAGGTATTGGTAGCAAGGATGCACTCGGGGGAGACCACGGCTTCGACTTCAGCGAAGACCTGCTTCTTGACGCTCAGTTCCTCGAAGACCGCCTCGATGACGAAATCGGCATCGGCGAATGCCTCCTTGGTGACCGAACCGGTGACCAATGCCTTGGCACGATTCACCGCGTCTTGGCTCAAACGGCCCTTGCCGTGCAGCTTGTCGATTTCCCCATGGATATAGGCCAAGCCCTTATCCACGCGCGACTGATCCAGGTCGGTGATTACTACCGGAACGCTGAGGCGCCGGACAAAGAGCAACGCCAGCTGGCTAGCCATCAAGCCAGCGCCGACAACGCCGACCTTTGATACCGGGCGGGCGAGTTTTGCATCTGGTGCTCCGGCTGGCCGCTTGCCGCGCTTCTGCACCAAATCCAGGAAGGCGTACACGGTGTTCTGGAATTGGCTGGTGCGCATCAATCCGGTCAGGGCTTCGACTTCAAGCTGTGCGGACTCCTGCTGGGTCAAGGTCAATCCCTTGCGGAAGACTTCCAGGACCTTGTATGGGGCTGGCGCTGCGCCTGAGAGCTTGGCGTCAACGAACTGTTCAGCCTGATCTGCAGCATCGAGCCAACGACGTGCGACTTCCGGATCACTCGGGTCCACGGCATTTGGCCGCTGTACCTGGGTTTCCCCGGACAACACGGCGTCGACAAACGTGGTGGAGTGCTCGATGAAGTCCGCTGGCTCGAAGAGGGCATCGGCGACACCCATCTTGTAGGCAGCAGGGCCGGAGAGGGTGCGGTTGTTATTCAGCGGGTTCTCGATCATCACCTTCAAGGCGTTCTCGGGGCCCACCAGCCGCGGCAGGCGGTAGACGCCGGCCCAGCCCGGGATCAAGCCGAGGAAGGACTCAGGCAGGCCCAGAGCGCCGGCCGTGCTGCTCACGGTGCGGTAGTTGCAGGCCAGGGCGATTTCCAATCCGCCGCCGAGAGCCAGCCCGTTGATGAAGGCGAAAGTCGGCACGCCCAGATCAGCAAGCAGTTCGTAGGTGTAGTGGCCCAGTGATGCCATGGCGGTGGCCTGGTCGGGAGCGCTGAGGCGGGTGACCGCCGAGAGGTCTGCGCCGGCTATCAGGAAGTATGGCTTGCCGGTGACTGCCAAGGCATGGATCTCTCCGGCTTTGGCACGTTCTGCTTGGACTTCAAGAGCCGCCCGCAATTCCAGCAGGCCATTGGGGCCCAAGGTGGTTGGCTTCTTGTGGTCCAAGCCGTTGTCCAAGGTCAGCAAGGCCAGGGTCTTGCCACTCGGCAGGGCTACGTCGTTGACGTAGGAGTGCGTGACGGTTTCGTCATGCATGAGTTCGGCGACGGCCGCGAAGTTATTGGTGGTTGCAGTCATGGTTTTCTGTCCTTACGCCTTGCTGCCGAAATCAGGATGGTGAGGGTTTTCCCAAATGACGGTGCCGCCCATGCCCAGGCCGATGCACATGGTGGTGATTCCATAGCGCACGGTGTGGTCCTCGGAGAATTGTCGAGCCAGCTGGGTCATCAGGCGGACGCCCGAAGAAGCCAGCGGGTGGCCCACGGCAATGGCGCCGCCATAGCGGTTGACTCGGTCGTCATCCTGGTCGATGCCGTAGTAGTCCAAGAAGGAGAGCACCTGGACGGCGAAGGCCTCATTGATTTCAAAGAGCCCGATATCCTCGATGCCCAGTTTTGCCTTGGCGAGCGCCTTTTCGGTGGCTGGCACCGGTCCGTAACCCATGACATCTGGCTCGACGCCGGCGAAGGCGAAGGAAACCATGCGCATCTTGGGCTCCAGGCCCAGCTCGCGAACCGCCTGGCCGCTGGCGAGCAGCGCTGCGGTGGCGCCGTCATTAAGGCCTGCGGCGTTGCCGGCGCTGACTCGGCCGTGGGCGCGGAATGGAGTGCGCAATTCGGCGAGCGATTCCATGGTGGTTCCGGGGCGAGGAGGCTCGTCCTTGGTATTGACGGCCCATCCTTCGCCGGGACGCTGCGCGGCAACGGCCACCAGGTCCGGCTGGATCTGCTGGTTCTCGTAGGCCTTGGCAAGCTTGGCCTGCGAGGCCACGGCGTAGCGGTCGGCGCGTTCCTTGGTGATCGCCGGGAAGCGATCATGCAGGTTTTCCGCGGTGTTGCCCATGTTCAGGGCCTGCGGGTCAACGATCTTCTCTGACAGAAATCGCGGATTCGGGTCGGCTCCAGCGCCCATGGGGTGGTTGCCCATATGCTCGACTCCGCCGGCCACGACGACGTCATAAGCGCCAAAGGCAATGCCGCCTGCGGTAGCGGTGACGGCGGTCATCGCACCGGCGCACATGCGGTCGATGGCGAAACCGGGAACTGATTTGGGGATGCCGGACAGCAGGCCCACGGTGCGGCCGAGGGTCAGCCCCTGGTCTCCGGACTGCGTGGTGGCGGCAATGGAAATTTCGTCGATCTTCTCGGCGGGAACATTTTGGTTGCGTTCGAGCAAGCCGCGGACCGCTTTGACGGCCAGATCATCAGCGCGGGTTCCATGGTAGATACCCTTTTCGCCGGCTTTGCCGAAGGGGGTACGGACTCCATCGACAAACACGACGTCGCGGTCATCGAGCGTAGGGTGCACGTTATTGGGCACGGTCGAAGCGTTGGCACTCACCGTCGGGCTCCTTGGGGTTGGTTCATGCTGCCCGAGGGCGGGCAGTGGCCAGCATCACTGTGACCTAAACCATAGGTTACTCAGGAGTAACTTGAAGTGCAAGTGCAGCACATCACAGGCGCAAGACGCCTTGGAGCGCGTGGGCGGGACTGCGGGCCTAAACGGTGGCGAAAGCCTGCGCGAAACCTGGGGACAGCAGCTCTCGCTGCCATGGTCGAGCCCCCAGCGACTCCAGCTTTTGCGCGACGGTTTCCACGCTGATCAACGCTGGCGGGTTCCAGCACAACTCGCGCAGATATTTGGGAGTCAACAGATTCTCGGCTGGGATATTCCACTGTTCATTCAGCTCGACGAGCACAACCTTGGCCGCGTCCAGGCGGAGGGCGGCAACAGGATTCTTCTCCGCCCAGGATCGGGGGTGGGGCAACCCGGGCTTGGCCGAGCGCAATTCAGGCAAATCCCGGGTGTTGCGGCCGCGCTGAATCGCGTCCATCCAGCGTGGGGCATCACGCTTCGCGTGGCGGGTGTGGAATCCAGGGATCTGCAGCAATGCCGGAACGCTGGAGGCCTTCTGCTCGATCGCGGCCATGATGGCGCGATCAGGCAGCAATCGGCCCGGGGCAGTATCCTGGCTGCGGGCCAGGGCTTCGCGCGAGAGCCACAGCTCGCGGGCGATCGCCAGATTGCGCCGCCCCTTGAGCTTGTGGATTCCCGAGAGCTTGCGCCATGGTTCCTCGGCTGGCTGCGGATCAGGCAGGTTCCGCTCATACTCGAACTCCTGCAGCGCGAACTCCATCTTGCCCTGCTCTTCGAGGACCTTGGTGATTTCCTGGCGCAGCTCTTCGAGGACCTCTACGTCCAAAGCCGCATAGTTCAGCCACGATTCAGGCAGCGGGCGAGTGGACCAATCCACTGCCGAATGCTCCTTGGCTAGTTGCAGGCCTAGTAATTCGGCGACCATGGTGCCCAGTGAAACGCGGGGGAACCCGGCAAGCCGGCCGGCCAATTCGGTATCGAATAAGGAAGTGGGGGACATGCCCAATTCGTGGAGGCACGGCAAATCCTGGGTTGCGGCGTGCAGGATCCACGGCTGCTGGTTGACGAAGTCGCGCAGCTCGCCCAGATCATCCAATACCTCGGGGTCGATCAGCCAGGTGCCAGCGCCTTCGCGGCGGATCTGGAGCAGGAAGGCGCGTTGCCCGTAGCGGAATCCGCTGGCTCGTTCGGTATCCACGGCCAGATCGCCGGTTCCCGCGCTGAGTTCCCGTACCGCCCGGCGCAGGGCCACCTGGGTGTTGATGACTTCCGGGATGCCGTCGCGAGGACGGGTGAGCGGAGTCAACACGGGTTCGGCGGGCTCAATGCCAGCGGCGGTTGATGCGGAAGGGGCGGAGTCAGAATTCGGCATGATGCTTCCATTCTAGATCCAACCGGTCCGGGCCTCGGAGCCGGTGGGGTTAACTAAGCCGGCGATGCGGCAGCTGCTGGACGCCCTCGGGCAGGGGCGGCAGGCCGGCGAAGGTGCACACCAGATCGGCCCAGGCGCTCAAATGCGGCCCGAGGTGATCTGAGTCGGGGGACCAGGAGGCCCGCAGCTCGATATCGATGTGGTCTTGTTCCCCGGCCAGATTTCCAAAGGACTCTGAAATGACACGGGTGGCGGTGCCGCCGGCCGAGTGGTGGAAAGCCTCGCGTTCGCGCAGCGAATCCTCGAGCCACGACCAGGCCACGGAGGCCAGCATGGCGTCCTGGCCCATATCGTGATCCAGGCGTGCTCGGATGTAGGTGACGATGCGGAACTGGCCGTTCCACAGTTCCTGGCCGGCAGGATCATAGAGGAGGATGAAGCGTCCGGTGGCCAGCTGTTCTTGCGGCTGCAGGAACGGGGTCCGGCCGATTTCCTGTCCGTGCGGTCCGTGGTCTGGGGGCACGACGTCGATCACGTCACCGCTCAGGGCCAAAGAGAAGGGAGCCAAGCGCCCCGGCGCTGGAATTTCGGTGAACTTCAGTTCTTTGCGTACCTTGGCATGCGACAGCTCATCGAGGGCCTTGGCGAAGGCACTCGGGATGGCGGAAGCAGAGCGATCGTTGGTCACAATTTGAGTCTAAACGTGCCGTACCTGAGGCGCGGTACGGCACGCCGACCCGCACTCTTTGCTAAGCGCCCTGGTGTGCTGCCATCAGCTCGCGCAGCTTCGCGATGAACCCGGCAACATCCTCTTCGGTGGTGTCGAAGGAGCACATCCAACGCACCTGGCCGGCCGCGCGATCCCAGTCGTAGAAGCGGAAATGCTGGCGCAGCTCATCGCTGGCCTCGGTCGGCAATTGCGCGAAAACGCCGTTGGCCTGGGTTGGGTAGACCAGCTCGACGCCATCGATCTGCTCCACTGCCTCGGCGAGCTTGGACGCCATCAGGTTCGCGTGGCTGGCCAATTCCCGCCACAGCCCGGTGCCGTACAGTTCGATCAGCTGTGCCGAGATGAAACGCATCTTGCTGCCCAGCTGCATGTTCATCTTGCGCAGGTACTTCATGTCATCGGCAAGCTCCTTGCGCAGGGTCAAGATCCCTTCGCCGAGTAGAATGCCGTTCTTGGTTCCGCCGAGCGAAACGATGTCCACGCCGGCGTCGGTTGTCAGGGCGCGCAATTCAACGCCCAGCGATGCCGCGGCGTTGGACAGGCGCGATCCGTCAAGGTGCACCTTCATGCCCAGCTTGTGGGCGTGGTCGGTGATGGCCTTGATTTCTTCCGGGGTGTACAGCGTGCCGAGCTCGGTGGCCTGGGTGATGGATACGGCCAGCGGCTGGGCGCGATGCTCGTCGCCGTAGCCCCAGGCTTCCTTGTCGATCAGCTCAGGGGTGAGCTTGCCGTCCGGGGTGGGAACCTGGAGCAGCTTGAAGCCGCCGACGCGTTCTGGCGCGCCATTTTCGTCGACGTTGATATGCGCGGTGGTGGCGCAGATGACGGCGCCCCATCGAGGCAAAAGCGACTGCAGCGCGGTGACGTTGGCGCCGGTTCCGTTGAATACCGGGAAGATCGAAGCCTCTGGCCCGAAGACATCGTGCGCGACCTGGCCCAAGGCCTCGGTGTACTGGTCTTCGCCGTAGGAAATCTGGTGGCCGCCATTGGCACGTGCGATCGCGTCGAGGATGCGCGGATGCACTCCGGAATAGTTGTCGGAAGCGAAACCGCGCACGGCAGTATCGTGAAGTGTTGTCATGGTGATGTGGTCCTTATAAGGGATTGGAAAACGGGGGCAGGGAGCAAGGCAGCGGGTGAACGCCGAAGCGGAGGATCAGGCTTGGCGCAGCGGCAACCGGGTGCCGTTGAGCGCTATCGCGCCATCCGAAAGCAGCTCCACAGCAGCCTCGGCCAGCCACTGAACCGACGTCTGTCCGGGTGCAGTGTCTTCGGGCGACTTGTCGCTCAGTGCTTTGACGACCCAGCTGAGTGCCGATGCATTTTCTGCGTTTTTGCTGAACAGGCGGGCGATCGCGTTGACCCAGTGTTCGGCGGCGGCCTTGATGGCGCCGTAGTTGGCGTTCGATGGCGTCGGATTCAGCACGGCTTCGGCGCTTACGATCGCCAAGCGTCCGGCCGCCGAGCCGACCAGATCGTCAACAAAAGCCCGGGTGGTGTTGCGCAAGGTCGTCAGAACGGTGCGGTGCAAAAAGTCCCAGTCATCGTCGCTCTGGCCGACGATGGATTTGCCGCCGCGCCATCCGCCGACCAGATGGATCAGGCCATCAATCGGGCCGTAGGAGGCATGGATGGCCTGGGCCATTTTGTTCACTGCCGCAAAATCGGTGAGGTCGCATTCGATGCGGGCCTCGACAAAGTCGAGGCGCTCGTCCAGGCGTTCCTGGTTGCTGCCCACGGCCAAGACCCGAACTCCGGCATCGCACAGCGCTTGTGCGCAGGCAATGCCGGAGGCCGAGGTGGCACCGGCGATGAGCACTAATCGTGGTGTCTGGTTCAAGAATGATCTTTCGTCGCTCACACTTCCTACCCTAAGGCAGAAGCGCTAGATTTCCGTGGCGCCGGTCATGCCCTTGGTGGACTCGATGACGCTGGCCATTTTCTTGTTCAATGCCTCGTAGAACATCGACAGCGGGAACTCGTCGTCCATCACCTGGTCGGTGATTTCGCGCAGCGGCGCGGTCAGCGGCAACGCTTCAGGGCCCTTGGCCCACACCGAGGCAGGATTCGGGGTCACCGTTGCGGCGACCAGTTCATAGGCGGCTAGCCAATGGGCCAGCTTCGGGCGGTCGATGGACTTCCAGTACAGTTCGTCGATCGCATCCCCCAAGGCTGCAACGACTTCAGGAACCTGGTCCCAATCGATGCTCAGCTTGGTGTCGGTCCAGTGCAGGACATGGTGCTGATGCATCCAAGCGAACAGCAGCTGGCCGCCCAGGCCGTCGTAGTTGCGTACGCGCGAACCTGTGATGGCGAAGCGGAAGATCCGGTCGAAGATCACCGCGTACTGCACCAGCTTGGCCATCTTGGCGGTCTTCGCATCGGTCTTCGGGTTGGCGGCGATCTTCATGGATTCGCGGAAGGCGGTCAGGTCGCAGCGCAGCTCTTCGAGTGAGTAGAGGAAGAACGGCATGCGCTGCTTGATCATGAACGGGTCGAAGGGCAGGTCGCCGCGCATGTGGGTGCGATCGTGGATCAGGTCCCACATGATGAAGGTTTCTTCGGTCAGGTGCTGGTCGGCCAGCAGCTCAGCGGCATCATCTGGCAGCTGCAAATTCGTGATGGACGATGCTTCCTGCAGCACCTTGCGGAATCGTGCCGCTTCGCGATCCTGGAAGATGGCTCCCCAGGTGAAGGAAGGGGTTTCGCGAATGGCTACGGATTCAGGGAACAGCACCGCGGAGTTGGTGTCGTAGCCTTCGGTGAAGTCGACAAAGCGCAGCGGCACGAACAGCGCGTTGGTGTAGTCCGAACCTTCCAGATCCGCGATGAACTCGGGCCACATGACCTGTACCAGCACGGCTTCGAGATGGCGGTTGGTCGAACCGTTCTGGGTGTACATCGGGAAGAGCACCAGGTGCATCAGCCCATCGATGCGCTGGGCCTGTGGCTGGAATTGCAGCAGGGAATCCAGGAAATCAGGCACCGTGAACCCGGCATCCGACCACTGGCGCAGGTCGATCACGAGCTGCTCGAGATATTCGGCATCGTGCTCAAAGTGGACCTGCAGCTTCTGGACCGCGGCGATCACCGTGTTAATGAGCTCGGTCGCCTGCGCAGTTGAGGAGGAATCGATGAGCGACCCGTCCTTGGCCTGCAGGCTCTGGAATTCCGTGGTGGCGGCCTTGAGTGACAGCCACGCGTCGGAGTTCGCGATCTGCAGTACTTCGGCATCGCTGGCTGGCATTGGCTTTGCGGAAATCTGGGTCATTTCAGTACACCTTCTTTTCATGTTCGGGGGCGCTCATGTGCTTGACATGAACGCTACGCCCAAACAATAGAAAAGTTGATGCTGAGTCACTCATGAATAAGTAACTCTTGTTCTAAATGTGATCTCGACCGCGATGCAGCCACAGCAATTATTCAGCGGAGCTGCGAAGGGACAGGCTCAGCGAGTTCATGCAATAGCGCAGATCGGTCGGCGTATTAAAGCCTTCACCTTCAAAAACATGGCCCATGTGCGAATCGCACGCAGCGCACCGGACTTCCACGCGCTTCATGCCCAGGGACTCATCGGTGATATACCGAACGCGGTCCTCGGCCAATGGGGCATAAAACGATGGCCAGCCGCAGCTGGCGTCGAATTTGGTCGTGCTGGCAAAAAGCTCGGCCCCGCACGCACGGCAGGAATAGACGCCCTCGGTCGTTGTATCCCAGTACTCGCCGGTAAACGGACGCTCGGTCCCGGCCTGGCGCAGCACATGGAACTCCTCAGGGGAGAGTATTTCCTGCCACTGCACCTCGGTGCGAGCCGAAACGTCCTGGGCAGAGTCCGGGGTCTTGTTTAATGATTCTTCACTCATACCCATGGAAACGTTCGGACGCGACAGATGATTCCCGCACGGCAACGTGGAAAGATGAAAACATGGCTCGGAATATCGTAGATACCCTGCAACCGCGTAAAACCATCCCCGCGACCCTGCTGGGCGTGGGACTCGGAGTTGGCGCCGGCTCGCTGGTGGCAGCCAGCGTCTCAGCGCTCGCCGGATACTTCGCCCGACGCGTTGTCACCCCTGAAGAGCGGCGCATCGGAAACAGCATGATTCGCGAAGTCGTCACCGACTCCGAAGGCAAACTGTGGCTGCACTTCACCAAAGATGCGGACACCAACCAGCCTGGCCCGTGCATCTTCCTGACCGAGTTCGACGCCTGCGCCCTGCGGCTCTCGGCCCCATCCGATGTGCCCGGCAAGCCGCGGCTTGTCGCCCGCAAAATCGAGCACGTTTACCGCGGCAGCCTTGAAAGAGTCCGCAGAGGCTATCTCTCCGGAGCGATCTACGAACACCCCCAGGACCTGGGGTTCACCGCCGAAAATGTCGTCGTTCCCCTGGAAGGCGGCGACGGGCCCGCATGGCTGGTGCGCGGCACCAATCATGAAGACGTGTGGGTGATTGGAGTGCATGGCCGCGGTGCGAGGCGCAACGAGACCATCCGCGCACTGCCCGCCCTGGCCTCCATGGGAGTCACGGCGCTGCTCATGAGCTACCGCAATGACGGGCTGGCGCCCAATGCGCCCGACGGGCGCTACGGACTCGGGGATACCGAATGGCTCGATGTCCAAGCCGGCATCAGCTTCGCCTTGGAACACGGCGCGAAGCAAATCATCTTGCTCGGCTGGTCCATGGGCGGTGCCATCAGCTTGCAGACCGCCGACCGCAGCGAACTGGCCGGCCGCATTGATTCGCTGATGCTCGTGGGACCGGTGATCAACTGGGTAGATGTGCTCTCGCACCAGGCCCGGGCCAATAAGATCCCGCAGTCGGTCGGGCGCTTCGCCCAGTGGCTGCTATCCAACAAGGCCGGACGCTGGGTCACCGGCCAAGCCGCCCCGGTCAACCTGCGCAGATTGAATTGGGTTGACCGCGCCAGCGAGCTGACCCATCCCATGCTGATCATGCATTCCCGCGACGACGAATTCGTGCCCAACGGGCCCAGCCTCAAGCTGGCTGCTTTGCGTCCGGATCTGGTGACCTTGCGGACCTTCACCAAGGCCGGGCATACGCGCGAGCCGAACGTTGATCCGCAAGGCTTCGCCCAAGCGATCACGAACTTCCTGGCCAAGCGCATCGCTGCCGCGGCTGAAGCCTCGTAACGCACAAAAGACCCTGCCTCGCTACGGTGATAGCTTCCCGTAGCGATGCAGGGTCTTTTTGCGTGGGGGTGGAGCGGTTAGCTGGTGATTGCGGCCCAGAGAGCTTCGGTGGCCTGTGCAGCGTCCTGCGGGGCGATCTCCAAGCTGAAGCCTCGCCGGCCACCGGAAATGAACACCGTCTCGAATTGCTGTGCGCTGCTGTCGATCACGGTTCGCGAGTGCTGGCGTTGCCCGAAGGGCGAGATTCCGCCGAGCACGTAGCCGCTGCGGCGCTGTGCGGCGGCCTTGTCAGCCATCTGCGCCTTCTTCTTGCCCAGCGCCATGCCGATGGCCTTCAAATCCAGCATCGCGGCCACCGGCACCACTGCCACGGCCAAGTCCTCGGCCGCCGTGGACCCGGTGGAGACCATCAGCGTCTTGAACACCCGATCGCCGCTGACGCCCAATTGCTGCGCAGCCTCGGCGCCGTAGCTCTCGGCCGAATCGCTGTGCGTATAACTGTGCGCGACATAGCTGATGCCGGCAGCGTCCAAGGCCGCGGTGGCCGGCGTGGAGGCAGCCTGCTTTTTCTTGCCCACTACTGAAAATTCCTTTGCTTCAGGCGACGTGCTCTCGGCGCCAGGAGACTAGGCGGCCAGCTGTTCGGAGACCTGGCGCTTGATCCGCCCGAGCATCGCGGTCATGCCGCGCATGCGCAACGGGGAGAGCGCACGGGTCAGTCCCAGCTGCTGCGGCATGTCATCGGGCACATCCAATACGGACTGCGCATCAATGCCGTCCAAGCCTGCGGCCAGCACAGATGCGAAACCACGAGTGGTTGGCGCCTCAGGCGGGGCGGAGAAGAACAGATTAACCGTGCGATCCGCATCCTCGGCGACTTCCACCACCAGGAACAACGGCGACTGGCACTCGACCACTTGCTCGAACAGCTCCGGGTGGTCCGCTAGGCGCGGTGGCAGTTCCGGCAGTTCACGTGAATATTCCAGCAGCAACTCCAGGCGGTCCGCTTCGGGAACTTCGGTGAACTCCTCGACAATTTCCTTGAGTTCCTCGGGCAACTGGCTCATGCGCGCGCTCCACGCTTGGCAGGTACCTCGCCCTTGGCTTCGCCGCGGACGATCGGCACGCCCACAGCGTTGCCCCATTCGGTCCAGGAGCCGTCATAGTTGCGGACATTCTCAAAGCCTAAGAGGTGCTTGAGCACGAACCACGTGTGGCTGGAGCGTTCGCCGATTCGGCAGTAGGCCACCACGTCATCGCCTGGCTTCAAGCCCGCGCCGTCCAGGTAGATGGCCTCCAGCTCTTCGCGGGAACGGAACGTGCCGTCTTCGGCTGCGGCCTTGGCCCATGGCACCGAAGCCGCACTCGGAATATGGCCACCGCGCAGTGCGCCCTCTTCCGGGTAGTTCGGCATATGGGTGCGCTCACCGGTGTACTCTTCAGGCGAGCGGACGTCGATCAGCGGGCTGCCCAGATGCGCCAGAACCTCGGGCAGGAAAGCGCGGATCTCAGAGTCGGCGCGCTCGATGACCGGGTATTCGGTGCTGGCGGCTTCGGGCTTCTGCGTGCTCAGTTCGCGGCCTTCGGCGATCCACTTGTCGCGCCCGCCATCCATCAAGCGCACATCCTCGTGGCCGAAGAGGGTGAAGACCCACAACGCGTACGCTGCCCACCAGTTGGACTTGTCTCCGTAGATCACCACGGTGCTCTCTCGCGTGATGCCCTTGGCGGACATCAGCGCGGCGAAGCCTTCACCGTCGACGTAGTCGCGGGTGACCTCGTCGTTCAATTCGGTATGCCAGTCGATCTTCAGCGCGCCAGGGACATGGCCGGTGGAATAGAGCAGGATATCTTCATCGGACTCCAGCACGACGAGGTTTTCCTCGCCCAGATGATCGGCGACCCATTGGGTTGAGACCAGGCGTTCAGGGTGGGCGTAGGAGGCGTACTTATCGTTGGACTCAACGGGCAATGGCATTGATGATCACGATCCTTGCGGTTCTTGGTACTTGGCCGCGCTAGAAGCACATGGCGCGGACTTTACTTCTAGCCTAGTCCCGAACGGCGGGGAAGGCAGTGTGGGATACGACATTTTAGGCAATCAACGACACTATTCAAGGTAAACTGGCCGGTGGGCTTGCCATGGCAGCCCGGATCAACTGAGCAATCAACTGAAGGGCTCCCACAGCCAATGGCGACAATCACCCACCTGAGCGAGACCAAGCCGAATCTTTCAATCGAAGAATTGCTGGCCGGTTTCCATCCGTCCTACCGCTTTGGTGAAGTGTCCTTCAACACCTACCGGCCCGACCCGACCCAGCCCTCGCAGACCGAAGCCGTGAACAAGCTCAAGGCCTTTGCTGAAACGGTCGGCAAAAAAGATTCGGGATCCCTTTTCTCCAAGCTCTTTGGCAAGAAAAAGGAAGCCAAGAACGGCATCTACCTCGATGGCGGATTCGGCGTGGGCAAGACCCACCTGCTGGCCTCGCTGTGGCATGCCGCACCGGGGCGCAAAGCTTTCGGCACCTTCGTCGAATACACCAACCTGGTCGGCGCGCTCTCCTTCCGCCAAACCGTGGATGTGCTCAGCCAGTATTCGCTGGTTTGCATCGACGAATTCGAGCTGGACGATCCGGGGGACACCGTGCTGATGTCCCGCTTGATGCGCGAACTCTCGGATGCCGGCGTGAAGCTCGCCGCGACCTCTAACACCTTGCCTGGCGCGCTCGGCGAAGGCCGCTTCGCCGCGGTTGACTTCCAGCGCGAGATCAAGACGCTGTCCGAGCAGTTCGACGTGCACCGCGTGGAGGGCGAGGACTTCCGCCACCGCGGCCTGCCCGATGCCCCTGAACCATTGGACGATCAGCAGATCGAAGCCTTCGCGCAGCAGCGTTACCCGGAGAAGACCCTTGCCGTCGATAACTTCGACCAGCTCGTGGCCCACCTTTCCCAGGTCCACCCTTCGCGCTACCGCCAGCTCTTGTCGGAAACCGACGTGCTGGTGCTGCACAACGTGGACACCATCACTGATCAGGCCATCGCCCTGCGCTTCGTGGTCCTGGCCGACCGCCTGTACGACAAGGACGTGCCCATCGTTGCCTCGGGCAAGCCGTTCAGCGAATTGTTCACCCCGGAGATGATGTCCGGCGGCTACCAGAAGAAGTACTACCGCGCGGTCTCGCGCTTGACCGCTTTGGCTCGTGAGGGCCAGATCGGCGAACCGGCGATCTAGCAGCGCCTAGCCCTCATCAATTCTTCATCGCCGAGCAGCCCGCTCGGCGATGAAGTGCGTTAAGAGCCCTGCCACCAGTGCCCAGAATGCTCCGCCGATGCCAAAGAGCGTGAGATTTCCCGCCGCCACCAGGAGGGTAACCAGTGCGCTCAAGCGCCATGCGGGATCGGTGATAGCCCCGGTGAGGGAACTTCCCAGCGTAGCCAACAAGGCCAGTCCGGCCGCCGCTTGGAACAGGCCTTCAGGCGAGGCATTCGCCACCGAGACGATCAGCGCGCTGAACGCGCCGAAGATCAGGTAGAAGGCGCCCGAACTGATGCCAGCCCGCCAGCGGAGCTTCGGATCGGCACCCGCCTGCTCTCCGGCAGCCAGGGCGGCGGTGATAGCTGCAAGGTTGATGGCATGGCCGCCAAAGAGCGCCCCGACGCCGGATCCGATCCCGGTGGAAACCATCGAAGGCCGCCACGGCAACTCGTATCCGAAGGAATTGAGCACGGCCACGCCCGGAATATTCTGCGAGGCCATGGTGACAATAAAGAGCGGCACGCTGATGCTGGCTATCGCTTGCAATGAAAATTCAGGTACAACGAATTGCAGCTGCGGCACGATCTGCAACTGCGACCATGCTTGATTCTGCCCGATGTGCCAGAGCCCGAATGCCACGGCAGCCAGCATGCTCAATGCCACCGCGAACCGAGGCAGTATTCGCAGGCCGATCAAGAAGACCAGCAGTATGCCCAGGGCCGGCAGGGTAATTGCGCCCAGCGAGGTAAAGGGCTTGATGCACAGGGGGAGCAGAACGCCTGCGAGCATGCCCTGCGCAATGGGAACCGGGATCCGGGTGAGCAGCTTGTGCAATCCCGGAACCAGCCCGGTGAGCACGATCAGGACGCCGCTGATAATGAATGCGCCGACCGCTTCTGAAAACGTAAATGCTCCGGGCGCCAAGGAGGCGAGCATCGCGGCACCAGGTGTGGACCAGGCGATGCTGATCGGGATTCGGTGACGCCAGGACAGCGCTATCGTGCACACGCCCACGAAGACCGAGAGGGCCAGCAGGCCCGAGGCTGCTTGAGAGGGTGAAGCACCGACTTGGAATAGCCCAGCGAGTACAACTGCGAAGGAGGCGACGAAGCCAACCATCGTGGTGATCAATCCCGCAATTACGGCTTGGCTTAAACTATCTTCAGTCGAGGCGCGTTGAACCATAAGTCATTTCTACAGGTTCACTCCGGCTAGGGGATAATCACATCAGTTTGTGAAGTTAAACTGAAAAGGCACCGACCGCAGCCGGTACCTTTTCTGGATGCTCGGGCAAGCCGAGGGGAGTTATCCGAAGGGATTAGCCTTCGTTGTTCTCGCCTTCGCCACCCTCAGCGCCTCCGCCAAGTCCGTTGACGTAGTCGTTAGCGCCCTGCTGGGCACCGTCGACCTGCTCTGCGAACTTGCCACCGGTCTTGTCGTCGATGAAATCGCCGACCTGATCGATGCCCTGGGAGACCTGGTCTGGGTTCTCTTGTGCGAATTCCTCTGCCTTGCCACGTAGATCATCAAAACCTACCATGATGCACCTCCATTCGTTTGTGGGAACCCCTTTAGCTCCACAACTGTTCTCCACCCTAAAACGAAAAATGTGATCAGGGAAGAGTAGTGGAAAACTCGGGTGTGTCGAACGGTTGAAGTTAAAGCAAAAATGGGAACCACTTGGAGTGATTCCCATTCTCTATTTGGAGCGGTCAACGAGGTTCGAACTCGCGACCTCAACCTTGGCAAGGTTGCGCTCTACCAGCTGAGCTATGACCGCAAAACTATATTCAATTATTTGGAGCGGTCAACGAGGTTCGAACTCGCGACCTCAACCTTGGCAAGGTTGCGCTCTACCAGCTGAGCTATGACCGCATGGATATCACAAGGATATTCAGTGCGCGATACTGGGATCGAACCAGTGACCTCTTCCGTGTCAGGGAAGCGCGCTACCGCTGCGCCAATCGCGCCGAAGATTCAAGATGGAATCCCGACAGAATTCAAATGGAATCTGAATTCTCAGAGCGGTCAACGAGGTTCGAACTCGCGACCTCAACCTTGGCAAGGTTGCGCTCTACCAGCTGAGCTATGACCGCATAATATTTACTTATTACAGATTCATGGTCTGGTGAACCATAATTCCGTGCGCGATACTGGGATCGAACCAGTGACCTCTTCCGTGTCAGGGAAGCGCGCTACCGCTGCGCCAATCGCGCTAAAAAGATCTGCAATCTTCATTGCGAGGTGGGGACGGGATTCGAACCCGCGTATACGGCTTTGCAGGCCGCTGCCTCGCCTCTCGGCCACCCCACCATACTGGCCGAAGCCAGAGTGACTAGTTTTACCTAGTCGGTGAATCTTTTTGCGAGCGGACAACGAGGTTCGAACTCGCGACCTCAACCTTGGCAAGGTTGCGCTCTACCAGCTGAGCTATGTCCGCAAAATGTGCTGTTTTCTGAACGTTTCCGTTCGTTCCAACGAGTAAAAACTCTATACGAGATTTCGCATCCGTCCAAATCGAAACGCTGAGATCTGGTTCACAACGCCCAAAAACCCCGAAACTACGCGGAAAATTCATATTTCCACCGCGACTAGGAGCGAAGCGGGGTAGCCGCATGTCATGATCGTGTGCATGACGTCTCCAAAATTAGCCACTCAGACCGGTTCGGGCCGCATGTACTGCAGGATGGTTGGGGGAGAAGCGATTGTCCCATCCATCACCACAGTCATCGGCATGGACAATATGGATCTTTCTGGCTGGGCCGGCTATATGGCGGCTAAGTCGTTGTCGGAAGACCAGCGGCTTTCCCAAGCCCTGGCAGACGGGCGGCAACTGCGTTCCTTGGTCAGGGACGCGGCAAACGCTGCTGAAATCTACCGCGACCAAGCGGCAGCGCGCGGGGACCGGGTCCACAACTATGCAGAAGCATGGGCGTTACAAGCACTGGGACAAGAACACGATCTTGCCGGCGCAAAGGCAGAATTAGAAGCTAATAATGAGCTGGCTTACGCTCAGCACTTCGAATCCTGGTGGGCGGACTACAACGTTGAACCGCTCGCCGCAGAAGTCACGGTTTGGAATGACACCGTTGGCTACGCGGGAACCATCGATCTAGTGGCCAAGATCGGCGGGCGGGTATGCATCGTGGATTACAAGACGAAAACCTCTGACCGCGATGGCATCGTCAAACGCCCCGATGACAAGGTCATCATGCAGCTCGCCGCGGCGTGCAAAGCCGAAGAGCAGATAGTCGACGCCGAAGCTGGCGTGTGGAAGCCATGGGAATACGGAATGGACTCCATGCTGCTGGCAGTAGCGCTGGGGGATACCGGAACTCGAACCTTCATGGCCCCCACATCTGCAATGCCGGACTACTGGGCCAAGTTCTTCGCCTTGCGCCGCAATTGGGAAGCCACCCACAAGATCTCCCAAGCGCGGGCCACGCTGGCTGAAATCACGCCGCCAGCTCGATAAAGCCCAGCGTCGACCGCGTAGACTGGAACGGTTAGCTTTCAGCACGGCACGAGCTAATACCAACAGTCAACGGCAAAGAAGGTACCAGCGGATTATGGCGATTTTGGGAATTCGGATCATCGGAGACCCCGTTCTACGCACCCCAGCGCAGGAGGTGACCGACTTTGGCCCGGAGCTCCAGAAGCTCGTCGAAGATATGGATCAGACCATGGAGGACGTCCATGGCGCTGGCCTGGCAGCACCGCAGGTGGGCGTTTCACTGCGCGTGTTCACCTACCAAATTGGCAGCGAACGCGGCCATATCGTCAACCCGGTCCTCGAACTGAGCGACGATTTCCAGGAAGACCAGGTCGAAGGATGCCTTTCCATACCAGGTGTCGCTGCGCCGGTACCGCGTCGCCGCTACGTCAAGGCCAAGGGGTTCGATAAGTTCGGCAATCCCGTAGAGCTGGAAGGCGCCGACATGCTCGCACGCTGCTTCCAGCACGAAACCGACCACCTTGACGGAATTCTCTTCCTCGATCGGCTCGCGCCGGAGGAGAAGAAGGCCGCTTGGCGCACACTGCGTTCAGCCAATTACTCGCAAACCGCAAATGCCACGGTGCAAAAACGCTCAGGTGCGCTCGGCTCCAGCTTCGGCGCAGGATTGGGGAACTAGGACATGAGGATCCTCTTTGCCGGCACGCCCCAAGTGGCTGTCACCTCGCTGGACTACTTGTACGAAGCCGGGTTCGAAATCGCCGCGGTCTTGACTCGACCGGACGCGCCGCTGGGACGCAAACGCGTTCTTACGCCTTCTCCCGTGGCCGCCCGCGCCGAAGAACTCGGCTTGCCCATCATCAAGGCCGCCAAGATCACCGAAGAGACGACCGCCGAGCTTCAAGCACTGAACCTCGAAGCAGCAGCCATTGTCGCTTACGGCGGATTGGTGCCCGAGGCCGCATTGCAGGTCCCCACCCACGGGTGGATCAACCTGCATTTCTCGTTGCTGCCGCACTGGCGCGGCGCCGCGCCAGTCCAGCATTCGATTATCCATGGTGATGACATCACCGGCGCAGTGACCTTCCAGCTGGAAACAGGACTGGACACCGGTCCGGTTTTCGGCCAGGTCACCGAGCGAATCGACGAACTGGACACCGCCGGAATCATGTTGGAGCGATTGGGCCACTCTGGTTCCACATTGCTGGTCCAAACACTGCAGGCCCTGGAATCGGGTCAGGCCGTTGCCGTCGCGCAATCCGGTTCGCACACCTACGCCCCGAAGATCACCGACATCGACGCGGAACTGGACTTCGGCCGCCCGGCCACGGAAATCAGGCGCCGCGCCCACGGGACCACCCCGTTCCCCGGCGCCTGGGTCAAGGTTCAGAACCAGCGCTTCAAGTTCGGTCCGCTGCGCGAGCACCGCGAGATCACCGATTTGGCCCCCGGCGAAGTGCGCATTGAACCGGGCAAGCAGCCCAAGGTGTACATCGGGACCGCGACATGGGCCCTTGAACCCACAGAAATCCAGCCTCCGGGCAAAAAGATGATGAAGGCCTCCGATTGGGCACGTGGCGTGCTCACCCAGGGAACGAAAGTGAGCTTCGCATGAGCGGGCAGGAACCACGCGGCGGATACCGTGACAATGAACCGCGACGCAATGCGCAGGGCCGAACCCGCAATCGCGGCCAAGCCGGTCCTCGCCAATACTCGCAGTCGGCACCCGGGCAGCGTAAACGCCAGGCCGACCCAGCCCGGCTCGTGGCCTTCAAGGTCTTGCGGGAGGTCTCCGGCTCCGATGCCTACGCCAACCTCGTGCTGCCCAAGATGATCCGCGAGTACCAGCTTGATCGGCGCGACGCCGGATTCGCCACCGAACTGGCCTACGGGGCACTGCGTGGACAGGGTTTCTATGACGCGATCCTGGGAACCTTGGTGGACCGGCCGCTGGCCGAACTGGACCCGGCCATCTTGGATGCTTTGCGTCTGGGCGCCCACCAGTTGCTGGCCATGCGCGTACCCAAGCATGCTGCGTTGGACGAAACGGTTTCTTTGGCCCGCGCGCAGATCGGCGCCGGCCCATCAGGGCTGATCAACGCGGTGCTGCGCCGTGTTTCGGCCCAGGAAGCGCAGGACTGGACCCAGCAGCTGGCGGGCGCCGCCAGCTCGGAATCCGAGCGTTTGTCCATCGAGCATTCGCACCCGGACTGGATCGTTCGCGCACTGCGCGGTGCGTTGATCGCCCATGGCCGCGACGCGTCGGAAATCGAGGCCCTGCTTGAGGCCGACAACCTCGCGCCGCTGGTGAACCTGGTTGCCCTGCCGGGGCTGGGCGATCTGTCCGGCGCCCTGGAAGCAGGGGCCGAACCGGGGAGCCTGCTGGCTGATTCGGCAACCTACAAGCACGGCGATGTTGCGCGTGTGCCCGGCGTCAAAGAGGGCACCGTGCGCGTCCAGGACGCCGGCAGCCAGGTCATGGCCCGCGCCTTGGCCAGCGTTGCCTTGCCCGACGACGGCGAAGACCGCTACTGGCTGGACTTGTGCGCCGGCCCCGGAGGCAAGGCGGCATTGCTCGGCGCCATCGCGGTGCAGCGCGACGCCCGGCTGACCGCCAACGAGCCGACCGCCCACCGAGCACGCCTCGTTGCCAATTCCCTGGATGCGGTTCCGCATGGCTACTGGATGGTGACCGAGCAGGACGGCCGCGACTTCGGCGGGGAA
The DNA here is from genome assembly GCF_012221945.1 of Glutamicibacter mishrai. NCBI lineage: Bacteria > Bacillati > Actinomycetota > Actinomycetes > Micrococcales > Micrococcaceae > Glutamicibacter > Glutamicibacter mishrai. Next base: position 264,647 of record NZ_CP032549.1, on the reverse strand, counting down.
GACTATGCGGGGGATTACGACCGAATCATGGTCGACGCGCCCTGCTCGGGCCTTGGTGCATTGCGCCGCCGCCCCGAGTCGCGCTGGCGCAAGGCTCCACGGGATATTCCGGAATTGACTGCACTGCAGGGCGAACTGCTGGATGCCGCCTTCAATGCGGTGCGTGTCGGCGGTGTCATCGGATTTGTCACTTGCTCGCCGCACCAGGCTGAAACCCGCCTGGTGGTCGAGGACTTCCTCAAGCGTCACGAGAATGCCGCGCTGCTGGATACCGGGGCAGCCGTCACCGACGTCGTGTACCCGCAGACACCAGCCGCCGGACATGCCCTGGGCGAGGGCAGCACCGTGCAGCTATGGCCGCACATCCACGGCACCGATGCCATGTTCATGGCGATTCTGACCAAAAAAGCCTAGCCAAGCACGAGTATCCCAAGGAGCACCTATGCGCAACGCACGGATCAATCCTTCGATCCTGTCCGCCGACTTCGCAAACCTGGCCAGCGAGCTGGAGCGGATCCACACCGCCGACGCCGTGCACGTGGACGTCATGGACAACCACTTTGTCCCGAACCTGACGCTCGGCCTGCCCGTGGTGGATGCCCTGCAGAAGGTCAGCAAGCTGCCGATCGACGTGCACCTGATGATCGAGAATGCCGATCGCTGGGCCCCGGAGTACGCCCAGCTTGGCGTGGACTCGGTGACCTTCCACGCAGAAGCTTCCGCGGCGCCGATTCGCCTGGCTCGTGAATTGCGCTCCGCCGGTGTCAAGGCCGCCATGGCCCTTCGCCCGGCCACCCCGATCGAGCCCTACCTGGATATGCTCGGCGAACTGGACATGGTCCTGCTGATGACCGTCGAGCCGGGCTTCGGCGGCCAGAAGTTCCTGGATCTGGTGCTGCCGAAGATCCAGCGGGCCCGCGCAGCGATCGAAGGCAGCGGCAAGCCCATCGCATTGCAGGTCGACGGCGGCATTTCGCGTGACACGATTCTGCGGGCAGCTGAAGCCGGAGCAGACGTATTCGTAGCCGGATCCGCGGTATATTCGGCTCCTGAGCCCTCGGCCGAGGTGGATGTATTACGCAATCTTGCATTGGGTGGTCACTAAAGCCGGCCAAAGTGTGCCAGAATAATTTGTTGTAAACACGAATACGTGCTCCGGGGTCGGTGAAAGTCCGAACCGGCGGTGATAGTCCGCGACCCGCTGCCAAGGCCACAAGCCGAGGCTGCGGTTGAGCCGGTGGAATTCCGGTACCGACAGTTAAAGTCTGGATGGGAGAAGCACGAATTTGATTTGCCTATTGGTCCTGCCGATAGCCCTTCACCGGGCTATCGTCTAAAGCGGAGCCACAGGCCCATCAAATGCACACCCCCGGAGCCGCAGCTTCGAGAAGGGTGGAAAGATGGATTTCCTGCGGTGGCTCATTGAAGCTTTCAACTCACAAATCGCGATCGGCTCCTCGGCACTTCTAGTGCGCGAAGTCGTCGGCAACATCTTCGGCCTGGCCAGTGCCGTCGGCGGCATGCGCCGTAAAGTCTGGGCCTGGCCGGTAGGCATCATCGGCAACCTCCTGCTGCTTACGGTCTTCCTCGGCAGCCTCTTCGACACCGGCTACACGGCGAACCTCTGGGGCCAAGCCGGCCGCCAAATCATGTTCATCGCCGTCTCGGTCTTCGGATGGTATCGCTGGAAGCAGGCGAAAAACGGCACCGGGCATGCCGTCACCCCGCAGTGGGCATCGAACAAAGCTCGGCTGGCCCTTGTCGCCATCCTGATGCTCGGCACCATCGCGCTGACCCCGTTATTCCGCCTGCTCGGATCCTACGAGCCGGTGTGGGCCGACGCGTGGACCTTCGTTGGCTCGATGCTGGCCACCTACGGCATGGCCAAGGGCTGGGTCGAATTCTGGCTCATCTGGGTCGCCGTCGACGCGGTAGGCGTCCCGCTGCTCTTCTCCGCCGGCTACTACGCCAGCGCCTTCATGTACCTGTTCTACGGTGCCTTCACGCTGATCGGGTTCTTCGTCTGGGCCAAGTCCAAACGCGACGCCAAACCCCGGATCGAAACCGAACTGCCCGATCCGACCATCTCGCAGCAGCGATAAAGGGGTGGAAGAACGATGGTAACAACCCAGGAACTGGACGCCGCGCTGAGCACTGCGCTGGAAACCGCAGGCCGCGGGCATCGCGGAGCGAATCCTCTGGTCGGCGCCTGTATCCTGGACGACGAAGGCAACCTGATCGCCACCGGCTACCACCTGGGCGCCGGCCACCCGCACGCCGAGGTCGACGCCCTGCGCCGGCTGGGGAAAATCGATCCGGCAGCAGCAAGAAAGCTGACCATGGTCGTCACCCTGGAACCGTGCAACCACACCGGCCGCACCGGTCCATGCGCAGCGGCGATCGCCAACGCCGGGATCGGCTCTGTCTACTATGCGGTCAGCGATAATACGGCTGCCAGCGGGGGAGCAGAATACCTGCGCGGCCGCGGAATTCGGACCACCCAGTTTGAAGATGATGCCGCCGCTCGCGCGTTGAACCATCGGTGGTTCCTGTCCAAAGAGCAGGCGCGCCCCTTCATCACTGTGAAGCTGGCTCAGTCGCTGGATGCCCGCATCAACGCGCCGGATGGCACCAGCCAGTGGATCACCTCGGCGGAATCCCGCAACCATGCCCATGGCTTGCGAGGCCGAGTGGACGGGATCCTGATCGGCACCAATACCGCGGTGATCGACAATCCGCGGCTCACCGCCCGCACCAGGGACGGCCAGCTGCACAGCATGCAGCCGTACCGCCTCGTCATGGGACAGCGCGAATTGCCAGGGAATCTGGCGCTGGCCGAAGGCGAAGACTGGGAGCAGATCGCCACCCACGACGTGCACGCGGTCATCGATCGCGCCAACGAGCTGGGATTGGGCCATCTGCTGATCGAAGGCGGCGCCACCGTCGCCTCCGCATTCATCGAAGCCGATCTGGCCGATGAACTCTACTGCTACCAGGCGCCATTGCTCATCGGCGCCGGCAGTTCATCGGTCAATCTGCCCACGACCACCTTGAGCCAGGCACACCGCTACCGGCTGGATACCGCCAGCAACGAATCATTGGCCCGGCTCGGCGATGACATCATGCTGCATCTTGAACCACTGCCCAGCGCTTAACGCGAACTACAAATTTTTCGAGGAGAAACCATGTTCACCGGAATCGTCACCGGCCAGGGGATCATCGAGGGGATCACGACCGATCCCGATCAGGACCTGGCAGTACTCACCCTCAGCGCCCCAGGGCACACCGAGAACCTCGGTTTGGGCGGATCGCTGGCCGTTAACGGCGTCTGCCTGACCGCCACCGAGCTGGAGGGGGAGAAGCTCAGTGTTGATGTGATGGGAGAAACCCTGCGCCGCACCACTACCGGATCCCTGCGTGCCGGCGACAGCGTCAACCTTGAGCGCTGCACCCAGGCAGGCGCACGGCTCGACGGCCACGTCGTGCAGGGCCACGTGGATACCGTGGGTGAAGTCCTGCAGCGCGTCGACCACGGCCAGTGGACCACCTTCCGCATTTCCTTGGACGATCAGTACGCGCCGCTGACCGCGGAAAAGGGCTCGATCGCCCTTGACGGCATCTCGCTGACCATCACCGGCGTCTCGCCAGCCAGCTCCACCGGAGCGCACTGGGTGGAAGTGGGCATCATCCCGATCACCTTGGCCGAAACCACCATGGGCCAGCGCCAGGTCGGCGACAAGATCAACATCGAGGTCGACGTGCTGGCCAAGTACGTCGCCCGCCTGAACGAATTTGGCGGGGCCCGCGCATGAGCTCTTCCACGCTAGACCCGATCCCAGCGGCGCTGGCGGCATTGGCTGCAGGCCGTGCCGTCGTTGTCGTGGATGATGAGGACCGCGAAAATGAAGGCGACATCATCTTCGCCGCCCAGCATGCCACCAGCGAGCTGATGGCCTTCACCATCCGCTACACCTCAGGGGTCATTTGCGTTCCGCTAGAGGCCGAGCGCGCCGACGCCCTGGGCCTGGGCCCGATGGTCGGAATCAACCAGGACGCCAAGGGCACCGCTTTCACCATCACCTGCGACGCCGCCGAAGGCATCACCACCGGCATTTCCGCGGCCGATCGCGCGTTGACCACCCGGTTGCTGGCCGATCCAGCCACCGTGCCGGCGCAGCTTTCGCGTCCCGGTCATATCTTCCCGCTGCGTGCGGCCGCCGGGGGAGTGCTCGAACGGCGCGGCCACACCGAGGCCGCGGTAGATCTGTGCCGTGCGGCCGGCCTGGAACCGGTAGGTGTGATCGGCGAGATCACCAAGGATGACGGCGAAATGATGCGCCTGGATGACTTGCGGATCTTCGCCGCAGAGAACGACCTGCCGCTGATCTCCATTGACGATCTGGCACGCTGGCGCCGGGTCAACGACGAGATCGAACTGACCGATCCGATCAAATTGCCGACCGCTTTCGGCGACTTCACTGCCCGGGCTGCTACCGCCGAAGGCCACGAGCACATGGTTCTCAGCCACGAAGGGCCGGACGGCAGCACGCCATCAAATCTGGTGCGCATCCATTCCGAATGCCTGACCGGTGACATTTTCGGGTCCTACCGCTGCGACTGCGGCGAGCAGCTGCATGCTTCGATGGCGCAGATCGCCGCCGAGGGCGGCCACATCATCTACATTCGCGGCCACGAGGGCCGTGGCATCGGCCTGGCGAACAAGCTGCGCGCCTACGCCTTGCAGGAATCCGGAATGGACACCCTGGATGCCAACTTGCATCTGGGCTTCCCGGCCGACGCCCGCGAGTATTTTGCCGTGGCGGCGATCCTCAAGGCCATGGGGCTGCAGGCCATCCGCCTGCTGAGCAATAACCCTGACAAGCAGCAGCAGCTGACCGATGCCGGTATAACGGTCGACGAACTGGTTTCGCTGCGCATCACCCCGCGCGAACAGAACTCCGCCTACTTGCACACCAAGCAAGCACGCTTCGGCCACCACCTGGATCTCCCCGATGAGCCGCTGACCGATACCGAAGCCAACGCCTACCACGGCGCCTGATACCCCACTGCACGAGGAGCAAATTCATGAGCAAGCACGGAGCCCCCACCGATGTCACCGACCAGCTGAAGTCACTGGCCGGCACCGAAAAATTCGCCGGACTGAAGGTAGCGATCCTTGCCGCCAGCTGGCACGAGGTCATCATGAACGGCCTGATCGACGGCGCTCAGCGTGCCGCCAAAGACGCAGGACTTGAGGACAACACCACCCTGATTCGGGTCCCGGGCACCTTCGAGCTGCCAGTTGCGGCCGCTTCGCTGGCCAGCGACTACGATGCGATCATCGCCCTGGGCGTGGTGATCCGCGGCGGCACCCCGCACTTCGACTACGTCTGCCTGGCGGCGACCAATGGCTTAACCAATGTGAGTGTCGACACCAAGACCCCTGTTGGTTTCGGCGTGCTCACCTGCGATAACGAAGAGCAGGGCTTGGACCGCGCTGGCTTGGAAAACTCCAGCGAAGACAAGGGATACGAGGCCTACTCGGCAGCGGTCATGACCGTCGCCGCCCTGGCCTAGCTCCCAGGCGGCCCGTCACAAAGGGCCACCTGAATGCAGAAGCCGTGAAGAAAAACGCTAGGATTGGTTCCGTGAAAACTTTTGACGAGCTCTTCAGCGAACTGTCGCTCAAGGCACAAGAACGCCCGGAAGGCTCTCGTACCGTCACCGAACTCGACTCTGGTGTCCATGGCATCGGCAAAAAAGTTGTCGAGGAAGCCGCCGAAGTTTGGATGGCTGCGGAGTACGAATCCGACGAGGCCGCAGCAGAGGAAATCTCCCAGCTGCTCTACCACCTTCAGGTTCTCATGATCGCCAAGGGCATGACCTTGGCCGACGTTTACAAGCATCTATAGCCGTCGCATCGCCGCGTGCGGATCACCTTCGATCCGCACGCGACGATCGCACGGCAGTAACGACGGCCAACGAAAATAATCCTTGGCGCTTGTTTATGGCTGAACGCCGCAGCGCCACACTGACGAAATGAGTCAACAATGCTCCGCGTAGCCCTGCCCAACAAGGGTGCCCTTTCAGAAATCGCTTCCACCATGTTCAAGGAAGCCGGTTACCTCCAGCGCCGCGATTCGCGCGAACTGGTCCTCGTCGACGAAGAGAACCAGGTTGAATTCTTCTACCTGCGTCCCCGCGACATCGCCGTATATGTAGGCCGCGGCATCCTCGACGTGGGAATCACCGGTCGCGATCTCTACCTCGACGCAGACGTGGACGATGACGTCGAAGAACAGCTTTCCCTCGGCATCGGCAAGTCCGCATTCCGCTTCGCCGCCCCCATCGGTGCGTTCAACGACGCCAAGCAGCTCAACGGCAAGCGCATTGCCACCAGCTACGACGTGTTGCTGCGCCACTATCTGGAAAAGTCCGGCATCGATGCATCGATCGTCCGCCTTGACGGTGCTATCGAATCCTCGGTTCGCCTCGGCGTCGCCGACGCCATTGCCGACGTGGTCGAAACCGGAAACACCATCAAGGCTGCAGGCATGGAGATCTTCGGCGATCCGCTGCTGCAGTCGGAGGCCGTTTTGATCGGCCGCGTTGACCACAAGCCAGCTGGCCTGGATGTGCTGATTCGCCGCCTGAACGGTGTGCTTGTGGCCCGCCAGTACGTCTTGCTCGACTACGACGTGCGTCGCGAACAGGCTGACGAAGCCTGCGCACTTACCCCGGGCTTGGAGTCGCCAACCGTTTCGGATCTGGCCAACTCCGACTGGGTTGCAGTCCGTGCGATGGTGAAGAAGTCGCAGACCAACACCATCATGGATGAACTGTACGACGTAGGCGCCCGCGCCATCTTGGTGAGCCAAATCCACGCCTGCCGCATCTAGTAGACAAGGAAACTACCTTCGATGAGCGTTGCTATCCGCGTTATTCCTTGTCTTGATGTTGATGCTGGCCGAGTCGTCAAGGGCGTCAATTTCGAGGGCCTTCGTGATGCCGGCGATCCAGTTGAACTGGCTCGCCGTTATAACGAAGCTGGCGCCGACGAACTGACCTTCCTGGATGTCACCGCGTCCAGCTCGGATCGCGAAACCACCTACGAAGTAGTTCGCCAAACCGCCGAGGAAGTCTTCATTCCGCTGACTGTCGGTGGTGGCGTGCGAGCGGTAGAGGATGTTGACCGCCTGCTGCGCAACGGTGCTGACAAGGCCTCGATCAATACCGCTGCTGTGACTCGCCCTGAGGTGATCAACGAGATCACTGAGCGCTTCGGGTCCCAGGTGCTGGTGCTCTCGGTTGATGCACGACGCACTGCTGACCCTTCGATCGCATCCGGTTATGAAGTGACCACCCATGGTGGCCGAACCGGTACCGGAATGTGTGCTGTGGCCTGGGCGAAAGAAGCCGCAGAACGTGGTGTGGGTGAGATCCTGCTTAATTCCATTGATGCTGATGGCACCAAGGATGGATTCGACCTAGAAATGATCCGGGCTGTGCGCGCAGCAGTGTCGGTGCCTTTGATCGCATCCGGTGGCGCTGGCAAGCCTGAGGATTTCCCGCCTGCGATCGAAGCTGGCGCTGATGCGGTACTAGCTGCGTCGATCTTCCACTTCGGTCCAACGGACATGATCGCCCAGGTAAAGCAGGCGATCCGCGACGCTGGCTACCCAGTTCGCTAAGCTCAACACGCGAATGGCTCGACACCGAGGTGTCGAGCCATTTCTGTATGCTTAGTCATTGGCGATGAGTTCTTTCTCCGTACGCCAAACGTCCATTTGCAAGGTATTGCTAGGAACTGCTGCCTGTCCGGGAATCGCTTGCCAAGGTCCACCATCTACGCTGAATTCGCCGCGATACAAGGTCGTCACGTCGACTCCGAATTTTCCCGTCTCCGAATACGAATGACTGGTCGGAGTTTCGTCATGCAGGGTATGTCCTGGCATAGCTTCGCCAGGGAAACTCAAGTTTCGTTTGGATCCATCTCCGTAGTTCCAGTTCCACTGGATAGGGATAGCTTTGATTCTGACATTTGCCCCAGACAAATTTGACTTGAATTCCTGAGTCTCCTTGCTTGCCCAGAAATGCGTGTGTCCATTGCGAAGAGAAAACTTGTTTGGTGCACTCTGAATCGTCGAGCCCTTGATTGGGAACGAGCGAAACTTCTGGAGGTCGATTCTTATTTGTTCGACAAATAAATCCTCAGGTAGATCTTCTGGAAGAGGATCGCCCGGACATTGCCGGTATTGTCGCACCAGTATGAAATCGATCGTGTAAATCTGCCTTGTGATTGGTAGTGAGCCGTCAGGGCATCGGGCCATATCTGGGTTTTGGTCACAAGTTGATTTGTTTTCCTTGCCTGAAAAGCATTCGTCAAAATCGCGTATTCGATATTTTGGCTTTTTCACCCTTTTTTCATCGTGTTGCTCCGAGCCGTCATCTTCGTCTGACCATATTTCGAAATTCTTCAATCTATCGTCTTCAGGGTCCAACGAATCACATTCAGTTGAGTTGTGTTTGACGTTGTTCTGGCCGAACCCAACTTCGTCATTTGACTCAGGACAAGCCGGCTTCGCAGGCTCCCGTATGTCCCCGAATGCAGATAACGGTGTCAATAAGATTGACGAGGCGGTTAACAGGATAATTAGGCACCGAGCGGTCATTGGTCGGTCTTTTCGAAATTGATCGCGTAAACCTTCCAACCTGAGTCATAAACCAAGGTAAGAGCGGCAACTTGGGATCTGGACTCTGGGTTACTCGATTCAACCTTCTTGGGCGTGATATAGAACTTAGCTGCGTCAACCTTGAAGCGCACCGAAACTGTTGCCTTGTCCTTTGAGGGTTTGTAGGCGTCAATCATCTTATATTCATGCTTGCCACCGACCTGCCATTTTCCGGTTACCTGAGCTCGTCCGGCTGGATCGATGAGTGCAGTTCCACAAATTTCGCACTTACGCAGCGAATACTTCTTAAGTGGTTCAGCGTCGTTTGTTTCAACTGCGTAGTTAATGAGCGAAAAGTAGTAGCCGGCAAAAGCAGAAGCCCCATCTGCAGTATTTGCTTTTGCAGATTGAGGTATCGCAGGTAATGGGACATTCTCAGCGGGCCCCATTTCAGTAGCAGGTCTGTAAACCTTTGTCGGAGTGGGGGTTGCGCTTTGAGCGACTTTTGAAGCCGTGGGTGATGGCGAGGGTGAAGCTACTTGAGTCGACGAAGGCGAGTCTGTACTTGTCATGGTGCAGCCCGCGAGTAGCACAACTGCCAATATGGCCATCGCAAGATTGGATTTTCCCATTGGTGTACTCCAATAGTCTCTCGTCCTCTGGTTGACCGCTATCTTATGCCCGAAGACGCACCTTGGGGAGATCGCTAAACAAAATTGTGGACTAACTTCAAAGACTTTTTGCACTTCAGGCACGCCTTGATGTTCGATTCTTGTCGTTCTGAAGATGTCAAGCGCACTCCGAAACTCTCCTGACGCTGTCTTGTTAATCCTTGACGAAATAACTACATACAGCGCTTTCGATCAATTGACAACGAGCGATACGTGGCATTTTGTAAGTAGAGAGATGGAGGCAGGAATAGTGCTGTGCTCTTCAACAGTGGCCAGCCTGAAAATCACTTGTGGAGATATTTGAAGTTATCAATCTTGCTTTGACTGCGTAGGATAGGCTCGGATATTCGATGGCTCAGCGCAGACACGGGGCATCTTCGTAATCTCCGGTCAAGTAACGCAAACGAGTGTTGCTAGAACCCTGGCTTGAAACCCTTGACGATTTCCAGAGCGGTCTCTCCACCTTCAAAGAGCACGAGGCTCTGGTCGATGCGTCCGAAACCGTACAGCATCAATTCGGTGACAGGTCCAGTGATGGAAACAGCGTTAGGTGCCTTCTTGGCCACGTGGCGCTGCCCATCAGGACGGGTGAGGATGATGCCGACAGGTGCCTTGCGGAACAGGACGCGGGACATCCGAGTCAGGGACTGCCACAAAAGCTCGGTGTATTCCTTGTCCAGGACGCGAGGTGCCCACTGCGCACGGGCGCGTCGGACGTCTTCGGTATGGATGAAGTACTCCGAGAGGTTAGCGGCCTGATCGAACTTGTCGATAACAAACGGCGAGTACTTGGCGGGACCAGAGCGGAAGGTGCGGATCAGCGAGGCATAACGTTCAGGGGACTGCGCCGCAGTAGCAAGCTCGTCGACCTTGGCATCGAGTTTCTTGGAGAGCGGTTTGAAAACTACGCCCGCAGCAAGGATCGATCGCTCGCGGACCACAAGGTGCGCGGCAAGATGACGGGTTTGCCACCCGTCGCAAAGAGTGTCAGCGGTAGGACCTGCGGCAAGCAAGGTCTCGGCCAACGCGAGTCTGGAAGCCTGAACTAAGTGCATCACTTCTGAAAGTAGCACGGGCCAAGCATTGAATTGCGCAATGCTGGGGCAGTGTCGCCCATCTGCTCAATGGCGTTGACGAGCGGTGCGTCACAGGGCGATGAAACGGCGCCAAAACCAGTATGCTAAAGGGGATGTCTACTTCTAACGACGGCTCGAATCCGAGCCCCGAAACCCCAAGCCTCGATCCAGCGATTGCCGATCGGCTTAAGCGCGACGGAAACGGGCTTGTTGCCGCGATCGCACAGCAATATGACACGGGCAAGGTCCTGATGCTCGGCTGGATGGACGATGAAGCTCTGCGCCGCACCTTGAGCACGGGCCGCGTGACCTTCTACTCGCGCTCCCGGCAGGAATATTGGCGCAAGGGCGATACCTCCGGGCACTTCCAGTTCGTGAAGTCCGTCGCCCTGGATTGCGACGGCGATGCCCTGCTGGTGCAGGTGGACCAGGTGGGGGCGGCATGCCACACCGGTACCGAATCCTGTTTCACCGATCGGCAGCTGCCGGCTGTGGTCGGCAACCGCCCAGAATAGTACTTTCCAAATCTCCAGCCGCCCATGCGGGCAGGCGGGAATTTGATGCTTTCTGCACGGTGCGAACCTGCAGGAACAAAACGTAGAAGAAGAACACTGATGAAAACTCTCGGCAAGATTTCCCCATCACGCGAGCACTTCCGCACCATGGCCGCTGATCGTCGGGTGATACCGGTGACGATCACCGTCCTCGCCGACTCGCTGACCCCGATTGGGCTCTACCGCACCCTGGCCCAAGGGCGCCGCGGCACCTTCTTGATGGAATCAGCGGCTCCGGGCGGCGTGTGGAGCCGGTACTCGTTTATCGGCGTGAACTCGCCGGCCACCCTGAGCACCCGTGGGGGAGAAGCCTACTGGCAGGGGCAGGCACCCGAAGGACTGCCAACCGGCGGCGTGGGCGTCGAAGTGCTGCGCGACACCGTGCGCGCTCTGAAGACCGAACCGGTGCCAGGCATGCCCACCCTGACCGGCGGCATGGTCGGGTTTGTCGGCTGGGAGTGCGTTCGCCATTGGGAGAAGCTGCCGAATCCTCCGGCGGATGACCTGAACCTGCCGGAACTGAGCATGAACCTGGTCGCCGATATGGCGGCGCATGATTCGGCCGAAGGCACGGTCACGCTGATCGCCAACGCCATCAACTTCAACGGCAACGACGAGAACGTTGACGAAGCCTACGACGATGCCGTGGCTCGTCTGCAGCGGATGCTCGATCAGCTGGCCGAACCGGTTCAAGCCACTGCCTCGGTGCTCACCGGCACCGATGTACCGCGCGAAAAGCTGATGGAATCGGTAACCCATTCGTGGGCGGAAAACGAGTACCTGGACGCGCTGGCCAAGTCGAAGACCGCGATCGTCGACGGCGAAGTGTTCCAGATCGTGGTGTCGCGACGCTTCGAGTTGGAAACCCAGGCCGACGCGCTGGATGTCTACCGCGTGCTGCGGGCCACCAACCCGAGCCCCTACATGTACCTTTTCAACTTCGAAAACGAAGATGGCGAGGCCTTCGAGATCGTCGGTTCCTCGCCTGAAGCCCTGGTGACGGTCAACGACTCTCATGTGGTCACCCACCCGATCGCCGGTTCGCGTCCGCGCGGCGCCAACTACGAGGACGATCAGCTCTTCGAGAAGTCGCTGGTGAACGATGAGAAGGAACGCGCCGAGCACCTGATGCTGGTCGATCTTTCGCGCAATGACCTGTCCCGGGTCTGCCAGGCAGGCACCGTGGAGGTCACCCAGTTCATGGAGGTCGAGCGCTTCAGCCACATCATGCACCTGGTATCCAACGTCGTGGGCAAGACCCGGGACGATGTGGACGCCTACGATGTGCTCGCCGCGACCTTCCCGGCCGGCACGCTCTCCGGTGCTCCCAAGCCCCGCGCCCTGCAGCTGCTCGATGAATACGAGCCGTACCGCCGGGGCATCTATGGTGGAGTAGTGGGCTACCTGGACTTCGCCGGCGACATGGATATGGCTATCGCCATCCGTTCAGCGCTCTTGAAGGGCGGCCGAGCCTATGTCCAGGCCGGCGGCGGAATCGTCAACGACTCGAAGTTTGCCGATGAGGCGCTGGAGACGGTGAACAAGGCCGCCGCCCCGCTGCGCGCCGTGTGGGCCGCCCAATCCATGCATGCAGCACACAAAATCAACACCGAACTAGGTGAACAGAAGTGAAAAAATTGACCAGTGCCCGCTACCTTGCCATGGTTGGCATGCTCGGCGCCCTCTTGGGCTTTTGGTCCGCGACCCGAACCTGGATCACCGTCGATGTGGCCGCCAGTTCGGTGCAGATCCCGCAGATCGTGATCGACGGGGCGAAAGCCGCCGGCTCGGTGACGGCCGTGTGCGTGGTGGTGCTGGCTGGTTCGCTGGCCCTGCTGATCGCCGGCAAGGTTGCCCGCTACATCATCGCGGCGCTGAGCCTGCTGGCCGGCGTGGCGGCGATCGCCGCGGGAGCCGGCGCGCTGGGCGATCCACAGGCCGTGGCGGCCACCGCCGTCGCCGAAGCCACCGGATTGGCGCAGAACGCCGGTGATTACACGGTGACCGCATGGCCGGTGATGGCGATCATTGCCGGAGCCCTGATGGCCCTGCAGGCCGTGCTGGTTTTCGTCTTCGCGCGCCAGTGGCCGACCAAGGCCAGCAAATACGACCGCCAGGCAGCAAAAAACGCCACCGCAGCCAAGGATCCCTCCTCGCGCAGCATCGCGAACTGGGAGCAGCTGTCGGCCGGCGAGGATCCCACCTCCGAGGCCAAATAGCTCGCCCGGTGGTGATTCGCGCCACCGATTTGAAACGAAAGCCCGCGCAAATAGGATGTGACCGGGCACAGATGGCAGAATGGTTCCTGAAGACCAACGCCCGCGGCCTGCATCCTGGGTCCCAGGGCTTAACAAACATAAGGAGAACGCGAGACATGTCGCAGAACACCGAGATCGATCCGGTATACGCCGAAGAGATTGGCCACGGTAACTCCATCGCAGCATGGAGCTGCGTGCTGATCATGACCCTAGGCTTCGTCGTGGGCGGCATCGCTTTCGCGAACCTAGCTTGGTCCATCGTCTGGGTCGGCTGCGGCATCGTGGTTCTCGGCCTGATCGTTGGCGCCATCCTGAAGGCAGCCGGCTTTGGTGTCGGTGGCGCTCGCAGCGGAGCATCGCACTAAATTGAGCGTTCTTGATGACATCATTGCGGGCGTCCGGGAAGACCTGGGCGCCCGTCGCGCAATCACCAGCCTGGAAGCGGTCAAAGCGGCTGCCGCTCAGGCTGCCCCGGCCCGCGACGCCTTTGCGGCCTTGGGCGGCCGCGAACAGCAGGAGTCCCGCGACCACCTGCTGCGGGTGATCTCGGAAGTCAAGCGCAAGTCCCCATCCAAGGGGGCGCTGGCACAGATCGCTGAACCGGCGGCCCTGGCTGCCGAATACGAGGCCGGCGGCGCCTCGGTGATTTCGGTGCTCACCGAAGCCCGGCGCTTTGGCGGTTCGCTGGCTGATTTGGACGCGGTGCGTGCCGCGGTGCAGATCCCGGTGCTCCGCAAGGATTTCACGGTCGACGAGTACCAGATCTACGAAGCCCGTGCCCACGGCGCGGACCTCGTATTGCTCATTGTTGCGGCGCTGAATGATGAATTGCTGGCTTCTTTCCTAGAATTGACGCATCAGCTGGGGATGAACGCCCTGGTCGAGGCGCACACCGAGGAAGAAATCCAGCGGGCACTGAAGGCCGGAGCAAAAATCATCGGCGTCAACGTGCGCAATTTGAAGACGCTTGACGTCGATCCTGCGACCTTCGGCAAACTTGCTCCGCTGATCCCGGCCGAAGCGGTGATCGTCGCCGAATCAGGCGTCGAATCCATCGAGCAGGTCGCCCAATATGGGGCAGCCGGCGCCGACGCCATCCTGGTGGGTGAAGCACTGGTGAAGCACGCCGATCCGCGCGCCACCGTCGCCGAATTCATCACCGCTGGAACCGAAGCCAAACCGCAGCGCTAGCAGCTGCGGAGCCAAGGAACCACGAACAAACTTTCACGTGCCCCGCAGGAGCTTCCGGCGGGGCACGAGACATACCACCAATCAAGCTTCGTTTGAGAAAAGAGGGAATCGATGAGCACCCCGGAGAATTCCGAGCACAGCCAGTCGATCGATGCACAGTCGCTAAGGCACGCAAGTGGCCCCTATTTCGGTGCGTACGGCGGACGATGGATGCCAGAGTCCCTCATGGCGGCCATGGACGAGCTGAACGAGACCTTTGAAGCCGCGAAGAACGATCCCGAGTTCATCGCCCAGGTCAAGGACTTGAACAAGAACTACTCGGGCCGCCCTTCGCTGCTGACCGAAGCCAAGCGCTTCTCCGAGCAGTACTGCGGCGGAGTGCGCATCTTCCTCAAGCGCGAAGATCTGAACCACACCGGCAGCCACAAGATCAACAACGTCCTCGGCCAGGCTCTGCTGGCCAAACGCATGGGCAAAACCCGCATCATTGCCGAAACCGGCGCCGGCCAGCACGGTGTCGCCTCGGCCACCGCCGCAGCCCTGATGGGCCTGGAGTGCGTGGTCTACATGGGGGCCGAGGATACCCGCCGCCAAGCGCTGAACGTGGCCCGCATGCGCCTGCTCGGCGCCACCGTCATCCCGGTGACCGTGGGCTCCCAGACCCTGAAGGACGCGATCAACGAGGCTTTGCGCGACTGGGTGGCGAATGTGGAGAACACCCACTACCTGCTCGGCACCGCTGCCGGCGGGGCACCTTTCCCGGCCATGGTGCGCTACTTCCACGAGGTGATCGGCGACGAAGCGCGCGAGCAGATCCTGGAACAGGCCGGCCGCCTGCCCGATGCCGTGACCGCCTGCATCGGCGGCGGATCGAACGCGATCGGCATTTTCCATGGTTTCCTGGACGACCCGGAAGTAGAAATCTACGGCTTCGAGGCCGGCGGCGACGGCGTGGATACCGATCGCCACGCGGCCACCATCACCCTGGGCCGCCCCGGCGTGCTGCACGGCGCGAAGTCCTACCTGATGCAGGATGAGGACGGCCAGACCATCGAGTCGCACTCCATTTCCGCCGGGCTGGACTACCCGGGCGTCGGCCCTGAGCACGCGTACCTCTCGGACATCGGACGGGTCAGCTACGAACCGGTGACCGATACCGAGGCGATGGACGCATTCAAGGCCCTATGCCGCACCGAGGGCATCCTGCCGGCGATCGAGTCCGCCCACGCGCTGGCCGGCACCATCCGCCTGGCCCAGCGCAAGATCGCCGAAGGAGCCGTGCCGCAAGAAACCATCATCATCGCGAACCTTTCGGGCCGTGGTGACAAGGACGTGGGCACCGCTGCCGCCTGGTTCAACATGATCGACGAAAAAGACGCCGAAGCCGAAATCAACGCGGCCAACTCGCAGAACTCCGAGGAGAAGTAGATGACCCGCGTGACTAGTGCCGAAAAGATCGCAGCCGCTCGTGCCGAGGGTCGCCCAGCGCTGATCGGCTACCTGCCTGCCGGCTTCCCGGATGTGCCGACCAGCATCGAGGCCGCCGTAGCGCTGGCCGAGAACGGCGTGGACATCATCGAAATCGGCATCCCGTACTCCGACCCGGTGATGGACGGACAGGTAATCCAGGAAGCCACGGTGCAGTCCCTGGCCAATGGCTTCAAGGTGCCGCAGATTTTTGACATCGTGCGCGGGATTACCGAACGCACCGACGTGGCAGTGATGGTGATGACCTACTGGAACCCGGTACTGCGCCTGGGCGTGGATGAATTCTCGCGCCGCTTCGCCGAAGCCGGCGGCGCCGGGCTGATCACCCCGGACCTGGTGCCCGAAGAAGCCGGCGAATGGATCGAAGCGAGCACCAAGTACGATCTGGAGCGGGTCTTCCTGATCGCGCCATCCTCCACCGAACAGCGCGTGCAGCGCACCGTGGATGCTTCCAGCGGCTTCATCTACTGTGTTTCGCTGATGGGCGTCACCGGTGCGCGCAGCGAGGTCTCCTCGGCTGCCGAAGCCGTGGTGGCCGCCGCCCACTCGGCCGGCGCCGTGAACGCGTGCGTGGGGCTGGGCGTCTCGCGCCGCGAGCACGTGGAAGAAATCGGCGCCTACGCGGACGGCGTGATCGTCGGTACCGCGCTGGTAGCTGCCTTGCGTGACGGGGGAGTGCCAGCGGTGGGGCGCCTCGCGGCTGAACTGAGCGGACGAGCCTGATGGGCTTGAGCACGCAACTGGCCCTCGCGCTGCCGGCCTCCATTCCGTCGCCGCCCCCGGAGTTCTCCAAATTCAGCATCGGCCCGCTGACCATCCACGCCTATGCTCTGTGCATCCTGGCCGGCATCCTGATCGCCCTGTGGCTGACGAACAAGCGGATGCAGGCTCGCGGCGGCAATTCGGACATGCTCTGGGATATCGCGATCTGGGCGATTCCCTTCGGCATCATCGGCGGACGGCTCTACCATGTGCTGATTACCGATCCGATGTACTACTTCGGCCTGGGCGGGCAACAGTCGCACTGGGCCGAGATCCCGCAGCTGTGGCTGGGCGGGCTGGGCATCATGGGCGCGGTCTCGCTCGGAGCCTTGGGCGCCTGGATCGGCTGCCGCAAAACCGGCGTGCGGCTCTCGGCCTTCGCCGACGCGGCCGTTCCGGGGCTACTGCTGGCGCAGGCGCTGGGACGCTGGGGCAACTGGTTCAACCAGGAGCTTTTCGGTGCACCGACCACGCTGCCATGGGGGCTGCAGATCGACCCGGACAACTACAACTTCCCCGCGGGACTCCCGGCCGATACGCTTTTCCACCCGACCTTCCTGTACGAGTCGCTGTGGAACGTTCTCGGTGCGCTGGTATTGATCGCGCTCGATCGGAAGTTCAAGCTGCGCCGCGGCGCCATGTTCTGCTGCTACATGATCTGGTACGGCATCGGCCGCACCTTCACCGAATCCCTGCGTCTGGATCCGGCGGAGATCATCAACATCGGCCCGGTGGGCCTGCGCGTCCACCAGTGGCTGGCCATCGCGCTGGTGATCGCCGGCGCGATCGCGCTGGTGCTGGTATTGAAGCGCACCAGGTCGCAGGTTGCCGATCCGTTCTTCCTGCCCGGGCGCGCCCCGGAACCTGCGGTGCAGGGCACCGGATCGGATCAGGCCGGCCAGACTGCCAAGCCAACCGATGAGGGCGCACAGGAAAAAGATATCCAGTAGCCCGGTGCCGGGGATCGACCCCCGGTCCTGAGCCAGCGGCGGTGGCCGGCAAGCAAACGTGCTTGCCGGCCACCGCTGTTTAACCCGGGCAGGTGGCCGCCGGATGCTGCTTTCATGACGCGCGATCGGCGAAGTATGGCGAAACCTGCGGAAAAATTCGGAAGAAATTTCTCGCGGCCCGCGATAAGAGTCCGCAACATTCCCGAAACATAAGAAACTGCCAAAACAGGTAGACAAAACCGGTTTTTTCGGACTTCGACCTCAGGATGAGGTGTTCTGGAAATGTGGCGTAGACCCCGTTTTTAACATTTCTGAAACACAAACGGTCGCACTGGAGAAACAAAAATTGCGTAACGTGTGATGTTGGCATCGTGATGGGCCCCTCAACCCCCTGGAGCGGACCCGCGATGCAGTACCACAACGAGGTGGGAAATGTTCGTCCCCGGAACCTCGATACGCAGGCATACCCCGCTTAGCACTGTCGACAAGTTTCAGCACGATGAAACATCCAGGCGGCCGGTCGCCCTTGCAGGAAATATACTCTTTGCCAAAGGGCCTGGCGCGCCTATCCTGCATGAACCACAGAAAGGCACGCTCATGAGCATGACCGGAGTCCAAATGAACGCCTCGCCAGGCTCCGGCGAGGACGTTGCCTCGCCGTACACCCGCTTCGCCGCAATGCCTGCCGCGCAGGGATTGTATGATCCAGCGGCTGAAAAGGACGCCTGCGGTCTGGCAATGATTGCCTCCCTGAAGAACGAATCCAGCCACGAGATCGTCGTGCACGCGCTGACCGCTCTGCGCCGCCTGGAACACCGTGGCGCCATCGGCGCCGACGAAGGCACCGGTGACGGTGCGGGCATCCTGCTTCACATGCCAGACGCATTCCTGCGCGGCGCCACAAACTTCCCCCTCCCAGCGGCTGGAACGTATGCCGTGGGCATGGGGTTCCTGCCTGCTGAAACCAAAGAGCGCGAATTCGCCCAGTCTGAGCTCGAAGGCCTCGCCGCTGAAGAGAACCTCGCGGTCCTGGGCTGGCGCGAAGTGCCGGTCGACGCCTCGGTGCTCGGCGCCTCGGCACGCAAGGTCATGCCTTACATCACCCAGTTCTTCGTTTCCTCGCCTGCCGGCGAACCCGCGTTGAGCAGCCGCGAACTTGATGCCGCCGCCTGGCGCATCCGCCGCCGTGCGCACAACAAGATGGGCATCTATTTCGCTTCTTTCTCCGCGCAGTCCATCGTCTACAAGGGCATGGTCTCCACCGCGCAGCTAGAACCGTTCTACCCGGATCTGTCCGATCCGGCCTTCACCAGCCGTTGCGCGATCGTGCACTCGCGCTTCTCCACCAACACCTTCCCGTCGTGGCCGCTGGCCCAGCCTTTCCGCACCATCGCGCACAACGGCGAGATCAACACGGTCAAGGGCAACCGCAACTGGATGCGTGCCCGCCAGTCCACCCTGGACTCCACGCTGCTCGGCGAGGTCCCCGAAGAGCTGTTCCCGATCTGCACCCCGGGTGCCTCGGACTCGGCCAGCTTCGACGAAGTGGCCGAAATGCTCATGCTCTCGGGGCGCAACGTCACCGAAGCGATCATGATGATGATCCCGCAGCCATGGGAAAACGACACCCAGATGGACGCGGATCTGCGCGCCTTCTACCAGTACCATTCGATGCTGATCGAGCCTTGGGACGGCCCGGCAGCGGTCTGCTTCACCGACGGCCAGATGGCCGGCGCCGTGCTGGACCGCAATGGCCTGCGCCCGGCCCGCTGGTGGGTCACCGATGACGATCTGGTCGTCCTGGCCAGCGAGGTCGGCGTGATCGACGTGGCTGAAGAGCACATCGTCTCCAAGGGCCGTGTCGCCCCGGGCAAGATGTTCGCCGTCGATCTGAACGCCGGACGCATTGTGGAAGACGCCGAGATCAAGGCCGAGGTCGCTGCGGCCAAGCCTTGGCGCGAATGGGTCTCGCAGAATATGAAGACCTTGGCCGACTTCCCTGACCTGGAGCACGTGCGCCACAATTCGGCCTCCGTGCTGCTGCGCCAGCTGACCTTCGGCTACACCACCGAGGAGCTGCGCATCCTGCTGGCTCCAATGGCCACCACCGGCGCCGAGCCGCTGGCAGCCATGGGCACCGACACGCCGATCGCGGCCCTGGCCGACCGCCAGCGCCTGCTCTTCGACTACTTCACCCAGTCCTTCGCCCAGGTCACCAACCCGCCGCTGGATGCCATCCGCGAAGAGCTGGTCACTTCGATGAGCACGACCATCGGCCCGGATGGCAACCTGCTGAGCCTGGACAAGGTCCCGCAGTCCCAGATCGCCCTGGACTACCCGGTGCTGACCAACGACCAGCTGGCCAAGATCGTGAACCTGCGCGACGAGTCCGGTTCGAAGCTCTCGCTGAAGGTCCGCGGCCTGTACCGCCCGGCCGGCGGCGAATCCGAGCTGCGCGCCCGCCTGCAGGAAATCTGCGAAAAGGTCTCCGCAGCGGTGAACCGCGGTGTGCGCTACATCGTGCTCTCCGACCGCGATTCCTCCGCAGCATGGGCCCCGATCCCATCGCTGCTGCTGACCAGCGCCGTCCACCACCACCTGCTCAAGAGCTCCAACCGCACCCGCGCCTCGCTGATCATCGAATCCGGCGACGCCCGCGAAGTGCACCATATTGCGGTGCTGATCGGCTACGGCGCTGCCGCGATCAACCCGTACTTGGCCTTGGAGTCGGTGGAGCAGATGGCCGAAGAGGGCGAACTGCCGGGCATCGATGGCGCCACCGCCAACTCGAACCTGATCAAGGCCCTGGGCAAGGGCGTACTGAAGATCATGTCCAAAATGGGCATCTCCACGGTCTCCAGCTACTGCGGTGCCCAGACCTTCGAAGCCGTGGGCCTGTCCCAGCGCGTGGTCGACCAGTACTTCACCGGAACCACCACCAAGCTTTCGGGCATCGAGCTGGATGTGGTGGCAGCTGAAGCCGCCGCCCGCCACGCTCGCGCCTACCCGGAGATCGAAGGCGCCTCCCAGGCCAACGAACTCGAAGTCGGAGGCGAATACCAGTGGCGCCGCGAGGGCCCGCCGCACCTGTTCGACCCGCAGACCGTCTTCCGCCTGCAGCACTCCACCCGCACCCGTCGCTACGACGTGTTCAAGGAGTACACAAAGGCTGTGGACGATCAGGCCGCTGAGCTCAAGACCCTGCGTGGCCTGCTCAAGCTCAAGACCGAGGGCATCACCCCGATCGACATCGACGAGGTTGAACCGGTCTCCGAGATCGTGAAGCGCTTCGCCACCGGTGCGATGAGCTACGGCTCGATCTCCGCCGAAGCCCACGAGACCCTGGCGATCGCCATGAACCGTTTGGGCGGAAAGTCCAACACCGGTGAAGGCGGCGAGGACCCTGAGCGCCTGCTCGATCCCGAGCGCCGCAGCGCGGTCAAGCAGATTGCCTCGGGCCGTTTCGGCGTGACCAGCTTGTACCTGTCCAACGCCGACGACATCCAGATCAAGATGGCCCAGGGCGCCAAGCCGGGCGAGGGCGGCCAGCTGATGAGCCAGAAGCTCTACCCATGGATCGCCAAGACCCGCCACTCCACCCCGGGTGTGGGGCTAATTTCCCCGCCACCGCACCACGATATCTACTCGATCGAGGACCTGGCCCAGCTGATCCACGACGCCAAGTGCTCGAACCCGAGCGCCCGCGTCCACGTGAAGCTGGTCTCCGAATCCGGCATCGGCACCGTGGCTGCCGGCGTGGCCAAGGCCAAGGCCGACGTGGTCCTGATTTCCGGCCACGACGGCGGCACCGGCGCTTCGCCGATGAACTCGCTGAAGCACGCGGGAACCCCGTGGGAACTGGGCCTGGCTGAAGCACAGCAGACCCTGATCCTCAACGGCCTGCGCGACCGCGTGACCGTTCAGGTCGACGGCCAGCTCAAGACCGGCCGCGACGTGCTCATCGGCGCCCTGCTGGGTGCCGAGGAGTTCGGTTTCGCCACCGCGCCGCTGGTGGTCTCGGGCTGCATCATGATGCGCGTCTGCCACCTGGATACCTGCCCGGTAGGCGTGGCCACGCAGAACCCTGTGCTGCGCGAACGCTTCAGCGGCAAGGCCGAATTCGTGGTGAACTTCTTCGAGTTCATCGCCCAGGAAGTCCGCGAACTGCTCGCTTCCCTCGGTGCCCGCACCCTGGATGAAGTGATCGGCCGTGTTGAACTGCTGGAGACCGACGCCGATCAGCTCGGCGCGCACCAGAAGGTCCAGGGCCTGGCGCTGGCTGCCATCACCCATGAGCCTGCTGTCGAAGTTGCCGCCCGCCGGCGCCGCATCGGCCAGGACCACGGTCTGGACAGCCACCTGGACCAGCGCCTGCTGGCCGCCGCGAGCCCGGCCCTGTCGGATCGCATCCCGGTCACCATCGACGCGGACATCGTGAACACCGACCGCTCGGTCGGCACGCTGCTGGGCCACCATGTCACCAAGACCTTCGGACTGGAGACCCTGGATGAGGACACCATCACGGTGAACCTCGCCGGGCGTGCCGGCCAGTCGCTGGGCGCATTCCTGCCAGCCGGTGTCACCCTGTCCCTGGACGGCGATGCCAACGACTATGTCGGCAAGGGCCTGTCCGGCGGCAAGATCGTCATCCACCCGCCGACGAGCACCACTTCCGCACCGGAAGAACAGGTGATTGCCGGCAACGTGGTGGGCTACGGCGCCACCAGCGGTTCGATGTTCATCAACGGCATGGTCGGCGAACGCTTCGCCGTGCGCAACTCCGGGGCGACCATCATCACCGAGGGCATCGGCGAACACGGTTGCGAGTACATGACCGGTGGCGAAGTGCTGATCCTGGGGGAGACCGGCCGCAACTTCGGCGCTGGCTTCTCCGGCGGTGTCGCATGGATCGTCGACTTCGACGAAGCCAAGCTCAACCCGCTGGCCGCCAGCCAGGGCGACCTGCTGATCAACCCGATCACCGATCAGGAAGCCGAGCGCATCCACGCGCTGCTCACCGAGCACATCGCGCAGACCGCTTCGCCGCTGGCGCAGCGCCTGGTGCTGAACTGGGAGCAGACCCGCAGCCGCATCACCAGCATTACCCCGCGCGACTTCGCAGCCGTGCAGCAGGTGCGCAGTGATGCTGAAGCCAATGGGCAGAACCCTGATTCGCCACAGGTATGGAACAAGATTTTGGAGGTGACCCGTGGCTGATCCACGCGGATTCCTGAAGGTGACCGAGCGCGTCACCCAACCCAAGCGCCCGGTACCGGTGCGCATCATGGACTACAAGGAAGTTGTAGAGCGCCAGAAGAATGGCACCCTGCAGCAGCAGGCATCGCGCTGCATGGACTGCGGCATTCCGTTCTGCCACCAGGGCTGCCCGCTGGGCAACCTGATCCCTGAGTTCAACGACCTGACCTACAAGGGCCGGCTGGATGATGCGGCGGCCCGCCTGCTGTCCACCAACAACTTCCCGGAGCTCACCGGCAAGCTGTGCCCGGCCCCGTGCGAATCCTCCTGCGTGCTGGGCATCAACCAGCCTGCGGTGACCATCAAGCAGGTGGAAGCCGAACTGGCTGAGCACCTGATGGATGGCGGGGACTTCGTTCCGCAGCCGCCAGCACGCCACACCGAGCACCGCGTGGCCATCGTCGGTTCGGGCCCTGCCGGCTTGGCCGCGGCCCAGCAACTGACTCGTGCCGGCCACACCGTGGCAGTGTACGAACGCGATGAGGCCATTGGCGGTCTGCTGCGCTTCGGCATTCCGGACTTCAAGCTGGAAAAGCAGATCATCGATCGCCGCCTGGCCCAGATGCGCGAGGAAGGCACGATCTTCCGCACCGGCATCGAGATCGGCAAGGACATCACCTGGAACCAGTTGCAGCGCGACTACGACGCGGTGATTGTCGCCACCGGCGCCACCGTGCCGCGCGAGCTTCCGGTACCCGGCAACAAGCTCGATGGCGTGCACCACGCTATGGAATTCCTCACCGATAACAACCGCGTGGTTGCCGGCACCAGCGCACAGCGCGCCATTGATGCCAAGGGCAAGCATGTGGTGATCCTCGGCGGCGGCGACACCGGCTCGGACTGCATCGGCACCTCCCTGCGCCAGGGAGCTGCTAGTGTTACGACGCTGGCGATCGGCAAGCAGCCGGGCGTTGAACGTAGCGAAAACCACCCGTGGCCAATGATGCCAGTGCTCTTTGAGGTGCAGTCTTCCCATGAGGAAGGCGGCGAACGCACCTACCTCGCCTCGACTGTGAACTTTGTCAATGGTGAGGGAACTGAGCAGAACAAGGTGATCGGTGTTACAGTTGCAGAGACAGAATTTGTTGCTGGCAAGCGCCTCCCGAAGCCTGGAACCGAACGCGTAATCAAAGCGGATCTGGTTTTGCTTGCCCTCGGGTTCACCGGACCTGAAGTTTCAGGGCTGGACGAACAGGTCAGTATCGAATTCGACAACCGGGGCAACGTCGCCCGAGATGGCTACTACATGACGAACACCGAATCGGTCTTCGTCGCCGGAGACGCCGGTCGGGGACAGTCGCTGATCGTGTGGGCTATCGCCGAAGGCCGCGCTTGCGCAGCCTCGGTCGATAAGTTCCTCATGGGCTCGACCACCCTCCCAGCACCGGTAGCTCCAACCGATAGGGCCATCAGCATCATTTGAGTGTCATAGGCTTGAATGCGGCACACCCGGATCCCGGGTGGGCCGCATTTTGCCTGTGTGAACATGAAAGGCATTTGGCTGACGGAATGAGACGCGCAAAGATTGTGGCAACCTGGGGTCCAGCCCTGGCGAGCTATGAAAACACTGTAGCGGTACTAAAGGCGGGCGTAGACGTAGCCCGTTTGAACATGAGCCATGGAGACCACTCCATGCACGCACAATCCTTGGCGAATGTGCGCAACGCGGCAGCAGAGATCGGCCGTGCGGTAGGTATTTTCGCCGACCTGCAGGGTCCGAAGATCCGCTTGGGCCGCTTCAAGGACAACGCCAAGTACATCCTTGAAGCCGGCGAAGAATTCACCATCACCATCGACGACGTCGAGGGCACTCGCAACCTGTGCTCGACCACCTTCAAGGGCCTGCCTAACGACGTCAAGCCAGGGGACTTCCTGCTGGTCAACGACGGCAAGGTCAAGCTCAAGGCCGTTTCGGTCGACGCCACTTCGGTTCACTCCGAGGTCGTCGTCGGCGGCGAGGTGTCCAATAACAAGGGCATCAACCTGCCAGGCGTGGCTGTGAACGTTCCTGCGTTGAGCGAAAAGGACGAGGACGATCTGCGCTGGGCACTGCGTGCCGGCATCGATATGGTCGCCCTGTCCTTCGTGCGCAACGCCGAAGACATTTCGCGCGTGCACGAGATCATGGACGAAGAAGGCCGTCGCGTCCCAGTGATCGCCAAGATCGAGAAGCCGCAGGCAGTAGCTGCGCTCGAGGAGATCGTCGACGCCTTCGACGCCATCATGGTGGCCCGTGGCGACCTCGGCGTCGAATTGCCGCTGGAAGAAGTTCCTGTGGTGCAGAAGCGCGCCGTTGAGCTGGCCCGCCGCTGGGCCAAGCCGGTCATCGTCGCCACCCAGGTGCTCGAATCGATGATCGAGTCGCCAACTCCGACCCGCGCTGAAGCCTCGGACTGCGCCAACGCCGTGCTTGATGGCGCCGACGCGGTCATGCTGTCGGGGGAGACCTCGGTGGGTTCCTACCCGGTGGAGACCGTGGAGACCATGTCCCGCATCATCTCCTCCACCGAGGAGCACGGCCTGGACCGCATCCCGCGTCTGGGCTCGGCGCCTAAGACCCGCGGTGGCGCGATCACCCGTGCCGCTGTGGAGATCTCCGATCAGCTGGATGCAAAGTACATTGTGGCCTTCACCCAGTCCGGCGACTCGGCTCGACGTCTTTCGCGCTTGCGCCCGAAGAAGCCGGTACTGGCCTTCACCCCGCTGCAGCAGACCTACAACATCATGACCCTGATGTGGGGCATCCAGGCTCGCCTGGTGGCTTACGCGGACCACACCGATAAGATGACCGCCCAGGTGGACGAGGCTCTGCTCTCCGAAGGCCTGGCCGACATCAACGACCTGGTGTGCATCGCTGCCGGTTCCCCTCCAGGACAGGCCGGTTCCACCAACTCGCTGCGCGTGCACAAGATCGGCGATCTGGCCGACGCAGGCCAGCTGGTTGACGGCAAGCCAATGCCTGCCCGTGAAAAGGTCGGCCCATGGGCAGCGGAGAATGTTTCGACTCCTGAGTCCCTGTAACATTCGGCTATTACGCTGATACCTTAAAAGTTCCGCTGTTCAACACCATCTGGTGTCGGGCAGCGGAACTTTTTGTGCACTGGGGGCAAAAGGCCGTTGCTGTGAACTCGGTCACAGCCATGCTGATTCCGGGCATGAAAAAACCGCTGGACCAGAAAAAATCTTCGGTCCAGCGGTTTCTATATTGTGCCCAAGGTGGGACTCGAACCCACACATCTTTCGATACCGCATTTTGAGTGCGGCGCGTCTACCGATTCCGCCACTTGGGCTGGCACTTTGACTACTTTACTAGAGGTTTTCCAGATTTCCTAATCAGGATCCTCGCGTCTTCGCCTGAACTAGAGTACATGCAAGTAGGCTTATATGTGAAACCGAGGCAACGTGGCTTCGCTATCGGAAACCATCTATCTGCTGTCCAGCGCACGGACAGGATTTTTGACCATGGAGGAAGGCGCCAATGAGCGAACTACCCGAAATCACCCGAATTCCATCCGAGGTGCAGTCCACACCGCGTCGTGTTCTCGTTGCCGAGGACGAAACTCTTATCCGCCTGGATATCGTCGAAATCCTTCGCTCCGAAGGCTACGAGGTTGTCGCCGAGGCCGATAACGGGCAGAGCGCATTGGACAAGGCTCGGGAGCTGAAGCCGGACCTGGTGCTCATGGACGTGAAGATGCCGGTCATGGATGGCATTACCGCCGCCGAGGCAATCGTCAAGGAGAAGATCGCCCCGGTCGTGCTGTTGACCGCCTTCAGCCAGAAGGAACTGGTGGAGCGCGCTCGCGAAGCCGGCGCCATGGCCTACGTGGTGAAGCCATTCACCCCGGCCGATCTGACTCCGGCCATCGAGATCGCCATTTCACGCAATGACGAGCTGCGCGCGCTGGAAGAAGAAGTCAGCAACCTCGCCGAGCAGTTCGAGACCCGCAAATTGGTTGATCGCGCCAAGAGCCTGCTGATCACCAAGATGGGCTTGACCGAGCCGGAAGCCTTCCGCTGGATCCAGAAGACCTCCATGGATCGCCGCCTGAGCATGCGCCAGGTAGCGGAAACCGTGGTCGACCAGGTCAAGTAGGCGCCTGCAGCTCATAGGCCGTCGATGAAGATGTGCGTTAAGACACCTTGTGTTTTGACGCACATTTTTCATGTCCACGCAGTGTGGGGCATCGGCCATTGAGCGTTAGGCCTGCTGAAAGTTCAAAGTTAATCCGAAATTAGCCAGTTGTTAGTTGACTGCCTAGATTGACGAACCGCTCAGTACGCCTAAGATTGAAACTGCGCTTGGAACCAAGTCCTGCATGACACTGACTTCCGCAGGGGAACTTATTCGAAGCCCGCACACTTCCCCTTGCCGTTCGACCCCTCAGGCTGGTACTAAATGGATTTGACGCTGATCGTCGTCCTGGTCATCGCCTTGGCGTTGTTTTTCGACTTCACCAACGGTTTTCATGACACGGCCAATGCGATGGCCACCCCGATCGCAACCGGTGCAATCACCCCTAAGAAGGCAGTTGCCCTCGCCGCAATTCTGAACCTCGTCGGCGCTTTCCTCTCGACCGAGGTAGCGAAGACCATCTCTGGCGGCATCATCAACGAAGACCCATCCACCGGCGTAGCCATCGGCCCGGCCATGATCTTTGCCGGCCTCATGGGCGCTGTGATCTGGAATCTGCTGACCTGGCTGCTGGGACTTCCTTCCAGCTCCTCGCACGCGCTCTTCGGCGGTCTTGTCGGTGCCGCTATTGTCGGTGCCGGCTTCGCTTCGGTGAACTACGGTGTTCTGCTTTCCAAGGTCTTGCTGCCGGCGATCTGCGCGCCGGTGATCGCCGGCGTCTCCGCATATCTGAGCACCAAGCTGGCCTACGCCATCACCAAGCGCCAAAGCGGCGCCTCGCCGAAACGCGGCGGCTTCCGCTACGGCCAGATTTTCTCCTCCTCGCTCGTTGCGCTGTCTCACGGCACCAATGACGCGCAGAAGACCATGGGCATCATCACGCTGACCCTGGTCGCATCGGGGCTGCAGGATTCCGACTCCGGCGTGCACCTGTGGGTTGTTGCCGCCTGTGCTTTTGCCATCGCACTGGGTACCTACACCGGTGGCTGGCGCATCATCCAGACCATGGGTTCGGGCCTGACCGATGTGAAGCCTGCACAGGGCTTCGCCGCGGAGGTCTCCACCGCCTCGGCGATCCTGGCCTCCTCCCACCTGGGCTTCGCGCTGTCGACCACCCAGGTCGCTTCCGGTTCGGTGATCGGTTCGGGACTGGGCCGCAAGGGCGGCGAAGTCCGCTGGGGGACCGCCGGGCGCATCGCCCTGGGCTGGCTCTTCACCTTGCCGGCCGCCGCGATCGTCGGTGGCGTGGCTGCCTGGATCACCCACCTGGGCAACGTCGGCGTGATGATCGTCGCCGTTCTGGGCGTTGCTGCCATGCTGACGATCTGGTTCGCCTCGCGCAAGCAGCCACACGGCGCAGAAGCCACCATGTCCGACATCGACAACTCCGGCGCAGCGGTCAACATCTTGACCAAGAAGCAGCGTCGGGCCAAGGCAAAAGCCGAAGCGCAGCAGGCCAAGCTCGCTGCAGCGCAGAAGGAAGCTGATAACTCATGATCGACTGGGCCGCCTTTGGGATCGTTGCCATTGTCACGTGGATTTCGGCAATGCTGATCGTCGCTGCATATTCATTCGGCGTGCGCCTGCTTGCTGTCGCCAAGGACGACGGCAAGAGCACCAGCCTGAGCAAGACCGGAGCCTACGCCTGCTTCACAGTTGCCGGATCGATCGTCGCCTTCGGCGTCGTGCTGATCGTGCCGCAGCTGAGCGAAGCGATCTTGGGCTTCTCCTCAAGCCACTAGCGCCAAGAAGATCCCGGGAAACCAGGATCTGGCAGGTGCAAAGGACTTAATATTGCCTTCAACGGAGGCACCCCTAGACTGGAGCCATGACAAGCTTCAAGTACTACGTGGGTGCCTCCGTTGACGGTTTTATCGCCGACGGCAACAAAGGGGCGCATTGGTTCACCACGTTCGCCCAGCAACCCGGTGTGAAAGAACATTTCGACCAGTTCTTCGAGAAGGTCGGAGCGGTCGTGATCGGAGGCAAAACTTACGCCGATATCGCCCGTGAAGTCGCCGAAGGGCGCATGCAGTGGATGTTCGGCAACAAGCCCGTGTGGGTTTTCACTCATCACGAGCTGCCGACCTTGCCCCAGACCGACTTGACCTTCATCCGCGGCGAAATCGGATTCTGGAGCCAGGATATTGCACGCAGCGCGGGCGCCGGGGATGTGTGGATCGCCGGCGGTGCTGATGTAGCCGGGGGATTCGTACAGGCTAACCTGCTCGATGAAGTGCTCATCGTGACCGTTCCGGTGGTGCTGGGCGAGGGAACCAGCATTTTTGGCCGAGGCATCAGCGCGCAGCTGTCATCGCTGGAAATCACCGGCCTTGGCGACGATACCTTCATCACGCGCTACTCGGTCGGCTGAGCACCCCCCTGCTTTAGGGCTAGCGCTCCAGCGGCAAGAGCATATTAGTGATCCGCGCGGTGGCCAGCCGCTGGCCGGCGTCGTTGCTGATAATGATCTCGTGGCTGGTGCTGCGGGCACCCAGGTGGATCGGGGTGCACTGGGCCGTCACCATTCCAGATCGGCCGGCCTTGTGGTGGGTGATGTTCAAATCCACGCCCACCGGTTGCGAGGTTCCCGCCCCGTGCAGGGCAGCGGCCATGGAGCCCAGCGTCTCGGCCAATGCAGCCGAGGCGCCGCCGTGCAGAATGCCGTAGACCTGGGTGTTTCCCGCCACCGGCATGGTCGCGCAAAGCCGCTGCGTGCTGAACTCGGTGAAGACGATCTGCAATTTCTCCACCAGCTCGCCAACGCCGTTCTGGGTGAGATAAGGCCACATGGTCTCCGGGATGCCGTGCCGGGACAGCTGATCGGCGAAGGGATGTGCCGAAGATTGCGTGGGTTGAGTAGTGAAATTGTCGTTCATGGCAACTAGGCTTTCAGGTGTGAGCGAAACTACCAAACCGACACCCTCGTCGGACAAGAGACTGCTGATTATCGACGGACACTCCATGGCGTTCCGCGCGTTCTACGCGTTGCCGGCGGAAAACTTCGCAACGAGCACCGGACAGCACACAAACGCCGTGCATGGTTTTGTATCGATGCTGCTGACCATGATCCGACAGCAGAAGCCTACACACGTGGCTGTGGCCTTCGACTTGGACACCCCGACCTTCCGCTCGTTGGAGTACACCGAGTACAAGGGCGGTCGAAACAAGACCCCCGAAGAGTTCTACGGGCAGATCGACCTCATCCAAGAAGTCATGAAGGCGATGAACATTCCTGCTATCACCCTGGAAAGCTTCGAGGCTGATGACATCCTCGCCACGCTGGCCACCAAGGGCGAAGAGGCGGGATTCGATGTCCTGGTGGTTTCCGGCGACCGCGACGCCTTCCAGCTGATCACCGAAAAGACCCTGGTGCTGTACCCGAAGAAGGGCATCAGTGACATTCCGCCGATGGATGCGGCGGCCGTGGAAGCGAAATACTTCGTCCGGCCTGAACGCTACTCGGATTTGGCCGCACTGGTCGGCGAGACCGCGGATAACCTGCCCGGTGTGCCAGGCGTTGGCCCGAAGACGGCCGCCAAATGGATCAACCTCTACGGCGATCTGGCCGGCATCCTGGAAAATATCGATGCCATCAAGGGCAAGGTCGGCGAATCCCTGCGCGAGCACGTGGACAACGTGACCCGCAACCGTCGCCTCAACCAGCTCAAGCACGATCTTGAGCTGCCGGTGACCCTGGAAGAGATGGAGCTTGAGGCGCCGAATCGCGAGGAAATCGAGAACCTCTTTGAGGCGCTGGAGTTCAATACGCTGCGCAAGCGGCTCTTTGACCTGTTCGCTGCCCAGGAAGAGGAAGCGGCACCTGAGGTCGCGGCTTTCACCCGCGTAATCACCGACAACGCCGAAGGCTTGCAGAGCTTTATCGACGCGGGCAAGGGCGCGCCGATCGCCGTGCAGCCGGCCGTTGTCGACGGCGAAGCAGTGGGGCTGGCGCTTTTCCAAGGTGCACAGGCTGCTTGGCTCGAATTGGCTGAACTGGATGAAGCCACCGAGAGCGTGCTGGCCGGATTCCTGGCCGATGAGAACGCGCCGAAGATCTTCCACGATGCCAAAGCCGCGATGCACCTCTTGATCGAACGAGGTCTGCCGGTTGCCGGAATCAAGGACGATACGCTCATCAGCGCGTACCTGATCCAGCCGGATCGCCGCAGCCACGACCTGGTGGATGTGGTGCAGTACCACCTGAAGTACGCCGTGCCCGTGCACGAGGCGAAAAAGGGCGAACTGGATCTGGGGCTGACCTCGGATCTAGCCGAGCCGACATTGGCCCAGGCCCAGGCGATCCACGATCTCTCCGCCTTCCTCGCTACCAAGCTCGCCGAAAAGCATGCTGATGAGCTGGCCGCGCAAATGGAGCTTCCACTGATTCCGGTGCTCTTCGAGATGGAGCGCGCCGGTGTTGCAGTGGACGTGGACCGGTTGAACGAGTTGCGCGCGCACTTCACCACCCAAGTGGATCAGGCGACCAACGACGCGTTCGCGGCGATCGGACACGAGGTTAATCTTTCTAGCCCCAAGCAGCTGCAGGTCGTGCTGTTCGAGGAATTGGATCTGCCGCGCACCAAGAAGATCAAGACCGGCTTCACCACCGATGCCGAGTCATTGCAGGATCTTCTGGTCAAGACCGGGCATCCTTTCCTGGTGGCCCTGATGGCGTACCGCGATGCCATCAAGTTGCGCCAGACGGTGGACGGCTTGCTCAAGGCCACGCACTCGGACGGTCGCATTCATACGACCTACGCACAGACTGTCGCGGCGACTGGCCGGCTTTCCAGCTTGAACCCGAACCTGCAGAACATTCCGGTGCGGTCCGAAGAGGGGCGCCGGATCCGCGACGTGTTCATGGTGGGCGAAGGCTACGAAACCCTGCTGACCGTGGACTACTCGCAGATCGAAATGCGCATCATGGCGCACCTGTCCGAAGACGAAGGGCTGATCGAGGCCTACCAGAACGGCGAAGACCTGCACCGCTATGTCGGTTCGCGCGTGTTCAACGTGGCCCCGGAAGAGGTTACTTCGGAGATGCGTTCCAAGGTCAAGGCCATGAGCTACGGCTTGGCCTACGGACTGAGCAGCTTCGGCCTGTCCAAGCAGCTGAAGATCGGCGTGGACGAAGCCCGCAAGCTGATGAAGGACTACTTCGATCGTTTCGGTGCGGTCCGCACCTACCTGCGCTCGGTGGTCGATCAGGCCCGCAAGGATGGCTACACCGAAACCATCTTCGGCCGCCGCCGCTACCTGCCGGAGCTCAATAGCTCGGATCGGCGGCTTCGCGATATCGCCGAACGCGCTGCGCTGAATGCTCCGATTCAGGGGTCGGCCGCGGACCTGGTCAAGGTCGCCATGCTCAAGATCGCTGAGGGCTTGGCCGCAGGCC
This sequence comes from Glutamicibacter mishrai, assembly GCF_012221945.1. Lineage (NCBI taxonomy): Bacteria > Bacillati > Actinomycetota > Actinomycetes > Micrococcales > Micrococcaceae > Glutamicibacter > Glutamicibacter mishrai. The sequence continues at coordinate 232,236 of NZ_CP032549.1, read as the reverse complement.
AGTACAAGTCCCGGATGCTGTTGCAGGTCCATGACGAATTGATTCTGGAAGTCGCTGCCGGGGAGCTGGAGAAGGTGCAGGAATTGGTGACCCGCGAAATGGGTCATGCCGCTGACCTGCTGGTGCCGCTGGATGTCCAGCCGGGCATCGGCCGAACCTGGCATGAGGCCGCCCACTAAAGGGGCTACCGCGGGCATTCGATGCTGCCGGGAGTGAAACCGCCATGGTTCACCGCCGGCAGCATCGTGGCATCTGCACCGGGGGCGGGCCACAATATCTACCTGAGTACATCCGTGAGCTGACTGAAAGGGCACTTCATAGTGACGCGAGAAGCTGCCAGCCATCTGAAGACCGTGACGTATGACGCCGCAGAACTGCACGGCGAACAGCAGGCGCTGATCGGCCAATTCCAGCAGGCCACAACCATCGGTTTTTATGAGGACCAGCCTGACAAGGATTGCATGTCCACCTATGCGGACTTGATGGGCGCCATGAAATTGCGGTTTTCGATGGTGTTCGATCAGCAGGCGGCGCCGGAGTCGCGCCATTCCACCGAACCGGTGCACACTTATGGATCATTCCCGGGACTGCTTAATGCAGGCGCCGCCCGGCCGGTGGCGGTGCACAAGATCACCGCTGTGACGGTCTCGCCGACACATCGCCGCCAGGGGATCTTGTCGCGGCAGATCGTCGACGATCTGCGCTACGCGCAGGACCAAGGTTTTTCGTTGGCAGCTCTGACCGTATCGGAGGCGGGCATCTATGGCCGTTTTGGTTTCGAGCCGGCTACTTACCAGACGCGTTTTAAGCTCAAGTGCCAGGATGGACTGAAGCTGCTGGTGGATCTGCCGGGGACTGTGCTCGATATTGATCCTGAACGATTTGCCCCGCAGCTCGACGATCTGATGGCACGTTCCTTCGATCGGACATTTGGTTCGGTGGATGGAACCGAACATGACAAAGGGTGGGCGCTGGGTCGTTGGGAGGGGTGGGATACCCTGAGCAAGGCCAAGAATATGCGCCACGCGGCCTACTACGATGAGACCGGCGAGCTGGGCGGTTTCGCCGCCTACAAGTTCGGCGGGTGGGACGATCCCGACGCCAAAATGGTCGTGCACAAGCTGATGGCTACCAATGACGTGGCGCGGTTGAAACTTCTGGAATATATAGCCAGCCATGATCTGGTTCGAGTTGTCCATGCGCAAGGCGCGCCCGATGACCCGCTGCGCTCGGTGCTGCAGGACGTGCGGGATTACGAAGTCCGATCCGTGGACGATGTCTTGTGGCTGCGCATCCTTGACGTGCCGGCGGCCTTCGAAGCGCGCGGCTATCACCATGAGGGGCGGCTGGCGCTTAGCGTGGGTGATCGTCTGGGACTGGTACAAGGGACCTATCTCATCGAGGCCGCAGGGGGATCGGCCAGGGTTAAAGCTGTCGCCGACGACGCCGCAGAACTGGCGGGTGTGGCGCGGGTGGAGATGAGCGAACGCGAATTGGCTGGGCTTTATCTGGGCACCGTGTCCTTGCCGCAACTGCTCGCGGTGGGCCGGGCCACCGTCCAGTGCTCGGACTCGCTGGAAGAAAATGCCGATCTGTTCGCGGTGAAGCGCGCACCATTCACCCCATATGCTTTCTGATTAACCGGTCGGTGAACTGGCGGTTATGACGAAGTTCACAAAATGCTGACGTGGATGTTAGTGGGTTACGCTTTGACCCGCACTCTGGTATACGCGTAGACTTGAACAGCGTGCCATGGCTTTGCCGTGTCCGCAATCAAGTTTTACCCCCTTCGAAATTCCGGGACTTCCGGGGTTTCGACTGATCAAATCTATCCACATCGGAGTCCCTACTACATGACCATCACCTCGAACGAGAACAACAGCGCACCAGTCGTCGCAATCAACGACATTGGATCTGCTGAGGACTTCTTGGCCGCAGTCGACGCCACCATCAAGTACTTCAACGATGGTGACCTCGTCGAAGGCACCGTCGTCAAGGTTGACCACGACGAAGTTCTGCTCGACATCGGTTACAAGACCGAAGGTGTCATCCCTTCCCGCGAGCTTTCCATCAAGCACGACGTCGACCCAGGTGAAGTTGTCACCGTTGGCGACAGCGTCGAAGCCTTGGTCCTGACCAAGGAAGACAAGGAAGGCCGCCTGATCCTGTCCAAGAAGCGTGCACAGTACGAGCGCGCTTGGGGCGACATCGAAAAGATCAAGGAAGAGGACGGCGTCGTTACCGGTACCGTCATCGAGGTTGTCAAGGGTGGCCTCATCCTGGACATCGGCCTGCGTGGCTTCTTGCCAGCATCGCTCGTCGAGATGCGCCGTGTGCGCGACCTGGCTCCATACATCGGCCAGGAAATCGAAGCCAAGATCATCGAGCTGGACAAGAACCGCAACAACGTTGTTCTTTCCCGCCGTGCATGGCTCGAGCAGACCCAGTCCGAGGTTCGCTCGACCTTCCTCAACAAGCTGGAAAAGGGCCAGGTTCGTCCGGGCGTTGTTTCCTCCATCGTCAACTTCGGTGCATTCGTGGACCTGGGCGGCGTAGACGGCTTGGTACACGTTTCCGAGCTGTCCTGGAAGCACATCGATCACCCATCCGAGGTTGTCGAGGTTGGCCAGGAAGTAACCGTAGAGGTTCTCGAAGTCGATCTGGACCGCGAGCGCGTTTCCTTGTCGCTGAAGGCTACCCAGGAAGATCCTTGGCAGACCTTCGCCCGCACCCACGCACTGGGTCAGGTTGTACCGGGCAAGGTTACCAAGCTGGTTCCATTCGGTGCGTTCGTACGCGTCGAAGACGGCATCGAAGGCCTGGTTCACATCTCCGAGCTTGCAGTTCGCCACGTTGAACTGGCTGAGCAGGTTGTCTCCGTTGGCGACGAGCTGTTCGTCAAGGTTATCGACATCGACCTGGAGCGCCGCCGCATCTCGCTGTCGCTCAAGCAGGCTAACGAAGGTGTTGACCCAGAGGGCACCGAGTTCGACCCAGCACTCTACGGCATGGCTGCAGAGTACGACGAGGCCGGCAACTACAAGTACCCAGAGGGCTTCGACCCAGAGTCGAACGAATGGCTCGAGGGCTTCGACACCCAGCGCGCTGCATGGGAAGCACAGTACGCTGCTGCTCAGGAGCGTTGGGAAGCACACAAGAAGCAGGTTGCTGCCGCAATCGTGGCCGACGCAGAAGCAGAGCCTGCTGCTGCCGCCGGTGGCAACGAGCCAGCACCAGCTTCGTACTCCTCGGAGGCTCCAGCCACCGATGCAGGTACCTTGGCTTCCGACGAAGCTCTTGCTGCACTGCGCGAGAAGCTGACCGGCAACTAATTTCGGATTCTGCCTCGTGCAGAAATCGTGATTAGCCTTAGCTGATTCACAAAGGTCCAACCCGCAAGGGTTGGGCCTTTGTTTTTAAGCGCACACCCTTGGTGTTCCTTGAGGTCTGATGTCACTACTTCTGCTGACGAGCAGGCAATTGGAATAGCTCCCAGGGAGGACAGACTCAAAAACCTGCCACAGATAGACTAAAACCGTTCGAATGAAGTGCATAAAAGGTGGCGGGAGTCTAATTATGCAGACCGGAAATCGCGAAACGGCCGGCACTAGAGCAGGTGAGGGCGCTGCAAAGCAGGTGGCCTTGCGGCAGGTGACGCGCGAAGAGTGGGCCGCGGTGCCTCGCACCTTCCCGGATTTATGGCTCGCTATCTGCGTGTGGCTCCCTATGGTGATTTTCTTGTTAGTTCAGCATGACCAACTCGGCATGCTGGCTGCTGCGGGCGACACGCTTTGGGATCTGATCTCCTTCTCGATGGTTGCGTTCGTGGTGGCCGTGATCGTCGGCAGTGGCAGGCAGGCGCAGTGGTTGGGCTTGGCGCTCACCGGCGCGATCGCCTATTGGCAGTCCAGCCGCGACGGGATCCAAACCATCGTGATGTTCGCGCTGGCTTACTACGTCGTGCTCACGGTCCTTGTGGCATGCAGCGACGCGAGATTTCGCGCTCTGCTGCGTAGCTGGCGCAGAGAAGCCACCGGGACGCTCGCTGTGGAACCACAACAAACGCGTTCGTTCGGCATCACCAAATACCTGCCTCCCATAATGTGGAATCTGGCATGGGGAGCGCTGGCCTATCCGGCCCTCCGGCTGCTCTGGCAATACTTCAGCACCGAGGTCCATTCTGTGGCCGATCTTGATGCAGGATTTCGGTTCGATATGATCGCGGCGCTGGTATTGCTGGCACTCTGCTTCATCCTCAGCACCCTTCGCTGGATCAGCAGTCGAGCAGTTGGGATTTTCGCGTTGGAGATTCCCGCGGACGTGCAGAACGGCCCGACCGGGCTGCGGGCGTTGGGACAAGCGGTCCTTATTGAGCAGGAGACCATGAAATGCAGCTGCCGGGATGCCGAGAAAAACGAGAGCAAGAAGGAATTCGTGGATCACAGGTTCATTTTTGCATCCGACTTCTGCCCGGAACATGGCATTGAAGCGGTCAACCAGCTCAGCCGTTCCGAATTCTTGCAGATTGCCGACCAGCCTTGGGTTTATGGTGACCACCTCAACGGAAGAATCCTGAACGGACAGCAGCTGCGCATGAACGTTGTCGGGCTCACCGGCTGGGGCTCCCGCCCTGTGGCCGTGCGATCGCCATGGTCATATGGCGGTGGCCAACTGGCCAGCGAGTACTACGCTCCGCTTGCTGCCCGCGAACCGTTGAACCGTGCCAAGCGCGAACTTAAAGTGGTTGACCCGGCCGACAACACGATTGTGCCTGAAACGCTCGACGTGGCCGGCGGCCCGGAAATCGACCGCATCAACCTACATGCGCTGGGAATCAACGCTGAAGCCGTGCGAGTTGCCGGCGCGCGACCGTTCCTTGCCTGAAGATCCGGAATCTAGGCAGCCTGCATGAGGTTGTATCGGTTGCGCACCGGAGTCTGGGTGGGGTCCATAAAGCGCGGAAGAATCACTTTTGGGACACCGCTATCGGGGATGACCCTAATCAACCCGGCATGTACGTCATGATGATGCGTGTCGCAAAGCATGGCACTCCAATAGACCGCCGTGACCCCGCCCTCGGACCAGAATTTGATGTGGTGGATGTTGCATCGTTCTGGGTCCATAGTGCACCCCGGAACGATGCATCCGCGATCGCGTACTGATATCCCGAGCCGCATGTAGCGCGGATGCTTGCGTTGGCTTCGCCCGATGTCCAGGATTTCGCCCTTGCCACCCAGCACCATCGGGATGATCTTGGCTTTGGCCAGGGCCTGTCGCAAGTCCGTGGGGCTCAGGCTGAATCCATGCGCGGTGACCCCGTGGGTCTTCGCCCGGCCTTCCAGTTCTTCCAGCGTCAGCATGACCACTACTTGAGGAGCGATCACCGGGAAATCCGGATCCTCGCCTTCGGAAGGCGGAGGATCCGAGCCGGGCGCCTGGGCCGGACGACGATCCAGCAGGCGCTTGATGCTCTTGGCGTTGGCTCCAAGCAATAGCATCAGGGCGTTGAGCCGGCGCGCGGCGGGAGTGATCGGGGCGGGTTCTGCTGCTTCACTGGATGCGGCCTCTTCATCGGTGACGAAATCCGGATGGCCGCTGGAGGAGCTAGCGTCCTGTCCGGCATCTACGGAGAACGCCTCGCGGGCGGCCTGGCCTGCCTGGGATCGGGGATTATCGCTCTGCGCCAGCGCAGATTCGAAGAGCTCGGAACGCAAGGGGCGCAGGGCAATCTCATAGACGACCAATCCGTGGCGCTTGCCTTTGCGGAAGACGCCTTCCTGCGCTTCGGGTTCTTCTTCCGATTGTTGCTCTCGGGCGGTTTTGAAGATGCCGTTGATCCCCTTGCGGCGGGTCGCGGTATCGGGTTCGTCCATTTCCAGATCCACGAGCGATTCAAGCAGCTCGCCGTCCTCGGTGCGGATCGTGGAAATTGTCGGCGCGTCGAATTCGCCGCGTTGCGGTTCAAGCGAACTGAGCCGGCGGGCGGCGGATAAGGCTTCAGCAGGCGGGCGGGACGTATCCTGGAAACGCTGTGCCATCAGTGGAAACTGCGCCGGGAACTGCTGGTGCTGGTAATCGAATTGGGCAAAGACATGATGCGCTGAAGCTATGCGCCGTTTAGCGTCGAAATTCTCCAGGTGCAGCCAGGATGCGAGCAGGTCAGTGCTGTTGCGGAAGGTAGGGCGCTGTCCGGTTCGATGGGCCTCGCGCGTGAAATCAACAGTTCTTGAGCGGACTGCCTTCAGCTCGTCCGAGGTCAGCGTATGCGCCGCCGTGGATTCGACCAGATGGGTGGCAAGAGTTTGGGTGCGCAGGGCCTCGTGGGCGGCGGCTTCGGCACTGCTGGCCAGCGCGAGGGCGAAGCGCGGATCCTGCTGCGCGGCGGATCGGGTATCCGACCCTGCAACAGAATCTGGGGCGATGCTCTGGTGCAGGGTCGGAATGAGCGTGGCGATCTGCAGGGCGTCCGAGGCACTGAGCACCGGGTTGTCCTGGATCGCGTGGGTGAGGCTGGCAATGGCCTGGCCGATCGATTCGCTCATGGATCAAGAATGCGATGGCGGGTTCCGGCCCGGGGCGGGCGGGCGCGAGATGTGGAAAAGCCTCAGGCAGCCTTGATCGAACTGGTCACGGTGAAGGTCTTGTCCCGGGCCAGCTGGGAAGTTGGCCCGACGCGGCGGGACAGCTCCCCGCGATAACGAAGATGCGAGTTGAACACGCATAACAAAGTGCCACCGGGGGCCAATACGCGGGCCGCGTCGTCGATGAGCTTGAAGGCGATGTCGGCGGTCACCGTATTGCCGATGTGGAAGGGCGGGTTCAGGGTGATGAGCGTGGCTGAAGCATCGGGCAGCCGGCTGAGCGCGTCATCCTGGGCGGCGGTGATTCGATCGGCCACAGAGTTCAGGCGCGCAGCGGCCAAGGTGGACGCCACCGCTGAGGCCGAGTGATCGGAGGCGATCACCTGCAGTTGCGGATGGGTGAGGGCGCAGTAGATGCCGATGGAGCCATTTCCGCAGGCCAGATCCACGAGGGTGGCGTGGGCGGAGAGATCGGGCAGATGCTCCAAGAGCAGCCGGGTGCCCGGATCCAGGCGCGCCGCGCCGAAGGTGGCCGCCCCGGCGTGCAGGGTGAAACCGGTTCCGTTGACCTGGTGGGCTGCCGTGGCGGGGAAGCTGCTGGCGGGCTGTTCGGGCAGCGGCCCGGTGGCGGTGAGGACGCGGGCCTTTTGCCGGGCCAGGGACACATCCACGCGGGAGAAACGGCTGGCGAGCACCTCATTCATCGAGCGGCTCATATGCTTGATGCGGCCGCCGGCGAAGACCCGGGTTTCTGGGGAGCAGGTGGCGGTGATGGCGGCGAGCTGTTCGTCGAGCACATCCAGTCCGCGCGGCAGTGCCAGCAGGATCGTGGCGCTCTGATCGGCCACATCCGCCAGCGGGAGGAAACGGACCTGTTCGGCACGCTCAGGAAGCAGCCGGCGCAGATTGGCCTCGATAGCCTGGCGGGCGGTCAGCGAATCGCTATGCACGCGCACAGTGGTGCTGCCCAAGGCCAGTGCGCCGAGCGTCAGGGCACCGTAGTGGTCGCCGACGATGGCCACGGACGCGGGCCAGCCAGTGCTGGCCAGGCTTGCGGCTGCGGTGTCCAGGATCAGCCGATCGGCGGCATCAGAGGCAAAGAGGTTGGGCGCTTGGACATCGGGCCAGCGGCTGAGATCGGCCAGCAGCGCCGTCAGGTCGGCGGTATTTTCGGGCGCGGGATTCAAATCAGATCAACCCATCGGGTCTCGGTGGCGGTGAGTTCTCCGGCGCCCGCGGTGAGCGTGGCGACGTGGGTGCGCAATTCTTCGGCGGCTTCTGGCGTATCGGGGATGCCGATGTGCACCAGCGCGGATTCAGCCTGCCACTGTGTGGGTTCGACCTGGTAGCCGGCGGCGCGCAGCTCGTTCTCGTAGCGCGCGGCGCTGGCGTGGGCGGCGGGCAGGGTGAAGATCCGCAGCCGCTGGCGGGGCAGGAGGGTGGCGTGATCCAAGGCGGTGGAGACCGCTTCAGAATAGGCACGGACCAGGCCGCCGGCACCGAGTTTGATGCCGCCGAAGTACCGAACCACCACTGCGAGGATGTCCGAGAGCTGCGTGCCATTAGGCAGTTCGCGTTTGGCCAGGGCGTCAAGCATCGGGATGCCCGCGGTGCCTGATGGCTCGCCGTCGTCGTTGGAGCGCTGGGTCATGCGGTCCGGGCCTAGGATGAAGGCCGTGCAGTGGTGCCGCGCATCGAAGTGGGTTTTGCGCAGGGCCGCGATATGTTCGCGCGCAGCTGCCTCGGATTCGACCCGGTACAGGTAGGTGATGAAGCGCGAGCGCTTGATTTCCAGCTCGTGCACGCTGTCGCCGCGCAGGGTGGTGTAGCTGGTCGCGACCGATTCGTTGGTGTTCATCGCTAATAGTTTATAGGGTGGAAGCATGAAGCATGTGGGACTGACCGGGGGAGTGGCCTCGGGAAAATCTGCGGTTGCGGCTAAATTTGCCGAACTCGGAGCGGTGGTGATCGACGCCGACGCCTTGGCGCGCGATGTCGTGGCCCCCGGGACGCCGGGATTGGCTGCGATCAAGGACTCTTTTGGCGCCGGAATCCTGCTTCCCGACGGCTCCTTGGACCGCAAGGCCTTGGGCGCTATCGTCTTCTCCGACGAGCCGCAGAGGCTCAAGCTCAACGCGATCGTGCATCCGCTGGTGCGCCAGGCGGCCAAGGAGCTGCGCGAGCAGGCCCCCGCCGAGGCCTTGGTGGTTGAAGATATCCCGCTGCTGGTTGAATCCGGGCAGGCCGAGGACTTCGACGCCGTGATCGTCGTCCAAGCGCCGCATGAGGAACGCATCCGCCGAATGGTCGAGGACCGCGGTTGGAGCGTGGAGGACGCCCGATCCCGGATGGCCGCCCAGGCCACCGATGAGCAGCGGGCCGCGGTGGCAGATTATGTGCTGGAGAATTTTGGCACGCTTGAAGATTTGCAGGGGCGCGTGGCCGACCTCTATCAGCAGTTAACGAAGGCAGCAGGAGAATAGATGTACAAGGTATGCAAATGGACGACGCTCGCCGCCTTCGCGGTCGCACTGGTGCTCTGGCTCGGATTCGGCGGTCGTGCCGAGTTCGTCAGCCAGGAACAGGGGCCGTATTCGCCGGTGGTCTACATTTCCGGGTGGCTGGCGCTGCTGGGGATCATCACCGCGACCATCATGACCGTGGGCTTCTTCGGCAACAGCATCCAGCGCACCGTCAAGCGCAACGCGATCCGTTACGGCATGCGCAAGTAGCTTCTGCAAGCTTTAAGCTGATAGCTGGCTAGGGCAGGAGGCAAACGGTCGGGGCAAGTGGATATGCTGGATGCATGAGTCTTGCCCAGCCGATTAAGCGCGTTGTCGCCCCGTTTGAAGTCATCAGCGAATATGAGCCAGCCGGCGACCAGCCGCAGGCCATCAAGGAGCTGACCGAGCGGATCAACAACGGCGAGAAGGACATCGTGCTGCTCGGCGCCACCGGCACCGGCAAGTCCGCGACCACCGCCTGGCTGGTCGAGCAGGTGCAGCGCCCCACCCTGGTGCTGGTGCAGAACAAGACCCTGGCCGCCCAGTTGGCCAACGAATTCCGCGAGCTGCTGCCGAACAATGCGGTGGAGTACTTCGTCTCCTACTACGACTACTACCAGCCCGAGGCCTACGTCCCGCAAACCGATACCTTCATCGAGAAGGACTCCTCGATCAACGAGGAGGTCGAACGGCTGCGCCACTCGGCCACCAACTCGCTGCTCACCCGCCGCGACACGATCGTCGTCGCCACCGTCTCCTGCATCTATGGCCTGGGCACCCCCGAGGAATACGTGGCCGGAATGGTCACCGTGCGCACCGGCGAGGAACTGGACCGCGACGCGATGCTGCGCCAGTTCGTCGCCATGCAGTACACCCGCAATGACATGGACTTCCACCGTGGTACCTTCCGCGTGCGCGGAGACACCGTGGAGATCATCCCGATGTACGAAGAGCAGGCAGTGCGCATCGAGTTCTTCGGCGACGAAGTCGAAGCCATCTACACCCTGCACCCGGTCACCGGCGAGGTGATCCGCGAAGAAACCGAAATGTACATCTTCCCGGCCAGCCACTATGTGGCCGGGGCCGAACGCATGGGCAAGGCCATCAAGCGCATCGAGGATGAGCTGGCGGTGCGCCTGAAGGAACTCGAATCGCAGAATAAGCTGGTCGAGGCCCAGCGGCTGCGCATGCGCACCACCTATGACCTGGAAATGATGGAGCAGATGGGCTTCTGCAACGGCATCGAGAACTACTCGCGCCATATTGACGGCCGTGATGCCGGAAGCGCCCCGCACTGTTTGATCGACTATTTCCCGGATGACTTCCTGCTGGTGATCGATGAGTCGCACGTGACCGTGCCGCAGATCGGCGCCATGTACGAGGGCGATATGTCGCGCAAGCGCACCCTAGTGGAGCACGGTTTCCGTCTGCCCAGCGCGATGGATAACCGCCCACTGAAATGGGATGAGTTCTTGGAGCGCATCGGCCAGACGGTATACCTTTCGGCTACCCCGGGCAAGTACGAACTGGGCAAGTCCGATGGATTCGTGGAGCAAATCATCCGCCCGACCGGCCTGATCGACCCGGAGATCATCGTCAAACCCACCAAGGGCCAGATCGATGACTTGCTGGACGAGATCCGAACCCGCGTGGACCGTGATGAGCGTGTTCTGGTCACCACCTTGACCAAGCGCATGGCCGAGGACCTGACCGACTACCTCACCGAACATCAGGTCCGGGTGCAGTATCTGCACTCGGACGTGGATACCATCCGCCGTGTGGAGCTGCTGCGCGAACTGCGCATGGGTTCCTTCGACGTGCTGGTGGGCATCAACCTGCTGCGAGAGGGTCTGGACCTGCCCGAGGTGTCGCTGGTGGCCATTCTGGATGCGGATAAGCAGGGCTTCTTGCGTTCGGCGACCTCGCTGATCCAGACGATCGGCCGCGCCGCGCGTAACGTGTCGGGCCAGGTGATCATGTACGCCGATAAGATCACCGACGCCATGGATCAGGCCATCGAGGAGACGAACCGCCGCCGCGCGATCCAGGAAGCGCATAACAAGGAGCACGGGATCGACCCGATGCCGCTGCGCAAGAAGATCGCGGATATCACCGATCAGCTGGCGCGCGAAGACGCCGACACGCAGGAGCTGCTGAACAACAACCGGTTGGCCAAGGATGCCAAGCGCACCAAGGCGTCCTCGGGCGTGCGCAAGGACGGCTTGGCAGCGGCGCCTGCCGAGGACCTGCTCTCGCAGATCGAGGAAATGACCGAGCAGATGCATGCCGCGGCTGCTGAACTGCAGTTTGAATTGGCCGCCCGCATTCGTGACGAGGTGTCCGAATTGAAGAAGGAGTTACGCCAGATGAAGGCGGCCGGGCACGCCTAGAATCTGCCGGGGTGCCCGAGTCCTGCGTTATGAAAAAGCCTGTGGAGATGCTGTGCGCTACACTTAATGCTTGGACGTAGGGGAGTATCCCAATGCTGTGAACGTCAACACGCGAACCAATGATGTTTCGCCGGGCGCAGCAGCCGATCAGCAAACCAGCTTTCGAAGTACTTTGATTGCCTGGATGACGGCGGAGAGACTTGCGGCGATTTTCCATACCCTCCAACGAAAGGTCGCTCGTCCGTGGGCACTCATGGGTTAACCATTCAATTCGAAATGATCGCGCTGGTCTTGCTGTGTGCGGTGCTTATCGCAGACCTCCTGTACGTCACCAAGCGCCCGCACATCCCTTCCATGAAGGAAGCCGGCATCTTCGTCGGCGTGTACATCGGCCTCGCCTTGATCTTCGGCGGCATCCTCTGGTGGCAGGCTGGCCCGCAGATCGGCCAGGAATTCTACGCCGGCTGGATCACCGAGTACGCGTTGTCCGTGGACAACCTGTTCGTCTTCATCATCATCATGGCGCGCTTCTCGGTACCTCGTAAGTATCAGCAGGAAGTGCTGATGTTCGGCATTATCATCGCGCTGATCCTGCGCGCGATCTTCATCGTTCTTGGCGCTGCCATCATCGAGCAGTGGTCGTGGGTCTTCTACATCTTCGGTGCCTTCCTGCTGTGGACCGCTTGGAACCAGCTGAAGGACGAAGACGAGGACGAAGAGAGCGGCCTGGTCAAGAAGCTGACCAGCCGCATGCCGATCTCCAAGGACTTCGACGGAGCCAAGTTGCGCACCGTGGTCGACGGCAAGAAGCTGTTCACCCCAATGGTCCTGGTCTTCGTGACCATCGGCATGACCGACCTGCTGTTCGCCTTCGACTCGATCCCGGCGATCTTCGGCTTGACCAAGTCGGCCTTCATCGTTTTCACCGCGAACATCTTCGCCCTGATGGGCCTGCGCCAGCTGTACTTCCTGCTCGGTGGCCTGATGAACCGTCTGGTCTTCCTGAAGCACGCACTGAGCTTCATCCTCGCCTTCATCGGCGTCAAGCTGGTCTTCCACGCATTGCATGAAAACAACCTGCCATTCATCAACGGCGGCGAGCCACTGCACTACGCATGGCTGGATATCTCCGTTGGCGTCTCCCTGCTGGTGATCCTCGGTGCCATTATCGTAGCCACCGTGCTGTCCCTGTGGACCCCATGGGGCAAGCGCGCTGCAGCCACTGCAGAAGCCGAGTCCATGACATCCGCATCTAGCAAGGCCTCAAGCGACGACATCTAAGCGTCGGAAAAACCCGCCGGTTGGCCTGCACAGGCCGATCGGCGGGTTTTCTCTGGCCAGTTTCTAATGCAGGGATCTTCTCTTGGGGGAAAACTTATGAGCGATGCACCGCTAGATGCAGGTACCGTAGCCACCGACCTGGCGCTTGCTTCGGGAACCATGTCCCGCCTGTTGGGGCAGGCCGCTGGACAGGGGCGCTCCGTCACTGCGTGGCGGGTGCTTTCGTCGCTGGATCGGTTGGGCGCGCAGCGCGTGGGCGACCTCGCGATCGAGCAACGAGTCGCCCAGCCGACGATGACCGGACTGATTATCCGTCTGGAAAACGACGGCATGCTGCAGCGACAGCCTGATCCGAAGGACGGCAGAGCAAGCCTGGTCAGCCTGAGTGATGCTGGCCGAAAAGAGATCCGCGGCTACCGACAGCGGGCCATCGACGTGCTGCTGGGCGGCATGGATGCATTCAGCGAAGCCGAACAGCAGGCCTTGGCCCGAGTAGTGCCGCTGATTCAACGAATCAACGATCAGATCGCAGCCGACCTCGACGGCTGAGGTCTGGATATAGCCAAAGGCGCGCCGTTCCCCGAGGGGAACGGCGCGCCTTTTGCCTATTGCGGTCTTAGAGGTCCTTGGCAGCAGCCTCGGGATCTTCGCCATTGGCCATGGCCAGCAGCCGGCGGAAGATCGCTGGCCCATCATCGCCAATGCCATCGTGGTGGTATTGGTCGGTGACCCAGGTCTGCAGGCCGTTAACCTGGGACGCCGTGCGCAGGGAGAGTTCACGGTCGACGTAGACGTCGTCATGGTAGACGGCAGCCGCCACGGGCACGGTGTTCTTGGCCAGGGTCTCCAGGTCGTAGAGCGGCGGGAAGTGCTCGTGCTCGGCCAGGATGCGGGCGACCTCTTCCAGCGGGCGCAATGCCGGGTCCTCGGAGAAGTGCCACCGGAAAATCATCTCGCCGGTCAGCAGGGGCGTGTCCGCATGGACTGTGAAGTCCGGGAATTCCGGGAGCACTTCTTCGGCCGCGAAGTTCGTCGCCTGGCCCTGAGCGTAGATCGTCTCATGCATCAGCGCGTACAGCGGGTTTGATGCGAAGGAAGCCTGGGCTTGAAGGGCGTCCAGGAAGGCATCGGAGAGCCGCGGGCCACCCGGGGTGTGGACGAAGGCCTCCTCGAAGATGTGGTGCAAGAGGTGTACCCGGGTATTGCCACCCAGGTACATGCCCAGCATTTGCACCAAGGGGACGGTGACCCGCTGGCCGTTGGGCAAGCGCTCATCGTCATTGGCGCGCAGGTGCTGGTAGATCTTGTGCAGCGTGTCGAAGTCCTGCGGGTACCAGGAGAAGTACTCGCGGTTGCGTTCAGTCATTCGCTGGTAGGTGGCCCGGTACACGGTTTTCGCATCCTGGTCCAGTGACGCCAGGCCGCCGGTGACGAGGCATCGTGTGAGTGATCCCGGGAACAGCGAAAGGTACGTCAGGGTGCAGAAGCCGCCGTAGCTTTGGCCCAGGGTGCTCCACTGGCCAATGCCAAGATGTTCACGGAACGCTTCGGCATCACGCACAATCGAGTCCGCGCGGAAATGCGCCAGATAGCGTGCCTGAGCTGCGGAGTCTCCGCGCAGCGGGAGCGTCTGGCGGTTGGCAGGGGTGGACAGGCCTGTGCCGCGCTGATCGAGCAAAAGCACGCGGAAGTGCTTCACTGCTTCCGCGAGCCATCCAGATAGGGATCCTGGACGCGGCGATTTGCCGCCCGGCCCTCCCTGCAGGAACAACAGCCAAGGCTTGGTGGAGTCGGTGCTGATTTCCCGGGCGAAAACCGAAATCTTTTCGCCTTCGGGATGCGAGTGATCCAGCGGGACCTCGATCCGGTGATCGGCCACGTCCATGCCGCGGTAATGCGCCATTACTTTGCTCCTTGCGATCCGAGTGACTGCAAGGCGTCGCCGTCCAAACGACGGGTGGTCCATCCGTCGAGGGAACCGGCGCCGAGCGAGTCGTAGAATTTAATGGCTGGCTCGTTCCAATCGAGGACCTGCCATTCGAGGCGCTTGTATCCGCGCTCGACGCAGATGCGCGCCAGCGTGCTCAGAAGCGCTTTGCCGGTACCCAGCCCTCGCTGGTTGGCGCGCACGTACAGATCTTCCAAATGGATTCCGTGGCGGCCTTCCCAGGTGGAGTAGGTCAGGTACCAGATGGCGATGCCGACGATGGCGCCAGTCTCGTCTTCAGCCACATGCGCGAACGCCTGCGGGCTATCGGCAAAGAGATGCTGTTCGAGGTCTTCAACGGTGTTGCGCACCGCATCAGGCTCCTTCTCATAGTCCGCCAGTTCTTGAATCAGGTCCAGAATTTGAGGGCAGTCATCGATGACGGCTTCACGCACAATACTCATGTGTCCTAGCTTACCGCTGTCGTATCGCTAAAACGTCGGTGACCAGTCCTAAGGTTGAATGCATGATGGGTGGACACCACGCGGTGAGCGGCGCAGCCGCATGGTTGGCAATTACTACTCCGGTCACCGTCGGCTCGGTCAATCTCGGATTGGGCACCTTTCAGATGGACCGCTGGGAGACGCTCGCTGGAGCCATCGTCTGCGCCGGTGCGGCCTTGCTGCCTGACGCGGACCACCATGGGGCGACCATTGCTCGTGCCCTGCCGCCTTTTTCAAGAATTTTCGCCCGGGTTATCGGAGAGGTATCCGGCGGGCACCGCAACGGAACCCACTCGATCGTGGGCATGGCCTTCTTCATTTTCTTGGCGTGGCTGGCCAACGGCTGGGATGTCCATACTGCTGCCCTTGGCACGGTCTATCCCGGGGCTGCACTCTTTGCGATCTTGCTGATTTCCTTTGCGGTGAAATCCGTTAAATTCATGCCGCCGGTGCTTTGCTGGATTATTGCCTTGGCGACCGGTGCTTTTGTGGGGGTCAATGCCCCCGAGGAGAATATCTGGTTCTTGCTGGCGGTGGCGTTGGGCGTAGTGGTGCATGTCCTTGGCGACATGTTGACCATCGGGGGCTGCAACCTCATTTGGCCGATCAAGATCGGCTCGCCGCGCTGGTTCCGCAAATTGCCGCTAATCGGCGGTTGCTGGAAAGCCAATGGCCGGATCGCCGTCCCGGTCCTTGCCGAAACCGGTTCGACCGCGGAATGGCTTTTGGCGACGTTGCTGACCACCTACGTGGGCATCGCTCTGATCGTTGCGTAATGGCTAATTCTTGAGGGTCGTGTTTTCGCCCTGGTAGACCAGCGCCAGCCCCAGCAGCAGAAGCCCGATTTGGAACAGCGTGGAAATGAGTGCCTCGGCGGCAAAAAGAGCTGACCAACCGCTGAGCAGTCCGATCAGGACAAACAGTATGATGCATCCGCCAACGAGACGCAGCTGGAATCCGTTCATGGCCATACCCTACGACACTGCCCGCAACATGGCTATCGATTTACGACAACTTGTGCGGGCAGCAGGCAAAGGCGCTAGTTAGCGAGCAGTTTCAAGAGCACGGCTTTTTCATGAGGCACCAGATTCCCTGGGAGCTCGCCAAGCCGGAACCAGCGCAAGTCGCCGGCTTTATCCGGTTCCATGATCCGCGGCGTGCCGCTCCAAGCGGTCGCCAGATGAAAATGATCATCAATGTCGCCAGCTCCCGGAATCGAATTCGTCCGGCTTACCGTGAGCAGCTCCTGAAGGTCATGCGCAGCGATACGAACGCCTAATTCTTCCCATGCTTCTCGAATCGCTGCGGCCGCGCTGGATTCGCCAGATTCCACGTGTCCAGCCGCGGCGATGCTCCAGCAACCGTCCATGAACCCAGTGCCCCGTCGAAGCTGCAAAAGCACTTCTTCGCCCCGGCGGAGCACAACATAGCTGATGGCGGTCACCTGGCTAGTCCATTCGGCCCACGGAGGTTACGGTCACCACTGGAGCGCCGACCTCGTCTGAATCGTCCAATGAGATCGTCGCGCTGATACCCCAGTCGTGGTGTTCGGCGGGGTCAGCAAAGATCTGGCGGATCTCCCACACGCGGTTGGGCAGCTCATTGACGATGAACAATTTCGAGCTGCGGCCGGTTGGGCCGTCATCGATGTCCTCGTGCTCATCGAAATAGCCGTCCATGGCATCGGCCCATGCGTCGGCGTCGAAGCCATTGTGCCCGTCGAGCTCGCCGAGGGCCTGGTCCTGTTCGTCGGCAAAAAGCTTGACACGGCGGAACATCTCATTGCGCACCATCACGCGGAATGCGCGCTTGTTGCTGGTCAGCTTTTCCGGGGCCGGAGGAGGTGCCGTTTCGGTTTCTTCGTGCAGTTCACCACGGGAGAGCTCTTCCCATTCGTCCAGCAACGAGGAGTCGATCTGGCGAATCATCTCGCCAAGCCACTCGATAAGGTCTTCGAGGTCTTCGCGCAGCGCATCTTGCGGGACGGTTTGGCGCAGCGCCTTGTACGCATCCGTGAGGTAGCGCAGCAGGACGCCTTCGGAGCGGGCCAACTGGTAGTACTGGACGAAGTCGGAGAATCCCATGGCGCGTTCGTACATATCGCGGACGATCGACTTGGGCTGCAGCTCGAAGTCGGCAAGCCAAGGAGCGCCGGAGCGATACTGCTCAAATGCCGATTCCAGCTTTTCCGCCAGAGGCATCGGGTAAGTGATTTCATCGAGCGCATTCATGCGGTCGTTGTAGTCCATGCCTTCGGCCTTCATGACGGCAATCGCCTCGCCGCGTGCCTTCTTCTCCTGGCCCGAAAGCACCTGGCGCGGCTTTTCGAGGGTAGCCTCGATCACCGACACCACATCGAGTGCGTAACTGGCTGAATCCGGGTCCAGCAAATCCAAGGCCGCAAGGGCGAAGGGGGACAGGGGCTGGTTCAGCGCGAAGTTCTGCTGAAGATGCACGGTCAACTCGTAGTAGTTGCCGTATTCGTCGGGCTCATCGCGCCGCACGACAACTTCGGTGGCAATCAGTTCACGAAGGATGCCGATGGCGCGCAGCTTTAGCTTGCGCTGGGTGGATGGCGTCTCGTGGTTTTCGCTCAACAGGCGAACCGCGGCTTCAAAGGCGTTGTCTTCGCGCTCCAACAGGTTCAGCAGCATGGAGTGCGATACCTGGAACGAGGACTTCAGCGTTTCCGGGGGAGCGGCAACGATCTTGTCGAAGGTCTTTTCGCCCCAGGTCACAAAATTCTGAGGTGGCTTCTTCTTCGGAATCTGCTTGAGCTTGGAAGAACCCTCGCCGTGCTTCTTGAGGGCCTTTTCCATCGCCTTATGATTTTCGATCGCGTGCTCCGGCGCTTGGACCAGCACCGTTCCCGCGGTATCAAAACCTGCTCGGCCCGCTCGTCCTGCGATCTGGTGAAACTCGCGGGCATTCACGATGCGTGTACGGGTGCCGTCGAATTTGGACAGGGCCGTGATGACCACCGTGCGGATTGGCACGTTGATGCCCACGCCCAAGGTGTCGGTACCGCAGATGACCTTGAGCAGGCCGGCCTGGGCAAGCTGCTCGACCAAGCGCCGGTATTTGGGCAGCATGCCTGCGTGGTGGATGCCGATTCCGTGGCGAACCAGGCGGTTGAGGGTTTTGCCGAAACCTGCGGCAAAGCGGAAACCGCCGATCATCTCGGAGATTTTTTCTTTCTCCTCGCGCGTAGCGACATTGATGCTCATGAGCCCGGTGGCGCGGTCGATCGCGTCGAGCTGGGAGAAGTGCACGATGTAGATCGGGACCTGCTTGGTCTTGATCAGTTCCTCGACCGCTTCCTGGACTGGCTCCATGGAGTAGTAGAAATGCAGAGGGATCGGGCGCTCGGTATGTGCCACAGTAACAGTGGGCGTTCCGGTGCGCTCTTCCAATTCCTTTTCGAAACGGGTCACGTCACCGAGCGTGGCGCTCATCAGCAGGAATTGTGCCTGCGGAAGCTCGATGAGTGGCACCTGCCAGGCCCAGCCACGCTGCGGATCGGCATAGAAGTGGAATTCATCCATGATGACGCAGCCGACATCGGCTTTGGAGCCTTCGCGCAGAGCAATGTTCGCCAGGATCTCCGCGGTACAGCAGATAATCGGTGCGTCGGCATTGACCGACGAGTCTCCGGTAACCATGCCGACATTTTCCGCGCCGAAGATTTTGCAGAGGTCGAAGAACTTCTCGGAAACCAGGGCCTTGATTGGCGCGGTATAGAAGCTGATCTGGTCGCGGGCCATGGCATAGAAGTGCGCGGCGATGGCGACCATTGACTTGCCGGACCCGGTAGGCGTGGCAAGGATGACGTTGTTGCCGCCAGCCAGAGCCATCGACGCTTCATCTTGGGCAGGATAGAGATTGATGCCCCGAGAGGTGACCCATTGGCCAAAAGCCTCATAGATTTCGTCGTCGGATACGTTTTTGCTGTTTGCTGGCAAATATTCGGTGAGCAACATGATGTTCTTAGCTTATCGGTTGAGAAGTATGACTGCGTGCCTGATTGGACGCAGATCCAAGGATTAGGCTTAGGGCATGAAATGGGATCCAGCAAAGTACACAGAATTTTCCGATTACCGTGGACGCCCCTATAAGGACTTGCTCGGGCAGCTAGCTGAAGCCAACCCGAAGAAGGTCGTTGATCTGGGCTGCGGACCGGGCAATATGACACGGCTTATTGCCCGGCGGTGGCCTGACGCCCAGGTAGCGGGGCTGGATGCCTCACAGGAAATGATCGCTAAAGCCACGTCATCGGAGCATGAAGCGAATCTGGGCTTCGCCTTGGCTGACGCGACGCAGTGGCAGCCCGATGAGGACCTGGATCTGTTGTTCTCCAACGCCATGCTGCAGTGGTTGCCAAATCATCGTGACCTGTTGGCATCGTGGCTGCGAAAGATGAAGGCCGGTTCCTATGTGGCGATCCAGGTGCCCGGCAACTTCGGGTCGCCCTCCCACGCGCTCATGCGCGAGGTAGCCGAGAGCTCAAAGTGGGCAGGCAAGCTCGGCGGCGTCTTACGAGGAGGTGACGTCGTAGGGGAGCCGGACGAGTACCAGCGAATCCTGCTAGACGCGGGGTTCCAGGCAAATGTCTGGGAGACGACGTTCCATCAGGTGCTGCTTGGCGATGACCCGATTTTGGACTGGGTCCGCGGAACTGCCCTGCTGCCGGTGAAGGCGTCGTTGAATGCCGGCGACTACGTCGAATTCGAGAATGACTATCGAACTGCGGTTTCCCCGCACTACCCGTCCTTCCAAACCCCGGACGGCACGACGCTGACCAACTTCCCGTTCCGTCGCATATTCATGGTGGGCCACAAGCTAGCCGGATAACAGCTTCACTCTCGTTCGGAGCCTAGCCCGGAACACTCGTTGTGGCGCCAGCAGGTTTGTCGCCAGCTGGCGCCACAACGGTCAAGGCCTACCAGCCGCGTTCGCGCCACTCGTCCAGATGCGGACGCTCGGCTCCTAGGGTGGTTGTATCGCCATGTCCCGGGAGGACTTTGGTTTCATCCGGGAAGCGATCGAAGATCCGTTCGGATACGTCGGTGATCAGCGAGAGGAAACGCTGCGGATCCTTCCACGTATTGCCCACGCCACCTGGGAATAGGCTGTCGCCACTGAGGATGACTGGCTGGCCGGAGGAATCAACCAGTGCGTAGCCGATCGATCCTGGAGTATGGCCGCGCAGGTGGATGGCTTCGATAATGACCTCGCCAAGCTTGAGCTGATCGCCGTGGTTCAGGCCATTGGTGACCTGTACGCCGGACTCTTCGGCAATTCCTGCCATGTCGTCGGCACCGGCGTAAGTAGTCACAGGGTGTTGATCGACGAGCTCGGCCAAAGCCCGAACATGGTCCCAGTGCTGATGCGTTGTCGCGATGCCAACGATTCGCGGATGATCCGCATCATTCTTGGCTTCGTCGATGAGTCCTGCAATAGCAGAGGCATCGTCTGCCGCGTCCACCAGAAGCTGCTCTCCCGATGCGCGGTTGGTAATGAGATAAACATTGTTAGCCATGTCGGATACGGAGATCCAGCGGATGGTTACATCATCTAGCAGTAGTTCGTTCATACCCTCACACTACGTTGGATTGGCGGGTCAACGCGATAGGCTCGGGACAACACGAGTCATAGTCCTAAAGAATGGAGCAGAGCATGAGCGAACTAGGATTCATCAAGATCGACCCTAAATCCACTGTCGCGCCATACCAGCAGGTCCGTGAACAGATTCTCTCAGCGATTGCCAAGGGAAAGCTCGCCCCGGGGACCAAGCTCCCGTCGGTCCGTGCACTCTCTGGCACGCTGAACCTCGCGGTAAATACCGTTGCCAAGGTCTACAAGGAACTCGAATTGCAGGGTGCCGTTGTCACACGTGGGCGCCACGGCACAGTGGTGCAGGCAGCAGAGAACCGTGCCGAGCAAGAAGTGAGCGACGCAGCCGCAGATTTGGCTCGGATTGCGCAGTTGTGGTCCGTGGATGAAGCAACTGCGGTGAAATACCTTCGCGCAGCCTTTAGCTCCCTGCCCCGCTAGGCAACGGGACTAATCCCGCGCATGGCGAATACCGGGATTTGTGGATAAGCCCGATGCTTCCTTGAGAACTCGGTTTAGACTCTGGAACTAATCAATAGTCCCGGGGTCAGGAATCCACCATGAACTCGAATGCACGTGATCGCAGGAAGTTCGTGAGTATCGCTGTTATCGCCACCTGCGCGCTCGTTCTGGGCGTCGGGCTTTCGGGCTGCTGCACCGCCAGTCAAGCGGAACCAGCTTCCAAAGCGTCGGAAAATCCAACACCTGTGCCTGCGACTGTTGAGTGGAAAAGCAAAGAAGTTCTCGTATCCGATGTCGAATTGATCGGAGATGTTGCTATTGCCTATCGGCACCAAGGCCCTCAGTTGGAAATCATCGCCAGGAACCTGAAAAACGGCAAACAGCTCTGGAAAGATGAAGCGCTGGGCGCTGCCGATGCCCTGGGTGTGGATCTGGACATTGAACTCGTAAAGCACGGTGGCAGGCATTATGCGGCTTACGCGGGAACCAAAACCGGAGCTTATGGATGGTTGACGATCACCGACATCTCCACTGGCGAACAAGTAAAAATCGGAAAGAATTTTGAATTTTGGGGCGACCGTCCTTTTGCCTGCGGTAAGACGTTCTGCACCGAAGGTTCAAAAGTAAGCAATGGTCAGCTGCTTGAACGCCAGCATTTCAAATTCAATTGGTCCAGCAAGCAATGGCAGGCGGTGCCGACTCTAGAGCTTGAATATTGCCTCCAGCGAGGCGGGCATTCCTTGTTCACAGGGCTAAGCTCATACTGGGACGAAGATATAGAGATGCTGAGCTATTCCAAAGGGTCGAAGACCCTGTGGAACCGGCCGTATGAAGAAGTATTCGGCAAAGGCTACTCCTCAACAGCAGGTTGGGCATGGGGTACTGCAGGCGAAGACGTTGAGATCCTGCTCGGTTACGGGCAACATGCGCAGGATGATTTCTTCGAATCCGACAAGAAAACGGCTACGTACAAATTGGCTGACTTATCGAAACTAGTGTCAGTTGATGCCAAGAGCGGTAAAGTTCTGTGGCGCCAAAATGGGGCGTCGTCAATGTGCGGTGCTGCTTCGGAGCAGGGGAGCGCCGCTCCAAACTACACGATCGTTCTCTGTTATTACACTGCTGGCCAACGCAAACTAACTGATAAAGGCGACGGGTATTACTCGAGATCGACGAAAGGCGCGGCATGGAGCGTAGCCGCATTTGAGGCAAGTACCGGCGTCCGAAAGTGGAAACACAAGCTCAGCGATGTAAACAAATACGCTGAGCGGCTGCGTGAAGCCGGAATGCCCACCACCGAGGATCCGATCTCTATCCTCCCTCTGGCAGGAGGAGACAAAGCAGTCCATAGCCTGGACGGGACAGTAATGCCCTTGGAGGAAGCTGTCGGGAATGACGTGTTGTGCACCCTTGATCGCGAAGCATACTTCGTTTACTCCGCGACTCTAGGCACGGAATCCCCGTCTCTCAGCAAAGCCGCGGGGGATAGTCGATTCGACGATGCTCAAATGGTGTGCAAACGCGGCTCGTGGAAACCTACGATGGACGTCCCTGATGTCGATGAATTCAGAAGGGCCGGATACAAGACCGAAGATGTCGTGGTTCTGAGCCAGATTGAAGGAATGGTTGCGTATCGGTTGGCTGAGCCAGCCGGTAACTAGCGCAAAATTTGCGCTCGCCGATCGGGCGAATAAGCCTAGCGAAAAATTTCTGTGAGATAGGACCATTCGTACACTTATTCGAAGCAGTTTTCGATTAGTATGGCTTCGTGGCTATTACTGCAGAGAGCAAGAAAACAGATCTCACCCGATTGGTCGTCAAGGGCGCGCGTGAGCACAACCTGAAAAATGTTGACATTGATCTTCCGCGTGATGCGATGATCGTCTTCACCGGTCTATCCGGCTCCGGAAAGTCTTCACTGGCATTCGACACCATCTTCGCCGAGGGCCAGCGTCGGTACGTCGAGTCTCTTTCTGCCTATGCCCGCATGTTCCTTGGGCAGGTGGACAAGCCAGACGTTGACTTCATTGAGGGCTTGTCGCCAGCAGTGTCAATCGACCAGAAGTCCACTAGCCGTAACCCCCGGTCGACCGTAGGTACGATCACTGAGGTCTATGACTACATGCGTTTGCTCTGGGCGCGAGTCGGACGGCCGCATTGCCCAATTTGCCATGAGCCGATCTCCAAGCAGACGCCTCAGCAAATCGTGGATCAGCTCATGGAGCTGCCGGAGAAGACCCGTTTCCAGATTCTCGCTCCGGTCGTCCGAGCGCGCAAGGGCGAATTCGTCGACCTCTTCGCCGAGCTCTCCTCAAAGGGTTTCTCGCGTGCACGCGTTGACGGAACCACCATTCAACTAAATGACCCACCGAAGCTGGCCAAGCAGGTAAAGCACACCATCGAGGTGGTCGTTGACCGTTTGGCCATCAAGGAAGATGCGCGCCAGCGTCTGACCGATTCGATTGAAACCGCATTGGGAATCGCAGACGGCCGGGTATTAGCAGACTTTGTCGATCTGGATGAAGCCGACCCGCAGCGAGTGCGCGCCTTCTCCGAGAACCTGGCATGCCCAAACGAGCACCCGCTCGCAATCGATGAAATCGAGCCGCGAACTTTCTCCTTCAACAACCCGTTCGGCGCATGCTCGGCATGCTCAGGTATCGGCACCAAGCTTGAAGTAGACGAGCACCTGATCGTGCCAGACCCAGAAGTCACCCTTGCCGATGGCGCTATCGCTCCATGGTCGTTGGGCAAGGCGACCACCGAGTATTGGAATCGCCTGATCGAAGGCCTAGGCAACGAGCTGGGCTTCACGATGGATACCCAGTGGAAGGACCTGCCGGCCAAGGCGCGCGAAGCGATCCTCAACGGCAAGGACCACAAGGTTGTTGTCCAGTACAAGAATCGCTTCGGACGTGAACGCAAGTACTCTACCGGCTTCGAAGGTGTCATCTCGTACGTTCACCGTAAGCATGAAGAAACTGAATCCGATCATGCGCGTGATCGCTATGAGCAGTACATGCGCCAGATTCCGTGCCCGACATGTGGTGGCGCCCGACTGAACCCGGCATCGCTCTCCGTCTTGATCGGCGGACGATCCATCGCTGAAGTTTCGGCAATGGATTTGCGCAGTGCTGCCAACTTCCTCTCGACCATCGAGCTCTCCACACGCGAAGCCAAGATTGCAGCTCAGGTGTTGAAGGAAATCGACGCTCGCATGAAGTTCCTGCTGGACGTCGGGCTCGAATATCTCACTCTTGAGCGCGCCGCTGGCACGCTGTCCGGCGGCGAAGCCCAGCGTATTCGCTTGGCCACACAGATCGGTTCGGGCCTGGTAGGCGTCCTGTATGTGCTTGACGAGCCTTCCATCGGCTTGCACCAGCGCGATAACCGCCGCCTGATCGACACGCTGCTGCATCTTCGCTCGTTGGGCAATACGCTGATCGTTGTCGAGCACGACGAAGACACCATCGCTGAAGCCGATTGGATCGTGGACATCGGGCCTGGGGCCGGCGAGCACGGCGGCGAAGTTGTGCACTCCGGTTCGGTTGAAGGGTTGAAGGCCAATACCCAGTCGTTGACCGGCGATTACCTGTCGGGTCGCAAGAAGATTGATGTCCCGACCAAACGGCGCAAGGTTGATAAGGACCGCAAGCTCAAAGTTGTCGGCGCCAGCGAAAACAACCTCCAAGATGTCTCTGTCGAATTCCCGCTGGGCCTGCTTACCGCAGTGACCGGCGTGTCCGGCTCGGGCAAGTCCACCTTGGTCAACGACATTCTCTACAAGGTCCTGGCCAACAAGCTCAACGGCGCCAAGCAGGTACCAGGACGGCACACCCGGGTGCTCGGCCTTGAGCACCTGGACAAGGTCGTACACGTAGACCAGTCGCCGATCGGCCGTACCCCGCGATCAAATCCCGCCACGTACACTGGCGTGTTCGACCACATTCGCAAGCTCTTCGCTGAAACCAACGAAGCTAAATTGCGCGGCTACCAGCCGGGTCGCTTCTCCTTCAACGTCAAGGGCGGTCGCTGCGAGGCGTGCTCCGGCGACGGAACGTTGAAGATCGAGATGAACTTCCTGCCCGACGTTTACGTGCCATGCGAAGTCTGCCATGGCGCGCGATACAACCGCGAGACATTGCAGGTGCTGTACAAGGGCAAGAACATTGCCGATGTCCTGGACATGCCAATCGCAGAAGGCGCCGAATTCTTCAGTGCCTTCACGCCGATTGCCCGCCACCTCAGGACCTTGGTTGACGTTGGATTGGGATATGTGCGTTTGGGACAGCCGGCCACGACCCTTTCCGGTGGTGAAGCCCAGCGCGTCAAGCTGGCCGCCGAATTGCAGAAGCGTTCGAACGGCCGCTCCATCTACGTGCTGGATGAGCCAACCACAGGCCTGCACTTCGAGGACATCCGCAAGCTCCTGAAGGTGCTGCAAGGTTTGGTCGACAAGGGCAACACGGTCTTGACCATCGAGCACAACCTTGACGTGATCAAGTCGGCGGACTGGGTGATCGACCTCGGCCCTGAGGGCGGTTCCGGCGGCGGTACGATCCTTGCGACCGGCACGCCTGAAAAGGTGGCCAAGGTCAGCGAGTCGCACACCGGAAAGTTCTTGGCCGAAATCCTGTAGAAATAGCGGCGCGGATCGGGGAAATATGCCATTTCAGTCATGGATTCCTGACCCGCGCCTGCTTCATGGGAAGATAGCTAAGTGAATATGTCGGTAACAAGCGTGCTCTTCGACCTTGACGGGACCCTCGTGGATCCCGCAGGTGCCATTACTTCGGGTATCCGTCACGCCCTCGTGGCACACGGTCTTTCGGATCCAGGCGAGGCACGAGTGGAAGCTCTAGTGGGTCCTCCGCTTCAAGTGGGGCTTCGCACCATAGAGGGCGTTACCGACGAAAACATTGATTCCATCATCGCGACGTACCGTGCCAGGTATGAAGAAGTGGGTATGGATGAATCGCGCATTTACCCAGGCATCGTCGCGCTATTAGAGGCTTTGCGCAGCGAAAATATCTACGTTGCCGTCACCACGGCAAAACCCGTGGACATCGCACGATTGCTCCTGGACCGAAAAGGCCTGACCGAGCATTTGGATGCGATTCATGGAAATGCCGGCGAGCATGGAGCTATGGGTTCAAGCAAAACGCACATTGTCGCCGAAGCTTTGTCCCACGCAAGCTTGGATGCGAAATCCAGCGTTGTCGTGGGGGACCGGTACTACGACTTGGATGCGGCCCGCGAGAATTCCGTCGCTTCCATCGGCGTGGCTTGGGGATTCGCCCAGGGCGATGAGCTGTCCAAGGCCGACCGGCAAGTAGACAATGTCAAAGAACTAGCGCAAGCGCTCCTGGGCGAGCGGGCTGCCAGTTCAATAGAAATCGAAGCAAGCGTCATGCAGGAAGGTGCAGAATAAATGAGCATCTACACCATGACCCGCGCTTCGATTCGCGGTGTTATCCATGGCGTTTGCCGTGCCGAGGTTACCGGTCTGGAAAATGTGCCCAAAGAGGGCGGGTTCATCGTCGCATCGAACCACCTTTCTTTTTTCGACTCGCTCATCATCCAGGCCTTGACCCCTCGTGACGTTGCCTTCTTCGCGAAAGCGGAGTATTTCACCACGCCCGGCGTCAAGGGAAAACTGATGAAGACATTTTTCGAATCAGTTGGATCGATTCCGGTGCAGCGTGGAGAGCAGGCTGCCTCAGTGGCGGCTCTCGATTCTCTGGTGGACATCATCGAAGATGGCAGCGGTATCGGGATTTACCCCGAAGGCACGCGTTCACGCGATGGAAAGCTGTATCGAGGCCGAACCGGTGTAGGTTGGCTTGCGTTGACCACGGGCGTACCTGTGGTGCCGGTGGGCCTGATCGGCACCGAGAAGTTGCAGCCAGCAGGTTCGAAGGGCTTCAAGCCAGCCAAATTCCACATCCATTATGGTGAGCCGCTGCAATTCGACCAGCTGGGCCGCAAACATCCACTGCCGCAACGCCGTCAAGCGACGGATCGTATTGTGGATGCTATTGCTGAACTGTCAGGCCAGGAACGCGTCGACTCATACAATCAGTTACCTCCAGACGCGAAATAATCTATGGCTGATCCAGCAAGCTACCGTCCGAAAACCTCGGATATTCCAACCAAGCCCGGTGTGTACCGTTTCCGCGACGAGCATGGCCGCGTGATTTATGTTGGCAAAGCCAAGGTGCTTCGGAATCGACTTACCTCGTACTTCGCCAACCCGGACCGGCTAACCCCGAAAACGCGGGCCATGGTCTTCACCGCAGGCAGCGTCGAATGGACCGTTGTCGGTTCGGAGCTGGAGGCACTTCAGCTGGAATTCGTTTGGATCAAGGAATATAACCCTCGATTCAACATCGTTTTCCGTGATGACAAGACCTACCCGTATCTTGCCGTGACGCTGAATGAGAAGTACCCACGTGCATTGGTGATGCGTGGTGATAAGCGCAAAGGCGTCAAGTACTTCGGCCCGTTCTACCCGGCCAAGGCCATTCGCGAAACCCTGGATACCCTGTTGCGAGTATTCCCGGTCCGAAGTTGCGCGCCCGGGGTGTTCAAACGAGCCGAAGCTTCAGGCCGCCCCTGCCTGCTTGGCTATATCGACAAATGCTCTGCGCCTTGTGTTGGGCGGATTAGCGAAGAGGACCATCGCCAGCTTGCCGATGACCTCTGCACGTTCATGAGCGGTGAAGCCACTAAATTCACCAAAGCGCTTACCGTCAAAATGCAGGACGCGGTTGCCGAACTCGAATACGAGCAGGCGGCGCGCTACCGTGACGATATCGCAGCGCTGAATCGGGTATTCGAGCGCAATGCTGTGGTGCTCGACGATCGAACTGAAGCCGATATCTTCGGTGTCCATGGCGACGAGCTCGAAGCTGCCGTGCAGGTATTCCACGTGCGCGACGGCCGCATTCGTTCACAGCGCGGATGGGTTGTTGAAAAAGTCGCCGATGCATCGGACGCTGAATTCGTCGAGCAGCTTCTGACACAGATCTACGCCGACCATGCCGACCGGATTCCTCGCGAGATCCTGGTTCCAGCACTGCCTGAGGACATCAACGATGTCACCACCTGGCTTTCGGAATTGCGCGGATCGAAAGTATCGCTCCGTGTTGCGCAACGTGGTGACAAGGCGGCCCTGGCCGGCACGGTTAAGGAAAACGCCGAACAAGCCCTGCGCCTGCACAAGTCCAAGCGCGCCGGAGACATTACTACTCGTTCCCTGGCCATGCAGGAGCTGCAAGAAGCCCTTGGCGCAGAACAAGCCTTGCTGCGCATCGAGTGCTATGACGCTTCGCATACCCAGGGAACCAACGTTGTGGCCTCGATGGTGGTCTTCGAAGACGGGCTGCCGAAAAAGAGCGAGTACCGGAAGTTCTCCATTACCGGCGATGCAGCTCGCGATGATACCGCCAGCATGTACGACGTCATCTATCGGCGGTTCAGCCGGTACCTCAAAGAGAAGGTCGACCCGTCGGCCTTCGCTACCGGCGCGATAGAGGATGGCGTATCTGGCGAAGTGGAGAAGAAGAAATTCTCCTATCCGCCATCTTTGGTCATTGTTGATGGCGGCCCGCCACAGGTAGCCGCGGCCCAGAAGGCCATGGACGATCTAGGGATTGACGACATTCCGGTGGTTGGCCTGGCCAAGCGACTGGAAGAGCTCTGGCTTCCGGACGATCCGTTCCCGGTCATCCTCCCGCGAGCCTCGGCTTCTTTGTACCTTGTGCAGCGGCTTCGCGATGAGGCCCACCGCTTCGCGATTACTTTCCACCGCGAGAAGCGTGCCAAGTCGATGATCTCCTCCGAGCTGGATGCCGTGCCGGGGCTAGGCAAAGCAAAGCAAGCCGCTCTGCGCAAGCATTTTGGATCCATGAAAAAGATTCGCGCCGCCAGCATCGAGGAGCTTGTCCAAGTTCCAGGCATCGGCGAGAAGCTGGCTGCGATCATCAAAGAAAACCTTGAAGATGCTTCACTTTCTGGCGTGAATATGACGACAGGCGAAATCGTCGACTAGCCTTGGAATATGACCGCTGAGTATGAAGCTGTAAAACCGCCTGAGTCTGAACTCGTGATCGTAACCGGCATGTCAGGTGCCGGTCGTACTACGGTCGCGCACGCTTTGGAAGACCAGGGGTGGTACGTGGTGGAGAACCTGCCACCAGCCATGCTGGGACCGCTGACCGAGATGATGAGCCGGTCGCAGGGATCCATTCCGAAGATGGCTGTCGTTATGGACGTGCGTTCGAAGGAAATGTTCCCGGAGATTCGTGATGCGCTGGCCCACCTGACGTCCAGCGGCGTCAAGTTCCGTCTGGTTTACCTCAACGCGAGCGATGAAGTCCTGATCCGACGTTTCGAACAGGGTCGGCGTCCGCACCCGTTGCAGGGCGACGGGCGCATCGTTGACGGGATCACCCGGGAACGTGGCATTACCGAGCAGCTTCGTGAAGCCGCTGAGATCATCCTCGATTCGTCGTCGATGTCGGTTCATGATCTGGCGCGTGCGGTCAACGAGCTGTTCAGCGAATCCGGTCCGGTCATCCTCCGGATCAATGTCATGAGCTTCGGCTTCAAATATGGCCTGCCAACCGACGCCAACTACGTGGCGGATGTTCGCTTCATCCCCAACCCGCACTGGGTCCCCGAGCTGCGCCCTCAAACGGGCAAGGACAAGGAAGTCTCGGACTACGTGCTGAGCCAGGAAGGCACCCGCGACTTCATCGAGAATTATCTCAAGGCCCTGGAACCGGTGTTTGAAGGCTACCGCCGAGAAAACAAGCATTACGCCACCATCGCTGTGGGTTGCACCGGCGGCAAGCACCGCTCCGTGGCAACGACCATCGAATTGGGTCGTCGGCTGGCACAGTTCCCTAATGTCCGCGTGAGCATCAGCCACCGCGACTTGGGACGCGAGTAACCGATATGGCCTTTTCAACAGGTCCAATTTCAATACAAGGGCTATCCCGAGGCAACGACCAGCGCAACCCGTCGGTCGTCGCACTCGGAGGCGGACACGGCCTCTACTCATCCCTTTCGGCGCTGCGCCGGCTGACCACTGACCTGACCGCTGTGGTCACGGTCGCAGACGATGGCGGCAGCTCAGGCCGCCTGCGTGGATCATTCGACGTCCTGCCTCCAGGCGACTTGCGCATGGCACTGGCTGCCCTGTGCGACGACAACGACTGGGGCCGCACGTGGCGCGATGTCATGCAGCATCGTTTCGAGTCGGACGCGAATCAGGAAGAGCCCCTGAACGGCCACGCCGTCGGAAACCTGCTGATCCTGGCTCTCTGGGAGTTGCTGGATAATCCAGTCGCTGGCCTGCGCTGGGCTGGAGCCCTGTTGGGTGCCAGAGGCCAGGTCCTGCCGATGAGCACCGTCCCGTTGTCGATCCATGGCGAGGTTCTCGAATCCGATGAGAGCGATGCGCTGGTGCGCCGGCGCATCGACGGCCAGGCGAGATTGGCGCGCGCCGGTGCCGGGGGACTGGTCACGAACGTCCATCTGGAGCCTTCCGATGCGCCCGCCTGTCCTGAAGCGCTGGAGTCCATTGAGCTGGCCGATTGGGTCATTCTCGGCCCGGGGTCCTGGTACACCTCGGTGCTTCCGCATTTGCTGCTGCCCGATATGCGCCAGGCCATCGCTTCGACCACAGCCAAGAAGTTGCTGACGATGAACTTGTCGATGGATACGGACGAAACCACCGGAATGGACGCGGCTGCCCATTTGGAAGTGCTCGGGCGGTACGCCCCTGAGGTGACTTTTGACGCGATCATTGCCGATGAGTCCAAGGTCCACAATCGCCAGAGATTTGAGCTGGCAGCGCAAAAACTCGGCGCACGTGTCTTTTTTAGTACAGTAGGAGTATCTGACGGTCGTGCAGTGCACGACCCGTTGCGACTAGCGGCGGCCTATCATGAGGTGTTTACCGCGATCGGATCTTAGGAAGATCCAAGTAAGGGAGTTTGATTCATGGCATTGACGGCTTCCGTCAAAGACGAGCTGTCGCGGGTTGAGATTCGCAAGCCGTCGGTCCGCAAGGCCGAGGTTTCGACGATGCTCCGCTTCAGCGGGGGACTTCACATAGTCTCCGGGCGAATTGTCATTGAAGCTGAGGTGGACCTGGCTGCGACTGCCCGTCGGCTGAAGCTTGCCATTGGCGAGTTATATGGCCACGAGGCCGAGATCGTCATGGTCTCCGGCTCTGGCATCCGCAAGGGCAGCCGATACATCGTCCGCGTGGCAAAAGACGGTGAAGTTCTCGCGCGGCAGACTGGGTTGCTTGACCAGCGCGGTCGACCAGTTCGAGGCCTGCCATCAGTTATTGTCAACGGTTCAACTGCAGACGCAGAAGCCGTGTGGCGTGGCGCCTTCTTGTCCCACGGTTCCTTGACCGAGCCCGGTCGAAGTTCAGCGCTGGAAATTACCTGCCCTGGCCCGGAAGCCGCATTAGCCCTGGTCGGGGCTGCGCGCCGACTGGGACTGACAGTCAAGGCCCGCGAAGTGCGTGGCGTTGACCGTGTGGTGATTCGCGACGGTGACGCCATTGCGCAATTGTTGACCCGCATGGGTGCTCACGATGCCTTGATGGTGTGGGAAGAGCGCCGCATGCGCAAAGAGGTGCGTGCCACGGCTAACCGGTTGGCGAACTTTGACGACGCCAACCTACGTCGTAGCGCGCAGGCAGCGGTCGCTGCCGGCGCCCGCGTTGAGCGTGCGCTGACCATTCTGGGAGATGAAGTACCCGAGCATTTGCGATATGCCGGGTTGCTTCGCCTGGAACACAAGCAAGCCTCCTTGGATGAGCTCGGCCGCATGGCTGAACCTCCAATGACCAAGGACGCCATAGCTGGCCGTATTCGTCGACTGTTGGCCATGGCTGACAAGAAGGCCAGTGATCTGGGAATACCAGGTACGGAGTCCAGCGTTCCACTAGACGAAATGGAACACTAAAAATGTCCCCGTGGGAGCCCTCCCGCGGAGATTCATCCGAATGAGAAAATTGAGGAGAATCATGGCTGTATATTCGCTGCCAGAACTGCAGTACGACTACGCTGCTCTCGAGCCAAACATCTCGGCTCGCATCATGGAGCTGCACCACTCCAAGCACCACGCAACCTACGTTGCTGGCGCAAACTCGGCACTGGAGCAGCTGGCCGAAGCACGCGAAAAGGGCGAATTCGGTAACATCCCGAAGCTGTCCAAGGACTTGGCATTCCACTTGGGTGGTCACACCAACCACTCGATCTTCTGGAACAACCTGTCCCCAGAAGGCGGCGACAAGCCTGAGGGCGAGCTGGCTGCAGCAATCGACGAGTTCTTCGGTTCCTTCGATGGCTTCCGCGGCCACTTCACCGCAGCAGCAATGAGCCTGCAGGGCTCCGGCTGGGCTGTGCTGGCATACGACGCACTTGGCGGCCAGCTGGTCATCGAGCAGCTGTACGATCAGCAGGGCAACGTTCCAGTAGCAACCACCCCACTGCTGATGCTGGATATGTGGGAGCACGCTTTCTACCTGGATTACGTCAACGTGAAGGCTGACTACGTCAAGGCTTTCTGGAACATCGTGAACTGGGCAGACGTTCAGGCACGTTTCGAAGCTGCCCGCAACGGCGCAGCATCGCTAATCGTTCCAGGTAAATAATTAATCTGGTAAGTTAGCTCACATTCTGCGCCAAAATAGCGTAGTATGTTTCAAGTGTGTTGCGGATCCCGGTGATCCACCGGGATCCGCAAAGCACGGCACAACGGAGTGTCCTCTCAAAGAAGGCCACTTCCGTTTGTGAACGGTCGTGGCACAATCATCCCGTTTAGAGGAGATAGTCACGTGACAACTCGTGTTGGTATCAATGGTTTCGGTCGCATCGGACGCAACTTCCTGCGTGCAGTATTGGCCCACAAGGCAGACATCGAAATTGTCGCCGTCAACGACCTTGGTTCAATCGATTCGCTTGCTCACCTGGTGAAGTTTGACTCTGTACTCGGCCCAGTGGGCGAGGCAGTATCCGTAGATGGTGACACCATCGTCGTCGGTGAACGTCGCATCAAGGTTCTTTCCGAGCGCGATCCAGCAAACCTTCCATGGGGTGAACTGAAGGTCGATGTCGTCATCGAATCGACCGGCTTCTTCACCAAGGCTGTAGACGCCAAGAAGCACATTGCAGCCGGTGCCAAGAAGGTCATCATCTCGGCTCCAGCAACCGATGAAGACATCACCATCGTGATGGGTGTTAACCAGGACAAGTACGATCCTGCAAACCACAACATCATCTCCAACGCATCATGCACCACCAACTGCTTGGCTCCACTGGCCAAGGTCCTGAACGACGAGTTCGGCATTGTTGACGGCCTGATGACCACCATCCACGCATACACCGCTGACCAGCGCCTGCAGGATGCTCCACACAGCGACCCACGTCGTGCACGTGCCGCTGCACTGAACCTGATCCCTACCTCGACCGGTGCTGCCAAGGCCATCGGCGTCGTACTGCCAGAGCTCAAGGGCAAGCTGCACGGTTACGCAATGCGCGTGCCAGTTCCAACCGGTTCGGCAACCGACCTGACCGTCAACCTGGCTCGCACCGCAACCGCAGAGGAAATCAACGCTGCATTCGAGAAGGCCGCTTCCGAAGGTCCGCTGAAGGACGTTCTGGAATACTCGACCGATCCACTGGTTTCCTCGGACATCGTCACCAACCCTAACTCGTCGATCTTCGACTCCGGTCTGACCACCGTTATGGGCAACAGCGTGAAGGTTGTTTCGTGGTACGACAACGAGTGGGGCTACTCCTCGCGACTTGTTGACCTCGTTGGATTCGTGGGATCAAGCCTCTAGTCGATAACCTAGAGATATGTCTTCTCACACTATTGACGAATTGATCGCTGACAACGGTGTCCGCGGACGGCACGTTCTGGTCCGAAGCGACCTGAACGTGCCGCTCGACGGTGCAACTGTGACCGATGACGGCCGCGTACGCGCATCCTTGCCGGTCATCTCCAAGCTGGTTGAAGCGGGTGCAAAAGTCATCGTGATGGCGCACCTGGGCCGCCCTAAGGGGCAGGTTGATGCGAAGTACTCGATCGCACCTGCAGCACAGCGCTTGAACGAACTTGCAGACTTTGACGTAACAGTCGCCGAGGATGTTGTGGGCGAATCCGCTCGCAAGGCCGCGGCAGACTTGGCCGAAGGCTCCGTGCTGGTTCTGGAAAACGTTCGCTTCGATGCTCGCGAAACCTCCAAGGTCGACGCAGAACGCGAAGAGTTCGCCAACGAACTTGCGGCACTGACCGGCGAAAACGGCGCTTACGTGAACGACGCTTTTGGCGCCGTGCACCGCAAGCACGCTTCCGTCTACGACATTGCCAGCTTGCTCCCTAGCTACCAGGGTGACCTGGTCGCAACCGAGGTCAAGGTCCTGAAGACCCTGACCGAAGCCCCTAAGCGCCCATACGTTGTGGTGCTCGGAGGCTCCAAGGTTTCGGACAAGCTTGCAGTCATCGACAACCTGCTGGGCAAGGCCGATCAGCTCTTGATCGGCGGCGGCATGGCGTTCACCTTCCTGAAGGCACAGGGCTACGCCATTGGCGGCTCGCTGCTGGAGGAAGACCAGATCGCTACCTGCCAGGAATACCTCAAGCGTGCCGAGCAGCTGGGTTGCGAGATCATCGTTCCTGTTGACGTCGTTGTCGCTGAGAAGTTCGGCGCCGACTCGGCGCATGAGATTCTGCCAGCAGACAAGATCGAGGAAGCAAGTTTCGGCTCCACCGGGCTGGGTTTGGATATCGGACCGAAGTCGGCGGAGCAGTTCGCAAGCTACATCACCAGCGCCAACACCGTATTCTGGAACGGCCCGATGGGCGTATTCGAGATTCCGGCGTTCGCGGAAGGCACCCGCACCGTAGCGCAGGCATTGGCTAACTCTGAAGCATTCAGCGTCGTCGGCGGTGGCGATTCAGCCGCAGCTGTCCGCGCATTGGGCTTCTCGGAGGAGGACTTCGGTCATATATCCACCGGTGGCGGAGCTTCATTGGAGTACCTCGAAGGCAAGACCCTGCCGGGCGTTGCCGCATTGGAAGGCTAGGAAATGACTATTTCGCAGAACGGCGCCTACGTGCGCCAGCCACTGATCGCTGGCAACTGGAAGATGAACATGGACCACGTCCAGGGCATCACCCTTGTCCAGAAGCTGGCGTGGACCCTCAAGGACCACGAGCACAACTACGATCGTGCTGAGGTAGCTGTCTTCCCGCCATTCACGGATATCCGTGGCGTGCAGACCCTGGTTCTGGGCGACAAGCTGGAGGTCGTTTACGGCGCCCAGGATCTGTCGGCACAGGATTCAGGAGCCTACACCGGTGAAATTTCCGGCCAGTTCCTGAAGAAGCTGGGTTGCTCCTACGTACTGGTGGGCCACTCGGAACGCCGCGAGTACCACAACGAAACCAACGATGTGATCGCAGCCAAGCTGGCCGCCGCATACCGCCACGAGGTGACTCCAATGCTTTGCGTTGGCGAAGGCCTGGAGGTCCGCAAGGCTGGCGAGCATGTTGCCTTCACCTTGAACCAGTTGGCTGAATCGCTGGAAGGCGTGAGCGCTGAGCAGGCTGAAAACCTGGTTATCGCCTACGAACCAGTGTGGGCCATTGGAACCGGTGAAGTTGCAGGTCCGGCAGATGCTCAGGAAATGTGCGCAGCAATTCGCGGTGCACTGGCTGAGCGCTTTGGCGAAGAGATTGCCGAGAAGACCCAGTTGCTCTATGGCGGTAGTGTTAAGGCAGCAAACGCAGCGGCGATCATGCGCGAGCGTGACGTTGACGGCGTGTTGGTTGGCGGAGCCAGCCTCGACGCTGAAGAGTTTGCTAATATTGTCAGGTTCGAGCATCACCTCGTCACCGACTGAATCTAGCTAAGGAACCGTCGACTTGGATATTATCAAGATCATTTTGCAGGTACTGCTGGGCATTACCAGTGTCTTGCTGACCCTCCTGATCCTGCTTCATAAGGGTCGTGGTGGCGGTATGTCGGACATGTTCGGCGGCGGTATGACCAGTTCAATGGGCTCTTCAGGTGTCGCGGAGCGCAACCTGAACCGCATCACCATTATCCTGGGTCTGATCTGGGGCGCCGTGATTATCGGACTGGCCCTGGTCCTGAGATTCAGCGCCGAGGGCTAAGCGGACTTAGACCAATAGCTGCCAATGGGCACCTTCCACATCATGTGGAAGGTGCCCATTGAGTTTAAGGCTCCTTCAGTACCTCTAGGAGCTCAGCAGCGCAACAGAGTGACCCTGCATCAGGTAGCTGCCTGCAACATTGTGCGCTGAAACTTCCGGCTCGGCGCTGTCCAGTTCAAGACACCAGAAAGCACCATCATCAGGGTCCGGAAGAGTGAATTCGCACTCATCTCCAAAGTTGAAAATAACAAGGACGCTGCCTGCGAGTGCCTCGCCGCGTGGTTCGCCGGCAGCGCCGCGCAGCTGCAACGCCAGAGAACGGAACTCCGGATCCTGCCAGTGCTCCGCGTCGGGACTGGAACCATCGGGACAGAACCAACGGACATCACGGTGCCCATCAGCCCGCTGCTGGCCGTGCAAAAAGCCGCGCTGGCGCAAGTGGGGGAATCGGCGGCGCAGCTCGATCAAGTCGCGGACAAACCCGGTCAGCACATGGTCTTGCGACGACCAGTCAATCC
This sequence comes from Glutamicibacter mishrai, assembly GCF_012221945.1. Classification (NCBI taxonomy): domain Bacteria; kingdom Bacillati; phylum Actinomycetota; class Actinomycetes; order Micrococcales; family Micrococcaceae; genus Glutamicibacter; species Glutamicibacter mishrai. The sequence continues at coordinate 195,244 of NZ_CP032549.1, read as the reverse complement.
ATCCCAACTCGTTATCCTGCGCGTAGGCATTGTTATTGCCCTGCTGGCTGTTGCCAAATTCGTCGCCGGCCAACAGCATGGGCACACCCTGGGCAAGCAGCAAGGTGGCCAGCAGGCCGCGGACGCGCAGGCTACGCCCCTGGAGGATGCCCGGTTCATCAGTTGGCCCCTCGACACCGAAGTTGTCGGAGTAGTTTTCGTCGTGGCCGTCGCGATTCTCCTCGCCATTGGCCTCATTGTGCTTCTGCGAGTAAGTGACGGCGTCACGCAGAGTGAAGCCGTCGTGAGCGCTGATGAAGTTGATTCCTGATGTGGCACTCCGGCCCGAATGATCGAAGAAGTCGGCGGAGCCAAGGAGCAGGGAACCGAAATTCGCAGCTCCCAGGATTTCGCCTCGCCATACCTGCCGGATCCCGTCACGGAAGCGATCGTTCCATTGCGCAAAAGGAGCGGGGAAATTGCCCAATTGATAACCGCCGGGGCCCAAATCCCATGGCTCGGCGATGAGCTTGAGCTCGGAGAGCACGGGATCCTGCGCGATGGATTGCAAGAAGGTTCCCTCGGGCTCGAATCCTTGCGGGCTGCGCGCCACCGAGGTCGCCAAATCGAAGCGGAAGCCGTCCACGCCGAAAGCCTGGGCCCAATAGCGCAGGCTATCTAGCACCATGCGAAGTGTCATGGGGGAGTAGACCGCAAGGGTGTTCCCGGTGCCAGCATCATTAATATAATGGCGCGGGTCCTCGGCCAAGCGGTAGTACCCGGCGTTATCCAGGCCGCGCAGGTTCAGGGTGGGACCGTGTTCCCCGCCTTCGCCGCTATGGTTGTAGACCACGTCGAGGATGACCTCGATGCCCGCTTCGTGCAGGGTGTGGACCAGCTGGCGGAATTCGGCCACGGCATCGTTCTGGGCGTAGCGGGGCTCGGGAGCGAACCAGGCCACGGGCTGGTAGCCCCAGTAGTTGGTGAGGCCCTGTTCAACGATGTGCTCGTCGTCGATAAATGCCTGCACCGGCAAAAACTCGACAGCGTTGACGCCGAGGGACTGAAGATGATCGATGATGGCCGGATGCCCCATGCCCGCATATGCCCCGCGGATTTCGGCGGGAACCCCTGGGTGGGTTGCGGTCAAGCCCTTGAGGTGGCTTTCGTAGATCACCAGGTCCGCGAGCTCGTGGTGCGGTCGGTTGCTGGCGGGGTCAGGCCCCGAAGGTTCCGCGGTGATGATGCCCTTGGGGACGACGGGAGCGCTGTCCTCCGGATCTGGCTGCGGCGCGAGGTCGCTGTCGCCGTCGTCCACGGGATCCGTGGCAGCGGGCCGAAGGGCGCCGTCCATCAGTTCGTGATACCGCACCGGGCGGTCCAGCGATCTCGCGTAGGGATCGATCAGCAGCTTGTTTACGTTGAAGCGCAGGCCTGCTTCGGGCTTGTATTCGCCGTCCGCGCGCAATCCATACCTGGTGCCTGCGCCGATGCCGCCAAAATGCGCATGCCAGATGCCGTCCTGGACGTAGGGCAGGGCCAGGCGGTGTTCTTCCGCGTCATCGCCTTCGGGGAACCAGCAGAAGTATACGGCCCTCGCCTTGGGCGCGTAGACCGCAACGTTGGCTCCGGAAGCGTCCACGGTGACGCCCAGCGGCCACGGCCGGCCGGCCGTCGTGTCGAGTGCCGGGGCCTGGGTCATGAAACGAGCTCCGTGAACAGCCTGGCATATACGGCAGCCGAGGTGCCCCAGTCCACCGGGGTGTTCAGCGCCTGGGAGCGCAGCTGCGCCCAGGCCGCCTGATCCTTGTAGAGGTCCACCGACCGGCCCAGGGCGAAGCCCAAGCCGCCGGCATCGATGTCGCTGAAGGTGAAGCCGGTGGCGGTGCCATCGGCCAGGTGCTCCGGCGTCGCGTCGACTACGGTGTCGCGCAGGCCGCCGGTGGCAGCCACCAGCGGGATCGCCCCATAGCGCAGGCCGATGAGCTGGGTCAGCCCGCATGGCTCGAATCGGGAGGGCACCAGCACCAGATCGGCCCCGGCGTACATCCGGTGGCTGAGCTGTTCGTCGTAGCCGATGTGCAGGCCCACGGACTGCGGATAGCGGGCCGCCAGCTCGCCCAGCGCGTACTCGTAGCCCGGGTCGCCTGAGCCGAGCACCACCACGGCGCCGCCGGATTCGATGAAGACCGGCAGCTTCTCCAGCAGCAGGTCCACGCCCTTTTGGTGGGTGAGCCGGGTGACAACCACGGCCAACGGGCCCGATGGCTCGGCCAGCGAGAATTCGTTGAGCAATGCCTGCCGGTTCGCAGCCTTGGCCGCCGGATCAGCCGCGTCGTAGTTGTTGATCTGCGGATCCGTGGCAGGATTCCAGACCTCGGTGTCGATGCCGTTGAGGATGCCGGAAAGCTCACCGCGGTCCCTGCGCATCGTCACTACGCCTTGGAGGCCGAAGCCGAACTCTTCACGGGTGAGTTCCTGGGCGTAGCTCGGGCTGACGGTGCTGATCCGCGAGGCATGTACCAGCCCCGCCTTCAGCGTGCTGACCAGCGAGTGGTACTCCAGCGCCTCAGGATGGAAATCCCAGGTCGGCAGGTGCAGCGCATCAAGCTGATCCGGGCCGAAGATCCCCTGGAAGGCAATATTGTGGATGGTCAGCAGCGTCGGAACCCGGGAGCCGGCATACTTCAGGTAGGAGGGAACCAGCCCTGCCTGCCAATCATGGGCATGCACCACATCCGGGCGCCACTTATCGGAGGTGCCGTCGATGGCAATCCGCGCCGCCACCCACGACAGCGCGGCAAAACGCACGTGGTTGTCGTGGTGGTCGTGCCCGTCGACCACGTAGGGTCCGCCGGGCCGGTCGTAAAGGTGCGGCGCATCCAGCAGCAGCAGGTCCAGTCCCTCGAAGTGGCAGGAACGCACTGTGGCAGGGCCGCCGAAGAGGTCCTCGTCCCGCCAAATCCGTCTAGTGCGGCCCACGCGCTCCAGCAGGCCAGGATAGGCCGGCATCAGGATGCGGGTGCGCCACCCCAGAGGCTCCAGCGCGGCAGGCAACGCGCCAACTACATCGGCCAGTCCGCCGGTTTTGACCAGTGGCGCGCATTCAGAAGCAACAGACAGCACACGGCGTAGTCGTTGAGCCATCGAATCCTACTTCCCCTCCAACTGCTCGGCGCTCCACGAGATGCCGCCTTCGAGAATTGCGGCACGGCGGTCAAGCATCGGCTGGGTAATGAGCACGACGCCCGAATCCGTGCGGCGGAACCACTTGGAATCCTCGACCGGATCCTGGCCGACGATCAGCCCTTCGGGGATGCGCACCCGGCTGTCGATAACGCATTTGGTCAAGTCCGCATTGCGCCCCACATCAACGTTGGGCAGCGATACGACCTGGTCAAGCTTGGAGAAGGAGTGGGCCCGGTTCCCGGTGAAGAGCAGCGACTTGTGTACGTCGGCTCCGGAGAGGATGCAATCGCCCGAGATCAGTGACTCCACGGCTTGTCCGCGGCGTGACTCATCGTCGTGGATGAACTTGGCAGGAGGGGTCAACTCGGCATAGGTCCAGATGGGCCAGCTGTTGTCGTAGAGGTCTAGCGAGGGGACGACCTCGGTGAGGTCGAGATTTGCTCGCCAGAAGGAGTCGATGGTGCCCACATCGCGCCAGTATGGTTCAGTCTCCAGACCTGACATGACGCAGGACTCGGTGAATTTGTGGGCGTAGGCGCCGCCGTTTTTCACGATGGACGGGATCAGATCATGCCCGAAGTCGTGGCTGGAGCTGTCATCCTCGGCATCATCCAGCAACAGCTCGCGTAGGAACTTCCAGTTGAAGACGTAGATGCCCATGGAAGCCAGAGCCATCGCCGGATCGTCAGGCATGCCCGGGGGATCGGCTGGCTTTTCGAGGAAGTCGACAATACGGCCGTTCTCATCAACATGCATCACGCCGAAGCCGGTGGCTTCCTCACGCGGTACAGTCAAGCAGCCGATGGTTACGTCGGCCTGGGTCTGGACATGCTGGCGCAGCATGACCTCGTAGTCCATTTTGTATACGTGGTCGCCGGCCAGGATGATCACGTACTCAACGTCATAATCATCGACGATGTCGATATTCTGCGTGACCGCATCCGCGGTGCCCAGGTACCACTTGTTCTCCTGGACGCGCTGGCTGGCAGGCAGGATGTCCAGGTACTCGTTGCGCTCGGCTCGGAAGAAGTTCCAGCCACGCTGCATGTGCCGGATCAGCGAATGGGCCTTGTATTGGGTGGCAACGGCCATCTTGCGCACCCCGGAGTTATAGGCGTTGGAGAGCGGGAAGTCGATGATGCGCGACTTGCCGCCAAAGTGGACCGCAGGTTTTGCACGCCGGTCGGTGAGCTCCTCGAGTCGGCTGCCTCGGCCGCCAGCCAGGACGAAGGCCATCGCCTGGCTGGACAGGCGCGGTGGTGCACCGGCTGCATTGCGCCTATTGGAAGTGGTATTCATGAGCGTTCCTCCACAAAATAGATTGCCGATAAGGGTGGGAGCGTGAGCAGTGCGGATTGTGCTTCGCCGCCTGAGGGGACGGCTTCGGTTTCGATGGCTCCACCGTGACCGCGATTGGCCCCGTGGTAGCGTTCGGAATCGGTATTCAGGGCCTCGACCCAGCGTCCGGCCACCGGGAATCCAATGCGGAATCCGGTGCGTTCCACCGGGGTGAGGTTCAGAACGACGACCACGTGGGGATCGCCAGGTTCGCCGCGGCGCAGCCAAGCGAAGACCTGATGCTCGATGTCGTCGACCAGCAGCCATTGGAACCCCTCCGGGCGGGCATCGCCCCGATGCAGGGCCGGTTGCTCGCGGTAGATCCGGTTGAGATCCTGGACCAGGGTCTGCACTCCGGCATGGCCGGGATCATCGAGGATGTTCCAGTCGAGCTGGGCCTGGTAGTCCCATTCGGCGGGTTGGCCGAATTCCTGGCCCATGAACAGCAGCTTCTTGCCCGGATGCCCCCACATGTAGCCGTAGAAGGCCTTGAGGTTGCCGAGCTTGTCGGCGTGGCTGCCCGGCATGCGCGAGTACATCGAGCCCTTGCCATGCACGACCTCGTCATGGCTGATGGGCAGCAGGAAGTTCTCGCTGAAGGCATAAGTGATGCCGAAGGTCAGCTGGTTGTGGTGGTGCTTTCGGTAGACCGGATCCTTGCCGAAGTACTCCAGCGAGTCATTCATCCACCCGAGGTTCCACTTGTAGCCGAAGCCCAGGCCGCCGGCATCCACCGGGCGGGTGACTCCGGGGTAGGCGGTGGAGTCTTCGGCGATCATCGCGATGCCCGGGTGCTGCGCATAGCTGGCCACATTGGTCTGCTTCAGGAAGTCCAAGGCCTCGTAGTTTTCATTCCCGCCGTCCTTATTGGCGATCCATTCGCCCTCGGCGCGCGAGTAGTCGCGGTTGATCATCGAGGCGACAGCATCCACGCGCAGCCCATCGAGGTGGTATTCGCCCAGCCAATACAGTGCATTGGCCACCAGATAGTTGCGCACCTCGGGGCGGCCGTAGTTGTAGATCAACGTGTTCCAGTCCGGGTGGAAGCCCTCACGTGGATCAAGATGCTCGTAGAGCGCAGTACCGTCGAACCGGCCCAAGCCATGTTGGTCGGTGGGGAAGTGCCCCGGAACCCAATCGGCAATGACCCCGAGCCCGCGTTGGTGGGCGGCGTCGACGAAGGCCGCGAATTCCTGCGGAGTGCCGTAGCGGATCGTTGGCGCGAAGAGACCGATGGGCTGGTAGCCCCAGGATCCGTCGAAGGGATGCTCGGTGACAGGCAGGACCTCGATGTGGGTGAATCCCATGTCGGCGGCGTAGTCCACGAGTTGCGTGGCCAGTTGAAGGTAGCTCAGCGATTGGCCGGTGCCCTCGGTACGCCGCCAGGAACCCAGATGCACCTCGTAGATGCTGATCGGGGCGTTGACCGAGTTGATCTGCTCGCGGCGGGCGAGCCATGATCCATCGCGCCAATCATGGGCCTCGATCCGCCGGATCACCGAACCGGTGGCCGGCGGGTGCTCGGAGCCGAAGCCAACGGGATCGGCCTTCAACGGCAACAGCTCGCCGTCAGGGCCCAGGATCTCGTACTTGTACACCGCGCCCTCGTCGAGACCGGGCAGGAATAGTTCCCAAACTCCGGTGGCGCCGCGCGCACGCATGGGATGGGCGGTGCCGTTCCATGAGTTGAAATCGCCAACTACGCTGACCCGCCGAGCATTGGGCGCCCACAGCGCGAAATGCGCGCCAGCAACCTGCTCGTGGGTGATCAGGTGCGCACCCAGTGCTTTCCAGAGGCTGCGGTGTTCACCTTCGCCGATCAGGTGTTCGTCGAATTCGCCGATGACCGGCCCGAAGCGGTACGGGTCCTCGCGTTCCTCGACATATCCCGAGGCCCAGCGGATGCGCAACCTGTAGTACGGAAGTGCGGGGCCGGTGAAAAGCTCAGGGTCCTGGGGATGAGGTTCAAGCTGCACCTGGTCGGTGGCGTTCACTGCCCAGAGCTGAATTGCGCCTGGAATGCGCGCCACCAGGTGCCGTCCGTCTTCGGTGGGGCCGAGCACGGAGAAAGGATCCGGATGCCGCCCCTGGGACAGCAGGCGCACCTGCCGCGCATCGAGCACCGGATGGCTTGTATCCTCGTCTGGCACGTCGGCTCCTTGCTGTTGCTTTTGCTCTCATCCAAACACACGCAGAGCCCGCTGGACCCAAGATGACGCAGGTCACCTTTGTATTACATGTCGTGACAGAAGGTGACCGGCTACAGCGCGGATTCCACGTCCCAAATCTGAGACATATATTCGCGGATTGAGCGGTCGGAGCTGAAATACCCCATGCGAGCGATGTTCAAGATGGCCATGCGCTGCCACTTTTCGGGGTCGCTGTAGCAGTCGGCTACTTCGCCTTGGGCCCGGTCGTAATCCTCGAAGTCCGATGCAACCAGGAACCAGTCGCTGTTCCACATGGTCTCCAGCAGCCCGTCATAGCGGTGATGATCCTCGGGGCTGAAGGTGCCTTCGGCAATGGCCTGCAGGACATCGCGCAGGGTTTGGCTGGCCTCCAGCGCGGCGCGGGAGTGGCCCTGCTGGGCGCGGCGTTCGGCGACCTGTTCGGTGGTGAGCCCGAAGAGGAAGAAATTCTCGGCACCGACATGCTCGCGGATTTCGACGTTCGCCCCGTCAAGGGTGCCGATGGTCAACGCCCCATTGAGGGCGAACTTCATATTGCCGGTGCCTGAGGCTTCCATGCCCGCGGTGGATATCTGCTCGGACAGATCGGCCGCCGGAATCAGTTTTTCGGCCATGGATACACCGTAGTTCGGCGGGTAGACCACGCGCAGCAGGTGGCGGGTTTCCGGATCGTTGTTCACGACTTCGGCGACGTCGTTGATCAGCTGGATGATCAGTTTGGCCATGTGGTAGCTCGGTGCTGCCTTGCCACCGAAGATCTTGACCCGGGGGACCCAGCTGGCCTGCGGATCGCGCTTGATCCGCTGCCAGTGCGCAATGGTCCACAAGATGTTCAACAGCTGGCGCTTGTATTCGTGCAGCCGTTTCACCTGGGCGTCATACAACGCCTCGGCAGGCAGTTCGATACCGTGCTCAGCGACCAGCCAGCCGGTGAAATGCTCCTTGGCCTGGCGCTTGCTGCGGCCGAAGGCATCGCGGAAGGCAGGATCCTCGGCATAAGGTTCGAGTTCGCGCAGCCGCTCCAGATCTGTCTCCCACCCGGCGCCGATGGTGTCGGTGATCAATGCGGCCAGCGATGGGTTGGCGAGTTTGAGCCAACGACGCGGGGTGACTCCGTTGGTGATGTTCACGATCCGCCCTGGGTGCAGTTCGTTGTGGACCGGGAACAGCTCCTGGCTGACCAGTTCGGTGTGGAGCGCTGACACGCCGTTGACCTTGTGGCTGGTGGTGAACGCCAAATCGCCCATGCTGACCTGATCGTTGCTGATCAGGCGCACCGGATCCGAGACCTGGCCCTGCAGCGCGATGAATTGGGTGTCGAGGGTCTCGATGATCTGCAGATGGCGTGGCAGGACCTTGCGCATCAGCCCGACGCTCCAGCGTTCCAGGGCTTCGGGCAGCAGCGTGTGGTTGGTATAGCCCAGGACGCCGGTCGCGGTTTCCACCGCCGTATCGAAGTCCACGGCGTGCTCGTCAACCAGCAGGCGGATCAGCTCGGGGCCGGCGATGGCTGGATGTGTGTCGTTCATCTGGATGGCCACGAACTCGGGGAGCTTGAGCAGGTCATCGTGTGCCGCCAGGTAGCGGCGAAGGATGTCCTGCACCGAGGCGGAGGTCAGGAAGTACTCCTGGGAAAGGCGCAGCTCCTTGCCGCCCTCGGTGGTGTCGTTCGGGTACAAAACGCGGCTGAGGCTGCGGGCCAATGCTTCGGGTTCGGAGGCGGCGGCGAAGTCGCCGGCGTTGAAGCGATCCAGATCGAAAAGGTCGGCGCTGGGCATCGCGGCCCAAAGGCGCAGGGTATTCGCCCATTGGCCGCCGTAGCCAACCACCGGGGTGTCATGGGCCGAGGCGAGGACCTTGGAGCGTGGCGACCAGATGGAGGTGCCGTCGTGATCGTGCAGCTCGCCGCCGAAGCCGACCGGGTAGGCGGCTTCGGGGCGGGTGAAGTCCCATGGGTTGTCGGTGGCCAACCAATTTTCCGGGGTTTCGATCTGACGCCCGTTTTCGAAGAGCTGGCGGAACAGCCCGTGTTCGTAGCGCAGGCCGTAGCCGTAGGCGGGGCAGCCCATGGTGGCCATGGATTCGAGGTAGCAGGCCGCGAGCCGTCCCAGGCCGCCGTTGCCCAAGGCGGCATCGGGTTCTCCCTCGGCTACCTCATCGAAGCTCAAGCCGAATTCCGCCAGGACTTGGACCATGACATCGCGCAGGCCCAGGTTGATGGCCTGGTCTTCAAGCAGCCGGCCGATCAGGAATTCCATCGACAGGTAGTAGACGCGTTTGCGGTCTTCATCCCAGGTACGACGGGTAGCGCTGAACCACGGATCAACCGCGTAATCACGCACCGTGTGGGACAGGGCCATCCGCCAGTCGAAGAGCGAGGCTTGCTGCGGGCTCTTGCCGACCGTGTACTGCAGGTGGCGCAACAAGGCCTGGCGAAACTGTGCTGGCGTCGGCGCAGAATCTGCGGCGGTCGTCTCGCGGAGTTGACGGGCATCGAATGATTGCGACATTGGCTGCTCTCGTGATCTTCAGTGGTACCTGGGTTGAAAGTGGTCGTGCGTGAAACGTGACATTACTCTAAGGCCGGCGATCTGTCGTCGCCTATGACCGGCAAATGTCATCAAAGGCGTCGTTCGCCGCTGGGCCAGGTACTGCGACGGCCCGGCACGTCCCCGCGCGCGGTGCAGAGCGCGGTGGAACGGACCTTCTCCCAGTTTTCGAAACGCAGTGCCGAAAACTGCCCCAGCCTAGGCAGCGAACGACACCATTTGGCGTTCTATGGCGAGCCTAGCCCGTCATCGGCAACACAGTGTTTAAATAGGATGAAGTTTGGGTTTAATCGTGCACTATCCGGGCCTACGAGTTCAGCAATTCCACCACTCGCCGCGCGGTGCCCCAGGACAGGGTGACACCGCCGCCGCCATGGCCATAAGCCGCGATCACCGGGATGCCGTACCCGGCAACGTGCTCCAGCCGGATGGTTTCCCGCGCCGGACGCAGGCCGACCTTGTGTTCCAGGACTTCGCAATCGGCCAGCTGCGGCACCAGGGAGATGGCGCGATCGAGCATGTCGATCGCCGTCTGTTCATCAACTTCGAGGTTGGTGTCGTGGGCGACGTCGGTCCCGCCCACGATGATGTCATCGCGCCGCGGAATGACATAGCAGACACCCTGCGGGTGGTCGTCATCGCTGAACCAGTCGGTCAATCCGGCGGTATTAGCAAGGCGGATGACCTGGCCGCGAATCGGATAGACGCTGTGGTCATCGCCCAGCAATTCGCCTCCGCGGATCCCGGCGGCCACCACTACTGCATCGCTGTGGGCACCCAGTTCGTCCAGATCGGTGACCGTGCGTTGCTCGAATTGCACGCCGAGCCGCTGGCACTGCTGTTGCAGCCAGGCTAGATAGGTCGGCATGGTGATGACCGGGACCGTTCCGCTGGTGGCCGAGAGCGCGCCGTCGGGCAGCAGCTCCGGGTCGACGACCGCGGCGTCGGCAACATGCCTGGTCCATGAGCGATCGGCATCCGCGCGCCGCTCGACATCCATGCCGAAGCGAAGGTCGACTCCGGTCTCCGGAATCAAGGAGAGCGCCTCGAAGCGTTCCAAGGTTCGAGCGAGCAGGATATCGGCGGCGGGGGAGTTCTCCGAGTGGTACGGGAACCAGATGGCCGCGGAGACTGCGGAAACGGTGTGCAGCGGTTCCTGATCGCTGATCACGCGCACACGGTGGCCTTGGCTGGCCAGTTCATTTGCGGTGGACAGGCCGATGACCCCGGCACCTATCACCGTGACATTGAGCGGGGCGAGCAGTTCTGGCATGGGAATCCTTAAAGACGGTGGTTAGCGCAAAGGCCGGCTCCTTCGAACCAAGAGGTTCACGGAGCCGACCTAGCGTTGCTGATCAGAGCAGTGTTGACGCGGCGCGATCGACGATCCAGCGGGTGGCTTGGGTGCCGCGCACTGCGCTGGCAGGAACAGCCACTTCGTTGATTTCATGGGAGGCGGCGGCCAAGGCAGGAGCCTTGTCGGCGCCGGCGACGATCAACCACACTTCGCGCGCGGTGTTGATGGTCCCCATGGTCAAGCTGACGCGATGCGGTGGCGGCTTGGGGGAGTCGTGGACCGCGATGGCCCCGAGCTCATCGGAGCGCGTGTGGTTCGGGAAAAGCGAAGCCACATGCGAATCCGGGCCCATGCCCAGCATCAGAACGTCGAAGACCGGCGAGGCGGAACCTTCCGGTGCTTCCTGCGCGAGCAGCTGCGTGTAGGCCACGGCGGCCTGCTCGGCACTCTCGTACTGGTCGCTGGCGCCCATGGCGTGGACGGTGCCGCGGTCCAGCCCCAATTCGTCCAGTGCGGCGAAGAGCGGCTCGGCCTGCAGCACATTGCGATCGGCGGAATCACTGTCGACAAAGCGCTCGTCACCCCACCAGAAATGCACCTGCGACCAGTTCACCGAGGTTTTGGCCGGGTTTTCAGCGACCGCTACCAGCGCGGCAATGCCCAGGCTGCCGCCGGTGACCACCACGTGCGCGACCCCGCGGGCCGCGATCGCGTCGTTGATCGAGGTGATCAAGCGGGCGGCGATGGCATGCGCGGTGGAAGCGACGTCGTCGTGGATGGTGATTTGCCTAGCGATCACTGGGAACCACGCTCCCGATCTGGGTCATCTTCAGGCCCTTGGTGATGACGTCGCCGAAGACCTCGTCGGCATCCAGGCGGCGCATTTCCTCGGCCAGGCAGTCCGCGACGGAACGGCGAGGCAGGGAGATGCGCTGCGGGGCGGAGCCTGGCTGGTACAGGTGGGCCACCGCGCCGGAGGGACGCGAGAGTTCCACATCGCCAGCCTCGCGGGACAGGCGCACGCTGGACAGGCCCCCGGTGGTGTTATCCGCGGCGATCGTCACCGGCAAATCGAGGCTCATGGTTAGCCAGGCAGCCAGCAATACGGTGGAAGGCGAGTTCTCCGCGCCCTTCACGGTGATGCCGGTCAGGTCCTCGGTGCCGACCAGGTCGATGATGCTCGCGAGCTGTCCGCGCCAGTAGGTCAGGCGGGTCCAGGCCAGGTCGGTATCGCCAGCGTGGTAGCTGTCGGCGCGGCCATAGAGCGAGGCCACCGGATCGGACTCTTCTGCCGAATCGGTGATGCGGCGGTGCGCCAGCCGGCCCAATGCGGTTGCGAATGGATCCTTCGGCACGCCATGCGGCCACCAGGCGACGATCGGGGCGTCCGGCAGCAGCAGCGCGGAAATCAGCGCCTCATCTGCGACGACGTCCGGGCCGAAGGTGCGCATGACGATGACCTCGGAAGCGCCGGCGTCACCGCCCACGCGGATCTGCACGTCCAGGCGGTTCTTCTCCTTGGTATTGCCGCGCACCACCACGATGATGCGGCAGGGGTGCTCGCGGCTGGCCAGGTTGGCAGCTTCGATCGCGTTCTCCGCGAAGCCTTCGCGGGTGATGACCACCAGGGTCAGCACGCGGGAGAGCGCCACCACGCCGTGGGTACGGCGCGAGGAGATCAGCTTTTTGGCCACCTTGGAGGTGGTGGTGTTGGGAAGATCGATCATCATGGGCGTCGCCACGTCCTTCCATCTTTGGCCATCAGCTCATCGCTGCTGGCTGGTCCCCACGACCCCGGAGCATATGGATCCGGCTGGGTTGGCTGCGAAGCCCAGTATTCCTCGAACGGATCCAGGATCCGCCAGGACTGTTCCACTTCCTCATGGCGCGGGAACAGCGGCGGTTCGCCCAGGAGCACGTCGAGGATCAGGCGCTCGTAGGCTTCCGGGGAGGATTCGGTGAAGGCGTTGCCGTAGCCGAAGTCCATGGTGACATCGCGGATTTCCATCTGGGTGCCTGGCACCTTCGAGGCGATGCGGATGGTGGCGCCTTCATCTGGCTGGACGCGGATCACGAAGGCGTTCTGGCCGAACTCGTCGGAATCGTGGTCGCCGAAGAGCAGGTTCGGGGCCTTCTTGAAGACCACGGCGATCTCGGTGACGCGGCGTCCCAGGCGCTTGCCGGCACGCAGGTAGAACGGCACGCCATCCCATCGGCGGGTCTTGATGTTCAAGCGCACCGCCGCATAGGTTTCGGTCTTGGACTTCGGGTTGAAGCCTTCCTCATCGAGGAAGCCGACAACCTCTTCGGCGCCCTGCCACCCGGAGGTGTACTGGCCGCGGGCACTGGCAGCTCCCAGATCCTCGGGCAGCTCAACCGCCGAGAGGACCTTTTCCTTTTCGCTGCGCAGGTGATCGGCGTTGAAGGAGATCGGCTCCTCCATGGCGGTCAGCGCGAGCAGCTGGAGCAGGTGGTTCTGGATGACGTCGCGGGCCGCGCCCACGCCGTCGTAGTAGCTGGCACGTCCGCCGATGCCGATGTCCTCGGCCATGGTGATCTGGACGTGGTCAACGTACTTGTTGTTCCACAGCGGCTCGAACATCTGGTTGCCGAAACGCAGAGCCAGCAGGTTCTGCACGGTTTCCTTGCCCAGATAGTGGTCGATGCGGAAGACCTGATCCGGAGGGAACACGGATTCCACGATCTGGTTCAGTTCGCGGGCGCTTTGCAGGTTGTGGCCGAACGGCTTCTCGATGACCACGCGTTCCCAGCCGGGGTTGGAATCATTGGCCAGGTGGTGCTCGGAGAGCTTCTGGCAGACGATTTCGAACCAGCTTGGCGGGATCGAGAGGTAGAAAGCATGGTTGCGGCCGGTGGAACGGGACTCCGCCAGCTCGTCGAGGGTCTCGGCGAGCTTCTTGTAGGCGTCGTCATCGTCGAAAGCACCGGAGATGAAGCGCATTCCGGAGGCCAGCTGGGCGAAGACCGTTTCGTTGAACGGGGTTCGGGAGCTGGCGAGGATCCATTCGCGGGCCTGGTTCGCGAAGTCCTCGGCGCTCCAGTCGCGGCGGCCGAAGCCGACGATGGCAAAATTCGGGGGGAGCAGCCCGCGGTTGGCCAGGTCATAGACAGCTGGCATCAATTTCTTGCGGGCAAGGTCGCCGGTGATTCCGAAGAACACCAGCGCGCCCGGACCGGCAATGCGGTTAAGTCGCCGGTCGCGGGCATCGCGTAGTGGATTACTCATTAGTGCCTTACTTCGCTGCCTCAAGCAGGGCAGCGATTCCGGCTGCGCGGTCCGTGAGGTTCACGCGCAGCACTGGGCGGTTGTGCTCGGCATCCGAGAGCACTGCGCCATCGCCGATGGCCTGGGCAGTGATCAGGGAGCCGAAGGAGTATGGACGATCCGGGATCTCGAGGTCGTCCTGGTGGTCAGCGGTAATCTGCAGGAAGACACCCTGAGCCGGGCCGCCCTTGTGGTACTGGCCGGTGGAGTGCAGGAAGCGCGGGCCCCAGCCGAAGGTGACCGGACGTCCGGTCTTCTCGGCGAACAGATCGCGCAGTTCCTGCAGCTCGTTATCCGAGGTGCGGTTCAGGTACGCCTGGATGGCGAAGTAGCCGTCCTCAGGCAGCTTGGCGGTCAGCTCGGCCAACGCGGCATCCAAGGTGCTCGCGGTGGTGCCGAACAACTGCACCGAGCCGTCGACTGCATCGGGCTCGGCGGCGGCCGGGGCCTCCAGCATCGAGCGGGCTGCGACCTTCGCGGCTTCGACATCCGGCTGGTCGAATGGGCTGATGCCCAGCAGGTAGCCGGCTACCGCGGTGGCGTACTCGAAGATCATGAACGCGGTGCCCAGCGGCGCGCTGAAGTGCACTCCGGTGGTTTCCTCGTCGATCTCTTCTGGCAGTTCGTCATAGACGAACAGCGGCACGACATCGGCAGGCAGGTTCTTCAGCTCTGGCGCGTCGACGTGGGCGGCTACCGGGAGGACTCCCTTGCCGTCCTTGCCGGTGGATTCAGCGATGAGCTGCTCAGCCCAATCGCCGAAGCCTGGCAGTGCGTCGCCGACGCAGGCGATCAGCAGCTTGTCGCGGCCTGCGGTGGCCATGGCAGCCCCCAGGTGCAGCGCCAGGTTGTCCTCGTCGTCCGAAGCCAAGACGTCATTGATCAGTCCGGATTCTTCAACCAGGGCTTCGATGTCGGCACCGGCCAGGCCCGAAGGAACCAGGCCGAAGGCGGTCAGTGCCGAGTAGCGGCCGCCGACGTTCGGGTCGGCATTGAAGACCGCGCGAACGCCTTCAGGATTGTCCATGGGCGAACCCGGATCGGTCACCAGCACCAGGCGGGTGGCTGGATCGATGCCGGCTGCCTGGAATGCCGCGGTGAATGCCCGGCGCTGGGAGTCGGTCTCAACGGTGGAGCCGGACTTGGAAGATACGACCACAACGGTGCGCTCCAGATCGGTTTCCACGATCTGCTTGACCATCGACGGGTCGGTGGTGTCGCAGATGACCAGGTCAACCTCGTCGTGGGCCGCGATGACTTCAGGAGCCAGGGACGAGCCGCCCATGCCGCACAAGACGACGCGGGTCAGGTTTTCCTTCTGCAGCTCATCGCGCAGTTCCAGGATGGCCGGGATCAGCTTGCCAGCTGCCTCGAAGGGGTTGACCCAGCCCAGGCGGATGGAGGATTCTGCTTCTGCTGCCGGACCCCACACGGTAGGATCCTGGGCTGCGATGCGGCTGCCGACTTTAGCTTCGATGAGCTTCGGGAGCAGTGCATCAACGGAGGCCAGGGCCTCGCCAGAGGTCACCAAACCGAGTTCCATCTACTTGGCTCCCTTCAGTGCAACGGACATATCTTCGAGCAGTTCGTTCCAGGCGACCTCGAACTTGTCGACGCCCTCGACCTCCAACAGGTTCACGATCTCGTTGTAGTCGATGCCCTGCGCGGCGAGCTTGTCCAGCACGCGGTTGGCTGCATCGTAGCTGCCGGCGATCGTGTTGCCGCGAACCTCGGCCTCGGCTGCAGTGGCATCCAGGGTCTTTTCCGGCATGGTGTTCACGGTCTGCGGTGCCACCAGTTCGGTGACGTACAGGGTGGATGGGTAGGCAGGATCCTTGACGCCGGTCGAGGCCCACAGCGGACGCTGGACGTTGGCACCGGCGGCTGCCAGCACCTCGTAGCGAGCCGAGGAGAAGGTCTCTTCGAAAACCTGGTAGGCAAGGCGGGCGTTGGCCACGCCAGCCTGGCCGCGCAACGCGGTGGCTGCCTCGGTGCCAATGGCATCCAGGCGCTTGTCGATCTCGGTGTCCACACGGGAGACGAAGAAGGAAGCAACCGAGTGGATCTTGGACAGGTCAAGGCCCTTGGCGTGGGCCTTCTCCAGGCCGATCAGGTAGGCGTTGATGACTTCGCGGTAGCGTTCCAGCGAGAAGATCAGGGTGACGTTGACCGAGATGCCTTCGGCGATGGTCTCGGTGATCGCTTCCAGGCCCTCAAGGGTTGCCGGGATCTTGATCAGCACGTTTTCGCGGTTGACACGCTCGTACAGGGCCTTGGCCTGTGCGATGGTCGGCGCGGTTTCGTGAGCCAGGCGAGGGTCGACCTCGATGGATACGCGGCCGTCGAAGCCCTTGGAAGACTCGTAGATGCCCTTGAACAGGTCGCAGGCCGCGGCTACGTCATCGCTGGTGATTTCGGTGATCGCATCTTCAACGGACTTGTCGCGCTGCTCGGCGATGGCTTCGCCGTACACCTCGGCCTTGGACAGCGAAGCTGCGAAGATCGCAGGGTTGGTGGTCACGCCGACGACGTTCTTCTCTTCGATCAGCTTGGCCAGCGAACCGCTGGTCAGCCGCTCGCGGGAAAGGTCGTCGAGCCAGATCGAAACGCCGGCATCGGACAGGGCCTGGGTATTTGGGTTGCTCATAATATTTACTTCGGTTCCTTACTTTGCAGCGTTCTGCACGGAGGTTTCGGCTGCGGCAACAACGGCCGCGGTGGTGATGCCGAACTCGGAGTACAGCTTCTTGTAATCGGCGGAAGCGCCGAAGTGATCCAGGGAGATGATTTCGCCATTGGCGCCGACCAGTTCGCGCCAGCCCTGGGCCACGCCAGCTTCAACCGACACGCGGGCGGTGATGGCAGCGGGCAGGACCTCTTCGCGGTAGGCGGCATCCTGCTTGGCGAACCACTCCAGCGAAGGCAGCGAAACAACGCGGGCGGCGATGTTCTTGGCGGCCAGTTCCTCGCGGGCCTCGACTGCCAGTTCCACCTCGGAACCGGTAGCCAGCAGGATCACGTCTGGGGTGACCTCTGCGCCGTCGCGTACTGCCTCGGCCAGGATGTAGCCACCCTTCAGGGTGCCTTCTGCGCCGCGGAAGCCGGCGGCTGCGCGATCGTAGATTGGCAGGTTCTGGCGGGAGAGCACGATGCCCGATGGGGTGTCGGTCAGTTCCAGCATGCCGCGCCATGCGTAGGCGACTTCGTTGGCATCCGCTGGGCGGACCACGTCGAAGTTCGGGATGATGCGCAGGGAAGCGAGCTGCTCGACTGGCTGGTGGGTTGGGCCGTCTTCGCCCAGACCGATGGAGTCGTGGGTCCATACGAAGATCGATGGAACACCCATCAAGGCAGCCAAGCGGATGGCCG
The DNA here is from genome assembly GCF_012221945.1 of Glutamicibacter mishrai. NCBI lineage: Bacteria > Bacillati > Actinomycetota > Actinomycetes > Micrococcales > Micrococcaceae > Glutamicibacter > Glutamicibacter mishrai. The sequence continues at coordinate 178,048 of NZ_CP032549.1, read as the reverse complement.
GACGCTGGTAATCCGAGAAGATCAGGAAGGTGCCGGAGAACGCGCGGGTTGGGCTGGAGAGCACAATGCCGTTGACGATCGAGGCAGCAGCGTGCTCGCGGATGCCGAAGTGCAGGACACGGCCGTATGGGCTGGCATCCCACGAAGCGGTGGAGCGACGCTCCGGAGCGAAGGACTTCGCGGTGTCGATGGTGGTGTTGTTCGAACCTGCGAGGTCGGCCGAGCCGCCCCAGAGTTCTGGCAACTCATCGGCGATGGCGTTGATGACCTTGCCCGAAGCCGAACGTGTAGCCATGGTGGAGCCTGGCTCGAAGACCGGAAGCTTCTCGGTCCAGCCTTCAGGCAGCTTGCCCGATTCCAGGCGCTCCAGCAGGGCAGCCTGCTCCGGGTTTGCGCTCTTCCAAGCGTTGAAGCCTTCGTTCCACGAAGCGTGCAGGTCTGCGCCGCGGGTGACAACCTCGCGGGCGTGATCCAGTACTTCCTGGTCGATGTGGAAGTTCTTTGCCGGGTCGAAGCCCAGGACCTCCTTGAGGCCTGCTACTTCTTCGGTGCCGAGCTTCGAACCGTGGATGCCGCCGGTGTTCTGCTTGGTTGGTGCTGGCCAGCCGATGACGGTGCGCAGTGCGATGATCGAAGGGCGGGAGGTCTCGGCCTTGGCAGCGCGAATTGCCTCATCCAGTGCCTTCAGGTCTTCCACGTATTCGCCGGTGACGGTCCAGTCAACACGCTGGGTGTGCCAGCCGTAGGAGTCGTAGCGGCCGAGGACATCTTCGGTGAAGGCGATGTCGGTGTCGTTCTCGATGGAGATCTTGTTGTCATCGTAAATTACGACGAGGTTGCCAAGTTCCTGGTGGCCCGCCAGCGAGGAGGCCTCGGAGGTGACGCCTTCCTGCAGGTCGCCATCGGAAGCAATGACGTACACGGTGTGGTCGAATGGGCTGGTGCCCGGCTCGGCGGCCGGATCCAGCAGGCCGCGCATGCGGCGCTGGGAGTAGGCGAAGCCCACGGCGGAAGCCAGGCCCTGGCCCAGTGGACCGGTGGTGATTTCGACGCCGGCGGTGTGGCCGTACTCTGGGTGGCCCGGGGTCTTGGCGCCCCAGGTGCGCAGTGCCTCGATGTCTTCCATCTCCAGGCCGTAGCCGGAAAGGAACAGCTGCAGGTACAGGGTCAAGGAAGTGTGACCAGGGGAGAGGACGAAGCGGTCGCGTCCGATCCAGTTCGGATCCTTCGGATCATGGCGCAGGTGCTTCTGGAAAATCAGGTAGGCGGCCGGTGCCAGGCTCATGGCGGTACCGGGGTGGCCATTGCCAACTTTTTCAACAGCGTCGGCTGCCAGGACACGGGTGGTGTCGATGGCCTTACGGTCCAACTCGGTCAGTGAAAACTCTTCTACTAAGGATTCAGTCGCCACAGCGGCGTTCCTTCCATTCAGGCTCGGACGGGAGATCTCTCCCGCTGACACGCAATACGCCGTCGCCTCCCATATATTCCGGAGCTCATTAAGGCTCAGGAAGATGTAGGTTGCGACGGCGCAATCTCGTCCAACTCTATCGCGAAAACGATGAGTGAGGTGTTGGTTATAGCAAGATGACACGCAACTTTATTTCCACCACGTAACAGTGGATTCACGGTTGATAAATGGTGGCAAGCCATGCACTGCGATGTAACGGCGGTCACCTTGCGTGATGTCGTGGTTATTCGAATGCCTGAGGAGCGGATTTCGGGACGGATCACAAACGCCGCAAGATGAGCAAGAACAAGCTTCAACTGTTGTAACTGTGACAAGAACAGGGTGTAGGTACTGTTTGTCGCGGAATTGAGTGCTCTCGTTTCGGTGTGCAACGCACGAGTTTCAAAAATCTAACAATTACTGGCTCGTGACGCCTCGTCCGCGTGCCGGGTTCCGATGTGGCTGTCCGAATATTGAGACTTAGTGACGCGCAAGTCAGTAAGAAATGGTCGGCATGGGGCGATGTTCTCCGTTAGAGGAACTCCCCCTGAATCGCGACCACCTTGGTTGCCCATAGGGGATTGACGGGATATTCGGGTTGATAGAGATCACCAATATTTGCCGAAGAACTCTCCGGTTTGGAGTTTCAAAGAATTTCTATCGGGCGTAGAATGAACTTTGTCTATCTTGTACCCGTGAAGAACTGAGTGCGTTTAATTGAAGACTCAAAGTGTCGCTGGAGCATCCGTGCCTCGCGCCTCGCGTCAGCCTGGCGAAAGTACCGGAGAGTATGTGAAGCGCAAGGCCGGCGCCTATTTGGCGTTGACCAAACCTCGCGTTATCGAGTTGCTGCTAGTGAGCACCTTCCCGACCATGATCTTTGCCCAGCGAGGATTCCCGCCGGTGTGGTTGATGATCTCCACTCTTGTCGGCGGCGCCATGGCTGCTGGTGCATCGGGAGCCTTCAACTGCTATATCGATCGCGACATGGACAAGCTGATGAAGCGCACCAAGGGACGTCCTTTGGTCACCGGCGACCTGACGCCTAAAGAGGCACTGATCTTCTCGTGGGCTCTGGCAATTGCTTCGCTGGTCGTGCTGTGGGTCGGAACCAATCCGCTGACTACCGCCCTGGGCCTAGCTGCCATCTTGCTGTATGTAGTGTTCTACACGATGATCCTGAAGCGCCGCACCGCCCAAAACATTGTTTGGGGCGGTATCGCCGGCTGCATGCCAGTGCTTATCGCATGGGCGGCTGTGAAAGAAACCGTTGAATGGCCAGCGGTCATCCTGTTCCTGGTCATCTTCCTCTGGACTCCACCTCATTACTGGCCGCTATCGATGAAGTATGCGGACGATTACAACGCTGCGTCGGTTCCGATGCTCGGTGCGATTGCCAACGCTCGACGCGTGTCGGTCCAGGTCGTTCTTTACGCATGGGCAACCGTCGTTTGCTCACTCCTGCTCGTCCCGCTGGGTCATGCAGGCATCGTCTATACGGCGATTGCCGGTGGCGCGGGCATCTGGTTCATCTACGAATCGCATGTCCTCTACCGTGAAGCTCAGGGCGATCACAAGCCTGCGGTAGTGAATCGCAAGGCCATGAAGGTCTTCCACATTTCCATCACTTACTTGTCGATTGTCTTCTTGGCCTTGGCAATTGATCCTTTTGTGGGGAATCCGCTCTTCGGCTAATTGCCGTTGTAGCTTCCATAATCCGCAAGCCCCTTCGCGAAAATCCTTGGATTGGCGGAGGGGCTTTTGCGTGCTTGAAACCAAGCTATTCCAAGATGGCCGAGCTGCGAAAGTAAATCTTGCTATACAAGTCTTGTTATGCAAGGTATTCTCGGATCATGCTTGAACAGCGTGAAAAGATAGCAACCAACATTCGCAAGGGCGTGCTCGAATATTGCGTTCTGGGTTCCTTGGCAAGCGAAGACAAGTATGGGCTGGAGCTTGCTGAAGAACTGACGAAACTGCATTTGACTGCTGGGGAAGGCAGCTTGTATCCGCTCCTTGCCCGCATGAAAACGGCGGGTTTGGTCGAGACCCGCTGGGAAGAAGGTGGGGCAGGCCGGAAGCGAAAATACTATTCAATCACCGACCGTGGACGGGTCATGCTAAAGGAATTTCGTGCTGTCTGGGCTGACATCACTGAGCAGGTCGAACAATTGCTTGGAGGGCAAGATGGGGAAGCTAGCTGAAAACCACAGCGTGGAGTCCTATCTGCGTTCTTTGGATCGTCTATTGCGACATGTGCCTGTAGAGGCACGACGCGATCTTGTTGAAGATATTGCGGCGCATATCGATGAGGGCCGTGAACGGGGACGCAACGACAGGGAGATCCTTGCTGCGCTCGGTTCACCACAAGCTGTGGCTGCGCCATATCTGGATGACCTCATGCAGGATGGGAACTCGCCTCGAATGCGGACGATTCGACGTGTGCTGGGCATTGTCGCCTTGGTGACCGGATTGTTCGCCGCCATCGTTTCACGATCCTCGGATTCAACAATCGTCGATATGGCCTTCGGGCCGGTGGACCTCCAAGGGCTGAGTAGCAATTACGGCTACTCGGATATCTTCGCCGCGATACAGCTCCTGATTTTCTTGGCACTTGCCTTGATGGTTGCTGCCTCGGCGGTGATGCGGCCGGTGATTGCGCGCAAATACAGTTTCGCCGCTGCAATCGTCATGACGATTGTGGTGATTTTCTGCGGGACCGGCTTGGGGATGTTCTTCGTGCCATCGATGGTTACCGCCTGGATGCTCGCCGGAGCCAATAATCTAAAGCTCAGCCAGGACCGTAGAGCCAAGCGTTCACGCACCATCCAGTTGATCGGAGCGGCGGCCTTGCTGATCCCTGTGCTATTCGTCTTGGGCGGGCTGGCCACCGGAGCTGTCGAAGGGGGCGGTGCCTACGCCTACGCGGCCGTTGGCCTACTATGCGGCGTAGGATTCCTGCTCAGATACAGGGTCGCTCTTTGGGCAACCAGCGTCGTTGGTGCTGGACTGGCTGCCCTGTCCATCATTGATCAGGGAATGCTGATGGCCGCGTTCTGGCTCGGGGGCATAACGTATTTCTACTTCGGCTTGTACGGCTTGTTGTGGTTCGAGAAGCGTAACGCGGCAGGTTAGTAACTGGACCGCGGTCGCAAGGCCATGTAAAACAGCTCGGGTGGCCATGCAATGATTTGCATGGCCACCCGAGCTTTTCTGCGAAGTTAGTTATCGACTCGCTGGTACTTGGGGAGAAGCGAGGTCCGATCCCATGTGTCGGTACTGGATACCAGCAGCAAGCTGGCTCCAAGCATATGCAGGAGCACCAACCCGATGGGCAATCCAGTGAAGTGCTGAGTGTATCCGATGGCTGCCTGAATTAAGATGACAGCTACCAGCCACCAGACAGACGAGCGCAAGCGGGCATTGCCGCCAGCTTTGTAGACCAGGACCAGCAATGCGACGGTGGCGATAATCAGCAGGTACACCGGCGCCGTGTGCATGCGGGTCACCAGCAGCGGGTCGAACATATGGCGAGGCGTCGTTGCGTCCCCGGCGTGCGGGCCCGTTCCAGTAACAATGGTGCCCAGGATGACGGCGAGGATGCTGAAGATCCATGCCGCGGTGGCGGTCTGGCGAATGGTCTTTGTAGTTGCCGGATTCTCCTGGGCCTTCAGCTCAGTACGCGTGCGATTGACCAGCATGGTAGCCAGGATCACCAGGGTTCCTGAAAGCAGGAAGTGCAGGGACACAACCCATGGATTCAGCCCGGTCCATACTGTGATGCCGCCGATGACGCCCTGGGCTGGGATGCCCAGCAAGAGGGTCAGCCCAAGCTTGAACAAAGTGGAGTGAGTCCGTCGCATCGACCAAACCGAGACGAGGAATGCCACTGCAATCGCCAAAAGCACGAAGGTCAAAGTGCGGTTGCCGAACTCGATAATGCCGTGGATGCCCATTGCCGGCACTGGCGTCATCGAGCCTGGAACACAGTTGGGCCAGTGCGAGCACCCCAGTCCCGATTCGGTCAGCCGGACTGCACCGCCGGTAACGATGATGCCGACCTGAGAGATCAACGAGGCAATCGCGAGGCCATGTACGAGGCGAGTGACCTTCGTTGGCAGCTTGTCGGCCCAGCTTTTAGCGGCCAAGTCTGAAGACATGGAAATCTCCCTTGAAGATATATGTATTGGCTAGTTCCACTTGAAGAGCTTGATGGCTGCAAATGAGCCAGCTGCCGACCAGAGAACCAAGAAAATAAGTCCAGCGATGCTGAAATGTCCGGAGATCAACGCCTCGCGCATCGCATCGCCAAGCGCCGCGGATGGCAGGGCGTTGAGTGTCGGCTGGATCCATGCCGGCGCCATGCTCAGCGGGTACAGCACGCCTCCGGCTCCGGCCAGAAGAATCCAGGCGAGGTTAGTGATCGCCAAGGTTGCCTCTGGGCGAACCGTGCCAGCGATTAGCAGCCCAAGTGAAGTGAACGCGGCAGCCCCAAGCAGCAGGAAGAGGACGGCCGGGGCAATGCCCCAGGGGTTTGGTTCCCAGCCCATGAAAAGGGCGACTACTGTAATGAGGACTACTTGAATCACCAGTACGGTGAGCACCGCGATGACTTTGCCGAAAATCAGTCCGGTTTTACCCAGTGGCGTGGTGGAGAACATCTTCAGTACACCGTAACGCCGATCGAACCCAGTTCCGATGCCCTGGCCCGTGAAGGCAGTGGAGATGACACACAATGCTAAAACGCCGGGAACTGCGGCATCGATGCTCCGTTCGGAAACGCCGTCGAGGAGGTCCGTTAGCGTGAGAACGAATAGGGCGATCATCGGCATGACCACCGCGAGAATGAGCTGTTCACCATTGCTCAACATTTGCAAGGATTCGTATTTTCCTTGAATGAGGATGCGTTTGATTGGTGAAACGGCGTTATTGACCGCAGCTTGTTGGCTCACGCGTGTTCCTCCTTGTGTGCGAATTCGAGGAATACATCTTCGAGGCTTCGAGCCTGCAGGTTCAGATGCGTCGGCAGGACGCCTGCCTTCATCCACCAGCTAGTAAGCCAATGCAGGTGTTCGGGGGAGCTGACTCCATCCAAGCGATATTCACCAGGCGAAGTCTCCGAGAGATACAGCCCAGCAGGTGCCTCGGGCAGGTTCAGGCCGGGACGAGCGGCAAAGGAGATGGGGCGAGCATCCTGATCTTCCGCGGCGCGTGCAGTGAGCTCGGCAACGGTTCCCTGCGCGACAGTGCATCCCTTATCGATGATGTACACGTAATCGCTCAGGCGTTGCGCGTCATCCATCAAATGCGTCGTCAGGATGATGGCCTTGCCGGCATCGCGCAGTTCGGCGATGAGGTCGAACACTACCTGGCGGGATTGCGGATCCAGTCCTGCACTCGGCTCATCGAGGAATACGACTTCTGGATCTCCGGCTAGCGCGATGGCGAGGGCCACGCGCTGTTTCTGCCCGCCGGAAAGGCGGCGAATGGTGCGCGTGCCAAAGGATTTAAGATCCAGGCGGGCAATCAGCGCGTCAATGTCGATTGGGTTTTGATAAAGCGAGGCGACGTGACGCAAAAGGGGGACCGGGCGCATTGATGGTGGTAGGCCGCCATCCTGGAGCATGACGCCTACGCGCGATCGAAGCTCGGGGTTGTCGCCGAACGGATTTTGCCCCAGTAGCTCGACCGTGCCGCCCTCTGGCTGCAGCAAACCCTGAGCGCACGCCAAAGTTGTTGACTTGCCTGCGCCATTAGCGCCGAGAAGCGTGGTGACTTGGCCGGGGTAAGCCTTCAGGGACACCGACTCGAGGACCCGCAGCATGCGGTTGTCCAAGGCGGGTACTGGCCCTAAATCTTTGGCCAGTTCATTGATGATGAGACTGGGGGTTACGGAAGACACCAAAACATTCTACGACATGTCGAACTCCAATATTTGAGGACTGTGTCACCAACACTCGCCACCGTCACGCATGAGCGAGAGAATAAAAGGTGTAGCTGGTTAATAAGGTATGGATCGAGAAGTGGGCAAGCTCTCCCTTAGTAAGTCCTTCCTTACTAGACCTGGGGCGAAAATTTACGCATGATTGTGTTGTGTATTCATCAAATTTAGACTCAGCTAGTGGCTCCACTGCCGAAACGGTTGGTGCAGTTGGGGATACCGAAGAACGCACGCGCGACCGCGTCCTTTATGCAGTACTTGAGGACGGGCCGGTCAGTGCAGCCGAACTTGGCAACAAGCTAGGTTTCACGCCAGCTGCAGTTCGCCGTCACCTTGATGCGCTTTCCAAATCGGGGCTCGTTGAGGTGAAACTGGTGGCAAACCAGAAGTCGGGTGCCGGCCGTCCGTCTCGTCGCTACGTGCTCTCGCATCGCGGCCAGACCAAGCTGGGCAATGACTATTTGGAAATTGCTACCGATGCACTGAAGATGCTTGGTGAAGCTGCCGGTGACGATGCGATTCGTAAGTTCGCGCGTAATCGTTTCGCCGAAATGGAAACCCGGTACGCCAAGGCGTTGGCCGGGGTTGAAGGGCTGGAAGCACGAGCCGAGGTTCTGAGTAATATGCTCAGCTCCGACGGGTTCGTGGGGTACACCCGAAAAGTTGATACAAAAGTGGCAACGGCTTTGATGCATAGCGTTCAGCTATGCCAGGGGCACTGCCCGATACAAGACTTGGCACGAGAGTTTCCGGTGTTTTGCGACACCGAAACTGAAATGTTCGCCCGTCTGCTGGGTGTTGACGTTCGACGATTGTCGACCTTGGCAGGTGGCGGACACGTGTGCACGACCCACATCCCCGTGGGACGTGAAAAGGCGCCGATGCGCGCCGAGAAGAGAACTCGAATTCAGTTCACGAAGCAGGAGAGGCCGCGATGACGGATCAGATTGCACAGGAGTCTGCCGACCCAGGTGTAATTTCCGAAATTCTGGAGAAGAACCCCGAACTCCATGGAATCGGCAATTACGAATATGGCTGGTCAGATAAGAACGACGCGGGTGCCAACGCTCGCCGCGGCGTCGACAAGGACGTTGTGGCGAATATTTCCGCCCTCAAGTCCGAGCCAGAATGGATGCTGGAGCGCCGTCAGAAGGCGCTGAAGTACTTCGATCGCAAGCCAATGCCAACCTGGGGTCCAGACCTCTCGGGCATTGATTTCGATAACATCAAGTACTTCGTTCGCTCCACTGAAAAGCAGGCAGCGACGTGGGATGAACTTCCTGAAGACATCAAGAATACCTACGACAAGCTGGGTATCCCCGAGGCTGAAAAGCAGCGCCTGGTTTCCGGCGTGGCTGCCCAGTACGAGTCTGAGGTCGTTTACCACCAGCTGCGTGAAGACCTTGAAGCCCAGGGCGTGATCTTCCTCGACACCGACACCGGTTTGAAGGAACACCCGGAGATCTTCGAAGAGTACTTCGGCTCGGTTATCCCTGCAGGCGATAACAAGTTCGCTTCCCTGAACACCGCTGTGTGGTCCGGTGGCTCCTTCGTTTACGTTCCTAAGGGCGTACACGTAGAGATCCCGTTGCAGGCGTACTTCCGCATTAACACGGAAAACATGGGCCAGTTCGAGCGCACCCTGATCATCGCCGACGAGGGTTCGTACGTCCACTACATCGAAGGTTGCACCGCACCGATCTACCAGTCGGACTCGCTGCACTCCGCCGTTGTGGAAATCATCGTGAAGAAGAACGCCCGCGTTCGCTACACGACCATCCAGAACTGGTCGAACAACGTTTACAACCTGGTGACCAAGCGTGCCGTCTGCGAAGAAGGCGCAACCATGGAATGGGTCGATGGCAACATCGGCTCCAAGGTCACCATGAAGTACCCTGCCGTCTACCTCGTTGGCGAACGCGCCAAGGGCGAGACCCTGTCCATCGCCTTCGCCGGCGAAGGCCAGCACCAGGACACCGGATCGAAGATGGTTCACATCGCTCCGAACACCTCCTCGGCCATTGTGGCCAAGTCGGTGGCTCGTAACGGTGGCCGTTCGGCATACCGCGGCCTGGTCCAGGTTCAGGAAGGCGCCAAGGGCACCAAGAACTCGGTGGTTTGTGACGCGCTGCTGGTTGACCAGATTTCGCGTTCGGACACTTACCCATACATCGACGTTCGCGAGGACGACGTAACCATGGGCCACGAGGCAACCGTTTCCCGCGTTTCCGAAGAGCAGCTGTTCTACCTGATGTCCCGCGGCATGGCCGAGGACGAGGCGATGGCAATGATCGTGCGTGGCTTCGTCGAGCCAATTGCACGTGAGCTTCCAATGGAATACGCGCTGGAACTGAACCGCCTTATTGAACTTCAGATGGAAGGATCGGTCGGCTAAGAATGTCGGAGACCACCACCCATATCCCAGATGAGAAGGTGCGCATCGGCGCCCCGTCCATCCCTGGTTTCACCGAAGAGGGCGAAGACCTTTCGCCGATCAACGACAATGACAGCTCGCCCCTGGGCGGAGCCTCTGCCAAGGCCCATAGCCATGGCGGCGGCGTCGGCGTTCCGGACTCCTCACGCGCAGGTCGACTGACCAGCACCAACGTGGAAGATTTCGCGAAGCTGACCGGTCGTGAAGAAGATTGGCGCTTCACCCCGCTCAAGCGACTCAAGGGCCTGCACAGTGAAGAACTCACTGGCGCTGCTCCCAAGGTTGAATTGACCGGCAACGACATCGCCAAGCTTTCGGTCGTGTCCGCTGATGACGCGCTGAATGGCGTCGCCCATACCCCGGATGACCGCGTTTCGGCCAATGCCTGGAAGTTCGCTTCCGAGACCCAGGTTCTGACCATTCCTAAGAATGCCGAAGGCGCCAACGCTAGCGTTCGCATCACCGGTGAATCGCTGGCTCCAGCCGCTCAGCACCTGATCATCGTGGCCGAGGAAAACTCGGAAGCCACCGTGATCCTGGATCACGTCGGTTCGGCAGTGCTGGCCCAGAACGTTGAATTCGATGTTCGAGCCAACGCCCGACTGACCGTCGTCTCCCTGCAGGCTTGGGAAGACGATGCGGTTCACGCATCGTCGCAGCAGGCACTGGTTGCCCAGGGTGCATCCTTCAAGCACATTGCCGTTTCCTTCGGCGGCGACTTGGTTCGCGTGAACCCTTCGGCTCGCTTCACCGGCGAACGCGCGGAAATCGAGCTCTACGGCCTGTACTTCGCAGATGCTGGCCAGCACCTGGAGCATCGACTGTTCGTTGACCACGCCGTGGCCAACTGCAAGTCGAACGTTCTGTACAAGGGCGCATTGCAGGGCAAGGACGCGCATACCGTTTGGGTTGGCGACGTGCTGATCCAGAAGGAAGCTGTTGGCACCGATTCCTACGAAGCCAACCGCAACCTGGTGCTGACCGACGGCGCACGTGCCGATTCGGTTCCAAACCTGGAAATCGAAACCGGCCTGATCGATGGTGCTGGTCACGCATCGACCACCGGTCGCTTCGATGATGAGCACCTGTTCTACCTGATGGCCCGCGGCATCGACGAAAAGACCGCCCGCCGCCTGGTAGTCCGTGGCTTCCTGAACGAAATCGTTCAGCAAATCGGCGACGAAGCTCTGCAGGAGCGACTGACCGACACCATCGAAGAAGAATTGGCTGCTACCGAGAACTAGGTAGTGCTCGCTTCACCAGCTTTTTAGCCTCAGAGCTTTTTAGAAAGAAACGGAACGACGTATGTCTACTCTGGAAATCAAGGACCTGCACGTCTCGATTGAAACCGAGCAGGGCGAGAAGGAAATTCTCAAGGGTGTAACCCTGACCATCAACACCGACGAAACCCACGCAATCATGGGTCCTAACGGCTCGGGCAAGTCGACCCTTGCGTCGACCATTGCCGGCCACCCACGCTACAACGTCACTTCGGGCAGTATCACCCTTGATGGCGAAAATGTCCTGGAGATGAGCGTCGACGAGCGCGCCAAGGCTGGCCTGTTCCTGGCTATGCAGTACCCAGTTGAGGTGCCAGGTGTCACCATGACCAACTTCCTGCGTACCGCCAAGACCGCAATCGACGGAGAAGCTCCGAAGCTGCGCACTTGGACCAAGGACGTCAAGGAAGCCATGAGCAAGCTGAAGATCGACGCCGACTTCGCTGGCCGTAATGTCAACGAAGGCTTCTCCGGTGGCGAGAAGAAGCGCGTGGAAATCCTGCAGCTGGAACTGTTCAAGCCTAAGTTCGCGATCTTGGATGAGACCGACTCCGGCCTGGACGTTGACGCGCTGAAGATTGTTTCCGAAGGCGTTAACCGCGCTCAGGAAGAAAACAACATGGGCACCTTGCTGATCACCCACTACACCCGCATTCTGCGCTACATCAAGCCAGATTTCGTACACGTGTTCGTGGACGGCCGCGTTGCTGAACAGGGTGGCCCAGAACTTGCCGACCGCCTGGAAGAAGAAGGCTACGACCGCTACCTGAACGTCAAGGCCTAAAGGTATTTTCATGAGTGAATCAACCGAACAGAGCCAGGGAGCTGTAACGACTCCTCTGGAAGACGTTGAGGAAGCCCTGAAGGACGTTATTGACCCGGAACTCGGCGTCAACATCGTTGACCTTGGGCTGCTCTACGGCTTGAAGTACGCTGACGACGGCGCGCTGCTTCTGGATCTCACGTTGACCACCGCGGCTTGCCCGCTCACCGATATTATCGAGGAGCAGGTTGCCAAGGCGCTGGAGAACATCGTGGATGACCATCGTCTGAATTGGGTTTGGATGCCACCTTGGGGTCCGGAACGCATTACCGATGATGGCCGTGACCAGATGCGAGCCCTAGGGTTCAACATCTAAGAGCGACGCATGAGAAAGGAAGGCCGCATTCATCCGAAAGGGTGGATGCGGCCTTCCTTGTTTTTAGGTATCCGGGGTTTCTGCGAGGACCTCTCTCTGAGGACGGTAGAGAACCGATGGACGCCCTCCGGCTCAATATCTGAGATGCCTGGACACTATGCTTGGGAAACAACGGATTCGAACGCGATGGCGCTGCCTGTACCTCCAGCTGCTGCCATTAGGGCATAGGCCCGTTGCCCTTCGAGACCTTGCTTTTGGGCTTGCCAAAACAGCCGTGTAGTCAGTATGGCTCCACTGGCCCCATAAGGGTGGCCCAGGGCCAGCGCTCCGCCGTCACGATTAGCCATGGCTGGGTCGATGCCCAAAGCATCGAGGCAAGCGAGAGCCTGGACGGCGAAGGCTTCATTGAACTCGATCAGGCGAGCGTCAGCAGGCTCGGTGTCTTGAAGCAATCTTGTGAGCTTCTGGTAGGCAGGAACAGCCGCCATGCCGAGAATCTCCGGGTCACAGGCCCCGCTCGCAGTTGCCAAATAGCGCAAAGCAAATGGCGGATTGAGCGCATTCATGACCTTTTCGCCCACCATCAGTACCGCGGCCGCACCATCGTTGATGGGACAGGAATTACCCGCGGTGACACTGCCATTGCTCATAAATGCTGGTTTCAGGGCAGCGAGTTTCCGCGCATCGAGCGAGAGGCGCGGGCAGGTATCTTCTGAGATAGGCCCGGTCGGTGTGTTGACGGGTAGCAATTCATCGTCAAAGAGCCCCGAGTATTTCGCGGCGACTGCTCGTCGGTGGCTTTGCAAAGCGAAAGCATCTTGGCGCTCGCGGCTGACCTTGAATCTCGTGGCAATGTTCTCGGCGGCAACGCCCATGTCGGGATCCGCGTCCGGCTCAGGGGTGAACCCGGCCCGTGAATACATGCGAGGTGGGGTTAGCGCGGAAGCCTGTTTCTCTACTCTCCACGGAGCTGTAGTGACTGATTCGACGCCGCCGGCAATGACAATATCCGCCTCGCCGCAGCGGATCATTCGAGCACCGGCAGAGATGGCTTCCAACCCGCTGGCACACTGTGCATCCAAGCTGGTTGCACCTACCGAGGATGGCAAGGTCGAAGCAAGGGTCGCGACCCGGGCAATGTTTCCGCCTGGCCCGGCCGCATTGCCGAGAAAAACGTGGTCTACATCGTGGGGCGCTATTCCTGCTCGTTCCACCAGCGCGCTCAGCACCGGTGCGATTAGCTGATCTGCGCTGATGCGCGCGTATTCCTTGCCAGCTCGGACGATGGGCGTGCGCAGGGCACCAATTACGTAGGCATTGTTCATCGTAAACGTATTCTCGTGAGGGGTTCGGGCGTTGCATCCGCCGTCCAGATGGCGCTTGATTTTCCGCTGAATGTCAGTGGCCATGCTTTGTGGACGATGATTTCGTGGGGAACTTTGAAGGCCGGAAGAAGTTCAAAGAGCCGCTTCTGAAGGTATTCACTATCAACGGCGGGGGAGAGAACATGAACGATCAAGCGGGAATGGCCCTTTTCCTGTTCGACTTGGACTGTGGCATCCAGGATATTCAGGGTTGCCAAGACGTCTATGATCTCCGAGGGATGGATATTATTGCCGTTGAGGTTCAGCATTCCATCATCGCGGCGCATAAAAGTGATGGTTCCATCATGCGATTGCATTCCTCGGTCCAAAATGCCGGTTGAATTGCCGCATTGCGCAATAGGCGGTGCCGTTGCGGGGTCATAGCCGTTCGCGTTGTAAGGGCTATCGATGTAGGCGGCGCCGGAACCGGTCTTTGGATCAACATCATGGAAATGGACCGAGACACCCGGAAAGAGCCGCCCAGAGAAGCATCCGGTGTCTTTGGCTGTAGTGCCGCGATGAGCGTAAGCAATGAGGCTATGCTCGCTGCTCCCAAAATACTCAATGCAAGATTCGAGTGCAGGCAGGGCATGAAGACGGCTAACCAGTTGTGCTGGTAGTGTTTCGCCGCCGCTGATGACCCAACGGATATTCGAAAGATGTTGCGGTTCGAGGTGGGTCGGAAGGCGGCCAAGGATGGTGGGTACGCTGACGATGCGATTGCAGGCGACCTGGCTCAACAATGAGTTGATGGCCTCGGGCCGCCAGTGCCCGGCGCCAATGAACGTTCCACCCGTGTGAATGGATTCGATCAGGGAATACAGGCCAAGTCCATGTGAAACCGGGCCAGGTGACAGGGTAACTGCTTCCTCAGTTGCCATGAGTATTTCGGCTCCGGCGGCCAGGGATGCCAGCCATGAGTCGGCGGTCCGGCTGATCGCTTTTGGCCTTGCGGTGCTTCCTGAAGTGCAGATGATCAGAAGTTCGCGTTCATTCTCGTGTTCGTGCAGTTCCCAGGGGCTGCAGTCGGATTCTGGGGAGAGCACTAGCGGATCCGCAAGGCCCGTCTCGCCGAGCCGGTTTGGGCAATCGGTGATGACTAGTTTGCAGGCGAGGGTTCCGAGCATTGAATCAAGCAAGGCTTGTGGCCAGGAAGGATCCAGAACGACAAGGGTCTTGCCGGCCAGCGACGTAGCGTGAAAGCCAACAGCCATCGTGATCGGATCTCGAGTTAGCATTCCGATGCGCTGTTGTTCGTGGCTTTTCAAGGTTCGAGCGAGTCGATGTGCTCGTCCTGCAAGCTGCGAGAAGGTCAAATTGCCAGAAGGAGCGATGACTGCTGATTTGTTAGGGCAGCTCTGTGCCCTACTCGCGACGGCCTGCCAGAACCCCATGATGTCAGCTCATCAGTCCGCGGTAACTACGATGCACGGTCAACGCAACCAATGTCGTGACGACAGCTTTGAACACATCTCCGGGGAGGAAAGCTGCCGATCCAATGAGGGAAGTCCGAAGGTCAAGGCCCGTCACCACGGAAGTCCACGGCACGCCGAAAAGGTAAATGACGCCAATTCCACCGATAACAACTGCTGCCAGGCCACTGGCGAATCGCGCCGCATTACCGGTTCTGCGCAGAACCCAATATTTGAATAACGCGCCGATGACCAGGGATCCGAATACCCAGCCGACGAGATATCCGCCGGTGGGGCCAAGGAGGACCCCTAGCCCGCCTCGGCCACCTGAAAGCAGAGGCAGACCCGCGATGGCGAGAACAACGACAACCAACGATGACATGGCTCCACGCCATGGGCCTAGCAATGCGCCGGCGAGCATCACCCCGAGCGTTTGCAAGGTGATTGGGACTGGAATGATGCCCAGCGTGATGGGCGGCAGGAGGCCCATGGCAGCGATCATCGCTGCGAACACAGCGATATATACCGTGTTTTTGGTTTGTGATGAAGACGGGTTTCGAGACATTAGTGTTCCTTGATAATACGAGTGTGAGGGGGAGCTTTGCTCAGAATCGACGCTTGGCTGGCTCTGAATCGTAGCCGCGGGCATCCAGTGCCTCAGCTGTTTCGTCGGCGATTTTTAAGGATCGGATGACAAGCGGGACTGTAACTGCCAGGGGATTGTTCGCCAGGCCCCGGGCGTGCTGGGCTTCACGAACTTCTGTGTAGACCTTTTTCAGCTCAGGGATGAAGCGTATGGTCATCGACAATGCCAAAGCGATTTGTGCCGGGTTCCCACCAATGAAGCGAACGGGGGAGGCTACTTGTTGGAAGAGCTCCAACATCGCTTCGAATTTTGTGGTGAGGCTGACCGCGTAAGCCAAAAGGCACATGGTCAGTAGCCTCAACACAGAACGCAGGGCATTCAACCAATCGGTCTGCAGTCCAAGAAGGATGAAAACCACTCCGAGGATGATGGTTATCGAAATCAGCGGCAATCGCAGCTGTTTGAAGTCCACGCGCGCAGAAAGCAGGATCGCAGCGCTGAAGATAAATAGCGCGAGCAGAACTGTCCAGTTCGTGATGAGGTAGAGCGCGATACTCAGGACGAGTAGAGCGCCGAACTTCCAGCCGGGTTTGATCCGCGCCAGATAGGAAGTGTTGTTCGCCGCGATCATGCGTGGCTCCATTGGCGATAATGCGCGATCGCATCGGCCGGAGGTCCATCGAAGGCAATGGTCCCATCCGTGACGACAAGGACACGTTCGAAATCTTCGAGTATCTCCAGATCATGAGTCACGACAATTGCCCGTTGCGAGAGCTTGGCGATCTCTTTTTGGAACGCCAGTCGGTTGCGCAGGTCCAGCATCGTTGTCGGTTCATCGAACACTACTGTTTGAGGGCGCATGGCCAGCACCGACGCGAGCGCAACCATTTGCTGTTCACCGCCCGAGAGCGTGTGGGTCTCGCGATCAGCAAGATGGGAAATGTTCAACTCGCCGAGGGTCTGCGCAACTCGCACTTGCCTTTCGTTCTTGGGCAAGGACAAATTCTTCAGCCCGAATGCGATGTCGTCGGAAACGATTGGCATGATGATCTGATTTGCCGGGTTCTGGAAGACGAATCCCACCTGGCGCCTGATCTGTTTGGCATGCTCTCGAGTGTTGAGCTCACCGATGTGTACGGTTCCCTCGGTTGGGAGTACGAGTCCGTTGAGCAGGCGGGACAAGGTGCTTTTTCCTGCGCCGTTGGCACCGATGATGCCGATGCGTTTTTCGTCGAGGTCTATGCTGATCTGCTGGAGCACGTCTCGGTTATCGTAGCGAACGAAGACGTTCTCTAATCGGATTGAGGGTAGTTCCACAAAAGCTCCAGCGCGATACTCAAGGCGCTTGGCCGCGCAACAACGTTTGCTGGCTGACCGAGGCCGTTTAATCCATGGTTGATTCACCATCGATTAAGAGCATACTTGATCACTGTTCAATTGTCTTGATCAGTGTTCAATAAATTTTCTGGGCGACGAAAAGTTGCTCGAAAATCAGGCCAAGGGACAAGAGGATCATGATGATTCCGGAAAGAAGCGTCACCATGCGTGCGGCTAGAGGCCTGGAGCGAAGCAGGGCGCGAGCCGCGACAGCTACCGTGAAATAGACAGCGATGGAAACCACGAAGTGCGTTAGTCCGAGCATGCCTGTTTGAACTGGCATGGGCAGGCTCATTGCGGGGTCCAGATATTGGGGGATCAGGGCAACGTATAAGAGCAGCGCCTTGGGGTTGGTTCCACTCGTCAGCAAGCCCTTGAGGAAAGAGCCGCGTGGCGAAATCCGTTGTTCGGTCGTGGCTGCCAGAGCCACAGGCCTGCTGGCCGCGCCACCCAAGCTGTCGACTCGATCTTGCTTCTGCACGTCGATTTCGTCAGCTACTGCTTCGGGTGAAACCTCGAAGAAAGTTGCCGTCTTGCTCGATCGAAGCGTCGAAATTCCGAGCCATAACAAGTAAAGCGATCCTGCGGCGGTCAGCCACATAAGCACCGTGGGAGAGCTGGCGACGAGCGCTGCGATTCCGCAGACCAATAATGCAGTGTGGACGAGGTATCCGGAGAGCAGCCCCCAAACTGCGGACTGGTAGCTTTGCTTCCGCAATGCCGAAGAAATGATGTAGGCCCAGTCTGCGCCAGGTGTGCAGGCCAAGGTGACCGAGATCAGGAGGAAAGCTGTTATCTGAGCGAAATCCATGGCCATCCTTAGAGACGAGTTGATGTAGTCTCCACCATAGGGAAAACGTAGCCAAATGTGTTTGCCTGTTTTTGGGCAAAACTGAGTATTGACGCAAAATAATTAGCAAGGAGTGCAAAACCCCGCAAGTTATTTGTGCGGTACTCTGAAACCATGGATGAATTGGACCGCGCGATACTTGCCGAACTGCAGCTTGACGGAAGGATGAGCGCCACCGCTTTGGCCTCAAAAATCGGGCTGTCCGTTGCTCCTTGCCACCGTCGCATACGCGAGCTTGAGCGCTCAGGAGTGATCACGGGTTATCAAGCGGTAATTGCCCCTGAACGCGTTGGATTGGGATTCGAGGCACTCGTGTTCGCGACGCTAAAGGATAGAGCGCAGCTCAAGGAGTTCGAACTTGCGGTCGAACAAGAAGACTTGATTGTCGATGCCCAGCGGTTATTCGGGGAGCCTGACTTCCTATTGCGCGTGTTTGCCAAAGACCTGAGCCACTATCAGCATGTTTACGACGAAGTCCTCGTTGGCTTGCCGGGTGTTGAGAAGCTGACCAGCACGATCGTGATGCGCAACATCAAAGGGCGAGCGGTTCTACCCGTTTAGCGCGAGCGGTCGGCGAGCCTGGGCCGGCGGCTGACACGTGGAGTGAGCAAAAGGGAGACCACAAGAATAGCGGCGCAGATCCACAACGCTTGAGGGAGCCCCACTCCGTCAACGATGAAGCCGATAAGCGGGGGACCACCGAGCATCGCTCCGTAGCCGAAAGCGCTGATGATGCTGACGGCCTTCGGACCGAGACGTTCGGTGCGCGAAGCAGCGATGCTCATGCCAACCGGGAAGCCGAGCGAGCTGCCCAAACCCCACATGGCTGAACCCAGCCCAATCAAATATGGGCTTGACCCGACGATGAACAAGCTGACACCCAAGAGGCCGATGGTTCCCATGAACAACAACGTGTATTTGTGTCCCAGCCGGTCGACCAAATGTCCGCCAAGGAATCGACCAAGCGTCATAGCACCCACAAATAGCGTGAACATGAGGGCGCCTTCTTTATGCTCCAGGCCATGACCGTCTACGGTTGCGACCGCAATCCAGTCATTGGCGGCACCCTCCGTGAAACTCAGGCCAGCGACCATGAGCCCAAGCAGCAGGAGCAATCCGAGGTTGCCTGCGGGTTTGGAACCTTCCTGCGCCTTTTCCTTTGCCCGTTCGGCGAAGTTTTCATTCTCCCATTCGGTCAAGCCCAGGTGGGCAACGAATGCGAGTGCGATGATCAAGACAGAAATAAAGGCAAAGTGCCAGATGCTGCGAACATGCATGGCAATCGTGGCCGTTGCCAACCCAGCGCCTACCAGTGAGCCAAGGCTGAAAAAGCCGTGTAGCGAGGGCATGATGCTTCGGCCAAGCTGGCGTTCGATTCTTGCGCCGCTGACGTTCATCATGATGTCGAGGCAGCCAAAAATGATGCCGTTAATGAAGAGCGTGAGATAGGCGAGCCAAGTGCTCTGCGTCAGGGAGACGGCGACACCGAGGATGGGCAGGCATAGGGCTAGGCCAAGAGGAAGGATGCAAAGAAGCCGCTTTGTGGGCAGATATTTGCTGATGGTAGGGATGATCGTCAAACCGATCAGAGTACCCAAGGTCATGCACAGGAGGAATGAACCAAGTCCGAGCCCGGAGAACCCCAGAACATCATCAATGATCGATAGCCTTCCTGCCCAGGAAGCGAAGGATAATCCCGCAAGGAAGAATATTAAGTTGATGCTGGTGCGTTCGGTGGGCAAGAGCCGCGCTCTGATGGCGACCGGTTGGGTCATCTGAAAGTTTTCCCTGTTCCCTCTCGGTTTCTATATTGCCTTGAGTTTATCTCACTCTCGGCGTCTAAGTTACTACAGGGTTGGATTTGCCTTGTTTTTTGCGAGGATACGTCGGTGATGCCCAGTTTTTGTTCAGGGAGTGGCTATCAATGACGCTGGCCTAGCTGTGGCCTCGTCGTAAGTTTCTGACACCGAATCTATGTCAGGTTTGGAAGCAAAAAAGACTGCCAGCCACATTCAATGAAGGTGGTTGGCAGTCTTTGGAATTGTGCCCCCAGCGGGATTCGAACCCACGACCTAGAGATTAGAAGGCTCTTGCTCTATCCAGCTGAGCTATGGAGGCATAACCGAAAATAGTTTAGCTTATTGCTCGCTGAAACTACGACTTGAGGTCGGTAGGGTGGTGGTAGAGCCGGATTCGGGATGCTGATTAGGGGTACTTAAAGTGCCGAAGTTGAGATTTGATAGCCGACTGAGCATTGTGTTTTTCGTGGCGCTAACCCTGCTGTTTGGTTGGTGCGTCGCTTCACCATTGTGGTTAGGCAAGGGACTTCAGGAACCCAATTTCACGACGATCGCGTCGCTGATGATGTTTACCCCCAGCTTGGCTGCCTTGGTTATTTTATTACTCGAAGGGCGAGGGCGTGCATTTCTTCGGGAGACCGGGCTCTGGCCAATCAATCGCCCCCGGAGATTTTTAGCTAGCCTCCCATTGGCAATTGCGGTTCCCGTCCTGCTCGTGGCGCAAGCGCCCGTTGTAGGTACGTGGCTTGGCGTATTCCCTGGAGATCTTCAGAACTTCGCACTCTTGCATTTTGTCGCGGGAACCAAGGGGCCCGCGTTGTATCTCATCGATCAAGCAGTGCTCATAGCTGTGGCGGGATTGGCCAACGCGTTATTGGCCATCGGGGAGGAAGTTGGATGGCGCGGTTGGCTGTGGCCCCGATTGCTGCGCTTTGGGAAGTCCGTGGCAATTCTTGTCTCAGGTGTTGTTTGGGGACTTTGGCATGCACCGCTAATCCTGCTCGGATACAACTACCCACTGGCACCTGTATGGGGAGTATTCGCTATGTGTGGTGTGTGCGTCGTTCTCGGTGCTTTCCTCGGTTGGATTCGAACTTTCAGTGACTCGGTCTGGCCCGCTGCGCTCGCCCATGGCGTGTTCAACGCCAGCGTGGGCCTAACCTCGCTATTCATGACTGTTGGTGCCTCCATTGATTCGACTGAAGCTTCCATCATGGGCTGGTCTGGTTGGGTCGCGCCAGCGGTGGTCATTGGATTCGTCTATTTTCTGACCGCTCGTCGGCGTCGCGCCTAAAAGTTCAGTTTCCACAACTCGTTAGAACTACGAATCCTCCTTCGTGGCATTCGTTCATCATGGACAGCAACGTCGAGAAAAATCCTTGACGTTAGGAAACTAAGGAGTGGTACGCGTGAGTGATCTGGTGACTATCCGTGCAGTTGTGGGCACGGATCCGCAATTGACTGTGACGGCCAAAGGAGTGGCGGTGTTGAAGTTTCGTGCCGCGACTCATGAGCGCAAGAAGGATCAGGAGTCAGGGCAATGGGTTGATGGGCCCACCAACTGGTATTCCATCTCAGCGTTTAGAGGCCTGGCCGAAAACACAATGGAGTCGCTGGCCCAAGGCGACCACGTAATGGTCTTTGGCAAACTTCAAATTCGCGAATTCGAACGGGCGGATGGAACCAAAGGCAACAGCGCGGATATCGAGGCATACAGCATCGGACACGATTTGCGGTTCGGGACGAGTTCCTTCGCCCGTGTTCGTACCGAGGCCGGTGACTTTGAGCGGATCTCGCATCAGGACTCGTCGACGGAGGCAGAAGGAAGTTGGCCGAAAGGTGACGATCAAGCCGCATGATTTCGGGCAGATTGGCGATGTTCGGTTCATTCCTGTGAGACCGGACACCGCCAACCCAAAATAGTTGGGTGAGAATTCGGAATTGACGCCTCTAACCGACTAGCCTTAAGAGCATGGCGGAATTCATTTATACGATGACCAAGGCTCGCAAGGCCGTTGGTGACAAAGTCATCCTTGACAACGTCAGCATGTCGTTCTTCCCAGGCGCCAAAATTGGTGTTGTAGGTCCGAACGGTGCTGGTAAGTCAACGATCTTGAAGATCATGGCGGGTCTCGATACCCCGTCCAACGGTGAGGCTCGACTCTCGCCAGGATATTCGGTAGGCATCCTGATGCAGGAGCCACCACTTAACGAAGAAAAGACCGTTCTGGGCAATGTCCAGGAAGGTGTTGGCGAGATCTACGAGAAGATCACTCGCTTTAACGAGATTTCAGAAGAAATGGCCCAAGAAGGCGCCGACTTCGATGCGTTGCTCGAAGAGATGGGCAAGCTTCAGGAAGCAATCGATGCGGCCGACGCTTGGGACATCGACAATCAGCTCGAACAGGCTATGGACGCTCTTCGTTGCCCACCAGGCGACGAGATGGTCACGCACCTCTCCGGTGGTGAGCGTCGTCGTGTAGCCCTGTGCAAGTTGTTGCTCCAGAAGCCGGATTTGCTGCTTTTGGACGAACCAACTAACCACTTGGACGCAGAATCGGTACTTTGGCTGGAACAGCACCTTGCTGCTTACCCGGGCGCCGTCCTCGCTGTCACCCACGATCGCTACTTCCTGGACCATGTCGCCGAATGGATCTGTGAAGTTGACCGTGGTCGTCTGCACCCATACGAAGGCAACTACTCCACCTACCTGGAGAAGAAGCGCGAACGTATGGAGGTTCAGGGCAAGAAGGACCAGAAGCTCGCTAAGCGACTGGCTGAAGAACTCGAGTGGGTTCGTTCTAACGCCAAGGGTCGCCAGACCAAGTCCAAGGCCCGTCTGGCCCGATACGAAGAAATGGCTGCAGAAGCAGAGCGCACTCGCAAGCTGGACTTCGAAGAGATTCAGATTCCGCCAGGCCCACGTTTGGGTCAGGTCGTCATCGAGGCTAACGACTTGAAGAAGGGCTTCGGCGATCGCGTACTGATTGACGGACTGTCATTCTCGTTGCCACGCAACGGCATCGTCGGTGTCATCGGCCCTAACGGTGTTGGTAAGTCGACGTTATTCAAGACCATCGTCGGCATGGAAGAACTCGACGGTGGCTCGCTGAAGATCGGCGAAACCGTCAAGATTTCCTATGTCGACCAGAACCGTGAAAATATCGACCCAAACAAGTCATTGTGGGAAGTTGTTTCTGACGGACTTGACTACATCAACGTCGGCCAGGTCGAGATGCCTTCGCGAGCTTATGTCTCCGCGTTCGGGTTCAAGGGACCAGACCAGCAGAAGAAGGCCGGCGTGCTCTCCGGTGGTGAGCGTAACCGCTTGAACTTGGCGTTGACGTTGAAGCAGGGCGGCAACCTGTTGCTTCTCGATGAGCCTACTAACGACTTGGACGTTGAAACCCTGTCTTCGCTGGAAAACGCGTTGCTTGATTTCCCGGGTTGCGCTGTCGTTGTCTCTCACGACCGCTGGTTCCTGGACCGAGTAGCTACCCACATCCTTGCCTATGAGGGCACCGAGGAAAATCCATCGAGCTGGTACTGGTTCGAGGGTAACTTCGAGTCCTACGAAGCGAACAAGGTCGAACGCCTGGGCGTCGATGCTGCGAAGCCGCATCGTGTTACCCACCGTCGCCTGACTCGCGACTAGGAGATGATACAGCGATGGCCGCCATTTTTGGCGGCCATCGCTGTTTTAAGGACTATTCGAATCTGAAGAGTCAATCTTGATACGTTGGTGCCAGAAAGCTCGAAAGTCTGACGTATTGCCGATTCTGGTGTAAAAGATGCTGCTGCGGGGAACCTCGAAGAATCTCGTGGACTTCGGCCGCGATCAGACGAGAGCCTCCCACACTGATAGATGAATGAATGGTGGATCTAAAAGCAATGGGGGCATCGGAGAAGTAGGGCTCGCCGGTGGGAAGGAACTGAAAATTCTGGTCCGAAGTGAATCGTGGCGCACCTGGCCGAGCGAAATTGTTGGCCAGATCTTCATGCTCTTCAGCGAGCATATGAATGATGAAACTTGGAGCTGCTAATACGGCTCCTGCGGCACCTGACTCCTTGGCGAGTGAAAACGAGACCGCCACGGGATCAATTGATAAGGAAGCCAAAGATGAAATCGTCAATCCGTAGGGCAATCCGTCTACAGTCGCGGTAACGAGTGCTACTCCGGCTGGATGATGACGAAACGCGGTGCGAAAATCATCTGACAACTGGCTCATCCAATAGCTCCTTCAAGCCGAACAGAAATTCGCTGTTCAGCAGGTGATGTGAGAGTGTCTTATGTTCTCACCAACGATACTGATAACCTCAACACTAAGACCTCAAGCGAACTTGAGGTCAAGTAGAGGGCAAGTGATGATTCGCATATCGAACGGCACCGAAGAGCCACAGGAGCAACCTGCTGAGGAACTCCTATCCATTGGCCAGGTCAGCGAGCGCACAGGCGTCGCACGTTCTGCGCTTCACTACTATGAAGAGCTTGGACTCATAACTTCCCTGCGAACTTCAGGAAATCAGCGTCGCTATCCTAGGCACTTGCTACGTCGAATTTCGTTGATCACCGTGGGCAGGCAATTGGGCATTGCACTTAGCGATATCAAGGAGGCGCTTGCCCCCGTTCCGATGGATCGACTGCCGTCCGAGGAAGATTGGGTTCGAGCCACCGCTCACTGGAAGCTCGTCCTTGAAGCGCGACGACGAGCAATTGAAGAACTGGAAGATCGCCTCATGGGGTGCATCGGTTGTGGCTGCCTGTCGATGCAGGCGTGCAACCTTCTGAATCCTGATGACCAGCTCTCTCAACAGGGCGCAGGGGCGAGGCGCCTTGACTCAGACGAATATAGTGAATAGGCCTTCTGATTAGTTATAAAAGAATCCAGACCTTGTCGTTCATCTTGTCGTTTGCGGTAGGCATTGATAATTAGACTTGGAATATGAGAATCGATCAGTTGTTCCGTTTCCCCGTCAAAGGCTTGCCTGGAGAATCAATCGAGTCAGTGCCGGTGCACGAAGATGGCGGACTGCTTGGTGATCGAAGTGTGGCTTTTTCCAATGGCACGGTTGATGTCTCCGACGGTGAATGGAGCAGCTGCCTGAGCTTCACCATCCTGAAGAACGACAAGAGCTTGCAAAAGTGGTCTGTGAAGTCAGAGCCACCCATGATTACCGTATCGGCTCCTGGCACGCCGTCGAACAATTCGCTGACCTTCGACTCGTCGCATCCGGATGGCCGCATCGAGTTGCGAGAATATCTGTCCGCGCACCTGCCAACGCAAGGATCGCACCCACGTCAAGTGGTCTCAACACCACGGGGCATGTTTGATTCCAAACTGTCCGGGATTTCACTAATCAATCCAAATACGGTCAAGCAACTTTCCAACGCAGGGAAAATTGACCTCGATCCACGCCGGTATCGTGGCAACATCCTTCTCGAAGGTCTGCCGGCATTTGCCGAGTTCGGCTTGATCGGCAAAATCTTGCGGATAGGCGACGTGAAAATCGCTATCACGAAATCCATCGAACGGTGCTCAGCCACCTCGGTCAATCCAGAAACCACCGAGGTTGATGCAAATGGACCTCGATTATTGGCAACACACTTTGGGCACTTGCACTGCGGCATCTACGGCACTGTTCTTACTTCTGGAACCTTGGATGTTGGGTCCAGCATCGAGGTTGAGAATATGAGCGCCGACGAAAAGCACCTCGTTCCCTCCAAGCGTTCTCCGCGGTTTGCCACCGTACTGGATGCTGTTCATCATCGTTCAGAAATCGTAGAGCTCACCCTCAGCGATCCGTTCAATTGGTTTAGCGACCACGATGAAGCTGGGAAATACCTACGCGTTCATTTCGCTGATCCTTTGTGGCGCAACTACACGATCACCTCCGTGGCAAACGGAGCAGTGAAAATTGCGGTGAGGCTACAAGGTGCTGTCTCTCAGCGATTAGCAAAGCTACGCGCGGGGGATGAGCTCTTGGTGTCCGGACCATATGGGACGACTACCGCAGCGAATGTTCTGCGTCGGAAAACCGCGTTCGTCACCGCGGGTATTGGAATCACCCCGGTGCTCGGGTTGCTTCGCGACACCGAAAATGCGTCGCTTGTTGACGAGCTTCACATGCTGCATGTTGAACGAGGCCTGCCGAGCGAACTGAGCGATCGAGCGGTGCAAGTTTCGGAACCGCTCAGCGCCAAGGTAGTGCGTCATCATTTCGACAGTTCTATCAGGCGTCCGACCCGCGAGGAAATCGCCAGCGTTGTCGAGGCCTGTGACAGCGTCGTTATTTGCGGACCTGAAGGATTCACCCGGTCAGTTAATGACTTGTGCGTTGCGCTAGGAATACCGCCCGAGAATATCCATAGTGAGATGTTCGCCTCTCCGCAAACTGACCTTTCGAAGCTTTTCAAGGAATTCCCTGCCACAGGAGTCAGTTGCCGAGAATCTGGAACCGAATTTACCTGGAAGCCAGAGGATGGAGTTCTGTTGGAGGCACTCGAATCCGCAGGCGTAGATGCGCCAAGCCTTTGCCGGGCCGGAACATGTGGCCAGTGTTCCGTCAGGTTACTCAAGGGCAGCGTGAGCTACCCGATGGAACCCAGCGCTTCGGTTTCCGCTGGGCAGATACTGACATGTGTATCTGTTCCAGCGGAACCCATCGAGCTGGAAATTTAGCTGATAAGGTCAGCAAAAATTTCCGGGGACGCTATTTCTTGCCGAATTCCGGCAATCGGATCATGCCCTCTTGGGCGACGGTTGCCACAAGCTGTCCGTCGCGATTAAAGAACTGGCCTGTTCCCAAGCCGCGTGCTGAAGACGCGGAAGGGGAGTGGAGGACATAGAGCAGCCACTGGTCGACCCTGAAGTCCTGGTGCCACCACATGGCGTGATCAAGGCTGGCGATGCTCAGTCCTGGGTGCACCCAAGCTAAACCATGAGCACGCAATATGGGCTCTAATAAGACGTAGTCGCTGGCGTAGGCCAACGCCGCGCGATGCAATGCTAGATCGTCTGGCATTGCCGAGGTTGTGCGGAGCCAAACAGCGCTATCTGCTACCTGGTTTTTGTCGCCGGCAAGATAGATCGGCTCAGTTACGTGGCGGACGTCGAAGGGACGTTCGAAAGCCCACTCCTTGGCGACTGGATGATTCAGGTGCCCGACGAGATCCGCTGTAGTTGGAAGCGACTCGGGATCCGGGGCTTCGATCGGCATCGGATCATGATGCTCCAGTCCTTCCGAGGGTTCCTGGAAAGAAGCGATCATCGAGAGGATTGGTTCGCCGTTCTGGTAGGCGTGAACCCGGCGTGCCGAGAAGGATCGACCGTCCCGGAGGCGTTGTACGCCAAAAGTGATGTTCTGGTTAGGGTCCCCGGGGCGCAAGAAATAGCCGTGCAAGGAGTGCACGACACGTGCTTCATCGACCGTGCGCGTAGCTGCCATGATCGATTGAGCCAGTACCTGGCCTCCGAATACTCGATTGCGATTCTGCGTGGGCGTCTGTCCAACAAAAATGTCTTCGTCGGTACGAGCCTCGTTGTCGCCGTCTAGCGCGAGAAGATCAAGCAATATCTGGGTGGTGCCAAGGTCTCCGGTCACGGTTTAAACTCCTTGAAGTGCTGTGGGGTAGAACCAAAACCAATATTACTTGAAAGTAATATTTTCGAGTGATTTCTCCGCTCATAGGTAATCTATACGAGTTTTCGAGCAAACATCACGCCATCAGCTAATTCCACAACGTCACATTGTCAGAGCGTGAGAACATTAATCCATGGCGAGCGATGTACTGATTTTTGACGATGCTAATTCCGTAAGTGATCTTGCGAACTTCATTAGCCGGGCAAAAACTATAGAAGATGATGCTGCACTCTTTGTTGCTAGGGGGACAGCATTAGCTGTTTATGTACCGGTATTAGTGCCAGCCGAACTCGGGCAAGGACAATACACGATACTGGGCATGAGGGTGCATCGCCTTGCCAAGCCTGCAGAAGTTAATGCGAGCTACTCGTTGTCGTCAATCCAGGATCGCTTGGCCCGCATGGGGGAGTCCTCTGTTGAATTCACGCTGCCGCCGGTAGAAGCTACTGCACGCTGGGCTGGCATTTCTGTCCCATTGTCCGGATGGGAAGAAGCGGGCATTATTTCGGACCGGGCGTTGTCATCGGCAGCACAGACAGGCATCGATGCGGTTGCCCAGGCTTTGCCGGAGAATCCTGGAAAACCAGTTATCTCGCAGATCCGTCAGCGCATTTGGTCCTCGACGATGGACAATCAGACCCCTGCGTTGCCCATGGGTGCAGCTTTTGCCATGCATGCCCTCGGGTTCTTGGCCCATGACGGCGAAAGCAGGATTCTCAAGCAGGGTTCGTGGCACCGGGTTAGTAATGGCCGGGGCCATGCGCTTCTGAGACAATCCTCATTGCTCGGGTAATGACCACTTAAAACTGATTGGCTGGAACCTCTTGAGGTTCCAGCCAATCGCGTTATGGCGTGATTAATCGGGAGTATTGAGCATGGAATGAGCCGCACGCTCGAAATAATCCCTGAGGGTTTCGGCCTGCAGCGGCGGAAGCTCAAGCTGATCGATGGCCTTGTTCATGTGGCCAAGCCATACGTCGCGGTAGTGCGAATTCACGGTGAAATTACCGTGCCGCATCCGCAGCCTGGGATGGCCGCGATGCTCTGAATAAGTGGTTGGCCCGCCCCAGTACTGTTCGAGAAATAGCTGCAGCCGGACTTGTGCCGGATGAAGGTCCTTCTCCGGGTACATGGCGCGAAAATCCTGGTCTTCGGCGACTGAATCATAAAAGTTCTTGGTCAGCTTGGCGAAGACTTCACGGCCGCCAACCTCGTGGTAGAAAGTCCCCGGGTACTGCGATGCATCGACCGGCTCGTTGGCAAGATCCAGGAATTCTTGGCTGGATGGGCCCAGGACGAGAGGCTTGCTGAACGGATCCTGCTTGACGCTATGCGGGATCTGCGGGTGTTCACTCATTATTGTTTCCTCGGGAATGATTCGGAAGGACAGGTTCATGAAGGACTGGGAAGTTCACGGATCTGGCGATGAAGCATATTTTGTTCGCTTGTGAATGAAGCGAATCGGCAAGTTCGCGTTGCATTTCGTCTGCCAGGCTTACCGAAGGATGCAGTACCGCCTGAACGAACTCTCCGCTGTTGTCGCGGTTGAGCCGGAGCAGGCCATTGGCCGAATCACGGTAGCCGGTTACTGCGACTCCATGGTTCACCGCCAGGTGCAGATAAGACAACATGTGGCATTGGCTCAGAGCCGCAAGCAATAGCTGCTCCGGGTTCCAGCGATCTTTGTCGCCATGGAAGGTGGGATCGGCGGTACCCGGCAGGTCCGGCAATCCAGCGGAACGCACCACGTGGTCCCGGCCGTAACCACGGTAGCTGTCGGTCCCGGTGCCCCGGTTGCCTGTCCACTCCAAACTGATGTGATACTCATGCCGCGACAGATTCATAGCTTCATTCTTGCATCTTTAAACCATTAGGGTGCACCCGGAACAGTGATCTGCGCCCGGGTGCACCCCAATGTTCGCCGTATCGGCTATGACCTTGGACTAGGCATCCGCACCTCGTGCCGCCAGCGCACGTCGGACGTCAGCTGCCGATTCGGTCAACAAGCGACGAAGCGCCGGGTGCTTCTCACCGAGTGATCCAAGGAATGCCTCGGTCTGGTCCAAGGTCTGCTGGGAGACCTGGGAACTCGGGTAGAAGCCGAGCACAATCTGCTTAGCCATTTCGTGGGAGAAGGTCTCCCACGACTTGATGAGCAGCCCGAAGTACTTTTCGGTGTAATCGGCGATCAGCGATGCGTCGTGCACGTTGTTGAAACCGGCAATGATTGCGCTCTGCTGGTCATTGGACAGGGTAGCGGCCGTGGCTGCTTCAAAGGCCTCGTCCTTGGCAGCACGGGTGGGCCGCGAGGCGCGAGCGGTGTACCAGGAAGCCTTGCCCTTTGCGGTGTCGTCCTTCTTCAACACGGCATCGATTTGTTCATCCGTCAGGCGACCGCCGGCGCTGAGCGCAATTACCAATGACCAACGAAGGTCGGTGTCGATGGCCAGTCCGTCCAGAGACTGCGTACCGTCAAAAAGCGCCTGGACAAGATCAAGCTGCTCTGCGGTGCGTGAACGATGAGCGAAAGCCTTAGCCAGCTGCAGCTGGGCATCGGAACCGGCCTGAGCCTCGTTGGCCAATTGCCAAAGCCGGTCCGCTGCCTGGACTGACAGATCGGTGCTGTGCTCGGAAGCAACGTAATTATCCAGCGAGGTGTTGAGCTGGCGAAGCAGGACCATGATGACGGTCGAGTCGACCTCGTGGCCGATGTTGTTCAAGAGCAGCTGAACATAGACGCTGGCTGGTGCTTCGGCGTCGCGCACGGAGTCCCAGGCAGCCGACCAAACCAAGGTTCGAGGCAGGGAATCCTCGAAGTCCTTGAGGTGCTCGGTGGCGGTTGCCAGGGAGAGTTCATCCAAGCGGATCTTGGCATAGGTCAAATCGTCGTCATTGAGCAAGACGAGGTCTGGGCGCTGTAGGCCTGCCAAGGAATCCACTGCAGTCGCCTCGCCCGAGATATCCAGCTCCTCGCGATGCACGCGCTTCAGCGTTCCTGCTTCATCGAGGCTGTAGAAGCCTACGGCAAGGCGATGCTGGCGAATCGTCGGGTATTCATCAACCGCTGTCTGGCGGATGGTGAATGAGGTGATGGTTCCCGATGCGTCCGTGTCGATCTCCGCCTTAAGGGTATTGACGCCGGCAGTCTCAAGCCACTGCGCGCCCCAATCGCTAAGATCACGTCCGCTGGCAGCTTCCAATTCACTGAGCAAGTCCGGAAGCTCGGTGTTGGACCAGGCGTGCTTGGCAAAGTATTCGCGCACGCCGGCCATGAATTCTTCCTGGCCAACGAATGCAACCAGCTGCCGGAGCACGCTGGCGCCCTTGGCGTAGGTAATGCCATCGAAGTTGACCTCGACGTCTTCGAGATCATTGATCGGGGCAACGATGGGGTGAGTCGACGGGAGCTGGTCCTGGCGGTAGGCCCAGTTTTTCTCAAGCGTGTTGAAGGTTGTCCAGGCGCTGGTGAATTCGGTGTTCTGGGCTGCGGCCAGGGTGGACATGAACTCAGCGAATGATTCGTTGAGCCACAGGTCGTTCCACCACTTCATGGTGACCAGGTCGCCGAACCACATATGTGCCAGTTCGTGCAGAACGGTGATGGCGCGGCGTTCGACCATGGCACCGGTTGGACGGGAACGGAACACGTATTCTTCGAGGAATGTCACAGCGCCAGCGTTCTCCATGGCCCCGGCGTTAAATTCTGGGACGAAGAGCTGGTCGTACTTCTCGAATGGGTAAGGAGTGCCGAAGTTCTTCTCGTAGAACTCGAATCCCTGGCGGGTAATCGTCACGATGTTTTCGACGTCCAGGTATTCCATCATCGAAGCTCGTGCAAAGACACCCAATTCGACGGTGCGGCCGCTGGAGGACACGAGTGAGTCACGGGCGACTTGGTAGGGTCCTGCAATCAATGCTGTGATGTAGCAGGAGATGCGCTGGGTGGGGGCAAAGATCCACGTCGCTGCCTCGCCGTGTTCGTCGGGTTCAGGGGTAGGAGCATTGGAGATGACGTTCCAGTATTTTGGCGCGGTAACAGTGAACTGGAAAGTCGCCTTGAGGTCCGGCTGCTCGAACACTGCGAACATGCGGCGGCAGTCAGCGACTTCAAACTGGGTGTAGAGGTAGACCTCTTGATCGACTGGGTCTACAAACCGGTGGAGGCCTTCGCCGGTGTTCATGTAGAGCGCGTCGGCATCGATGGTCAGGACGTTCTCGGCTGCCAGATTCGGCAACTGGATGCGAATGCCGTCCGATACCTCTGCTGGATCGAGTTCCACGCCATTGAGATTGATGGAGCGGACCGTATCAGTTACAGCATCGATGAACGTGGAAGAACCCTCGGCAGCGGTGAACCGCACTGTGGTTTTCGACGTGAAGACACGTTCGCCCCGAGTAAGGTCCAGACTCACCTCATAGCTGTCGACATTGAGCAGTTCTGCGCGAGTCGAAGCCTCGGCACGAGTGAGGTTCATTCCTGGCATGGGGTCTCCAGTTCTTCATGAGGTGTACATCCGCGGCAGTTATGAAACGGATATTGAATATTTGTATATTGTGTCACTGGCAACGGGGTGTAAAGCAAGTCATCTCAGAGTTCAATTTACTCAATTTTCGGATTTCGGCCGAAAACAAGGCGCTTTGGGTCAACCGCGCGGGGGTTTAGACGTAAAAATGCGGCCAGCGGAGCGCTTTATGGCAACTGAGTCAGCCGAAATCGCTAAGCTAGATGAGGAAGTATTTGACCCCTCCCAGATAAATGAGGCTACAGATTATGCGCGTGCATATCGCCACTGACCATGCCGGACTTGAACTGAGTGACTACTTGGTGAGGCACCTGACCGCCAAGGGCTACGAAATGATCAACCATGGTCCGAAGGCCTACGATCCGGAAGATGACTACCCTGCATTCTGCATCAATGCAGCCAAGGCTGTAGTTGAAGATCAGCGCGCAGGCCTGGACTCGCTGGGTATTGTTCTTGGCGGTTCGGGTAACGGCGAGCAGATTGCCGCCAATAAGGTCGAAGGCATTCGTGCTGCACTTGCTTGGAACCTCGATACTGCGAAGCTTGCTCGTGAGCACAATGATGCCAATGTCATCGCCGTGGGCGGTCGCCAGCACTCGGTTGAGGAAGCCGCGGAGCTCATCGAAGCCTTCCTGGCTGAACCATTCAGCGAAGCGGAGCGCCACGTTCGTCGCATTGGGAAGATCGCATCTTACGAAACCACTGGCGAGGTTATCGACTAGTCGTGCCAGAAGGACATTCCCTTCACCGTTTGGCCCGCCAAATCGACGATGTCTTTGGCGGGCAAACGGTACAAGTCACATCGCCGCAGGGCCGGTTCAATGCTGACGCTGCTCGTATTGATGGGCAGCAACTTGAGCAGGCCTTCGCCAAGGGCAAGCAGCTTTTTTGCCGGTTCTCCAACGATTTGTACCTCCGTGTGCATCTTGGGCTTTACGGCGCATTCAGTTTTGGGGGAGACCAGCATTTTTCTGGCGCCTCGTCAATCGGCGCCCCGCGCAAGATCGGTGAACGAGAAGTAGCTGGTGAAGCAGAGCATGAGGTGTACGCAGGTCCGCCGGATCCAGTTGGTGCCGTTCGTGCCCGCATAGTTTCAGAACATGGTTGGGCCGATTTGCGCGGCCCCACCGCCTGCGAAGTGCTGGACTACAGCCAGGTGCAAATACATCTCGGTAAATTAGGACCAGATCCATTGGCGAGCGCTGCGCAAGCCTTTGAAGCCATCAAGTCCAACGTGGACTCTGGTTCTGGTGCTGCCACAGTAGAAGCCGGGTACAAGGAGTTCCATAAGAATCTTTCCCGTACCAAGGCTGCCATTGGGATTACGTTGATGAATCAAAATGTGATCAGCGGTGTTGGCAACATCTATCGTGCCGAAGCGCTGTTCCGCAATAAAATCTCGCCTGAACTTCCTGCCAATCAACTATCGGCACGAAAAGTTCGACAACTCTGGTTGGACATTGTTTCTGTCATGGAAGACGGAGTTCGTGACGGAAAAATCATCACTACTCGGCCGGAAGACAGGGAGCCAGGGCTGCCGCTATGGCCAGACAACGCGTATTACGTTTATCAGCGCCAAGGAATGGGGTGCCGTCGTTGCGCAGGAAAAATATCTTTGGCCGAAGTTGCGGCAAGAAAACTTTATTGGTGCCCGAGATGCCAGAAGAGGCCGCGCGCAAAATAGGCGAGTTAGGGGCGCAAGCCGCAAATGAGAGCAGAGGAATACATTTCCTCCGATATCTACGGCGTGTATAGCTTTGAGTTGCGCAATCTAGATGCTATTCAAGAGGCTCCAAGTGAGACTGGAAATGGCCGATTTGCAAAGCGCATCTTTTATGGTCTAGACTCGATCTTGTTCGAAGCACGGATGCTTCGAAATGGGGATGTAGCTTAATGGTAAAGCCTCAGTCTTCCAAACTGATTACGCGGGTTCGATTCCCGTCATCCCCTCCAAAGAAAGACCCCGTAGAGATACGGGGTCTTTTGCTGTTTGTGGGAGTATCGGATCTGGTGACGGGCCGACCTGCAGTGCCGAATGCGCCGGCACATCACTTGCGGGCTTCGGGTATTCGCGTCCAAGGAATCTCGCCGTGGTAGCAGGTTCTTTGGGCCTGGCAGTGCGCTTCGTTGCACTCAAACCTTTTTGGAATCTGCGTTCAATTTCGAGGCCGCGGCTGGAATGTTCCTGTTATTCAACTCACTTATCTCAGCAAGCCGTCCCAAATCAACCTTGTGATTACCGGAAATTCAAGGGATTTGGCCCTCTGTGGGCCGCGACATGGTGGAGGTTCGATTTTGCTTTTGGTTCGAACCCGTGTAACTTAGTTTCTTGTGATCAGCACGGGAAACAAATGATTCCCGGGTTGAACGCGGGACGGAATGTCCAGATGAAGTACGGTTTTCCGAACTTTATCGGGGTGTAGCTCAGCTTGGCTAGAGCGCGCGCTTTGGGAGCGTGAGGTCGCAGGTTCGAATCCTGTCACCCCGACTTTATGGAAGAAGTGAAATTCAGCCATATTTTGAATCCGAGAAATTGGGTTCGCTGAATCAGGGATTTAGAAATTTTCTGATTCATCAACTAACGGTTAGACATCCTCTGATGCGCAAGCTCAGTGCGGCTGACTAATCGGGGTGTAGCTCAGCTTGGCTAGAGCGCGCGCTTTGGGAGCGTGAGGTCGCAGGTTCGAATCCTGTCACCCCGACTTTATGCAAGGGAATCCTTGGATTCTCGGGCATGAAAATTGAGAGCTAAATATTATTTAGATCTTGTGATCACTAAAAACTGTCAAAGGTAACTAGTAAGCATCACAAACGATTAGTGGATACAGGATGACTCGGGTTAGACTGTTCACTGCTAATCGGGGTGTAGCTCAGCTTGGCTAGAGCGCGCGCTTTGGGAGCGTGAGGTCGCAGGTTCGAATCCTGTCACCCCGACTCTGTCGAACAACCCCGCAACGCCACCATGTTGCGGGGTTTTTTGCAGATTAGACCTAATATTAAACAACTCAGGAGTACAACGCTGTGAAGAGCGCCGTCGAAAACGTCAACCCGACCCGGGTTAAGCTGACCGTTGAAGTTCCTTACGAGGAACTGAAGCCCCGCGTCGATGAGGCGTACAAGACCATCGCTCAGCAGATTCAGATCCCAGGCTTCCGCAAGGGCAAAGTTCCTTCCCGCCTGATCGATCAGCGCGTTGGCCGTGGCTACGTCATCGAGACCGCAGTAAACGAAGGTCTGAACGAGTACTACCAGCAGGCAATGGTCGAGAACGAACTCACCCCACTGTCCCGCCCAGAGGTCGACATCACCGAGCTGCCTTCGATCGAGAAGGAAGGCGAAGGCCAGCTGGTCTTCACCCTCGAAGTTGACATCCGTCCGAAGGTTGAACTGCCGGACTACAAGGGCCTCGAGGTTTCTGTTGAAGCCAAGGAAGTTGCTGACGAGGACATCGAGAAGGCTCTCGACGACCTGCGTGGCCGCTTCGGCACACTGAAGGAAGTTGAAGCTCCAGCAGCTGCAGATTCCTTCGTTACCATTGACTTGACCGCTTCGGTCGAGGGCGAAGAGGTTGACTCGGCTCAGGGCCTGTCCTACCAGATCGGTTCCGGCAACATGCTTGAGGGCATGGACGAGGCTGTTACCGGCCTGTCTGCTGGCGAAGACGCAACCTTCGAAACCACCCTGGCTGGCGGCGAGCACGCCGGCAAGGCAGCAACCGTCAAGGTTGTCATCAACGCTGTCAAGCAGCGTGAACTGCCAGAAGCAAATGATGACTTCGCTCAGCTTGCTTCGGAATTCGACACCATTGCTGAACTGCGCGAAAACCTGGCCAAGGACGCTGCAGAGGGCAAGATCGTCGAGCAGGGCGTAGAAGCCCGCGAATTGGTTCTGGACAAGCTGGTTGAACTGGTCGAGGTACCAGTTCCTGCTTCGGTCATCGACGAGCAGATCGAGCAGCACTTCAACGCTCCAGACGCTGAAGATGGCCACGATACCGAAGAGCACCGTGCAGAGGTTCGCGAGAACACTGAGCGTGCCTTCAAGAACGAAATCATCCTGGACGCCGTTGCAGACGCTGAGGAAGTTGGCGTTGAGCAGTCCGAGCTGATCGACTACATCGTTCAGACTGCAGGCCAGTACGGCATGGAGCCAAACCAGTTCGCACAGATGCTGGACGGCGCAGGCCAGGTTCCAATGCTCATGGGCGAGGTTCGCCGTCGCAAGGCACTGGCAAAGGTTCTTGAATTCGCAACCGTCACCGATTCCAACGGTGCCGCTGTTGACCTGACTTCCTTCGTGAAGCCAGCAGGCGAAGAAGAAGCTGCTGAAGTTGAAGCTGAAGAAGCTAAGTAGTCTTTTCTAGACTCGAATGGCCATTGGCCGCCTTGAAAAAGGCGGCCAATGGCCATTTTTGTTCGCTGCAGGCGTGCCTCATGCGCCGTGAGCGAAACAAGGGCATGAAACGCCCCATGAAAGCCTTGAAGTAAGTAATCTCAAAGTAACCAGTTGCAGCTTTGGGATTAGAAATAGAAATTCCAGAATCTGATCTACACGTTTGGAAGAGGTAGAGAACATGTCAAATGATTCGCGCACTCCTACTATGGCAGCCGTCGATCCGGCCAGCCGTGATGACTACATCTACAACCGCTTGCTCAAGGAGCGCATCATCTGGCTGGGCTCCGAAGTCCGCGACGACAATGCGAACGCAATTTGCTCGCAGTTGCTCCTGCTTTCGGCAGAAGACCCTGAGAAGGACATCTACCTGTACATCAACTCGCCGGGCGGTTCGATCACCGCAGGCATGGCAATCTACGACACGATGAACTTCATCCCGAATGATGTTGTCACCGTCGCCACCGGTCTTGCTGCATCGATGGGACAGTTCCTGCTTTCCTCGGGCACCCCGGGCAAGCGCTTCGCGACTCCGAATGCACGCATCCTGATGCACCAGCCTTCGGGCGGCATCGGCGGTACCGCGTCGGACATCAAGATTCAGGCTGAGCTGATCATGCACATGAAGAAGGTCATGAGTGATCTGACCGCCGAGCAGACCGGACAGACTGTTGAGCAGATCCTGATCGATAACCAGCGTGACAAGTGGTTCACCGCAGAAGAGGGCCTTGCCTATGGCTTCTTCGACCAGATCGCCAAGCACGCCGGCTCCGTTACCGGTGGCGGCGGCGTAGAGCGTCAGTAGTCGAACTCACCACTTGATTCCCAAAGATTTGTCCTAGGAGAAAACCATGAACTTCAATCCTGAAGCTGTCGCTGGCCAGATGCCTTCGGCTCGATACATCCTCCCGCAGTTCGAAGAGCGTACCCCCTACGGGTTCAAGCGCCAGGATCCATACGCAAAGCTGTTCGAAGACCGCATCATTTTCCTTGGTGCCCAGGTAGACGACGCATCAGCTGACGACGTTATGGCCCAGTTGCTGGTCCTGGAATCCATGGACCCGGAACGCGATGTCACCCTGTACATCAACTCGCCAGGTGGTTCGTTCACCGCGATGACTGCCATCTATGACACGATCCAGTTCATTCGTCCGGAAGTCCAGACCGTGTGCTTGGGCCAGGCAGCATCGGCTGCTGCAGTCCTGTTGGCTGCCGGTACGCCGGGCAAGCGTCTGGCTCTGCCTAACGC
Organism: Glutamicibacter mishrai; assembly: GCF_012221945.1. NCBI lineage: Bacteria > Bacillati > Actinomycetota > Actinomycetes > Micrococcales > Micrococcaceae > Glutamicibacter > Glutamicibacter mishrai. The sequence continues at coordinate 140,611 of NZ_CP032549.1, read as the reverse complement.
ACGTGTGCTGATCCACCAGCCTGCAATGGGTGGCGGCGAACGCGGTACCGCAACCGATCTGCAGATCCAGGCTGAAGAAGTCATGCGCATGCGCGGCTGGCTGGAAGAGACTTTGGCTTCCCACTCGGGCCAGCCAGTGGAAAAGGTTCGTGACGACGTAGAGCGCGACTTGTTCATGACTGCAGCTGAAGCCAAGGCCTACGGAATCGTCGACGAGGTATTGACGCCACGCAAGCTTAACCGCGCACAGCTGGGCAACTAGCTCTTTTTCGGAATAATCCCCGATGAATGGCGGTTTACCAAGTGATCGCACTTCACAAAAGTGAAGTGGCGCAACACAGGTAAACCGCCATATTCATCTAATTTGGGGGACAACTAGCCTAGAATTGAGTAAGTCCACAGCTACTCAAGTAAACAGGAGAATGGTGCGATGGGACGCATGGGTGAAGGCTCGGATCTACTGAAATGCTCTTTCTGCGGGAAGAGTCAAAAGCAGGTTAAGAAGCTAATTGCAGGCCATGGTGTCTACATTTGTACCGAGTGCATTGAGCTTTGCAATGAGATCATTGCCGAGGAGTTCGCTGAAGAGCAAGTGCACGAAGAGTTCTCGCTGGCCAAGCCACGAGAGATCTTTGACTCCCTGCAGGAATATGTCATTGGCCAGGAGAACGCCAAGCGCGCCCTGTCAGTAGCGGTCTACAACCACTACAAGCGCATCCACGGAAACCAGGATCACGGGCCGGTGGCCGCTTTGACTAATGATGACCCCCTGGGTGAAGTGGAAGTCTCAAAGTCGAACATCATGCTCATTGGCCCGACCGGCTGCGGTAAGACTTATCTGGCGCAGTCATTGGCCAAAAAGCTCAATGTGCCGTTCGCCGTAGCTGACGCAACAAGCCTGACCGAGGCCGGCTATGTGGGTGAAGACGTCGAGAACATCCTGCTTAAGCTGTTGCAGGCAGCAGACTACGACGTTAAAAAGGCCGAAACTGGCATCATCTATATCGATGAAATCGACAAGATTTCACGTAAGAGCGAAAACCCATCGATTACTCGTGACGTGTCCGGTGAAGGCGTACAGCAAGCATTGCTGAAAATCCTTGAAGGAACAGTAGCTGCTGTACCGCCGCAGGGCGGTCGCAAGCATCCGCATCAGGACTTTATCCAGCTGGATACCACCAACATCCTGTTCATCGTCGCTGGCGCTTTCGCTGGCTTGGAAGAAATCATTTCCTCCCGCGCTGGACAAAAGGGAATTGGCTTCGGAGCTCCGTTGACAGCGCTGAAGAGCGAGACGGCATCGTACTCGGACGTACGTCCCGAAGACTTGTTGAAGTTCGGTTTGATTCCAGAATTCATTGGTCGTCTTCCTGTTATAACCACCGTTGAACATCTGGACAAGGACGCACTGGTTCGTGTTTTGACCGAACCAAAGAATGCTTTGCTCAAGCAATATCAGAAGATGTTCCAGATGGATGGGGTTGCTCTGAGCTTCGATCAGTCGGCGCTCGACGCAGTCGCGGAATTGGCCATCGAGCGCGAGACCGGTGCTCGTGGCCTCCGTTCGATTCTCGAGGAGACACTCGGCGGCGTCATGTTCGATCTGCCGAGCCGCGAAGATGTAGCTGAAGTGGTGGTTACGCGTGCCACGGTCATCGACGGTGAAGAGCCAGCGATGCTCTCACACGCCATGGTCGCCAAGCGCGATAAGAAGTCTGCTTAGACAGTAAAAGATTCAATAGTTTTAATTCGGTAAGGAAGTTGGTAAATCATGGCCGAGCGTCAGCACGTTGATTTCTGGTTTGATCCTATTTGCCCATTCGCCTGGGCCACGAGCCGATGGATCAAGGAAGTTGAGAAGGTGCGCGACATCGACGTTTCTTGGAACGTCATGAGCCTCTCTGTCCTTAACGAAGGCCGGGATTTGCCTGAAGATTACCGCGCAATGATGGATTCATCCTGGGGACCGGTTCGCGTAGTCTTGAAGGCTGCCGAGCTGCACGGCGAAGAAGCAAAAGATAAGCTGTACACCGCAATGGGCGAATTGTTCCATTACGAGAAAGTCACAGACCGCGACGAAGTTATCAAGAAGGCCCTTGAGAAGACCGGGCTGCCCGCGGAACTTGCCGAAGCAGCACACACCGATGCCAACGACGAGGCATTGCGTGCCAGCCACGAGACCGGCATCAGCAAAGTCGGCCAAGACGTTGGCACCCCGATTGTTGCTGTTGACGGCGTTGCCTTCTTCGGACCTGTGATTACCCGTGTTCCGACCGGCGAAGATGCAGGAAAGATGTTTGACGCGGCAGCGCAGTTAGCATCATTCCCATACTTCTTTGAAATGAAGCGTACTCGCACTGAGAGCCCGACCTTCGACTAAACATTCCGAGAACTCGGTACAACGGACGCCCCTGAATACAGCGGGCGTCCGTTGTCGCTTTGATCCGCCAACGCATGCCGGAATCCAGCTTAATTCACAACACCCTGTGCAACGATTAATGGGCGGGGGATAGGTAGGCCATCATTTGTAGGGAGTACAGTGTGGAAAATAGCTTGCGTCCATCTCTCTGGCGAAGCGTGCTATCGACCATTTGCCTGGTGGCGTCGGTGATAGCAGCACCGATCTCCATCTCAGCAGCATGGGCTGCAGGGCATCTGACGGACACTGATGGCTTTGTGAAGACTATGAGTCCGCTCGCTCAGGACCAAGAACTCCAGGAATTGGTGTCTGAGCAAGTAGCGCAGTCAGTTTCCGACCACCTTCGCATCGAAGAACGCCTTGACGAGGTGACGGGTACCGGTTGGCTGTCGAGTCTCATCCCCACAGAAGAGATTGCAACTAAAGCAAACCAGGCTATTGAGAACTCGGCGTTGCGCGTCGTTCAATCCGAGAACTTTGCTTCCCTCTGGCAAACGGCATTGCGCACGAGTCATCAAAGCACTGATCGTATCTTCACCGGCCAAAGTTCTGCTTCCCTGGACCAGGCTGGAAATCTAACTTTCAAGTTGGACGATGTAGTAGCCGAGATCTCGAAGTCCTTGACCGGTTTGGGAATTCCAGATTTGCCGGCAACAGGCAATTTCGAGTGGAACATGAAATTGATCCAAAGTGATGCGCTGCCGACTGTCCAAAAGGCGTATCTGCTCGTGGACAGAGTAGGGCCGTGGGCGCTCTACCTTAATGCCGCTGTGCTGATCGCTGGCGTTCTGCTCGGTCCGAGGCATCTTTCGAAGGCACTGCTATGGGTAGCTCTCGTGAGTGGCCTTAGCTTCATTGCCTCGAAAACTCTTATTCCTGACTATATTCAAGAACGGATGCTTTCCAACATTGACAGTGAAGTGGCCAGAGCAATTTTCGACCAAATGAGCAGCGGGCTGGCAACATCATTGACCGTGACAGCTGTCGCAGCAGGTCTTCTTGGAGCTGCGTCCATCCCTCTGAGCCGGAAATGGGCGCTGCATCAACGGCGGTCGACGGCGAGGGCGTCGTTGTTGTGAAGGTTGTCCCTGCATAGAGGCTGAACAGGTTCATGAACTGCAGCGGGAATGAACAAGGATTCTCACTTTCTGCAGTCCTCCGAGGTTAATAAGTCGGTCTTTTAAGGCTAATCGCAATGAATTTTTGGACGGCCCGCACTATCCGTCGCGGTGGCCAAGTACCTGATACCGAAGTTTTTCTTTCATATTTTTTGGCACTGAACCAGGGCGTTCCTGAATTGGCCCAGGAGTATTGCTAGTTGGCATCCTCTGCCGAGATTTCGCGGACGCTTATGTCGGACGTGCAATCGGGTTAGTTCAGTCTTAGATCACATGGCCGTTGCTGGGCGAGACACGATTACCTGTGAACAAGCTGAGTTACTTCACATCCAAAGGCTAATCCGCAGTCATGTTGGCGGTTAGCGGAGGGAAAAATTCCTATAGAAATTGTGTGAAGTGTGTGTTTGACTAATTTGCACGAGTGCTACAGCACCCCCATCGATAGTGGTCATGTGCCACTGGACAAGGAGTTATATCGTGCAAGTTCGTACAGTAAAGACGGATTCGTCGAAGCTCAAGGGCCGCCGCAAGCTGGCTGGCGCCGCACTTCTGGCCGGAGCATTGATGCTCAGTGCAGCACCGATGGCAGTCGCAGCGCCGTCGTCAACAAGTGATGACATCCAATCGATTAAGATATCGGCGCAAAAGGCTGATTCGGCTGTTGACTACTGGACTGCCGACCGCATGAAGGCAGCCAAGAACGCTGATACGCTCGTCGCTGGCAAATCAGGATCTGCGGCCAAGGTTGATACCAGCAAGGCTGCCAAGGTTCCAGGCCATGCTGCGAACTCCAACGCAGGAAAGATCAGCACCAAAGCCGGCGGAAAAACTCGCGGCCAGGAAGCCCCTGTCTCGCATATCGGCAAGGTGTTCTTCACCCTCGGCGGCCAGGATTACGTTTGCTCCGGTAACGCAGTCGTTTCTGCCAACGAATCCACCGTTTCCACCGCAGGCCACTGCTTGAACGAAGGCCCTGGCGCGTTTGCAACTCGCTGGGTCTTCGTTCCCGCATACGAAAATGGCAGTGCACCATACGGCTCCTTCGCTGCTACCGAACTGGTCACGACTTCGCAGTGGTCAAATGACGGCGACATTACTTATGACACAGGCTTCGCAGTAGTCTCGAACAGCAACGGATCGACCCTGACCGACACCGTCGGAGCATCAGGTGTGGCCTTCAACCAGCCACGTGGAGAGTACTACACCGCTTACGGCTACCCAGCTGCTTCGCCATTCAACGGCGAGACCCTGCAGTCTTGCGCAGGATCTGCATCTGACGATCCGTTTGGCCAGACCCAGTCGCAGGGTATTTCGTGCGACATGACTGGCGGTTCCTCAGGTGGCCCATGGTTCCTGGGTACCGGATCTTCCACCTACCAGAACTCGGTGAACAGCTTCGGTTACAACACCGTACGCAACACCATGTTCGGCCCATACTGGGGCTCGGTAATCCAGCAGGCTTACCAGAACGCCCAGAGCTAGAATTCCTGATAGCCAGTGGAGAGAAATCGATGGGGCTCTTCACTGCAATCGGGGCGAAGGGAATGATGATGCCACAAGAACACTCGTCAAAGGATGGGTCTAACCGCCCACCCGAACGGCATCGCATTGAGCAACCAGCCGATGAACAACGTGAGTACTTCACTGAAGAACGTCGGCGCAAGGCGAAACCAAAAAACCTGGTTCGCACTTCACCGCCTGAATCAAAGGCGGGGGAGGACCAGAATTAAAGAAAGTTGGGCGGCCATTCCGTAAGGAATGGCCGCCCAACTCATCTAATAGAAACTAGGCTTCTTCGGTTGGCGCCAACTCAACGTTGGTCACCGCCAGCTCGCCTTCGGCTTCTACCAGGGTCAGTTCACGCGCATTGGCTGCAGACTTCAAATCCTCGAAGCCGGCACGCAACTGGGCAACCTGCGCAGCAGATGCATGGATCTCACCCGACAGCACCTCGGTGCGCTGCTTTACCTTGGCGTCGGACTTCGCCTTGCGGATACCTGACAGAGCCACGCCGACCAGCGGCAGGACTTCTGGGTCGGCACCTTCAACGGCGGCAGCAAGATGATCGGTGCTCGGCCACGCGGTCAGGTGGACCGAACCGGTGCGCCACCAGCCCCATACTTCTTCGGTAGCAAAAGGCAGGAACGGTGCGAACAAACGCAGCACCGAATCCAGCGTGGTTGCCAAGGTGGCCAGAACGCTGGCCTGCTCGGCTTCACCGTGACCGCCGTAGGCACGGTCCTTGACCAGCTCCACGTAGTCGTCGGTAAACGACCAGAAGAAGGACTCGGTGATGTCCAGAGCGCGTGCGTAGTCGTAGTTGTCGAAGGCACGCTTGGCGTCTTCGATCACGGTCGACAGGCGTGCCAATAGCGAACGGTCCAAACCGTTGGTGACAACCGCTGCATCGTCGGTGAGGACGTTGGCATCGGTGGCGCCCAGATTCAGCACGAACTTCGAGGCGTTCAAGATCTTGATGGCCAAGCGACGGCCGATCTTCATTTGGTTCACTTCATACGCCGTGTCAGCGCCAAGCTTGGCGCTGGCTGCCCAGTAGCGCACTGCGTCTGCACCGAACTTGTCCAGAACCTCGTTTGGCACGACGACGTTGCCCTTGGACTTGGACATCTTCTTGCGATCCGGATCCAGGATCCAACCCGAAATCGCAGCATGCTTCCATGGTGCGTTATCGTGCAATGAATCTGCGCGGACCGCGGTTGAGAAGAGCCAGGTGCGGATGATGTCGTGGCCCTGCGGGCGAAGGTCGAATGGGTAGACCTTCGAGAAGAACTCGTCATCCCGGCCCCAACGGCCAACGATCTGCGGGGTCAGTGAGCTGGTGGCCCAGGTGTCCAAAACGTCGGCATCGCCAATGAAGCCATTGGCAGCGCCGCGCTGGGCCTCGGTGTAGCCGGATGGAGCGTCGGCGGCCGGGTCGACCGGAAGCTGCTCGATCGTTGGCAGGATTGGCGCGTCGTAGTTTGGCTCGCCATGTTCATCAACCTGGTACCAGACCGGTACGGGCACGCCGAAGAAGCGCTGGCGGGAAACCAGCCAGTCGCCGTTCAATCCGGAAACCCAGTTTTCGTAGCGTGAACGCATGAACGATGGGTGGAAGTCGATTTCCTTGCCGCGGGCAATCATCTGGTCGCGTCGCTCTTCATCGCGGCCGCCATTGCGGATGTACCACTGGCGGGAAGTGACGATTTCCAGCGGCTTGTCGCCCTTTTCGAAGAAGTTCACCGGACGGGAGATCTTCTTCGGCTCGCCATCAAGCAGGCCAGCTTCCGAGAGCAGCTCAACCATGGTTTCCTTGGCAGAGAACACGGTCTTGCCTGAAATCTGGGCGTACGCTTCCTGGCCTGCCTCGGTGGTGATCCATTCTGGAATCTCAGCAAGGATTCGGCCGTCGCGACCGATGATCGCACGGGTAGGCAACTGCAGTTCGCGCCACCAGGTGACGTCGGTCAGATCGCCGAAGGTGCAAACCATGGCGATGCCGGAACCCTTATCGGCCTGCGCCAATGGGTGCGGGTGCACGGTGACTGGAACGCCGAAGATCGGCGAGGTCACTGTCTTGCCGAACAAGTGCTGGTAACGCTCGTCATCCGGGTGGGCTACCAAGGCGGCGCAAGCAGCCAGCAGCTCCGGACGAGTGGTTTCGATGAAGACCTTCTCACCATTTTCGGTGTCGAAACCGTAGCGGTAGAAAGCACCCGGCATCTCGCGGTCTTCCAGCTCAGCCTGAGCAACTGCGGTGCGGAAGGTAACGTCCCACAGCGTCGGAGCTTCGGCCATGTAGGCATCGCCCTTGGCCAGGTTGTCCAGGAAGGCACGCTGCGAAGCTGCACGGGAGTTGTCGTCGATGGTGCGGTAAGTCATGCGCCAGTCAACGGAGAGGCCAAGGGTGGTGAAGAGCTGTTCGAAGACCTTCTCGTCTTCTACTGCCAGCTCTTCGCAAACCTCGATGAAGTTCTTGCGGCTGATGACGTCCCAGTCGCGCTGGTTCTTCGCCGGCTTCTCTGGCGGACGGTAGCCCTCGATATAAGGCTTGGACGGGTCGCAGCGGACACCGAAGTAGTTCTGCACTCGGCGCTCGGTTGGCAGGCCGTTGTCATCCCAACCCAGTGGGTAGAAAACGTTCTTGCCGTTCATGCGCTGGTAGCGGGCCAAAACGTCGGTCTGCGTGTACGAGAACATATGTCCTACGTGCAAGGATCCGGACGCCGTTGGCGGGGGAGTGTCGATGGAGTAGACGGCCTCGCGGGTCGTGTCCTCGTTGAAGTGATAAGTGCCCTCGGTGCGCCACCGGGACGAAAGACGTTCTTCCAAACCTTCCAAAGCTGGCTTGTCAGGAACGGAAACCGTTGCGGGCGTGTCTGTGCCCAAGTTTTCTTCTGCCATAACTTTATTCTTTCATGTTTTACCGGGCACCTAGGCATTGTTTCCCATGGCTTGCGCCACGATGCATGCAACCCCGGTGAAATCGCGAATTTTCGTGCTTATTCAGGTCAATATTGGACCCGACGCGACCCATTGCCGATGCCTCGTTATGAGATGCCTTGAAACGTAAGAGAAATTCATGCCTTACCAACTGGCAATGAACTCGCCATAGAGTTGACGGTATGAAGAACACAGAACCATTAGTTTCCCGCTCCGCAGTAGTCACCGGCGCCTCTAGCGGCATTGGCCAAGCAACCGTTCGAGCCCTCCGCGATCAGGGATGGGCTGTTTTTGCTGTAGCCCGACGTGCAGACCGGCTGGAAAGCCTTGCCAAGGAAACCGGTGCGATCTCCGTTCCCGCTGATGTCAGCATCCAGACAGATGTCGATGTCCTGGCCAAAGCCGTTGAAACCGCTGGCGGCGTCGACACACTGATTAACTGCGCCGGCGGAGCCCGCGGAACCGAGTACTGGGCTGATGCTGTGGACGAGAACTGGGAGTTCATGTGGCAAGCCAATGTCATGGGAACGATGCGGCTGACTCGCGCGTTGCTGCCGCAGTTGCGCCAGGCACATGGCACCGTCCTGAACGTCACCTCCACCGCTGCACTGGCGAGCTACGAAGGCGGCAGCGGATACAACGCGGCGAAGGCTGCCGAGCGGGCCATGACCCAGGCTTTGCGTTTGGAAGAAGTGGAAAATGGATTGCGGGTGATCGAGATCCTTCCCGGCCTGGTCCACACCGAAGAATTCTCGCTGCGCCGCCTAGGCAGCCAAAGCGCGGCGGATAACGTTTATGCAGGAGTGGAGAATCCGTTGACTGCGGAGGATGTCGCTGAAGTCATCCGCTACGCCGTAAGCGCGCCTGCCCACGTCAATCTCGACGAAATCGTGATCCGGCCCCAGGCGCAGGCAGCCAATCACAAGCTAATCCGCAACGCATAATAGCCTTCGCGCAACCCACCGGTGAGGACCTACCAATGAGCCAATCAACCCAGCGCACGATTCACGTAGTTGCCACATCCCATGGCACCGACAACGCCAACGGCCAACAGCTGATCCACGACCTGCGAGCCGAACTAGAGGAGCTCGCCGAGGATCAAATTGCAGCGACCTTGGTGTGGCATGAAGCCTACGTGGACGTGCAGCGACCGTCGTTGGATGACGTGGTGGCCTCCTTGCCGCAGTCGGAACCAGCAGTTGTTCTTCCGCTGCTGGTCTCCGATGGGGTGCATACGACTTCTGACATCGCCAAGGCCGTGGAATCGCGTGAGAATACGGTCGCGGCTGGTCCTCTGGGGCCATTGCCAGAGCTGGCGCAGGTACTGGCTGATCGAGCCGCTGGGCACCTGGACGGTGATCCCATGGTGGTCCTCGCTGCCGCTGGCACCCGACTCGAAGTGGGGCAGAACCAGGTCCAGGATCTTGCCGGCCAGATTTCGCGCATCCTAGACCGCGAGGTGGTCGTTGGCTATTGCGCCGGGGCAGAACCCCAGATCGCTGAAGTCGTGCAGGACGCGTTAAAGCGTCCGGTGATCGTGCTTAGCTCCTTGTTGGCCGACGGATACTTCCAACACAAGCTCGTTAGCACGGGTGCTGATGTCGTGACAAGACCACTTTTACCTGACGTAACGATTGCGCAATGTTTCCTCGTGCGTCTTCAAGAGACGTTAAAAGAGTCCGGTTATGTGTCCTTAGATGACGAAGTTCGCTCTCTGTAGGCAACCGGTAGTCATGTGACTACTCGCGTTTGCCGACCCCCTGGGGTGGGTTTCTACGCTGGATTACATGACGCAGACAACCACACCCGCTCGTCCTAAAAGGGCGGCAAAGCCCAACGGCCAATGGAAAATCGACGGCCCTACGCCGCTGAACGCCAACGAAGAAATGAAGGCCGCCGATAACGGCCTGAACGTGCGTCAGCGCATCGAGGAAATCTACTCGAAGCAGGGTTTCGATTCCATTGACCCTGAGGACCTGCATGGACGTTTCCGCTGGTGGGGCCTCTACACCCAGCGCGCCCAGGGAATCCCCGGCGGCAAGACTGCGACGCTGACCCCCGAAGAACTCGAAGACCGCTACTTCATGTTGCGTGTGCGCATCGACGGCGGCGCGCTGACTACCGAGCAGCTGCGCGTCGTCGGCCAGATCTCCACCGACTTCGCCCGCGACACTGCGGATCTGACCGACCGCCAGAACATCCAGCTGCACTGGATCGACGTGGTTGACGTCCCCGAAATCTGGCAGCGCCTAGAAGCTGTCGGCCTGCACACCACCGAAGCCTGCGGCGACGTTCCCCGCGTGATCCTCGGTTCCCCGGTAGCCGGCATCAGCAAGGACGAGATCATCGATCCGAGCCCGGTGATCGCCGAGATTTCCCGCCGCTACATCGGCAAGCCGGAATTCGCGAACCTTCCACGCAAGTTCAAGACCGCCATCACCGGCCACCCGAGCCAGGATGTCGTGCACGAAATCAATGACATTGCCCTGATCGGCACGGTGCACCCGGAACTCGGCCCAGGCTACGACCTCTGGGTGGGCGGTGGCCTGTCCGCCAACCCGCGCTTGGGCGAACGACTCGGTGCCTTCGTCACCGAAGAACAAGCACCAGATGTCTGGGAAGGCGTCGTTTCGATCTTCCGCGATTACGGCTTCCGCCGCCTGCGCAACCGCGCTCGCCTGAAGTTCCTGCTGGCCGAATGGGGCACTGAGAAGATGCGCCAGGTGCTGCAGGACGAGTACCTCGGCTACGAACTGCCTGATGGCCCGGTGCCGGAACAGCCTACCGAAGCGGGGGACCACAGCGGCGTCAACGAACAGAAGGACGGCAAGTTCTACATCGGACTGACCGCTCCTGCCGGCCGCGTCTCCGGAACGGCCCTGACCGGTCTTGCCGATCTTGTGGAAGCCCACGGCTCCACCCGGCTGCGCACCACCCCGCACCAGAAGATCATCGCCCTGGACATTGCCGAAGACCAGGTCAAGGACTTCGTCGGCTCGGCCCGTGCGCTCGGCCTGGAGGCTTACCCGAGCCTGTTCAAGCGTTCAGCCATCGCCTGCACCGGCATCGAATTCTGCAAGCTGGCCATCGTGGACACCAAAGACACCATGATCGATGCAGTAGCGAAGATCGAGGAACGCCTGGCCGACCACGAAGGAAAGCTGCCTCGCCAGCTGTCTCTGCACGTGAACGGCTGCCCGAACTCGTGCGCCCGTATCCAGACCGCGGACCTTGGCTTCAAGGGTCAGCTGATCACCAATGAGCAAGGTGAACAGGTGTCCGGTTTCCAGGTGCACCTGGGCGGAACCCTCGCCGGATTCGAAAATGGCGAGGCCGCCTTGGGCCGCACCGTCCGTGGCCTGAAGGTCGCGGCAGATGAACTCCCCGAATATGTAGAACGCGTTGTCAAGAACTACTCGGCCTCGGCCACGGAAGGCGAATCCTTCGCCGCCTGGGCCCACCGAGCAGAAGAGGATGAACTGAAATGAGCCAGCAGATCCCTACCCGAACCCGTAGCGAAGAAGAACTGCGCGAAATCGCGCGGCTCGGTGCCGAAGAACTGGCCTGGGATGCCAGCGCGGCAGAGGTAGTCGCCTTCGCCGCCAAGCACCTTGATGCCAGCGAAGTCGCCGTCGCCTGCTCCATGGCCGACGCGGTGCTTCCACATGTGGTCTCCTTGCAGCTGCCCAAGGTAGATGTCCTCTTCCTGGACACCGGGTACCACTTTGTTGAAACCCGCAGCACCCGCGACGAGGTAGCTCGCGTCCTGGACGTCAACGTCGTCGACGTCCTACCTGAGCTGACCGTGGCCGAACAGGACGCAAAGTACGGCAAGGACCTTTTCGCCAGCAATCCAGCGCAGTGCTGCCAGATGCGCAAGGTGGACCCGCTGGCGAAGTCCCTCAAGGGCTACAGCGCATGGTTCACCGGGGTCCGCCGGGATGAAGCGCCAACCCGAACCAACACCCCGCTGGTGACGTTCGACGAGAAGAACGGGCTGATCAAGTTCAACCCGTTGGCACCGTGGAGCTTTGACGAACTGATCGACTACGCCACCGAGAAGCAGGTCCCCGTGAACCTCCTGCTCTCCAACGGCTACCCATCCATCGGTTGCGAACCATGCACTCGGCCAGTGGCCGAGGGCGAAGATCCTCGCGCCGGCCGCTGGGCCGGACTGAACAAGACCGAATGCGGCATCCACATCTAAGGAGCAAGCCATGACCATTACCGCTAACGCCCCAGCCGGCACCCAGCGCAGCGTTTTGGACGCCCTGGAAGCCGAATCCATCCACATCATCCGCGAAGTCCTCGCCGAATTCGAGAAGCCGGGACTGCTCTTCTCCGGCGGCAAGGACTCCGTAGTCGTCCTGCACCTGCTGGCCAAGGCCGTCGCACCCCTGCGCGTGCCCATCCCGGTGGTCCATATCGATACCGGCCACAACTTTGCCGAGGTGCTGAACTTCCGCGATTCGGTAGTGGAAAAGTACGGGCTGAACCTTGTTGTCGGCTCCGTCCAGGAGTACATCGACCGCGGCGAACTGACCGAGCTGCCAGATGGCACCCGTAACCGCTTGCAGACCCGAGTGCTGCTGGACACCATCGAAAACAACGAATTCGACGTGGTCTTCGGCGGCGCCCGCCGCGACGAGGACAAGGCCCGCGCCAAGGAGCGCATCCTGTCCCTGCGCGATGAGTTCGGCGTCTGGGATCCACGCAACCAGCGCCCGGAAATCTGGAGCTTGTACAACGGCCGGCATGAGCCGGACTGGCATGTGCGCGCCTTCCCGATTTCCAACTGGACCGAACGCGACATCTGGGCCTACATCCAGCGCGAAAACATCGAGCTGCCCCCGATCTACTTTGCCCACCGCCGCCAGGTCTTCGAACGAGATGGCATGTGGCGGGCGCTGACCCCGGTCAGCCAGCCCAACGAGGATGAACAGGTGATCATCAAGCAGGTGCGCTACCGCACCGTGGGCGATGCCAGCTGCACTGGTGCCGTGCTCTCTGCAGCAGACACCGTAGAGAAGGTGCTCGACGAATTGGCTATCGCCACCCTCACCGAACGCGGAGCAACCCGCGCCGATGACCGAATCTCCGCCGCGGGAATGGAAGACCGCAAGACCGAAGGGTACTTCTAAAATGACCACCACATTATTGCGCATCGCTACCGCAGGTTCGGTAGACGACGGCAAGTCCACCCTGGTTGGCCGACTCCTGCACGATGCCAAGGCGATCCTCGCTGACTCTCTGGATGACATCGCACGCACCAGCGCCGAGCGCGGCTTCGGCGGAGCCGACGGCACCCTCGACCTTGCCCTGGTGACCGATGGCCTGCGCGCCGAACGCGAACAGGGCATCACCATCGACGTGGCCTACCGCTACTTCTCCACCGACAAGCGTTCCTTCATCCTGGCGGACTGCCCGGGCCACGTGCAGTACACCCGCAACACCGTCACCGGAGCCTCCACCGCGGATGCCGCCATCGTCTTGGTCGACGCCCGCAACGGCGTGCTGGAGCAGACCCGTCGCCACCTCGGCGTCCTCGCGCTGCTGCGCGTGCCGCGGCTGGTCGTGGCAGTGAACAAGATGGACCTGATCGGCTGGGACGAACAAGGCTTCAAGACCATCGAGTCCGAGGTCCTCTCCCTGGCCAGCGAACTGGGCATCGCGTCCACCACGGTGATCCCGGTATCCGCCCTGCAGGGCGATAACGTGGTCGAACCATCCCAATCGGCAACCTGGTACGCAGGCCCGACCCTGCTGGGATTGCTCGAAGACCTGGAGCCCAAACTCGGTGGCGGCACCGCGCGTTTGGACGTCCAATACGTCATCCGCCCGCAGGGCGCACTGGCTCCGGGCCTGGATCCGGAAGCCTACCGCGACTACCGCGGCTACGCCGGAACCCTGGTTGATGGCATCTTGAATGTGGGGGATACCGTGCAGGTGCTTTCCAACGGCCACCCAGTGGGCAGCCGGATCAAGGCCATCAGCACTCCTGCTGGTCCAGCGCAGAGCGCACAGGCCGGCGACGCGATCGTTGTTGAACTGGAAACCGACCTGGACATCGCCCGAGGCGACACCATCGTGGCCGGCGAATTGCCGGCAGCACAGCGCGAATTCCAGGCGGACATCTGCGTACTGGATCCGGTGAAGCTCACCAACGGCCAGCGACTGCTGATCAAGCACGGCACCAAGGTATCCGCGGCCAAGCTCTCCAGCATTGACTACGTCATCAATGTCGCCGACTACGCCCAGCAGCCTGCAGACTCCCTGGAACTGAACGATCTGGGGCGGATCACGCTTCGCAGCCAAGCGGCTCTGGCCATCGAACAGTACGCAACTTCGCGTACCGGCGGCAGCTTCCTGCTCATCGATCCAACCACGGGGCGCACCCTAGCCGCGGGGATCATCGAGGAAAAACATGAAGCGGCCTGATGTAGGCGAATCGACGGGAAACGGCGATCGTGTCCGGCTCTCGCCTCATGGGCAAACGGGCGGCTTCCGAGGCCGTTTCCTCGGGCTCGCGGCAGTCGCAGCGCTGACCGCAGTAGCCGTGGCCACGACCTTCCTGCCAGGGCCCAATGAAGTCCAGGCGCAGGCGGCAGATCATGGACCGGCGGATGAGCTGAACATCGGCTACTTTGCCAATCTCACCCATGCTCCGGCCTTGATCGCCCAGTCCCAAGGCATTCTCCAAGATCACCTTGGAGAAGACGGCACCAAAGTTGAAAGCCAGATTTTCAATGCCGGACCGGCCGCCGTGGAAGCCCTGAATTCAGGGGCCATCGACGCCGCGTACCTGGGGCCAAACCCTGCGCTGAACAGCTACCTGTCCAGCCATGGCGATTCCTTGAACGTGGTGTCAGGCGTTGCCTACGGCGGTGCCAGCCTGGTCGTGAGCAAGAAGATCACTCAGCCCGAGGAACTGGCCGGCAGTAATCTGGCCAGCCCGCAGTTCGGCGGAACCCAGGATGTCGCCTTGCGCAACTACCTCAAGGACCTGGATTTGAAGCAGGACGCGACGGTCACCCCGAGTTCCAACGGCACCGTGGCGCAGCTTTTCGGCCGCGGTGAAATCGATGGCGCGTGGCTCCCTGAGCCCTACGCATCCTTGCTGGTGGAGAAGAACGGCGGACACCGCTTGGTGAACGAAGCCGAGCTGTGGCCTGAAGGCAAGTTCCCGACAACGGTTCTGGTGGTCTCCAAGGAGTTCATGGCTAGCCACCCGCAAACCGTGCAGAAGCTGGTCGATGCGAATACCGAAGCCATTGATTGGCTCAATCAAGCGAACGAGAAGCAAAAGCTGGCGGCAGTGCAGAAAGCACTGGTTGAAGCCAACGGAAGCTCTTTTGATGAAAGCGTGATCGCTGAAGCCCTGGAGCAAGTGCACTTCAGCCAGGACCCGCTACCCGAGACCTACCAGTCGCTGGTGGACCATGCACTGGCTGTCGGGGTCGGAACCGGCGGCAACGCAGACGGACTCGTGGACACGCGCTTTCTTGAACAACAGGAGAAGTAATGGGAGTACTGCTGAATGAAGTGTCCCTGAGCTATCCAGGCACCGGCTTGGTCATCGACCGCATCAGTGCAGAAATTGAAGACGGAGAGTTCATTGCCGTCTTGGGCGCCTCCGGTTGCGGCAAGTCGTCCTTGCTCAACATGATTGCCGGCCTCTTGGCACCGAGCTCCGGCTGGCTCGAGGTACCCAAGGATGGCGCCGCATTCATGTTCCAGGATGCCAACCTCCTGCCGTGGCTCACTGCTAGCGAGAATGTCGATTTGGCGCTCAAGCTCGCGGGCAAGCCAGCTGCGGAACGCCAGCAGCGCGTGCAAGAATTGCTCAACCTCGTACAGCTCGGGCATGCCACCGGCAAGAAGCCCCACGAGCTTTCCGGAGGCATGCGCCAGCGAGTTGCTCTGGCGCGGGCCTTGGCCCAGGACCGGCAGGTGTTGCTGATGGACGAACCATTTGCAGCCTTGGACGCGATCACCCGAGATATGCTCCACGAGCAGTTGCGGGCCTTGTGGGGACAAACGGGCAAGACCATCATCTTTGTCACCCACAATGTGCGCGAGGCGATCCGCCTCTCCGGCCGCATCCTGGTGCTCTCTTCGCACCCAGGACGCATTCTGGAGACCCGACGGATCACCGACGATCTTCGCAATAACCCGGCCCAGGCCGCCGCATTGGCCGATGAACTGACCACGATTCTCAGGAAGGAGCAACGGAAACATGAGCTCACTGACCGAATCCCGAACTAGGGTGAATCCCGTGCGCGCAATCAAGCTGCGCCCGAACAACCGGCTCGACTCATGGGTTGCCCCCTTGCTGACTGTCGTGGTGCTCCTGAGCCTGTGGCAGATCATTTCCTGGGCCAGCCCGCTGCGGGAAGACCTTTTCCCCGGCCCACTAGCTGTCGCGGCAAAGCTTCCGCAATTGCTGGCGGACGGCTCTTTGGTATCGGCTGTGGGAAATTCCCTGTTCCGTGCAGTGAGCGGTTTCGCGATTGCCGTGGTCATTTCCACCCCGTTGGCATTGCTGCTGGCACATCAGCCACTACTGCGCAAAGGCGTGGGACCCCTGGTCTCGGCAATGCAGGTCTTGCCGTCGATCGCCTGGGTTCCAGCAGCCATCATCCTGTTCGGACTGAGCGATGCAACCATCTACACGGTCCTGCTGCTCGGAGCCATCCCATCCATCATCAACGGCCTGCTGTCCGGCATCGACATGATCCCGGCGCAGTACAAGTCGCTGTCCAAGGTGCTTGGTGCCTCCAAATGGGAACACGTGCTGCACATCGAACTGCCAGCGGCCATGCCCGGGTATGTCGCCGGATTGCGCCAAGGCTGGGCGTTTGCATGGCGTTCGCTGATGGCTGCCGAATTGATCGCTGTAGGCGGCTCCCTCGCCTTGGGTGTTGGATCGCTGTTGCAGCGCGGCCGCGACCTCGCGGATCTGCCGCTGGTCATGCTGGTGATCCTGACCATCTTGCTCGTTGGCGTGTTGATCGAATTAGTATTTTTTGCTCCGATTGAACGCAAGCTGTTGCGTGATCGTGGAATGAGCCGAACTGGAGAAAACAATGGCTAAAGGACACATCACCCTTATTGGTGGTGGCCCCGGTGATCCTGAACTGATTACCGTTGCAGGCTACAAAGCCCTTCTGTCCGCCGATGTGGTTTTGGCTGACCGGCTCGGCCCCACCGCGCTGCTGGCAGACCTATCGGATGACGTGCTGGTGATCAACGTGGGCAAGTCTCCTGGCTGCCACGTGAAGACCCAAGACGAGACCAATGAACTTCTGGTCAAGTACGCGCTTGAAGGAAAACACGTTGTCCGGCTCAAGGGCGGAGATCCCTTCGTCTTGGGCCGTGGCGGAGAGGAAATGCTCTACGCCGCAGAATACGGAATTTCCACTCGCGTGATCCCGGGAATCACCAGCGCGATTTCGGTTCCTGGAGCCGCCGGAATCCCGGTGACCCACCGTGGAATCGCTACCGGTTTCACCGTAGTGAGTGGACACGCTGAACTGGCCGACGTGCCGGTTCGCTCCGATCACACCCTCGCGGTGCTGATGGGAGTATCAAATTTGGCACAAATTGTTGAGACATTGCTTACCCGAGGTTTACCGTCAAGTACGCCAATTGCGATAGTTGAGCGAGGTTACTCACAGACGCAGCGCACAACTATCGGTACGCTAGAAGAGATTGTAGTGCGCGCCCGCAAGGCCGCAGTGGCGAATCCGGCCGTCATCGTCATCGGTGATGTCGTTCGGCTAGCCCCGGAAGCCTCCGACCAACTGGTAGACCTCCTGCCGCTAGAGAACGCCGATGCCACCGAGCCGGCCTCATTCGTTGACTAAGAAAGAGAAGTTGTTTGATGAGTGAAATTATCATCCCTGAGCACCTGGCCTCCCGGGCACTGCGTGTAGCCATCGTTGGAGCCGGTCCAGCCGGTATCTACGCCGCCGACCTGCTGAACAAGAGCCAGCCAGTTGCATCGGGCGAATTGAAACTGCACGTCGACCTCTTCGATGAGCTGCCTACTCCATTCGGGCTGATCCGCTATGGCGTTTCGCCTGACCACCCGCGCATCAAGGGCATTATCAACGCACTGCACAAGGTGCTGAACAATGACTGGATCGATTTCTACGGCAACGTCGGCTTGGGCCGCGACATCAGCCTTGATGACCTGCGCGCACGCTACGACGCCGTAATCATCTCCACCGGCGCCCAGAAGGATGCCGACCTGAACATCCCGGGCATCGACTTCGAGGGCTCCTTCGGTGGCGCAGACTTCGTTTCCTGGTACGACGCACACCCAGACGCAGACAAGAACTGGGACCTGTCGGCCAAGGAAGTTGCAGTCATCGGCAACGGCAACGTCGCACTGGACGTCGCCCGCATCCTTTCCAAGCACGCCGATCAGCTGCTGGAAACCGAAATCCCAGAGCACATCTACGAGCAGCTGAACGACTCGGCAGTCACCGACGTCCACGTCTTCGGCCGCCGCGGACCAGCACAGGTGAAGTTCACTCCACTGGAACTGCGCGAGCTGTCGCACTCCAAGGACGTTGACATCGTGCTGTACCCGGAGGACTTCGAATTCGACAAGGCTTCCGATGAAGCCATGAAGACGAACAACCAGACCAAGACCATGGTTTCCACCCTGACCAACTGGCTCATCGAGCAGGAAGAACGCGAAGAGGCACCAAGCGCCTCGCGCCGCCTGCACTTGCACTTCCTGCAGTCGCCAGTTGAAGTACTGGGCGAAGACGGCAAGGTCACTGGCCTGAAGGTTGAACGCAACGAGTTGGACGGCAACGGCGGTGCCCGCGGTACCGGCGAATTCGTCGAATACCCGCTGCAGGCCATCTACCGTGCTGTCGGCTACTTCGGTTCCGCAGTCGATGACATCGAATACGACGGTGCCAAGGGCGTTCTGCCAAACGAAGAAGGACGCGTTCTCGATGCTGCTGGAACCCACGTTCCAGGCCTCTACGCAACCGGCTGGATCAAGCGTGGTCCAATTGGCCTGATCGGCCATACCAAGGGCGACGCTCTGGAGACCATCACCCACCTGCTGGAAGACCTCACCCAGCTCGCCGAGCCAGAATCCTCGCAGCAGATCGCAGAACTGCTGGAAAGCCGTGGGGTTGCTTTCTCGGACTGGGATGGCTGGAAGAACCTGGACGAGCACGAGAAGGAACTCGGCGCGGCCGCAGGCACCGTCTCCACTCGTTTCGGTGACATCACCCGTGACCGAGTCAAGGTCGTAGAACGCGATGCGATGATGGAATTCTCTCGCGCAAAAAAATTGGCTGAGAGCCTGTAAGTCTTACCCCAGGCTCTAGATACGCCAATGGCGGTGGCCACTAGCAATATCTTGCTAGTGGCCACCGCCATTGACGTATCCGCTCAGAAAATTGCCTATTTCCTTTAGACGCGACGGCATCCCGGCCATAGGGCCGGGACGCCTTCGCACTCTGATGAATTCGGACTATTTCTCGGTAGTTCCCGCCGTCTGTACACTGCCAGTTCGAGTGCCTACGGCTCGGCGAAGCATGACGAAGAGCAGGACCATTCCTGCAGTAATCGACATGTGGCCAAGTCCAGCGATCCCGGAAATCATCGCTGAAGACTCAACGCCAAGCACCGTCATGATGCCATGGGTGAGTTGCATTCCTGCGGTCAAAACGACTCCGGCATTGTATGTCCCCATGAACCATGCAAAGAGCTTGCGATACTTGCTCAGTTCAAACGCCTTTTCCAGTAGCAACACTACGAGAAACATGATGAATCCGAGGATCAACAGATGCGTGTGCACCACCGAAAGCTGGGTCCACTGACCTTCAGGGAAACCGTTGATTTTGGTGAACTCCCGGTAGAACAGTCCTGAAGCGACGCCCAGGATCATATAGAGGAAGGAGAAGTTGACGAGCTTACGCATGGAATTCGCATTCTTTCGGGGTGATTGGTTCTGTGGCATGTTTGGCGTCGCGAGACGTCCCGCCGAAAAGCGGTCGCCCTGATGCCCCTAATGTGTGAAGAAGTGCGGGGAGCAGTAACGTCCGAACAACGAAGGTGTCCAGCACAACCCCCAGCCCGACAATCAAGCCCAGCTGGCCCAACACGGTCAGTGGCAGCGTGGCCAGCGCGGCGAATACTCCGGCCAGTACGAGACCTGCACTGGTGATCACCGAGCCGGTACGGCTAGCAGCCTGCTCGATTGCTGGCTCCAGCTCGTGATTTTGAACGTCTTGTCGGACTCTGTGGGTGAAGAAAATCGTGTAGTCCACGCCCAAGGCCACCAAGAAGACGAAGGCAAGCAATGGCACTTGGACGTCGAGGGCCGTGGCATCGAAGACGAGCGAGGACACAAGGGAACCGAGCCCAACAGCCGCGGCAGCACTGAGCAGATTCACCAGGCCAAGCGCCAGGGCTGTCCGCCAAGATCGAGTGAGCCATCCGAGCATGGCGAAACAGATGAACATGATCAATGGGGCAATGACATACAAATCGCGTAGGTGCATTTGATGCGAATCCAACTGCTGTGCCGTGGGCCCGCCGATGAGCACTTGCCCATTATTTCCAGCGACAGTTCGAAGCTTGGCCACCAGATCCTGGGCCTGCGACGAGTTTGGGTCAATGGCAGGAACTACTGAGAACTGCCGCCAGTCCGAGTCGCCCACATCGCGCACCGGCCCGACACGCTTCACATCGTGAACGTCAGCCAGCTGGCTGCCTAGTGCATCGATTTGATCAGGGTGAGCCAAGACGGTGATTGGTTGTGCTTCACCCGCTGGGAAGTGAGCCGACAGCTGTTCCATCGCGCTGGAGGATTCTGTCGCGGTTCGGAATTGCTGGACCTGTGGCAATCCGATTCGAGTGCCAGCCAGCGCACTTGCGAGGACCAGCAAGAGGGCTATCAAAGCCGCTAGATTCAACCCTGGTCGAAGCATGACCAGTCGTGCCGCGCGCCCGAAGAAGTTCTCCTTCTTGATCACTGAACCTGGCCGAGGCACCAGCGGCCAGAAAGCCTTGCGGCCGCTCATAGCCAGCACCGGCGGCAAGAGGAACAGCACGAAGAACGCAGCAATCAGCAGGCCGGCCGCGCAGACGATCCCCAGACCCCGTGTGTCTTCCATAACTGCCAGGCCCAGGGTCAACAGCGCCAGGACGACGGTCAGATTGGACGTCAAGATTGCTTCAAAGCTTGACGTCCAGGCTTTGGCCAGCGCTTGGCGGTGATCTTCTTGTGTGCGCAGCTCGTCGCGGTAGCGCGAAATCAGCAGCAATGCGTAGTTGGTTCCTGCACCGAAAACCAGGACACTGAGCACGCCTGAGTCAAAGCTCAAGCCCCAGAGATTGCCTAGAAGATTGGCGATCAGCGAAGCGCTGCGGTCGGCTATTCCGACTACGGATAGAGGCAGTAGCCAAAGTACTGGCGAGCGGTAGGTCAGGATGAGCAGGAGAGCGACGATGCCTACGGTGACGGCCAGCAATGTGAAGTCAGCGCCGGCGAATGCATTGGTGATGTCCACCGCGAAGGCGGTGGAACCGGTGACCTGCAAGTCGAGTCGCTGGGCCGGATGCTGGGTGATCCAGTTGCGGAGATCTTCAAGCGTTTGCCGGTCGGCCTCCTTGGAGACAGTGCTCCACGAGACCGGGAGCATCGCTGCTTGCTGGTCTTCGCTGATCATCAGACGGCCACCCGTGACGTGGGCGCCTGCGCTGAGTTCTGTGCTCAGCCCTTCTAACGCGGTCTTATCCTGATTGCTGAGTGCGGAATGATCGGGCTTGGATGCAACCAGCAGGGCGGAGGTCGTGGAATCATGGCTATTTTCATCCAAGATCTGTTGGACTTGCGCGGAATCCGAGCCATTGACGATGGAACTGTCGGACCGGGCTGGAGCTTCGAGACTGCTAAGCGATCCAAAAACGATAGCGATGACAGCGATGACCGCTGCGACCCAGATTCGGGCGCCACGTCGGCTTGTTAGCGACCGAGCAACCCGGGAAATAACTGAAACTTTCATAGTTCCAGTCAACGGAAATTTGCAGCTTCAGCCATCGTGGAAAGAGCTGAATAAAAGATCAACCGAAAGGTTGAGAAGTCCCCGGGAGTGTCGAGTCCTTCCGGCGCCAGATCAGAGCAGTCCGTGGTCCTTGGCCTTGTTGAGCGCATCCGTTCGAGTGGTTGCCTGTAGCTTGTCGAAAATGTGAACCAGATGCGTTTTCACCGTAGCTTCAGAAACAAACAGAGTCTTGGCGATCTGCTTGTTTGCTGCGCCGGTGGCAAGCTGCGCCAGTACATCCCTTTCCCGCGCGGTCAGTTCGACTTTGGGCCGGCGCATCCCTTCAACAACGCGTAAGGTCATTTCCGGAGCCAGCACCATGTGCCCGGCTGCGGCTTGTCGAAGGGACTCGACGATGGTCTGCGCACTGACGTCTTTGAGCAGATACCCGCAAGCGCCAGCTTCGATGCACGCCAAGATCTCCGCATCCTTGTCAAAAGTTGTCAGGATCAGCACCTGTGGTGCCTTGGGCAGTTTGCGGATGACCGCTGTTGTCTGCGCGCCGTTCATGCCCGCGCCCAAACGCAAGTCGCAGAGCACCACATCCACGTCGTTCTCCATGACAAAATCCACTGCTTCTTCGCCGGTAGATACTTCACCGGCCACATGGATATTTTCATAATTGTCGAATAGCGCCCGCAGGCCGGTGCGGACAATCGGGTGGTCATCAACCAGCAGGATTTTGATCATAAATTGTCCTTTGCGATGCGCAGTGGAAGGTGGGCGCACAGTGCGGTTCCTTCTCCAGGTGCGCTTTCTACATCCAGTCCGCCGCCAAGTTCATTTAGACGTCGGTTCATCGCTGTCAGCCCAAAACCGCCTACCGGAGTATTGTGTTGCAGCCGGCCTGTTGGCGGAGTGAAACCGCGCCCATCATCCACGATGTCCAGGCGCACCTCATCGTCACTGTAGCTCAAGCTCAGCACAACCGTGGTTGCCTGGGCGTGGCGCCGGACATTGGACAGCGCAGACTGCGCAGTGCGAAGCAAGGCTATCTGCAAACTTGGATCCAGAAGGGGTAGGCCGGGCTCTATATCGATACGTGTTCCCACGTCTGAATCAATCGAAAAGTCATCAAGGATACGTGAAAGGGCACCGGCGAGCGCCTGGGAATCAAGTTCTGCTGGCGCCAAGGCGGCGATGATTCTTCGCAGATCGTTCAAAGACTGTCCGGATAGCTGGTCGATGCGTTCGAGGACATCGAATGTCGCTTTCGGATCGTTGGCTGCGCTGGCGGCTTTGGCGAGCAGGCCGATTGACGATAACTGTTGGGCGATGGTGTCGTGGATTTCCCTGGCCAACCTCGTGCGTTCGGCCGCGATGCCTGCTTCATGCTGGGAGCGAGCGAGTTCTTCTTGGAGGGCTGTTGTTTCCTCCTGCGCGCGCATCAATGAATCGACCAGGGAAGTGCGTTCCTGGGCGTCTTGTTCCATCTGCAGGTAGCCACGTGAAATGCCCCAGGCAAAGAGGCCGCCAACCAGCGGGCCCGCGACAGCTGCAATGCTGAGCTGCCCATGGTGCAAGTAGGGAGCTAATAGGGTGAAGGCATACACGACGACAGACCACAAGATGGAGGGCAGGAAAGTCAGCTGGTGTCCCAAGAGCAGCCAGAGGCTGAAAGCCAGCCACATGAACTCGGCTGAAACAAAGAGGCTGGCTATCCAGATGAGGAGAAGGACCGCTAGCCACCAGGTGGGCTTGGCATGGATCTTGTTGGCCGGGTGGGTGATGAAGCCTGCTATGTACCAGGCAGCGAAGAGCGTTGAAATGAGTATCGCCGCAAGGACATTGTCTTGCGCTGATACTTGTCGCAGCAGCGCAATGACCAGCAGGATCGCTGTCACCAGGTGTTGTCCCCAGCGCAGCACCCTTGGCGAGGCCAAGGCGTGCTGCTGGTTCTGGGATTGCGCTGAGTGCGGCTGCGTAGTGCTCATGGATGCCAGCCTACCGAAAGGACCGGCGGGCTACTGTTCGGTGAGCACTACCAATTGGGCTGTTGCTCGCGTCATGGCCACGTACCTGCGGACGGCTCCACTCAATCCGGTGCCAAAGTTCTCCGGCAAGTTGACGAGTACCAAATCGAATTCCAAGCCCTTGGCATGCTCTGGTGACAGCGAGCTGGCCCGGTCAGGTGCAGCGAATCCCGGAGCGCCGATCACCACTGCGGTGCCTTCGCTGTTTTCGTCCAGCCACTGATCCAAGATCGAGCTGAGGTCAGCCGGTCGTGCGTACCGCACAGGAACGCCGTCCGAACGCAGCGAACGCGGAACATTGGCCTCGGGCATGTATGGCAGGATCTGCTGGGCGGCCGCTTCCATGATTTGCGCGGTGCTGCGGTAGTTGACTTGCAGGGGAGCGATGGTGATGTTCCGGATCCCGATATCGTCCAGGCGCTGTTCCCAGCTCCTGGTGAATCCTTCCGCCGCCTGGGCCCTATCGCCGACAATCGTCAGGCTTCCGGATGGGCAGCGTCGTTGGATCATGGCCCATTGGGCATCGGTCAGGTCCTGGGCCTCATCGATAATGACATGCGAGAACGGACCGTCGAAGCTGATTGATCTCTCCGGGCTTTCCATGCCCTGGCTCAGGAGTTGTTCTTGCAGGTCCTGGTGCATGAGCTGGGAGGAAAGATCCTCCTTGTCGTCAGCCGAAGCAATCAAGTCGTCAATGACGTTCTTCCATTGGCTGCGCTCGGCATGCCTGCGCGATCGTTCCTCGCGTTGCTTGGCTTCGCTGTCGGGGTCGCCGATGAGGAAGCGGGCGAGGTCAATCAATGGGTAATCAGCTGCGGTCCAGCTATCGCTGGCAGGGTTCGCCAAGAGATGGTTGATTTCTTCATCGGTGAGTTCTTGGGCGCTGTAGCGCAGCAGCGCATCGTTGCCCAGCACCGCCCGCAACAGATTGATGGGATCCAAGACAGGCCAATATTCATTCAGGATGCCCTCCAGCGAGGTGCTGCGTTCCAGTTCGGCACGGAACAACGCATGGGTGTCTGCAGTGCTGTCTTCCGCGGGGAGCAATATATCAATGAGGGCCTCGCGCAACGCCATGCGTGCTTCGTTGTGCGGAATCTTCCGTTCAATCATGTCCAAGGCATTGCGCCACAATTGCGCCGAAATGGTTACTCGCCCCTCGGCTAGGTCAACAGTTTGGTCCGTTGCAGGGGGCTCTTGGAATACGGTGACAGCCCGTTCGATCGTCTTGAGCATCGCTGTACTGGCTTTGATCCGTTGTACTTCAGGATCTGCTTCAGCCGGCAAATCATCACCTATCGAAACTATGTTCGAAAGCGTTGAAATGAGCACTTCGTCCTCACCCAGGTTGGGAAGAACGTCCGAGACGTACGCGGAGTAGGCCTCGTGCGGGCTAACTACCAGCACGCGACCGCCCTGGCTGCGCAGCCTCGGGTCTGCATAGAGCAAATAAGCGGCACGGTGCAGCGCGACCACTGTCTTGCCGGTACCGGGGCCGCCGTCAACCACAAGGGCGCCCTGTGAGCTGCTGCGGATAATCGCATCCTGATCCGTCTGAATCGTTGAGAGCACATCCTGCATTTTGGGCGAGCGCTTGCTGCCAAGGGATGCGAGAAATGAGGAATGGTCATCCAAGCGGGCGTGCGAGGCCAGCAGTGATGAATCAAAGACCTCGTCCCAGTAGTCGGTGATGAGCTGTCGGCGCCAACGGTAGCGTCGGCGCAGAACCAGTCCGTAGCTGTTTTCGTGGGTTGCGGCGAAGAATGGTTCTGCTGCCGGGGCGCGCCAGTCGAGCATGAGCTGCTTGCCCTGATCATCGCTCAACCCAATGCGGCCGATGTAGTGGCGCTCGCCGGTTGAGGCATTCTCCATGAATCCCAGGCAGGCACTCGGTCCCATCCGGTCTAGCTGGCGTAAACGCGCGGCCATTTCATTGAGTTCAACGTCGCGCTCCAGTGATTGCTGGAGGATGCCGGCGTGATCCCGCCCGCGTGATGCGATGCGCTCAAGGGTTTCCGAGCGCAATTGCTCTACGCGTGCGGCGATTTCACGCAGCCTTTGCTGGTCCTGCGCGATGTCAGCGGTGGTCTCTGGAGGTGGATTTTCCTGTTCGGTTGCGAAGTAATTGGCATTCGACATGGTTGCAGGCACATGCGCTCCCTGATCTGGCGGGTTTCGTAGGGAAGGTATTGATTATGGACCATAGGCGGGGCCTTGCGGCAAGGCCCCCTCTACGCGCTATTCTGAAAATGCAGGAAAAGATATTCTCGTGTTTCTGCACCGTGTTGTGAGCCTGCACTCACTTGCTGCCCCTGGGGTTCTGGTGAATTTTCAGCACGAGCATCACGCGGTACGATAGAAGTAATCAGGCATTGATCCGGCCATCACCGGGGAGCCTTCGGAAGAACAGCGGATCTCGACTCTGCCCAGTAGAACCGAACGGGACCAGCCCGTCACAGCTGAAGATAAGTGGTCCTTCGCCATCTGGCGGGGGATAAGCGGGGTGGTACCGCGGCTTAATCGCCGTCCTCGTAGGCAAGGATTTATCGACCCTACGCTTGAAGGACGGCCCATTCGATGAGCTTCTACCCGAAGGTCACTACAGACCCAACCGGTTCGACCCCGGCTTCACCGCGCTTCCCGGAACTTGAGAAGCGCGTCCTCGAATACTGGAAGAACGACAACACTTTCCAGGCCTCCATTGACCAGCGCGAGGGCGAAGAATTCGTCTTCTACGATGGCCCTCCCTTCGCCAACGGCCTGCCGCACTACGGCCACTTGCTCACCGGCTACGTCAAGGACCTGGTAGCCCGCTACCAGACCCAGCGCGGAAAGCGCGTTGAGCGCCGCTTCGGCTGGGACACCCACGGACTGCCTGCCGAGCTGGAAGCAATGAAGCAGCTGGGCATGACCGACAAGAAGCAGATCGAAGCCATGGGCATCGACAAATTCAACGACGCCTGCCGCACCTCGGTGATGAAGTACGCCGACGAGTGGAAGCAGTACGTGAACCGCCAGGCTCGCTGGGTGGACTTCGAAAACGACTACAAGACCCTGAACGTCGAGTTCATGGAATCAGTCATCTGGGCCTTCAAGCAGCTCTCGGACAAGGGCCTGACCTACCAGGGCTTCCGCGTGCTTCCGTACTGCTGGAAGGACGAGACCCCGCTGTCCAACCATGAGCTGCGCATGGACGACGACGTCTACAAGAACCGCCAGGACCAGACAGTCACCGTCGGCTTCACCATCCTTGCCGGCGAGACCGAAGCTTCGAAGGCTCTGGCCGGCGTGCAGGCACTGGCCTGGACGACCACCCCATGGACCTTGCCAACCAACGCCGCGTTGGCAGTACACCCGTCGATCGAATACGTCGTCGTCCCTGCCGGCGAGGCTGGCGTGAAGGCTTCAGCCGCCGCCGGTCCATTCCTGCTGGCCAAGGACCTGCTGGGCTCCTACGCCAAGGACCTGGGCTACAAGGATGCCAAGGAAGCCGCCGCAGGGATCACCGCCACCTACGTTGGCGCGGACCTGGCTGGCGTGCGCTACCAGCCGTTGTGGGATACCTACACCGACACCGAGAAGTACGGCACCGAGAACGCCTGGCAGATCGTCACCGCTGACTACGTCACCGTGGCTGACGGCACCGGCATTGTTCACCAGGCTCCTGCCTACGGTGAAGATGACCAGAAGGTCTGTGAAGAAAACGGCATCCCGGTCATCCTCTCGGTAGACGAAGGCGCCAAGTTCCTCCCGACCTTCGCAGGTGGTCCGCTCGCTGACATTGTCGGCGTCCAGGTCTTCGATGCCAACAAGACCATCACCAACGTGCTCAAGGACGAAGCCAAGCTGATCAAGCAGGCTTCCTACGAGCACTCCTACCCGTACTGCTGGCGCTGCCGCACCCCACTGATCTACCGCGCGATCTCCTCGTGGTACGTGGAGGTCTCCAAGTTCAAGGACCGCATGGTCGAGCTGAACGAGCAGATCAACTGGATCCCGGGCAACGTGAAGCACGGCCAGTTCGGCAAGTGGCTGGAAAACGCCCGCGACTGGTCCATCTCGCGCAACCGTTACTGGGGTTCACCTATCCCAGTGTGGGAATGCACGGGAGCAGAATGCACCCACCGCGAAGTCTTCGGCTCGCTGGATGAACTGAAGAACTTCTTCGGCCGCCTGCCACTGAACCACGAAGGCCAGCCGGATCTGCACCGCCCATTCATCGACGAGCTGACCAAGGCTCACGACGGCTGCGCCGAAGGCGGAACCCTGGTGCGCGTGGAAGACGTGCTGGATGTCTGGTTCGACTCCGGTTCGATGCCGTACGCCCAGGTGCACTACCCATTCAACAACCAAGACTGGTTCGATGGGGGACACCACCCGGCTGACTTCATCGTGGAGTACATCGGCCAGACCCGTGGCTGGTTCTACACCATGCACGTGCTCTCCACCGCGCTCTTCGACCGCCCGGCCTACACCAACGTGATCTCCCACGGCATCGTGCTGGGCTCCGATGGCCAGAAGATGTCCAAGTCCCTGCGCAACTACCCGGATGTCACCGAGGTCCTGGACCGCGACGGCTCCGACGCCATGCGCTGGTTCCTGATGGCCAGCCCGATCCTGCGCGGCGGCAACCTGGTTGTCACCGAACAGGGCATCCGCGATGGCGTGCGCCAGGTGCTGCTGCCGTTGTGGAACGTCTGGCACTTCTTCAACCTCTACACCAACTCCGCCAACAACGGGGCCGGCTACGAGGCCAAGCGCTCAACCACCTCCACCGACCCGCTGGACCAGTACATGCTGGCCGCCACCGGCCAGCTGGTGCGCGAAGTCACCGAAGCACTGGACACCTACGAGGTTTCCGACGCCACCGAGGCCGTGCGCCAGTACATGGACACCCTGACCAACTGGTACGTGCGCCGCTCCCGCCAGCGCTTCTTCGATGAAGACACCCAGGCCTTCGACACCCTGTACACCGCTCTGGAAACCCTGGTGAAGGTCACCGCTTCGCTGCTGCCGCTGGCCAGCGAAGAGATCTTCCGCGGGCTGACCGGTCAGCGCTCGGTGCACCTGACCGACTGGCCAGATGCCAACGAGTTCCCGACCGACGCGTCCTTGCTCGAAACCATGGAAACCACCCGTAAGATCTGCTCCGTAGGTTCCTCGCTGCGTAAGGCCAAGAACCTGCGCGTGCGTTTGCCGCTGGCAGAGCTGAAGGTTGTCCTCACCGGTGCTGTGCGCCTGGACGGCACCTACGCTTCGATCATCAAGGATGAGCTGAACCTCAAGGCAGTCACCCTGATCGATGCCGAAGGCGTCGACGCGGCCAGCTACGGCATCAGCCAGCAGCTGGTAGTCAACGCCCGCGCGGCCGGTCCGCGCCTTGGCAAGAACGTCCAGCAGGCCATCAAGGGCGCCAAGTCCGGCGACTGGTCGGTGACCGACGGTGTCGTGACCGCAGGCGGCCTGGAATTGGTCGAGGGCGAGTACACCCTGGACACCGTGGTGGATGCAGAGGGTGAGATCGCCGCAGCCGTGATCGACGGTGGCTTCCTGGTGCTCGACACCGAGGTAACCGAAGCATTGGCTGCCGAGGGCACCGCACGCGACATGATCCGCGCCATCCAGTCGGCCCGCAAGGATGCCGACCTGCAGGTCTCGGATCGCATCCGCACCGTGATCGCCGCCAACGCCGCGACCATCGCAGCGCTGGAAGCCAACCGCGAGCTGGTAGCCGGTGAAACCCTGACCGCGCACCTGGAACTGGTGGCTGATGACTCGGCCGCCGATGAGCAGATCACCGTATCCAAGCTAGACTCCGACAAAGTTGAGGCCAACTAGTGAGCGAACTGGACCGCGTTTACGGGCAGTTATTGTCCCGTGCGCCGGAAAACAAGATGGAACCCCGGATGGATCCGATGTTCCGTGCGATGGAGATCCTGGGCGAGCCGAATAAAGCCTGCCCGGTCATCCATATCACCGGCACCAACGGCAAGACCTCGTCCGCCCGCATGATCGAGCAGCTGCTGATTGCCCATGACCTGCGCGCCGGCCGCTATTCCTCGCCGCACCTGGTCTCGGTGACCGAGCGCATCGCCATTGACGGCGAGCCAGTGGACGACGAGACCTTCGTGCGGGTGTGGGATGAGATCAGCCCGTTCCTGGAGATCGTCGATGCCGAGCTGTCCGAGCGAGGCGAAAACAGGCTCACCTACTTCGAGGCCGTCACCATCCTGGCCTTTGCGATTTTCGCAGAGGTCCCAGTTGATGTTGTGGTGCTCGAAGTCGGCCTGGGCGGCATCACCGATGCCACGAACGTCGCGGATGCCGACGTTTCGGTCTTCACGCCGATCTCCCTGGATCACACCGATCTGCTGGGGGATACCACCGAGCTGATTGCCCAGGAAAAGGTCGGCATCCTCAAGCCCGGCGGCTACCTGGTTTCCTCGACCCAGCCAACGGACGCCGCAGACGTGCTGCTGGCTCGTGCCCGCGAGCTTGAAGTGCCGGCGGCCTTCGACACCTTGGACTTCAAGCTCCTGGAGCGCAAGTCCGGTGTGGGCGGACAGCTGCTGTCCATCCAGGGACAGGCAGGCCGCTATGAAGAGATTTTCTTGCCGCTCTTCGGCGCACACCAGGCGCAGAACGCCACCGTGGCGCTCGCAGCGGTCGAGGCGTTCCTCGGAGGCGGACAGCGTGAACTGAACGCCGATCTGGTGCGCCAGGGATTCGCCGCGACCTCCAGCCCGGGGCGTCTGGAGCTGGTGCGCAGTGCACCGAGCATCCTGGTCGACGCAGGGCACAACCCGGAGGGCATTCGTGTATCGGCCGAGGCGATCAAGGAATCCTTCGGCTTTACCCGCCTCGTGCTGATGGTGGGCATCCTTCGCGAGAAGGATGCGGAAGCAATGCTCTACACCATGCGTGAAGAGTATGGCGACATGGTTGAAGACCTGTGCATCACCCAGTCCTCCTCGCCACGAGCCATCCCGGCCGGCGAATTGGCCGGTTTGGCCATGAACGCCGGGTGGCCCGAGGAAGACATCCACGTGACCGAGGATCTTGAAGACGCAGTGGAATGGTCGGTAGGACGCGCAGAAGCCGGCGAAGATCTCGGTGGAGGTGTCTTGGTCACCGGTTCGATTACACTGGTGGGCGAGATTTCACTGTTGCTCAAGAGAGGTGACTCCTAATGGCCAAACTCACCCGTGCGCAGCGCGAGTGGCGTCCTGGCATGAAGAAGAAGCCGCGCTCGACCAAGATGATGTTCGCATCAACCGTCTTGGTGTGCGAAGCGCTCCTGGCAGTTTTCGTCACGCTGGCCGCATTCGGCCTCAAGCGTGGGGGAGAGCCGGTAGTCGTGCTGACCCTGGGCGCGGTGGTAGCGCTGCTGTGCATCCTGAATTGCGCGTTGCTGGGCAAGAAGATCGGCTACATCATCGGTTGGGCGCTGCAGGTGGTCTTCTTCCTGACAGGATTCATCCTGGTGGACATGTTCTACTTGGCCGCCGCTTTTGCCCTGTGCTGGTGGTATGCGCTGAGCAAGGGTGAAGAGATCGACGTGGAGAACAGGCGTCGCGCCGCAGCACAGGAAGCCTGGGAACAGGCGCATCCCGAACAAGCCTAGATTTTTAGCAATACATCAACGATACGAAGAGGTAGTCAAATGACTGAACGTACCCTGATCCTGGTCAAGCCAGATGGCGTCAAACGCGCACTCACCGGCCAGATCCTCGCCCGCATTGAAGCCAAGGGCTACACCATTGCCAAGCTGCAGCAGCTGGAAGCCACCCGCGAACTGCTGGCCGAGCACTACGCAGAGCACGAGGGCAAGCCATTCTACGAGCCGCTCGTGGAGTTCATGCTTTCGGGCCCGGTTGTTGCCATCGTCGCAGAGGGCCAGGGCGTCATCCCGGGCTTCCGCTCGCTGGCTGGCACGACCGATCCAACCACCGCTGCTCCAGGCACCATCCGCGGCGACTTCGGCCGCGACTGGGGACTGAAGGTCCAGCAGAACCTCGTGCACGGTTCCGATTCGGTTGAGTCCGCAGAGCGCGAGATTGCTATCTGGTTCGGCAAGTAAGCCATAGATAGAAATATCCCAGCAGATCCACTCGGATCTGCTGGGATATTTTTATGCTCTGAAGTCTGTCTCAGTACCAATCGTCCAGGGTTTCTACAGGAGCGTCTGGACCCTTGGCGACGGAGTCTGCCACTGTACCGGGTTCGGCAGGATCTTGAATCGATGTGGGCCCGAAGTCCTCGGCTGAGCCGACGGTGACTACCTGATGATGCTCGACGGTCGCGTCGACCAGATGCGCCAAATCCTCGTCCGTGTTCTCATTGCTGAAATCCAACATTCGCGGTCCTTCCAGGCTTGTTTGCGTAGCGGTCTCCATCCTTCAGAGCGATTGATTCGCAATGCCGGGATCCTTGCTGCCAAGGAAATCCTGCGAGCGGTCAACCTTCCTCACTTCATTCACATTAAACACATGCGCCATATCAGTGACAACGTCACCGCGCCGGTTCTCGGCGTCCGTTCATAATCTTCCTACTGAAACATCTGGTCAACTGAGCATTAATCACAGATGAACAGGTTTGCAATAATTCTAACAGCCGCACATATGAAATTAAAGAATTTGCCCCGCATATCGATGCGCCGTGTCAGCGGATCTGCGAGGCAAATTCAAGAACTTCGAGGTACCAGTTTCCGAGCCTAGCCCTTGGGAGCCTGCGAGGATTCCTCTTCGCCGGATTCCAGCTTTTCGAGGGCCTTCTCGTCCTGGTCTATCTCGACTTCGGATTTGATTTCGGCACTGGCGGCAGGGACCGGATCCATTCTGTCGCGTCCTGTCCAGACCTTGATCACCGACCAGGAAGCGGCAACCAGCGGAACGGAAAGCACCGCGCCAACAATGCCCGCAAGCACCGTGCCGGCAGTCAGGGCCAGCAGGACGACCAGCGGGTGGAGATTCAACGCACTGGCCATGACCACCGGCTGCAGGAAGTTGCCTTCAAGCTGGTTCACCAGGATCACCGCAGCCAAGACGATCAAAGCGACAATCGGCCCGTTGGTTACCAGGGCAATCAGGGTCGCAAGAATGCCCGCCACCGTAGCACCAACCATTGGAACGAAGGAGCCGAGGAACACGATGATGCCCAGGGGAATAGCCAGCGGCACCCGAACGATCAACAAGGTTGCGGTAATGCCAATGGCGTCGACTGCGGCCACGGTCGCGGTGCCGCGGATGTAGCCGCCGAAGGTCCGCAAGGCGCGGTCACCGGACAGGATCCACTTGTTGCGGTAGTGAACCGGGGTCCACGAAACAGCGAAGGCCCAGATCTTGTCGCCGTCCTTCAGGAAGAAGAACAGGATCACCAACAGCAGGACCAGGCCGGTGAGGAAGCTGCCCGCCGCGCTGAGCGTGTTCAGCGCGCCGGTACCGAACTGCGCGCTGGTCAGGAATCCGGTGACTGTATTAACAACGTTGTCGATTTGTCCCTGATCAATAGAGATCGGCAGGTTACCTACCAGTTCCTGGACCATGTCGTTGAGCTGATTAAAACCTTGGACGGCTTTATCAACGAGCTTTGGCCATTCATTGATGACCGAGAAGACCAGGCCCGTGCCGACGCCACCAAGGAGCAACAGGGATCCGAGGAAGACGATCCACGCCGAGAGCATCGGTGAGAAAATTTTGCGCAGCCTGACGACCAGCGGCCACAGTGCGCAGGAAATGATGACGGCAAGCAGCGTTGGAATAACGATCATCGTCAAACGAAGCATCCCAATGATCAGGAATGCTCCCAATACTCCCACAACGAGCAATTGGGCACTGCGAATTCCCAGGCGACCAAGTAGATCTGTCCACAGCCCGGAGACCGTGAAATCGGGTTTTGCGTCGGCATCTGCCAAGTTCGGGTTGGAGGCGGTCGCCGTTACTGACTTTTGCGACGGCTTTTTTGCCGGTGCTTGGGATTTACCCTTGCGGAAAAGGGCCATGGTTGCTCCTCGTGGCTCGTACTAATTAGTTCTAAGAATAGGCTAGCTAGATCAACGGCACTGGGGGCAACACCGAAAGGATGATTATTTCCATCTCACAGCCCGGCTCTGATGCACGGAGCTGTCACCGGGCCGGCACGCGATCGGCTCATCAAAACAAAATGACCGCTCGACAGTGCGAGCGGTCATAGCCAGCCCAGCGGCTGCACAGCTAATCAGCTTTTGAAGTATTCTTCGGCCAGCAACCCCATGACGATCTTGTCGTGGAATGATCCATCGTGGAATCCAGCTTGCCTGACACGGCCTTCTTCGCGGAAGCCTGAACGAAGGAACGTCCGCAACGCCCTTTCGTTGTAGGCCCAGACCGTCAGTCCGATCCGGTTTAATCCCATCTCGCGGAAGCCATAGTCGATGATCATCTTGGTGGCCAGAGTTCCATAGCCCTGCCCCACATTTGATCCGCCGATCATGATCATGAGCTCAGCTGATCGAGCCGGTGCGTTGTAGTCATAGAGCGCGGTGTGCCCGATCAGTGTGTCATCCGGCAGGGTTATGGATAGGCCAACACCATCAGTAGTGCCTCGGTTCAGGCTTCGGGACTTGAAGAGGGTGGCTGCTTCTTGGACTGGGTGGGGGAGCACCAGGCTTCCCTGCAATGCCATGAATTCCGGGCTATTCCACCATTGGGTGAGGAACGGAAGATCTTCTTCTTGCAGTTCGCGCAGTCGCAATTGGTCTGAGATCAGTAGATCGATCCCGTAGTTTTGGGCATTTTCTGTGTTCCATTTGTCACTTGCCATGTACCCAATCTAGCTGTCCTAGCTGTGGAAGGGATGCAAAGATCGCAGTGCGCGAACCAGTAGCGGCAGGCGCAGCTGTCTTGCCCATGAAGCATGCAGTGGTTCCCGGCAAATGAAAAGCCGGCCCGTTGCAAGCGCAACGAACCGGCAGGCGGAGATGCAGAATCTAGCCGAAGAACGCATTCGGGAAACGTAGAACCACTGAAGCTGCAACCAGGAGCCACAGGATCGCGGTGACAATCCAGCTCCACTCGGTAAAGAATTTCTTCAACCCAGCACCGGCAGGAATGATGCCTGTGACCACGTTGCGCGCTGTGGTGAAGACGAAGAGCGGAATCACCATGGCCCACACCACCATGCAGTAGGGGCAAAGGGCATTGATTTCATACAGTGCCTGTGACCAGAACCAGATCACCAGGCCCATTGCTGCGGTGATGCCCAGCTGGAAGCAGAGCCAGAACCATCGCTGGAGCTTGTTGGCTCCAGCTAACAGCATCATGCCAATCGTGATGACTATGGCAAAGCAGACAATGCCGAAAAACGGATTAGGGAATCCGAAGATCCCTGCCTGCTCCGACCTCATCACGGTGCCGCAGGAAATCCATGGATTGATATCACAGCTGGTGACGTAATCAGGGTTCTTATACAGCTCGATGCGTTCCAAAACGAGGGTTCCGGCTGCGAGCCATGAGATGAACCCTGTTGCGATGAGAACCAGTCCGAATCCGCGGTCCTTGGCCCACCATGGCAACACGCCCGGGTTGTGGCTCTTTTCTAGTGATGAAACCATGTTTCGACTATTCCATAAATTTGTAGGAAAGCGGGAGATTCCGCTTCGAGCGTTTTTCATCTTAGGAAGCGATTCTGTGCAACTGATGAGAAGCAATGAACAAGGCATGAACGAAATATGAGAGAATGGAAATGGTTGTTCGCGGATCCACAGTCTGCTTTCAACCCGACGACAGACTTTTGAAACAACAGATCGCCAGGCGATGCATCGCTTCGGTTGAGTGCCCAATATGTGCGCCTCCCGAGGGAATACCGCGGATCGTAGGGCTGCAAAGGAAAGCAGCCGGTTTTCATAGGCCACGTTGATCCGCAGAAATTGCGTCCGGCTTAGTCAAATAAGCCAGTGGCAATCCCGTGGAAAATAGCGAGCTTTTGTGTCTGGCTGGTTTAAAGAAACCGGTCAAGGACACGTGATGATTGTAGTTTCAGCTACGGCGCCGTCTGTGGAGGATGCCAAAGCGGGACAAAGTAGGAGTACGCGAATTTAAATGAGCGCAGCAAATCAACGAAAGGGTGGAGCGCAAGGTAACAAGCGGGGCAACCGTTCAACGCGAGCCCGTCGTACCAGCGTTTCAACCACCCCTGCGCGGCCATTGCGTCGCGCCATGACTCTGGCCGAGCTCAATGCCGCAGCCGGCATTGAAGAAAGCCCATACCGCTGGCGAGCCACTCGCCGCACTCAGGTTTCTACGCCTGATACCACCCAGCGTGCCAGCCGCCAGGCTGAGCGTCGTGCACAGGTGGCACGCCATGCAGCCAGCGACGAGGCGGTCGAGCAAGCAGCGGCCAAGACCGAAGCAGCACAGCTCGGCACCGAAGAAGCCGTGAACGCAGAAGCTGCAGCAGACGACCAGTCGGTGGCACAAGCCGCCACCGAGTCCGTAGAGGACCACACCGGCCAGCTATTGGCCGAGCACGGCAGCTCCATGATCTTGAATCCATTCGCCGTGCCTGAAACCGCCCAGGCCGTCTTGGCACAGGTTGTTGCCAAAAAGCAGGAGCCAGCGCGCCAGGAAACTGCCGAGGCCGAAAGCGATGACGTGACCTCACGTCGCCGTCGCCGCCGCCGCCGCGGCGATGTGGACCTGGAGCTCGAGGGTGGTTCACAAGACGATCCGCCAAACACCGTAACCCGCGTCCGCGCGCCACGTGGCAGCATCGAAAGCCACAGCTCCGCCAGTGACAAGGTGACCTCCGTGCGCGGATCGACTCGCCTTGAGGCCAAGCGCCAGCGCCGCCGTGAATCCCGCGAGACCGGACGCCGCCGCCAGGTCATCACCGAAGCCGAGTTCTTGGCGCGCCGTGAATCCGTAGAGCGCAAGATGATCGTGCGCCAGCGCGAGGACCGTATCCAGATCGGCGTGCTTGAAGATGGGGTACTCGCAGAGCACTTCGTTTCCAAGACCCAGCAGGACTCCCTGATCGGCAATGTGTATGTCGGCAAGGTCCAGAACGTCCTTCCGTCCATGGAAGCTGCCTTCGTCGATATCGGACGCGGTCGCAATGCCGTGTTGTATGCAGGCGAAGTCAACTGGGATGTAGCGGCCCTTGAAGGCCAGCCGCGTCGCATTGAAAACGCGCTGAAGGCCGGCGACTCGGTGCTCGTGCAGGTCACCAAGGACCCTGTGGGACACAAGGGTGCCCGCCTGACCAGCCAGATCTCCCTGCCGGGCCGCTACCTGGTCTACGTGCCAGGTGGTTCGATGACCGGCATCTCGCGCAAGCTGCCAGATGTCGAGCGCCAGCGCCTGAAGAAGATCCTGAAGGATCACCTGCCGGAAAACGCCGGCGTCATTGTCCGCACGGCCGCTGAAGGCGCCTCGGAAGAAGAGCTGACCAACGACATCAACCGACTGCGCGCGCAGTGGGAAGGTATCGAAGAGCAGGCCAACTCCACCAAGACCCTGGCTCCGGAACTGCTGTACTCCGAGCCGGATCTGACCATCAAGGTCGTTCGCGATGTCTTCAATGAGGACTTCACCAAGCTGATCGTTTCCGGCGAGCACGCATGGGACACCATCGAGGCCTACGTCATGTACGTGGCACCGGATCTGATGGGCCGCCTGGAGAAGTGGGAGTCCGAAGAGGATATCTTCGCCAACTACCGTGTTGATGAGCAGATCGCCAAGGCGCTGGACCGCAAGGTCTACCTGCCATCGGGTGGTTCGCTGGTCATCGACCGCACCGAAGCGATGACCGTCATTGACGTGAACACCGGCAAATTCACCGGCTCGGGCGGCAACCTCGAAGAAACCGTCACCAAGAACAACTTGGAAGCGGCCGAGGAAGTTGTCCGCCAGCTGCGCCTGCGTGATATCGGCGGCATTATCGTCATCGACTTCATCGACATGGTCCTTGAATCCAACCGCGATCTGGTACTGCGCCGCCTGGTGGAGTGCCTGGGCCGTGACCGCACCAAGCACCAGGTGGCCGAAGTGACCTCCCTGGGCCTGGTCCAGATGACTCGCAAGCGCATGGGCACCGGCCTGCTTGAGGTCTTCGGCGAAGAGTGCGAGCACTGCGCTGGCGCGGGTGTCATCACCCACGAAGAGCCGGTTGAGTCGCGCCGCACCTTCAACTCCGCTGGCGAACCCCACGCCAAGAAGTTCAGCGAGAAGCCGAGCCGCAATTCACGCCGCCGCCGCGGTGGCGAGAAGGACGAGGCCAAGCCAGCTGCCAAGCAGGAGGCTGCGCCGAACGGCGAGAAGGATGAAGCTACCCGCAATGCGTTGGCAAGCATCGCCGCCGCATCGCACCTGGAGCCACACGTGGAGAACGCTGTGAGCATCGAAGGCGAGCAGATTCCTGTTATCAAGACCAGCACTCCGGTTGCCGCCGAAGTCGCCGTAACCCTTGAAGCCCTTGAAGCTGCCCTGCCGGGCAAGGACGAGAGCGATGAGGAGAATGGCGAGTCGTCGCGCAAGCCGCGTCGCCGCTCGCGCTCCCGTGGACGCAACCGTTCACAGGGCGAGGCGCAGCAGCAGGAAGCCCAGCCGGCAGAATCCGATCAGGCCGTTCAGGAGCAGCAGCCAGTTGCCCCTGTTGCGGACGATGAGTCCAAGCCTGCTGAGCAGCCTCGCAAGCGTTCCCGCCGGGCTTCACGCCCGCAGGGCGCTGGTGCCGTGTCGGTGCAGGACCAGCCGGTGCTGACCGGTCTGGCTATGCCAGCGTCGAGCGCTCCGGTCGCGACCGAGGCCAAGGCCCCTGTCGAAGCTTCGGCTGCCGCTAGCGCGGTGGCCCCACAGAATTCCACGAAACCAAAGCGACGCAGCCGTCGAGCCACCTCGGCTCAGGGCGACGCGACTGCAGAGGTTCTCGTGGCAGAGGTATCCGCCGCTACCGGTTCGGTAGTTCAAATGGATGCCTCCAGTTCGCAAAACGAAAAGCCAGCTGAGCCTGCCGGGCAACCGGTAATGTTCGGTGTCGGCGTTCCGGTGCGCGAGCTGAAATAGATGAACTTGGTCACGCTTCACCCGCTGGGGCAGTTTGTATTTGCCCCAGTGGTGTGGACTAGCGTAATCTAGTTGATCGGTGCTAAACGCCAAGATCACGGACTTTCCGTCCGCTCGGCGTCAAGGCACAAGCGCATGAGATCCCCGGGATACGCACTCATTTATGGGTGTTCGGGTCGATATCTGCGCCGGTAAGACAATAAACGTCGAGTAGAAGTGAGTACCCACGTGGTGTACGCAATTGTCCGCGCAGGCGGCCACCAGGAGAAGGTTTCCGTAGGAGACCTCATCACCGTTGACCGTCTTCAGGCTGCCCCAGGTAGCTCCATCGAGCTTCCTGCTTTGCTGTTGGTAGATGGCGAGAAGGTAACTTCCGCCGCTGCTGATCTGGCTAAGGTCAAGGTCACCGCTGAGGTTGTAGAAAACCTTCGTGGCGAGAAGATCGTTATCCAGAAGTACAAGAACAAGACCGGTTACAAGAAGCGCCAGGGCTTCCGTGCCGCTCTGACCAAGGTCAAGGTCACCTCGATCGCCTAATTCTGGCTGATCGTAATATCCATTTTTGTAGCGAAAGAGGCTAAAAGGCATGGCACATAAGAAAGGTGCGAGTTCCACTCGCAACGGTCGCGATTCCAACGCACAGTACCTAGGCGTAAAGCGCTTTGGTGGTCAGGAAGTCAAGGCTGGCGAAATCATCGTTCGTCAGCGTGGCACCCACTTCCACCCAGGCGCCGGCGTAGGTCGTGGCAAGGATGACACCCTGTTCGCCTTGGCTGCTGGTGCAGTCGAGTTCGGCACCCGTCGTGGTCGCCGCGTGGTGAACATTGTTGCTGCTGCCTAATTCAGGCATCAGGCAAATTTTTTAGTACAGAAGGGGTGGGCCGTTATTCGGTCCGCCCCTTGTGTGCGTAGATAGACTTTTTCTGCGAGAACAACTCGCACCCCCGTTCTAGGAGAAGATGGCCCCGTGGCTGCATTCGTTGATCGCGTAACCCTTCATGTCACCGCAGGTAATGGTGGCCACGGTTGTGTGTCCATCAAGCGCGAGAAATTCAAACCGCTTGGCGGACCCGATGGCGGCAACGGCGGCAAGGGTGGCGACATCATCTTGCGCGTCGACCCCCAGGTCACCACGCTGCTGGACTTCCACCACCTGCCACACCGCAAGGCCGGCAACGGCGAGCCAGGCAAGGGTGGACTGCACCCGGGCAAGCACGGCGAAGACCTGATCCTCGGCGTGCCTGCCGGCACCGTGGTGAAGTCCAAGGACGGCGACATCCTCGGCGACCTGATCAACGTCGGCGACGAGTACATCGCTGCCATCGGCGGCATGGGCGGCCTGGGCAACGCAGCCATCTCTTCTGACAAGCGCAAGGCACCAGGCTTTGCCTTGCTCGGCATTCCCGGAACCAGCCAGGACATCGTCCTGGAGCTCAAGTCCATGGCCGACATCGCACTGGTGGGCTACCCATCGGCTGGCAAGTCCTCGTTGATCGCTGCAGTTTCCGCTGCGCGCCCGAAGATCGCCGATTATCCATTCACCACCCTGGTCCCGAACCTGGGTGTCGTCCAGGCAGGCGAGACCCGCTTCACCGTCGCCGACGTCCCAGGGCTGATCCCTGGCGCATCCGAGGGCAAGGGCCTGGGCCACGAGTTCCTGCGCCACGTTGAGCGTTGCGCTGCCATCGTGCACGTCTTGGACTGCGCCTCACTGGAATCCGATCGTGATCCGATCACCGACCTGGACATCATCGAAGCCGAGCTGGCGAACTACGAAGCCGACTCCACTTTCGCCGGAACCGACGGCACAATCGTTCCGCTCATTGATCGCCCTAAGCTGATTGCGCTCAACAAGGTCGACATGCCAGATGGCGCTGAGATGGCTGAATTCGTGCGCCCAGAGCTGGAAAAGCGCGGATACCGCGTGTTTGAAATCTCAGCCCTGTCACGTAACGGATTGCGTGAACTGTCCTTCGCTATGGCTGAATTGGTAGAACAAGCGCGAGCCGAGCAGGTCGTCGAGGCACCGGTAGTCGAGGTGCCAGTGATCCGTCCGCGCTTTAGCAACAAGGAAGAGTTCTACATTCGCCGCGAGGAACAAAACCTTGAGCCATTGTGGCGCGTTATCGGCGAAAAGCCGGAACGCTGGATCATGCAGACCGACTTCCGAAATGATGAGGCTGTCGGCTACCTTGCTGACCGCCTGGCCAAACTGGGGGTAGAAAACAAGCTATTCAAGGCCGGAGCCAAGCCGGGCGACGCTGTCGTCATTGGTTCCGAAGAAGATTCTGTGGTCTTTGACTGGGAGCCAACCATGGCTGCCGGCGCGGAATTGCTCGGCGGCAGCCGCCGTGGCGAAGACGTGCGACTCGAAGACCGCGGCAATCGAAAGACCCGCGAAGAAAAGCGCGCCGAACACGAGGACCGGAAGGCCGCCAAGGCCGCCGCTCGTCAGGAGCTGGAAGCCGAACGCAAGGCCGGAATCTGGACCGAATCGGTCAACGCCAAGAACGCAAAAAACGCTGCTGGAAAGAAGGCAGCACAGGAGGAAGAATAAAGTATGAGTGAAAGTGCCACTAAGACTATTTCAGCCATTACCTCTCCTCACGAATTGCCGGACGCACGGCGACTCGTAGTAAAGGTTGGATCCAGCTCACTGACCACGGTTAGCGGGGGAATATCCCATGAAAGACTGAAGTTCTTGGTGGACACTCTCGCCGAAACCGTGAACAACGGTACCGAGGTAATCCTCGTTTCTTCCGGTGCAATTGCTGCCGGCCTGGCCCCGCTGGGTTTGCCAAAGCGTCCTAAGGACCTGGCAACCCAGCAGGCCGCCGCGGCTGTCGGCCAAGGCTTGCTGCTGGCCGAATACACGCAGCTATTTGAAGAGCACGACTTGCGAGTCGGCCAGGTCCTGCTGACCGCCGACGACTTGATGCGGCGCTCGTCCTACACCAACGCCCTGCGCTCCCTCGTGCGC
Organism: Glutamicibacter mishrai; assembly: GCF_012221945.1. NCBI lineage: Bacteria > Bacillati > Actinomycetota > Actinomycetes > Micrococcales > Micrococcaceae > Glutamicibacter > Glutamicibacter mishrai. The sequence goes on along the minus strand of NZ_CP032549.1, from coordinate 98,556 downwards.
CTCTTGAATCTTGGCGTCCTTCCCATCGTCAATGAAAATGACGCCGTGGCAACACGCGAAATCCGCTTCGGCGACAACGACCGCCTTGCCTCCCTGGTAGCGCACCTAGTCAAGGCCGACGCACTGCTCCTATTCTCGGATGTCGATTCCGTTTACGACGCGCATCCTGAAGACGGCGGCAGCCGCATCACCACCATCGAGCATCCTGACGAGCTGGAAGCCGTCGACCTGGGCACCCCGGGCGCAGCAGGCGTCGGTACCGGCGGCATGATCACCAAAGTCGACGCCGCCACCATGAGCTCCTCCGCCGGCATTCCGACATTGGTCACCAGCACCGACAACGCCGCCAAGGCGTTACGCGGCGAGGATGTGGGAACCTGGTTCGCCGCACGAAATTCGCGCCGCTCTGCCCGTGACGTATGGCTTGCGTACCTTGCAAGCATCGAGGGCCGGCTGATCCTAGACGACGGAGCAGTCCAGGCGATCTCCCGCGGCACCAATTCTCTGCTGGCCGCCGGCATCATTGACGTAGAAGGCGCCTTCGAGCCCGGCGACGTAGTAGAAATCTGCGGATCAGATCGTGTGCCATTTGCCCGCGGCCTGGTGAACTACAGCTCCGAGGAGCTGCCCGAGATGCTGGGTCAGAACACCGGCGATCTCGTTGAGCAGCTCGGCGAAGGTTACGATAAATCGGTCGTGCATGTCGATGGCCTAGCTTTGATCGAACCTATTTTCTAGGATGGAAACTATGAGTATCGACGCAGTACGAACAGAAGAACAGATCTCCGACGTCACTGGTTCGGTTTATCAGCTCGCTGATCGAGCTCGCCGTGCCTCGCGAGTGCTCAAGCGCGCCAACCGCGACTGGAAAGACCGTGCACTGCTGGCGATCGCATCAGGAATCGACACGAACCGCTCCAAGATCTTCCAGGAAAACAAGAAGGACTTGGAAGCCGGACAGGCCAATGGCACGTCCGTGGCCATGCTGGATCGCCTGAAACTTGATGACAAGCGCGTTGACGGTTTGATTTCCGCCCTGCATGAACTCGCAGGCCTGCCGGATCCCGTGGGTCGCGTGGTCCGCGGCGAGACTTTGCCAAATGGTCTGCGCATGCGCCAGATCAACGTCCCCATGGGCGTCATCGGCACGATTTACGAAGCCCGTCCCAACGTCACGGTTGATATCGCCGGCTTGTCGCTGAAGAGCGGCAACGCAGTGTTGCTGCGCGGCGGAACTGCTGCACTGCACTCGAACCAAGCCCTCGTCTCGATCATTCGCGACGCTTTGGAATCCGTTTCGCTTCCACGCGATCTGGTGACATCCATCGATCAGTTCGGTCGCGAGGGCGCCGACGCCATGATGGGTGCTCGCGGCAAGATCGACGTGCTGATCCCTCGCGGCGGACGCGATCTGATTCAACGTGTTGTCACCACCGCCAAGGTGCCAGTGATTGAGACCGGCGAAGGCAACGTTCATATCTTCTTGGATTCCTCGGCTGAAGAGCAGATGGCCATCGACATCCTGATGAACGCTAAGACCCAACGCCCAAGCGTATGCAATACCGTAGAGACCTTGCTGATTCATAAGGACTCGAAAGTCGCACCCTCGGTGCTCAAGGCGCTCTCCGCAGCAGGTGTGACCCTGCACGTAGATGAACGTGCTGCAGCTCTCGTGCCTGATCTGGAAACCGTTCCAGCCCAGGACGAAGACTGGCGCGTTGAATACATGGATATGGATCTCGCGGTCAAGGTCGTCGATGACATCGACGAGGCGCTGGACCACATTCGCGAATACTCAACCGGCCACACCGAAGCGATTCTCACCTCGTCACTGGCTGCTGCTGAGCTATTCATCGCCGAGATCGAATCTGCTGCCGTCATCGTGAACGCTTCGACTCGCTTTACCGACGGTGGGCAGCTCGGCCTTGGCGCTGAAGTTGGTATCTCAACGCAAAAAATGCATGCACGTGGACCGATGGGCCTGACCGAACTGACGACAACGAAGTGGATTGTCCAAGGCGACGGACACGTTCGTAAATAGTTTCTGACCGCCGTTTTCGGTAGGATGTAGAAGAAACGTACCGTTACTTTTCGGACCATTGGGGCCTCGGCCTTTGCCGATGTGCCAATGGCAACCGTAAATAGGACTGGAGAATTACTTGAACGCGCTGATTCTGGCCTCTGAAGCCGCTGAGACTGGCTTGGGTGGACACACCTGGTCCCTGCTTATTGGTGGCGGCATCTTTGTTGCACTGATGATCTTGCTATTGATCACTGTTTCCTACACCAATGTCGGCAACCGCCACTCGGTGAAGGATGAAGAACAGGACATTCACCGCCAGTTCAAGACTCACGAACCACATAGCCACTAGTCTTGAGCGAGCGGCAGCATAGTGACCGCCCATTGCGCCTCGGCGTGATGGGCGGTACTTTTGACCCCATTCACAACGGCCACTTGGTCGCCGCCAGCGAGGTGGCTGCCGAGTACGACCTGGATGAGGTAGTTTTCGTACCCACCGGCCAGCCTTGGCAGAAAGCTGACAAGCAGGTCACGAGCGCGGAACATCGTTACTTGATGACCGTCATTGCCACGGCATCAAACCCGCGATTTACCGTCAGCCGAGTGGATATTGATCGAGAAGGGGCCACGTACACTCGTGACACCTTGCTGGATTTGCGTGCGCAACGCCCAGATGCGGAACTGTTCTTCATCACCGGTGCAGACGCGATGAGCCAGATCATGAGCTGGCGTGATATCGATCAGGTTTGGGACCTCGCGAATTTTGTTGGCGTGAGCCGTCCGGGATATGTCATGAGCGATCTTGGCCGCGACAACGTGTCGCAGTTGGAGATTCCAGCACTGGCAATTTCTTCAACGGATTGCCGTGAACGAGTCGCTGCCGATAAGCCAGTCTGGTACCTTGTGCCCGATGGTGTGGTGCAGTACATTGCAAAATATGGGCTGTATACCGAGTCGTAACCTCACATTAGGTGACGTAACACGGCATAATCTCTAGGTAAGGGTGACGGTATTTGTCTATGCGGTCGGGAGAAGTACAGGATGAGCGATAACTCGCAGCCGGTTTCTAGCAGGCGAGCTCTGCGCGAAAAGCGACGTGCCGAAATGGAAGCTTTGCTCGCAAGCAGCAAGGCAGAACAAGAGGCCAAAGAACTCGCAGACAAGAAAAAGGCGGGGGAGTCCGAGCAATCGGCAACGCCAGCGAAAGCTGAAGCGGCTCCCGCTGCAAAGCCAACTCCGAAACCGGAACCGGCCAAGCCACAAGCGGCCAAACCAGCCCCTAAACCTGCACCGTCAGCCAAACCTGAATCCGCGGCCCAAAAGCCGGCTGATCAGACTGTTTCCAAGCAGGCAGCGGCGGCTCCAAAAGCCCAGCCAAAGCCTGCTGAAAAGCCTGATGTTAACAAGGTGGAGCCTCCAAAGGACAACCAGGCGCAAGCATCTAAGGCGCAGGCTCCTGCTGCACCTGAAGCCAAAGCTCCATCGACCGCTGGTTCCACCGCCGACGAGAATCCGGCTCAAGAACCAATGGGGGAGCGCGCTTCGCTTCGTCGAGCCCGCAACCGCGAAGCTCTGCGTGAACGCCGCCGCCTTGAAGGCGAAGTGGATGCACTTACGAGCCATATTCCAACGGTTGAACCGGCAGATGATCCCAAGCCTTTGACCCGGCGCCAGCTACGCCTGCAGGCCCTCGCCGAACAGGGTAAGGCCGACCCGGCAGCAGCACCTAAACCCGTTGCCAAGCCGGCAAAGAAGCCCGCAGCTGACGATGATTCGCCTGAGACGACAGTCATGAGCGTTGAGCAGGCGTTGGCTGCACGTCGTGCGCATGCCCCTAAAGCACCAATTGATCCGAACCTGCTGGGCGAAGATGACTCCGAGATCGATCTTGAAGTCCTGGCCCACCAGCGTGAAATGGCTGCCCGCGCAGCGATTATCTCTCGTCGTGCCGCAGAACGTGAGCGCTTGCGCGTAGAAAACGCTAAGCAGGGCAAAGACGATAAGTCATCTGATCCGTTCACCGGTGCCATGGGCAACATCCGCGAGGTGGAAGACCGCATCGCCAAGACCGGCGTGCAGGGTCCAAAAACCCAGAGCGTGTCCCTGAATCTTGATTCTGATGGCAAGATCAGCTCCAAGAAAGATGAAGCGGCACCAGCAGCCAAGAAGCCTGCCGTCAAAACCGCTGAACCAGATAAGCCAGCTCCAAAGCCGGCATCCGCCAAGTCAGCTGCACCGGCACCTAAGCCAGCTCCAAAGCCGGCATCCGCCAAGTCAGCTGCACCGGCACCTAAGCCAGCGGCAAAGGTTGCGCCTAAGCCGGCACCGAAATCAGCTCCGAAGGCAGATGCCAAGCCTGCAGCCAAGACTCCGGCCAAGCCAAATGCGGACGCCAAGAAGGCCGTTGCGTCTTCGGAAGCAGTTTCCGATGTCCAGATGCCACGCATTGACGCCGTGAACGCTCACGGCCTGGAGCCGCTGGACGTTCAAACCCACGGCGTTCGTCGTGCCAACAACATGCTTATAGCCATGATCCTCGCATTAAGCGTCGGTGGAGCTGCGCTCATTGCGGGGCTTATCATGTTGCTAGGCAACTAGTTTCGTAGCAAAATTAAGTTCTCGATCTACACCTCTAACAAGGAGACACCCCACTCAATGGGAGCACACGCAGATTCAATTGCCCTCGTGAAGATTGCAGCACACGCTGCATCTGAAAAGTTGGCAGAAAACATGGTCGCGCTCGACGTAGCGGACCGCCTGGGCGTTACCGACGCCTTCTTGATTGTCTCTGGTGGATCAGAACCGCAGGTGAACGCAATCGTCGACGAAATTCAGGCCAAGGTGCTGGAGGAATACAGCATGCGTCCGGTCCGCCGTGAGGGCTTCGGCATGGGCCGTTGGGTCCTGCTGGACTACGGAGACGTCGTCGTGCACGTTCAGCATCAGGAAGACCGCGTATTCTACGCACTGGAACGACTGTGGGCAGACTGCCCTGTGATCGAACTGCCTGAGGAACTGACTCAGCAGAATCAGTAACAGCGAATTTGCATCCTGATCAGGTAGTCATCTATGATTATGGAGTTGCCTGATCAGGGTAGCAATCCTTTTGGGGGTATGGCGCAGTTGGTAGCGCGTCTGCATGGCATGCAGAAGGTCAGGGGTTCGAATCCCCTTACCTCCACCAATTAAATCCTGAAATTCTTGAGAAAGAATTTCAGGATTTTTTCGTTCAATTCCATTTTAGTGCGGAATAGAATTCTGATCAATGCCCTCTTTTGGGCGAGCGGCCGTTTGCCCTGACGTCCTAACACTCGGGCCGGCGCGCAGAACCGCAGCGATAATTGATGGTTCGCATCACGATGACGACGAACTGTGCAGGAAAGAATTTCCAATTTGGCGGAGTCTATAGATGTTGAGGCGCTGTATGTGCACCTTAAACAGCAATTCACTTGCGATACTTGAATCAAATCGTTCAATCAGGAGCACCATGGCACGAATTCAGCGACGATCAATTCGAGCAAAGCACGTCGGTAACGGTCGCGGACCGGCTCACAGTTCAAAGCGCGTTCGCTACATCGATGATGGCACGGTCGAACTTGCCCCGTTGAGCGTTACGGCAGCGGAAGCGATGGAATTCTGCCGCACCGGGGAGAATCGCATCGCTTTGTCGCTTTATCCCACGCCAGATGATGCTGATATCCAAGAGCTGGCCGACGCGTGGAATTTGCACCCGGTCTTGGTTGAAGATCTTCTGCACGCAAGACAGCGTCCGAAGCTAGAGCGCTATGGTGACGTCCTCCTGCTGGTTGTACGTTCAGCCTTGTACCTCGACGCCACCGAAGAAGTCGAGCTATCCGAATTCCACATTCTCCTTCGGCAAGGTTCCATCGCGGTACTGTGCCAGGACCATCGATGGATTGACGGGACCGACGGTCACGAGTTTGCCGAGTCAATCAGCAGCGGAAACCTCCAACAGCATCAGATGTTGCTCAAGGATCCAAAACTGCTTCGGCTGGGTTCTGAAGCAGTGCTGTATCGGATTCTCGATGAAATTGTCGATGGCTATGCGCCAGTTCTTCATGGCCTAGGGATCGATAAGGAGCAGATCGAGCGTCAAGTTTTCAGCGGTGATGCTGCGGTGACAGAACGCATTTATCGCTTGAGCCAAGAAGTGATTGACGTGCAGCATTCCACCGCATCCTTATTGGAAGTCGTACGGTCCCTCGATAACGGATTCAAGAAGTACCCAGTTCCTGACGAGCTGGAAACCTATTTGCAGGATGTCACAGACCATCTGACGCGAGCTAATACCCAAGCGCTTGAATACCGTGACGCCCTGTCACAGATTTTGAATGTCAATGCCACCTTGGTAGCCCAACGCCAGAACGAAGACATGAAAAAGATTTCAGGTTGGGCTGCAATCTTATTTGCTCCCACTCTGATCGCAGCGATCTATGGCATGAATTTTGACCACATGCCTGAGCTGCACTGGGCGTTCGGATATCCGGGGGCTGTATTGGTGATGGTTGGTTTCGCCGCGGCGCTGTATGGCGTCTTCAAATGGCGTAAATGGTTCTAGCACTAGACAGGGACAGTGGGGGAGCGCAACAGATGGCTGAGAAGATCGATTTCAAGAAAGTACTCGATGGCTACCGTGCTAGGCCATCAGAATTTCGGCTCTTGCGAATGCCTGCCACGCGATATCTCATGATTGATGGCCACGGAGATCCCAACCTGGCGCCTAGCTACACTCAAGCACTGGAAACGATTTATCCGGTGGCGTACAAACTAAAATTCTCCAGCAAGCAGAATGGCAGGGACTATGTGGTTCCGCCCCTGGAGGGTCTTTGGTGGGCGGATAACATGGAGTCCTTTACGACGCAGCGAGATAAGTCCCAGTGGTATTGGACCCTCATGCTGATGGTCCCTGACTGGATCACCGCCGAAGAAGTCCAAGCCGCCGTCTTAGCAGCAGTTTCCAAGCGCCGGCTGCCAAGCATCGATAAGATGCGCTTGGAAGAACTGGACGAAGGAGAATGCGTCCAGACGCTGCATCTTGGTGCTTATGATGATGAAGGGCCTGTCCTAGAACAGATGCACAAGGACTTTATTCTGGGGCAGGGTCTGCGATTATCAGGCAAGCACCACGAGATCTATCTGGGAGATCCCAGGAAAGTCGCGCCGGAACGATTGCGAACCATCCTGCGACAGCCCGTTGCATCCCTATAGCGAACAAATAGACGGAGTATACGTTGAGCATCGAGATCGGTCCTGAAAGTACAGTGCCAGAAATCCAGCAGGCATTGTTGGCTCTGGAAGACCCCAAAGCTCGGGCGGTCAATGAACGCCATGGTGATGACTTTGGGGTCAATCTCGGAAAACTCCGCGGCCTCGCCAAGTCCCTGAAGACAAATCAGGATCTCGCCGAGCAGCTATGGGCGACAGGGGAAACCCCAAGTCGTCTCGTGGCCCTTCTGATTGCGAAGCCTCGCAGCTTCTCGCTGGAACAGCTGCATGACTGGAGCAAGGCAGCCAGCACGCCCAAGGTGCAAGCCTGGTTTTTGAACTACATTGTCAAGAAAACGAAACTGCTCGAAGAGCTGCGCCAAGTATTGATGGCTGAAAGCGACAGCGTGCAGCTGGCCGCTGGGTGGGAATTGACTGCACATCAAGTGCTCAAGGACCCTGATCAGGTTGATCTTGCTGGGCTTCTCGACATCATCGAAGAACAGATGCTGGCTGCGCCCGAACGTTTGCAGTGGGCCATGAATACCACGCTTGCGCAGATCGGTATTGAGCATCCTGCGTTGCGTGAGCGCGCACTGGCCATCGGGGAGAACCTGCAAGTGCTCGCCGACTACCCGACCTCTCCCGGCTGCACTTCTCCTTTCGCACCCATCTGGATCAACGAAATGGTCAAGAGAAAAGCCTAGGCCCGATCCACGACAGTGAATCGAGCCTAGGCTGGGGAATCGTCGAACGGATCAGCCGTCGCTGGCCTCTTCGACACCGGTCCCATCACGCAGGACCAGCTTGGAGATAATCCAGATGACCGCCGTCAGGGCGCCGGTGAGCAGCAATTGAGTGCGTGCCGCGGCATCAGTCATTGCAAGGACAACGATGGCCGCTAGGACCACGATGGTTGCGATGGACAAGCCAGGGAAACCCCAAAGGCGCAATGGCAGATGCTCGCCCTCGCGGTCGGCACGGCGGCGCAGGATCAGCTGGGTCACAGCGATGAACGCCCAGATGAAGATGATGGTTGAACCCACGACGTTGAGCAAGATCGGCATAACCGTGTCAGGCCAAATCCAGTTCAGGCCAACGGCCAGGAACGAGAAGGCAACCGAGCTGATGACGGCCTTGGCAGGGACACCATTGCCGGTCACGTGGGTGGCGCTTCTCGGGGCGAGCTTTCGCTGTCCGAGCGAGTAGAGCATGCGGGAAGAGCCGTAGATGTTCGCGTTCATGGCCGACAGCAAGGCCACGACAACCACGGCATTCATCAGGAGGCTCACGCCAGGTATGTGCATCACGGCCAAGGCGGCCGCAAATGGCCCTTCGACCACCGATGGATCGTTCCACGGCACCAGCGCAATGATGATCAGGATTGAGCCGAGGTAGAAGAAGAGGATGCGCAGCATCACGGACTTCACTACTCGCTTGATGTTCCCAGCAGGGTCTTTGGATTCTGCCGCGGCAATTGAAACTACTTCGGTGCCGCCAAATGAGAAAATCACGATCAGCACTGCGGCGGCGATGCCGGCCATGCCGCCAGGCGCAAAGCCCCCGTGCGCCGCCAGGTTGGCGAAGCCCACAGGCTCCTCGGTGGGGAAGACGTGGGCAAGAACCAATACGCCAAAGACCAGGAAGGCGATGATCGCCGCGACCTTGATGACTGCAAACCAGTATTCGAACCGGCCATAATTCCGTACGCCCAGGAGATTGGCGCCAGTGAGCACTACGACGAAAGCGAGAACCCAGGCCCATTGCGGGATGGCCGGGAACCATCCTGCGGTGATGGCAGCCGCACCGGTAGCTTCAGCCGCGATCACGACCACCAGCTGCACCCAGTAGAGCCATCCCAAGGTGCTGCCTGCGCTGCGGCCCATCGCTTTGTGGGCAAAGGTGCTGAAAGCGCCGGAGGATGGATGCGCTGCCACCATCTCGGCCAGCATCGCCATGATCACGATGATGACCGTGCCAGCGAGCAGGTAGGAAACAAGAACCGCAGGACCGGCAATCGAAATCGCTTGTCCCGAGCCGACAAAGAGGCCAGCGCCGATGGCGCCGCCAAGACCCATCATGGAAATCTGGCGCTGGGTCAGTCCCGTATGAAGCTGAGCTTCGGTGTTCTTCACGGCGGTCATGCGGTGGCCGCCTCTGCTGATGCCAACGCCGGCAAGGCTGCGAGCACGCGATCAACGTCTTCTTCGGTACCGGAGGAGATGCGCAAGCCGTCACCCGGGAAGGCGCGGACCACAACGCCGCCGGCTGCCAGTTGTTCCTCGAGCTTCATGGTGTCTTCTCCCGCATCGACCCAGACGAAATTAGCCTGCGACTTCACCACTGGGTAGCCCGCCTGAGCCAAGGATTCGTACATGCGCTCGCGCTGGGCCACGACCTCTTCGATGCGCACAGCCAACTCGTCGATGGCCGCAAGCGATGCCACGGCAGCGCGCTGGGCAAGATCGGAAACTCCAAAGGGCACTGCGACCTTGCGCAGATTCGCTGCCACTTCCAATGGGCTGATGGCGTAGCCGACTCTCAGCCCAGCAAGACCATAAGCCTTGGAAAAAGTGTGCAGGACGGCAACGTGCGGGTACTTGCGAAACAGCTCGATGCCATCGGCACGCACGGCCGAACGGTCGAAGTGCACGTAGGCCTCATCAACGACAACCAGGACGTCATGCGGTACGGCATTGATGAACTGGTCAAGCGCTTCTGCTTCGACAACGGTTCCCGTTGGATTGTTCGGGTTGCAGATGAAGATGAGCCGGGTTTTCTCGGTAATGGCCTCCAGCATGGCCGGCAGATCGTGGCGGGACTCGGCATCCAGGGGGACCTCGACCGGAGTAGCGCCGGCGATGCGTACGAGAGATGGGTACGCCTCGAAGGAACGCCACGCATACATCACTTCATCGCCCTCGGCCGCCACTGCGTGAATGATCTGCGCAGCGACTTCAACCGAACCAGCACCCAAAGTGATATGTTCCGGGGCAATGCCGAACTGCTCGGCCAGTGCGCCGGTAAGTTGAGGAGCGGCAATGCTTGGATAACGATGGATGCTTCCCAGACCCTCCTGAATGCTGGAGATCACCGAAGGCAAAGGTGCATGTGGCGATTCATTAGATGAGAGTTTTGAAGCTCCAGCGGGTGCGGGCTTGCCCTGCTTGTAAGCGGGAACGTCCTGCAAGGAAGGGCGCTGGTGTAGGGTCATGAGTTTCCTCTCTGACTGCCACAACTGCTTGAGGTTGGCAATCGTTCAAACAGCAAAGCCACCAGCTGATGTCTTCAGGAGTGGCTTCGCTCATATTCTCGCGTGTCGCGATTCACAAGCAATGACTGTAGGTTGATCGAATCTGCAGTGCAATCGACCTCCGGGGGCCTATGCAAGTTGCATAGCAGTAATTACCTATCCCTCCATTTTACTAGTCATTCTGTATAGCCTTGACCCGTTCTGACTCTTCATTAGCGCATGCTGCAACAAGCGGCAGCGTTCTTCCTTGAAAATGCTCGTGCAAGGCAAAAGAGGAGGATGTCCTGGCGACGCCGTCGACGCGATTGATCCGGTCAAAAATGTCTTGGAGATCCTCCGCGGTTCGCGCGACAACCCGCAGCTGCAAATCAGAACTACCCGTCACGGTATACATGTCAACGATTTCAGGAATAGATTCCTCTAGCGCGGACGCAACCGGGGCATGGCCATAGCGTTGGATGATTTCAACCTGGCAAAACGCGACGAGTGAGTAACCGAAGCCGGAAGGCTCAACCCGTGGAATGATCCCGCGAATGACCCCAGCCTCGTGTAGGCGAGCCAGGCGGCTGCTCACAGTGCCACGGGCTACACCAAGGCGTCGCGCGCATTCCATCACCGGCAGCATGGGGGAGTCGGTGAGCAGTTCGATGAGGTCCGCGTCAAGGCGGTCAATGCGCACAGTAGTCCTTTCAAAGATTGAAGTTAGTCATCCAAGGTTAACCCGCCAATCTGGAAGTGATGAGGTTTAGCTGCGAGCAGTAACCTGCATCACGCGGTACTCTGGACTAAATTTGAGCTCAAGGAGTCAGAGATGGCAAAAGTTCCACTAGATTCGGTAGCTGGTTTGCATGTCTTGGTCACCGGCGCAGCGCAGGGAATGGGATTTCTTTTCGCAAAACAAGCCTGTCTGGAAGGCGCAGCCCGAGTAATCCTCTGGGATATAGATAAGCCCAAGCTGGAAAAAGCGCTAGCGGAATTGCGCTTGCTGGAAGCCAATGTAGAGGCGCAGGTAGTGGACCTCGCGGACCCAGCACAAATCCAGCGGTACGCGCAGAGCGCCGTGGACAGCGGTGGCGTGGATGTCCTTGTCAATAATGCGGGAGTCATCACTGGAACGTCATTTGACCGGCACCAGGCCTCGCAGATTACCGCCACGATGCACATCAATGCGCTAGCTCCAATGTATCTGACCCATGCCTTGCTGCCTCAGCTGCGGCGAAGCGGCCATGGGCGCGTGCTCACCATGGCCTCTGCTGCGGCCCTGGTGTCGAATCCGAACATGAGCGTATACGCGGCATCCAAAGCCGCCGCGCTTTCATGGAGCGATTCCCTGCGCCTGGAACTGGAAGCTGATGACTCGATTGCGGTCAGCACTATTTGCCCCACATACATTTCAACCGGCATGTTCGCCGGCGCCCGGTCCATGCTGTTCACACCGATCATGGAACCTCAAAGGGTTGTCGATCGGGCATGGCGAGCCATGCTCGCCGCTCAGCCTTTGGTGCTCATGCCATGGACCAGCAAACTGGGACAGTTTCTGCGCGGTGTTCTGCCTCGTCCTGCTTGGGATTTCGTGGCGGACAAGGTTATCGGCGTTTACCATTCGATGGATGACTTTATCGGCCGGGAAAACGGCGAAGAACCTAGCGGTGAAGTCGGACTAAAAGTTCACTGATCTTCCTGTTCTTCCCGCAGACTTCGCGGTACCTTGAAAACGTCATTCAGTTACCCGAGAGGTTTCGTCATGCAAAAGCTCACCGTCAATCTTTGGATGCAGGGAACAGCTGAGGAAGCTGGAGAGTTCTATGCCTCAGCGCTGCCGGAGGCCAAATCAGAAATTGAATCACGCTATCCCACCGAAGGACTGCTCGATTTTCAACAGCCGTTTGCTGGCAAGGCACTGACTGTTTCGGTCTGGGTTCGCGGAACGAAGATCACGCTGATCAACGCCGGTGGCGAGTTTTCTCCGAACGCCTCGATTTCCATGATCCTCAGCTTCAACAGCGACGAACGTGACGCCCTTGATGCTACCTGGGCGGCATTGTCGGAAGGCGGAAACGTGCTGATGCCTTTGGATGCGTATCCGTTCAGCACACGTTATGGCTGGGTCAGCGACAAGTACGGAGTTTCCTGGCAGCTGATGGAGTCCACCGAGCCGGTGCAAGACGCGGCCCGGGTCATGCCGTCGTTGATGTTTGGCGGCGCCGCCCAGAACCGCGCCGCTGAAGCTATTGCGTACTACTCAGTAGTGCTCGGGGCCAAGCTTGACAGTGCGTTCCCTTATGGGCAGGCAATCGAAGTTGCTACAGCAGAATCGTTGATGTTTGCCCAATTCTCCTTGGGTGACGATCTCGTGGCAGCCATGGATTCCGGCGTTGCACAAGACTTCTCTTTCACTCCAGGGGTTTCCTTGGAATGGCCTTGTGAAGGCCAAGAAGAGATTGATCGGGTTTGGGATGCGCTCTCGGCCGTCCCGGAAGCCGAAGCCTGCGGGTGGCTTACGGATAAGTTCGGTGTCAGCTGGCAAATCGTGCCATCGAATATGGGTGAGCTCATGGAGCGTCCTGGAGCTTTCGAGCACATGCTGGGCATGAAGAAACTGGTGATTGACGAGTTCTAAGCCGGGCAGGCACTGCAGGACGCCGGTTCGTGAAACCGGCGGTAGTCCTGCAACGCGTTGCATCCGGGATGCTGCTCAAATAGGCAAGGCAACCAGCCGTTCGCGGATTGGCGGGGGTTAACTGATATTGTCGAATCCTTGACATGGATTCCGTTTCTTTCTAAGGACTGCCCCGATGGCCCCCAAAATCCGCACCTTCACTTTGCCTGAATTGGCAGCCGGATATGCGGGGGATCTCAGCGGTGGAGAATACGTCGAGCTGTTGCGCTTTGCGAATATCGATGATCCTGTCCAGGCGGATGATGCCCGTGCGGAAGAGTGCCTGTTTACTTCGGTGGCGCTCGAAAATCTGCGAAACGCCCGGCTCCTGCAATGCGAATTGGAGCAAATCAATGCCCCTTCGCTGAACGCGGCTGGCGCATTCTTCAATGACGTGCGCGTGGAACACAGCAGATTCGGTTCAGCCGACTTTGCAGAAGCCGAGTTGGACGGCGTCGTTTTCGAGAACTGCAAATTCGGGTGGCTGAACCTGCGCCAGGCCAAAGTCCGGGACGTGGTCTTCCGCCATTGCCAATTCGAGGAGATCGACTTTGGCGGTCAAATTCAACGCGTGGAATTCATTGACTCAAGGTCTACCGTCATCAACTGCGCAGGGGCGCAACTTCGAGATGTCGACTTGCAAGGGCTGGACTTCACCCAGGCGGACGGGCTGGAAAATATGCGCGGCGCTCGCATCAACACCCTGCAGTTGAGCCTGTTGGCAGAGGACATGGCGAAACATCTGGGGATTAAAGTAGCGCAGTAATTTGCTCATGCCGAGCAGCAAGAGTGATCGCTGTCTTTTCGATCAACTCATGCATGGCCGTGGATGCACGAGTCAACGACACATCGCGCCGGTGAGCCAATCCGACTGTGCGGGAAAGCTGCGGGTCGCGTAAGGGCATCGCGCGAACTCCCGGGGTCTCCAATGCCACGGTAGCCGGTACCACAGCGACCCCTAAACCGCGCTCGACAAAGCGCAATACGGCGTCCATTTCGCCGCCCTCAACAACGATATTCGGCGCAATGCCTGCGTTCTTGTAAGCCTGCATGGTGCTGGCTCTGAGGTCGTAGCTGTGGGAGAAAGCCAATTGCGGCACAGGAGCCAGTGTGCGGAGATCCAGTTCAGTGGTATTTGGCAAGCGCGGACGGTCTAGCGAGTCGATTACCACGAGTTGCTCTTCCAACAGTGGGCGATTTTGCAAGTGCTGGTCGTTCACTGCGTGTTCCGACGTGACGATCAGTGCAAGGTCCAGTTCGCCGCCGCTCAATTGCTCCAGCAGTCGATGCGACCCGGCTTCGAAGATCTGCAGCTGAACGCCGGGGTAGTGGTTGTGGAAGGCCTCCAGCACTTCGGCAACCAGTGAAACGCAAAGGGTGGGCGGTGCTCCGAGGCGAACCCGGCCACGCCGCAGTCCTGCCAAATCCGCCATTTCGCTTCTGATGGTCTCTTCATCGGCAAGCATGCGCCTGGCACGCGGAAGCAGTGTTTGGCCCGCCGCAGTGAGTGAGATATTTCCTCGAGCACGGTGGAAGAGCTCGGAACCCAGTTCTTGTTCCAGGGTGGAAATCTGACGGCTCAGCGAAGGCTGCGCAAGGTGCAAAAGCTCTGCCGCGCGAGTGAAGTGGCCCACTTCGGCAATCGTGATAAAGCCCCTCAACTGCTCTAGATTCATGCTAATAGCCTATCGCTATCGTAAGCATGAAGATAATTCATTGGACGTATTATCGGGCTCAGCGGATGCTGGAAAACATGAGAACAGAACAGCAGATAACCACATCAGTACTCGTCATCGGAACCGGCGGTTCGGGGCTGCGAGCAGCCATCGAACTGGCCGAATTGGGAACCGATGTCCTGGCCGTGGGCAAGCGTCCAAAACATGATGCTCACACCTCGCTCGCCGCAGGAGGTATCAACGCCGCATTGGCAACGATGGACGAAGAGGACAGCTGGCAGCAGCATGCTGCCGACACCATCAAAGAAAGCTACTACCTGGCGGACCCGCGAACCGTGCAAGTTGTCGCCCAGGGAGCGCAGCGAGGCATCGAGGACCTGGAACGCTACGGCATGAACTTTGCCCGTGAAGAAGACGGACGCATTTCACAACGATTCTTTGGAGCGCACAAGTTCCGTCGAACAGCTTTCGCCGGAGACTACACGGGACTTGAAATTCAAAGGACCTTGATCCGTCGTGCAGAACAGCTCAAAATTCCGGTCCTCGACACTGTCTACATCACCGAATTGCTCGTTGCCGAAGGACAG
Organism: Glutamicibacter mishrai; assembly: GCF_012221945.1. Taxonomy (NCBI): domain Bacteria; kingdom Bacillati; phylum Actinomycetota; class Actinomycetes; order Micrococcales; family Micrococcaceae; genus Glutamicibacter; species Glutamicibacter mishrai. Next base: position 83,135 of record NZ_CP032549.1, on the reverse strand, counting down.
ATCTTTGGCGCCTACGGTTTTGACATCAATGCTGGCACCGGATACCTCATCCACGCCGATGCAGTCATCCTGGCTGCTGGAGGACATAACCGCATCTGGCGGCGCAGCAGCTCCCGGCGCGATGAAAATACCGGCGATTCCTTCCGCCTGGCAGTGGAAGCAGGTGCAAGGCTGCGTGACGCGGAGCTTGTCCAGTTCCACCCCTCCGGCATCATCGAGCCAGAGTCCGTTGCAGGCACCTTGATTTCTGAGGCGGCCCGCGGCGAAGGCGGGTTCCTGACCAACGCATTGGGCGAGCGCTTCATGCAACGCTACGATCCGGAGCGCATGGAACTGTCAACCAGGGATCGTGTGGCTCTGGCGGCCTACACCGAAATCAGCGAAGGCCGGGGTACTGACAAAGGCGGTGTATGGCTGGATGTATCCCACCTGCCTCGCGAAACCATCATGTCTCGGCTACCGCGGGTCTATCAGACCATGCTGGAAGAACAGATGCTCGACATCACCCACAATAAAATCGAGATTGCTCCAACCGCGCATTACTCCATGGGCGGTGTTTGGGTGGATCCGCTCACGCACGCAACCGAAGTGCCGGGCTTGTATGCGATTGGCGAGGCTTCATCGGGATTGCACGGAGCCAACCGGCTTGGCGGAAACTCACTGATTGAGCTCTTGGTATTCGGCCGTATCGTAGGGCAGGAAACCGCAAACTATTCACGATCGCTCACTTCCCATCGACGCTCGCAAGCTGCCATTGATCACGCACGCAACGCAGTGCAATCCCTGGTTTCCTCGGACGGGCAGGAGAACGTGCGCAGCTTGCAACGAGCAGTACGTGACCTGATGACTGCTCATGCTGGCGTAGTCCGCAACGAGGATGGGCTCAAGCGCGGCTTGGAGAAATTGTCCGAGATAGAACAGAGAATGAAGAATATAGGCATTCACCCGGATATCGCCGGCTACCAGGATCTATGCCATGCGTTTGATCTGAAATCATCGGTTCTCGCAGCCCGAGCGACTTTGGAATCCGCCTTGGAACGAAAAGAAACGCGTGGCTGCCATAACCGTAGCGATTATCCGCTGACTGATCCCGAGCTCCAGGTGAACCTGGTGTGGTCTCCACAGGGAATCGTCCGTGAGCCACTCCCTCAGGCGCCGGAAGAGATCGCCTCGCTGATTACCGAAGTATCCCAGATTGGCAAACTCGTCGAGTAAGGCCAAAACGATCCTGCAATTCACCTCAATACTGCTGCTCCTCGAATCCGCTACAGCCTGTTGGCACCAGCGGTATTCGAGGAGCAGTTTCTGTTGAAGCAAACGTGCCGCGACCGTTTTTCTTCGCAAAATCTGCAGGTGGCGGCAATAGATGTAATGAGCTCTTAATCTTGACGAAACGGACAGGCCCGGGCTCGTGATCTCGGTTTAGTAAACTCATATCTGTCTTGGGAAAACAAACTATGTCGACGAGCGATTCAAAGCGTGAATGAGGCCCGGTCAATGCTCATGCCGCGGTCTGCTATTCTTGCCATATCCACAGCCCTCCCGGCGAGTTTTGGCCGATTCCGAGTACAAATGTGGAGCGTCAAAATAACTCTTGAATGGGGAATCAGTTAATGCATTTAACGCCGAGGGAGCAAGAAAAGCTCATGATCGTCGTAGCCGCGGATCTGGCGCGGCGCCGCCAGGAGCGGGGGCTGAAACTCAACTATCCGGAATCCATCGCCATCATTACCTATGAGTTGATTGAAGGCGCGCGTGACGGTCGCTCTGTGGCCGACCTGATGAGCTACGGGACCACGATCCTGAGCCGCGAAGACGTGATGGAAGGGATCGCAGAAATGATCCACGACGTCCAGGTTGAAGCAACCTTCCCTGACGGAACCAAGCTCGTCACGGTCCACAACCCAATTCGCTAGTTCGCGCGGAAACGAAAGGCAGTTTCTATGATTCCGGGAGAGTACGTTCTTCGCAGCGACCCCATCGCCTGCAACCAGACGCAGAAGACACTTGAGCTGAAACTCGTTAATCGTGGTGACCGTCCGGTACAGGTCGGTTCCCACTTTCACTTCGCCGAGGTCAACCCAAAACTTGAATTCGATCGCGATGCCGCACGAGGATTCCGCCTCGATATCCCGGCGGGGACCGCGGTCCGCTTTGAACCGGGCGACGCCCGAACCGTGAACCTAGTTGAATTTTCCGGTGCCCGCCAGGTCCATGGCTTCCGCAACCACGTTGCAGGCCCGTTGGACAGCGCTGCCACCAATGACCAGGAGCAACAGTCATGAGCTTCGACATGACCCGCAAGCAGTATTCAGAAATGTATGGCCCTACCACTGGCGATGCTATTCGGTTGGCTGATACTGACCTGTTTTTGGAAATCGAACACGACTACACCACGTATGGCGAAGAAGTCGTCTTCGGCGGAGGAAAAGTCATCCGAGACGGCATGGGGCAAAATGGCCGATTGACCAGAGACCAGGACATCCCCGATACCGTCATCACCAACGTGGTGGTCTTGGACTATTCCGGGATTTACAAAGCCGACGTCGCCCTGCGCGATGGGCATATTTTCAAAATCGGCAAGGCCGGCAATCCGGACATTTCCGATGGCGTTGACATAACTATTGGCGCAGCCACTGAAGTCATCGCTGGCGAACATAAGATTCTCACCGCAGGTGCCATCGATACACACATTCACTTCGTCTCGCCAGGCCAAGTCGAAGCTGCCCTGGCAAACGGCACGACTACCATGATTGGCGGCGGAACAGGCCCAGCCGAGGGAACCAAGGCGACGAGTCTGACTCCAGGCGCCTGGCATATTGCACGCATGCTTCAATCGGTAGAAAATCTACCGATGAACATCGGCTTCCTTGGCAAGGGACACGCAAGCGACGAGGCACCCCTGGTTGAACAGATCAAGGCCGGTGCAATCGGCCTGAAAATCCACGAAGACTGGGGAGCTACCACCTCTTCAATCGATACCTCCTTGAAAGTCGCCGACAAGTTCGACGTCCAGGTAGCCATCCATACGGATACCTTGAACGAATGCGGATTCGTAGAAGACACCATCGAGGCCATTGCCGGACGAGTCATCCACACCTTCCACACTGAAGGTGCCGGTGGCGGCCATGCGCCAGACATCATCCGCATGGCCGGGTTGCCCAATGTCATCCCTGCCTCCACAAACCCGACGTTGCCTTATACCGGCAATACGGTTGACGAACACCTCGACATGCTGATGGTCTGCCATCACTTGAACCCCGACATCCCGGAAGACGTGGCATTCGCTGATTCACGAATTCGTCCGGAGACCATTGCCGCCGAAGATGTCTTGCACGATATTGGAGTCTTTTCGATTACCTCGTCTGATTCCCAGGCCATGGGCCGAGTCGGCGAAGTGGTGCTGCGTACCTGGCAGGTCGCCGATTCCATGAAGCGCCAACGCGGGAAGTTGGCTGGTGATCCTGAAATCGGCGACAACGAACGCCTGAAACGCTACGTTGCCAAATACACGATCAACCCGGCCATCGCCCACGGCATCGCGGAATCCATCGGCAGCGTAGAAGAAGGCAAATTTGCCGACCTCGTCTTGTGGGATCCTGCCTTCTTCGGAGTCAAGCCAGAGCTGATTATCAAGGGCGGCATGATCGTCCAGTCAATCATGGGTGACTCGAACGCTTCGATTCCGACTCCTCAGCCACGAACCATGCGCCCGAGCTTCGGATCAATGGGTAGTGCCGTTTTTGAAAGCTCAATTACTTTCATGTCCCAGGCTGCTATCGAGGAGGGAGTCCCAGCGCAACTTGGCCTTCGCAAAGTCATCCGCCCATGCAAGGGCATTCGCGGGCTGGCCAAAGCAGATCTCAAGCACAACGGCAATACGCCGGAGATCAAGGTCGACGCCGAAACCTACCAAGTGTTTGTCGACGGTGAATTGGCTACCTGCGAGCCCGCTAGCGAACTGCCGATGACACAGCGATACTTCCTGTTCTAACCGCAGAACAAGGAATTCTTTCTAGGAGAACGATGATTATTGAAAAACTCGTGGGAAATATCCACGAGGAAAGCCGTGAGCTGCTCGAAGGGCGGCATCACGAAAAAGTGGTTCTGCCCAGCGCCGATTTGGTGAAGCGAATCCAGCGAGTGACGACTGACCACGGTCGGGAACTGGGCCTGCGCCTCGCACCTGGACCTGACCTGCGCGATGGCGACGTCCTGCTGGTCTCGGAAAAGGACCTCATCACCATTTCCGTCTTGCCAACAGATGTGCTGGTGATCGCGCCGCGGACCATCTTTGAAATGGGGTTCATCGCCCATTCGCTGGGGAACCGTCACCTGCAAGCGCAATTCTTTGACGCGGAATCAGAATATGGGGCCGAAGTGATGGTGGTTCAATACGATCACACCGTCGAGGATTTCCTGAAGCACCATCAGGCACCGTACGAGCGACAGGAACGCGTCATGCCCGTTCCCTTCCGGCATGCAGACCACACCCACTAATTCCGGTTATCTGCTGACGCTGATGCAGCTATCCGACTCGGCGTTGCCCACCGGAGCTTTCAGCCACTCCTTCGGGATGGAATCGTATCTGGACACCGGGCATGTGCATGACGAAGCGAGTTTCGCCCAGTGGCTGCGGCTGTTTTTGCAGCAATCACTGTCCTATACCGACGGATTGCTGCTGCGTCTTGCCTTCGAAGCAGAGGACGATTCACGCATCGTCGAATTAGACCAGCTCATTCATGCCTCGGCATTGCCCCGCCAGTTGCGCATCGCGGCACAGAAAATGGGAGCGCGAATGCTCGCAGTCGCGCTGGCCGGCTTCCCGGTCCCAGCATTGCAGAGCTATCAGGAAGCAATCCGCTCAGGGATCTGCACAGGGCATCCAGCCATCGCCTATGCATTGGCTGCACGCGGTGCAGGTGCCCCGCTGGCGGATGCGCTTGGCAGCTACCTGTTCTCAACGGCTACCAGCCTGACACAGAACGCGATTCGTGCCATCCCCTTGGGACAAGACGCTGGACAGCGCGTGATTCGCCAAATGCATGAGACGGTCAACGCGGCGGTCGCAAGGATTTACACCCTGGATGACCGGGATTTGGGTGTCGCCACCCCCGGGTTGGAAATAGCCCAGATGCGCCATGAGCACCAGCGTGCGCGCATGTTCATGTCCTGAAGATTCAACCGACCGTCGCAACGGTCCAAATAGATTTGAGGAAAAGATTATGGAACCAATTCGTATCGGCATTGGCGGCCCCGTTGGCGCCGGCAAGACACAGCTCATCGAACGAATCACCCGTGCTTTGGAGACGGAAATTTCCATGGCCGCGATCACCAACGACATCTACACCATTGAAGATGCCAAGATCCTCGCCGCCAACGGCGTACTGCCCTTGGATCGGATTGTCGGCATCGAGACGGGCGGCTGCCCGCACACCGCCATCCGTGAAGATACGTCAATGAACGAAGCGGCCATCGAGGATCTGAAGGCCAAGCACGACGACCTCCAGGTTATTTTTGTCGAATCCGGTGGCGATAATCTTTCGGCGACTTTCTCGCCGGAACTCGTGGACTTTTCCATCTACATTATTGACGTTGCCCAGGGGGAGAAGATCCCGCGCAAGGCAGGCCAAGGCATGATCAAGTCCGACTTGTTCATCATTAATAAGACTGACCTCGCGCCTTACGTCGGGGCTGATCTGTCGGTCATGGAGTCTGACTCCAAGCAGTTCCGCGGTGACAAGCCGTTCTGCTTCACTAATCTGAAGACCGATGATGGACTGGAACAGGTGATTGCTTGGCTCAAGCACGACGTGTTGATGACGGATCTTGCTTAGTGGCTGAACGACGACTCACCGGTGAGCTTGATCTGCGTATCGAGCGCAGGGCAGACAAGGACATAGCCACAAGACAGTTCCACCAAGGTGCCTTGCGCGTGCTTCGCCCGCACTACCTCGATAGCACACCACAAGTCTGCTACACGGTAGTCAACCCCGGCGGAGGGTACCTCGGTGCAGACCAATATCGTATTGGCATTGATGTCGGCCCGGATTCCAGCTTGCTGCTCACCACTCAATCAGCGACAAAGATCTACCGAACGCCCCAAGGCGAAGCACATGCGCAGCTGAATCTTGAGCTGGGCGAGAATGCCGTGCTGGAATACCTGCCGGATCAGCTGATCGCCTACCGCGACGCAAGTTATCGCCAAGAGACGATCGTTCACATGCAAGAGTCCAGTTCCCTGGTTCTGCTCGAAATCATCACACCGGGTTGGAGCCCCGATAGCGGGCTCTTCAAATACCAGCGGATTCGTCTTCGCACCGAAGTCCATATCGACGGCAAGCTATCGGTCCTGGACAATCTTCTGGTGGAGCCTGGCGCCCAAGAAGTCGAGTCACTGCTGTATCTGCAGGGTTTTACCCATGTGGGCATGCTGCTGGCGATTGATTCGCGTATCGACAGCGCCATGGTTGAGCAGCTTCGAGACCTTGCCTATGAGGCGGCGCAACAGCAGAAGGAACACGTCCACGTTGGAATTTCCATGACCGCCGCATCAGGGCTGTCTATACGGACCTTGGGTACTTCGACTGAATCGGCGGCCGCTGTGCTGATAAGCATTGTCAATGAACTTCGACGCCGGCTTCGAGGCCAGAACCCCGTGGAACTACGCAAGTACTAAGGGTTATTGACCCTTTTGCAGATCAGCCAGGGGGACAATCTCGTCGCAATGCTCTGCCAGCGAAGCTCGATCATGCGACGCGACCACTACGCAAGCGCCTTGATCTGCCTTGTTTCGAAGCACTTCGAAAATCACTGTGGTCGTTGCGGGGTCGAGGGCCGAGGTCGGCTCGTCGCACAATACCAACGTAGGATTCAGGCTGAGCGCCCGCGCCAGCAAGGCTCGTTGCAGCTGCCCGTCAGAGACTTGGGAAGGATGCCTATCAAGTACTTTTTCGGGCAGTCGCAACTGATCAGCCAGGGCCAATAGCTGGTCCTGATATTGCTTGGGCGCCGGACGCGAACGCCGGTCGCGAAATGCCAAGGGGGCAGTGACCGTCTGGGCTAAAGTCAGCCGCGGATCGGCAAACCTCCTGGGATCCTGGGGGAGTACACCAATGCGTTGACGCGCGCTCACCGGGATTTTTGGCGCACCCTTGCCCCAAGGGATCGGGATCTGATCAATACTGATCTCGCCCGTATCTGGACGTTTTATTAGCGCTGCCAATGCGAGCAGGCTGGTCTTGCCCGCGCCAGATGGGGCAGTCAGCCCCACCATATGCTGGTCAGGAACATGGAGGGTGGTCGGTGGGAGGATCTGGCGCCCCACGGCATTGAGCGTCACAGCATTCATCGTCAGCGTCATGCGATGCTTCCTTGTTCTTGAACCGATGGCCGGGACGAAACCAGTTGCCCGTTGTCCATGGTGTAGATGACTGTGGCGAGGTGTTCGGCTAACTCGGTATCGTGGGTCACCATCAAGATGGCTGCACCGTCATTTGCTGCGCGTCGCAAGATATTAGCGATAACCTTGCGGGTATCTTGATCCAATGCGCTGGTGGGTTCGTCAAGCACTATGCACGCTGGGCTGCTGACCAGACCCAGGGCCAGGAGCGCGCGTTGCGCTTGCCCGCCTGATAACTGGTGCGGGTAGTGGTCCAACAGGTGGGAATCCAAACCGAATATTTGCCAGTAGTCTTCTAGATTCTGAGCGCTTGCATCACGAGCGTGCTCCCGGAATGCTCTGGCCAGTGCCTTGCGAAGCGTGCGTACCGGATTGAGTGCAGTTGCCGCTGAACCGGGGATGAATACGAGCTCTTTACCCAGCATCTGACCGCTTCGCGCGTTGACGCAGGTCTGGCCGTTGATGGTCAACGCGGTAGATGTATCCAAAGTAGCGGGCAGCAGTCCAGCGATGGCTCTGAGGAACAGCGTTTTCCCTGCCCCTGATGGACCCATGAGAGCGGTGATCGACCCACCTGCTGCGTTGATCTCCACGCGATCAATGAGTACCTCGGCGCCGGCGGAGACTGCCACGCGTGCGGTGAATCCCGTGTGGGATTCACGGGCAGTTTGAGATGCCTGGGTGCGAGCATTTTTCCGGTGTCTCCTGGCTGAACGTCGAGTAGTTCTCGCTTTCTCCTCATGCTGGGCAAGCCCTGCCACAGCCCAGCAGGCAAGGATCAACACTACTGAGGGGAAGAGCAACAGCCACCACGAGCCGGCAAGGATTCCGCTGCGCGCGTCTTCCAGAAGCAATCCGAGGGATGCGGCCTGCGGCGGTAGTCCCACGCCCAGGAAGGAGAGGGCGGATTCGTGCCACATGGCATGCGGAACTTGCAAGGCAAAGGCAATTGCTATTTGGGGCAGTACTGCAGGAATGAGATGCGTTCGCCAGATAGCAATCGTGCTGGCACCAGAAGCGGCGGTGAGCTGGACGTAGCCGCTTTCGCGTTCGGCGAGCAACTTTGAGCGCAGCACACGGGCGACCTGCGTCCAATGGGTCAGTGCTATGGAAAGGACGATGGCCCAGATTTGCCCTGGCCATAGGGCCAAAATGACTACGGACAGGAGCAGGTGCGGTATTGCGTTGAGGCCGTCGATTGACCGGCTGATGATGCCGTCAATGAGTTTCCCGCCGGTGACGGCGACAGTGGCTGCGATGATGCCCAGAATCGTGGCCAAGGTTGCTGATCCCAGAGCCATCAGCAATGAAACACGCAGGGCGGCAGCGGTTCGGGTCCACACATCGCGGCCCAATTGGTCCGTTCCGAAGAGGTGCCCAGTCCCGGGATGCTTGTACACCGCGGTCAAATCAACGGCGTAAATGGCGTGGGAGTTCAGCATTGGAACCAGCAGCGCATAAAGCATCAGTACTGCGCAGATGGCTGCGGGCAGGATCGACGGCCGTAGTCTACGCATGGCTCACCCTTGCATCGGCCATCAAGTACGCGGCATCGGCCAGCGCATTGCCGGCGAAGACAGCGAGGGCTGAGCAGGTGGTGACCGCAGCGAGCAGGGCGAAGTCGCCGGCTACGGCTGACTCGATGACAGCCGAGGCGATCCCGGGCCAAGCGAAAATGGTCTCTATGATCAATGCGCCCGTGATCAACTCGCCTAGACGGGATCCGATCACTGTTATGAAGGGCAGCAAGGCTTGAGGCAGGGCCTCGTGCAGGAGGATGTTCTTGGCTCCGCGGCCCTGGGCGGCCAGTATCGAATCGGAGTCCATGGCTTCAATAAGCGACGTTCGGAGATTGAGCAGCAACCAGGGCAATAAGCTGAACGCCAGTACTGCTGCGGGCAATAGCAAATGGGTGAACAGCGAGCCGAAACTCGGGGCTTCACCTGCCGCCGCGATACCGCCCGTCGGCCATCCCAAAGGGAGCGCGATGACGGCAATGGCTAGCAAGGCAACGACAAAAAGCGGAATCGATTGAGCCAGTTGGGCGATGGCAAGGACGATGCGATCGACCAAGCCATGCCGGTATTTGACCGCGGCAAGGGACAAGAACAAAGAAGTACCGATCGCTAAGATCAAACCGCTGGCGGTCAGCAAAAAAGTCAGTGGAATGCGCTCGGACAATACCTGTGTCACCGGGCGGGCCGCGATCAGGGAGGAACCTAAATCCCCGTGCATTGCGCGGGAGATCCAGTGTGTCCATACCTGAAGCCAGGACTGGTCTAGCCCGAGCTCCGTCCGGAACTTTTCGCGCAGCTCGATGCTGGTGTGCGCATAGCTTGAGCCGAGATAGCTGGCCAGGGGGTTAAACGGAGCAATGCTGGCAAGGGCAAAAACCAATGCGGTCAGCCCAATTGTCGCCGGTAGCGCCACGAGTGCTCGTCGCATCAGGAGCGAGCCTGCCAGGCGCCAACGATGCGCTTCAAATGCAGTACTCACTTGTTGGCCCATTGCCCGATTTTTGCCCAGGGCCCCCACGCAGTTCCGTGTTCGTGGGGCTCAAGCAATGTGCTGGTTGTGGCCCATCGCTCATGCACCGAGCTCTGTTGAACATAGCTGTGGTCGATAAAGGCGAGAAGCAGCATCGAGGGATCCTCGACGTAGAGCGACTGCACTTTCTGATAAGCCCGGATTCTGGATTTCTCGTCCGTGCTGCTACGGCCTGTGTGCAATTCCCGGTCCATGTCCTTGTCGGCGTAATGGCTGGGGTTGTCATAGTACGCGCCGGCTTTTGGATAGCTTGAGTGCAGCATCTTATATAGCTGGGTGTCGACGTCGTAGGGTGTATCGCCACCGCCGAGCATGATGGCATCCTGGCCTACGCGTGGCTCGGCCTGATCAAAGGTGGCTGGCTGGACCGTGATCTTGATTCCGTAGGGTTCAAGCTGTGATGCGAGGGCCAAGGACAGATCCCTTCGGAGCGTATCGCCGGGGTTGTAAAGCAGCGAAAATTCCGCGCGGGTCCCGTTCTTGGCGCGTATTCCGTCGGCGCAGGCTTTCCAGCCAGCAGCATCGAGGATCTGTCGAGCACGGGTCGGGTCGTGTTTGAAGGCTGCCTTGGAATTGTAGTACTTGCCGTATTCCGGCGGGATGAACGTGTATGCAGGCCGCCCGGCTCCGGCGAGTACGCCAGAGATGATCTGTTCGCGATCTACAGCAACGTTCAATGCCAAGCGAACCCCGGGGTCTTTGGTGAAAGGGTGGTTCGACGGCAAGGAAATGCCACGCCAATCCGCGCTGGTGGCAGTGACTACTTCAAATCCTTCGCGCTGCGCAAAGCTGGATGCCAGCCTCGTCGGCAAGATGGTACCGGTGTAATCGGAGCCGGCCATGGCCTGGGTCCGAGCGTTGTCGTCGTTGGACTCGGTGTAGGAAACCTTCTTCACTGCAGGCGCGCCGTCTCGGTAATCCTCGTTTGCGCTCAGAACCAAACTAGAACTGTCGAAGCTATCAAGGACGTATGGACCGGTGCCGATCGGGTGACGATTGAGTTCTGAATCGCTGACCGGGGTAGCGGCCTGGATCTTCTCGGATGGCGCGATGCCGACAAGCAAGGAGGTCTTAAAGGAGACTTGCGGTTCATGCAGAGTGAAACGGACGCCATGGGGGCCGTGCTCATCCACAGCAGCGAGGTTCTCTATCGTGCCTGCCAGCGGCGAGGCGGTGCGAGGATCCTTGATCGCACGGTAGCTTGCAACTACGTCGGCAGGATCCAGTGACGTCCCATCGCTGAATTTTATTCCCTGTCGCACGGTGATATCCCAAATGAGCCCGTCGGCGGAAATCGAAGGCTCATCCTGCGCAAGGAGAGGAACGATTTCCGGTAGGGATTTCGCATCGCCTTGAAGCGTGAAGAGCGATTCGTTTATTTTTCCAATGCCGTTGTTATCAAACCCTGCTAGGGATTGAGCGTGGCAGGCAGGGATGGGGTGAGTAAATTTACCGCGGATTGCTCCATTGCGTCAGAGCTAGCTACCTGACACCCGCTGCAGACAATTACGATGGGTAGAAGAATTGCTGCTGCGCGGGATATCGGTTTGCGCACGGCACGGGTCCTTCCAAGAAAGGTGGGGGTTTTGTTGCTCTCAGAATACATGTGTTCACCCAGACAGATGTCAGTATTACTCACTGTTTTTACCACAACGTCGTAGCGGAGAATCGTGACTGAGATTGAGCTTGAAAAAATAGGTTCCGACGCACTCTCGAAAGTTCAGGCCACCATCCCTGAATGGATCGAAGTGTTCTCCTTATGCGCTGATGAAACGCGCATCAAGCTGCTCATCGCCATGCATGCAGCACCGGGTTCTTCGGTCTCGCAATTGGCCGAAGCAACTGGTCTTTCGCCTAACACGGTTACCCAGGCTTTGGCGACGCTTCATCGTGCCCAGGTGGTTCAGGTGGAACGGGATGGCAAGTATCGTCGCTGGCAATTAGTGCATCCTGGCATCCACCAGTTGCTGCATCAGTTGCAAGCCCCACATTCGGTACTTCACCCCGAACACTAGCCTCGGATTCGGGTCAGCCACCGGAAATCGGGCAGCGCAAAGCCCTGGCATTCATGGTTGTTGCTAATGCAAACTCCGATGGATGCCAGGGCTGCGCAAGAAGCCAAGCGGGATGCCTAGCGCTTACGAACCACGCGCGTCTCATCCCAAACGGGTTCCGCGGATTCATACACGGTTCCGTCGGAGCCGAAGACCAGGAAACGATCAAAGCTCTTGGCGAACCAGCGGTCGTGGGTCACTGCGAGAACGGTTCCTTCAAAAGCGTTGATGGCTCGCTCCAAGGCTTCGCCTGAGTGCAGATCCAAGTTGTCAGTCGGTTCATCGAGCAACAGCAGTGTTGCCCCTGAAAGCTGCAGCAGCAAGATCTGGAAACGTGCTTGCTGTCCGCCCGAAAGCGACTCGAACTTCTGCTCGGACTGTCCAGCCAAGCCATAGCCATCCAAGGCACCTGCCGCGGCCTCGCGGGGCAATCCGGAACGGTGCTCGTCGCCGCGGTGCAGGATCTCGAGCAAAGTCCGTCCGAAGAGGTCGGGCCGTGTGTGGGTTTGGGCGAAATAGCCTGGGCGAATTCGGGCGCCAAGCTTGACCGTCCCCTCATGCTCAACCTTGTCGATCACCACATCGGAAACGGGCAAATGCTCGCGTTCCGGCTCGCTCCCGCCGCTAGCCAGCAGGCGCAGGAAATGGGACTTTCCCGAACCATTAGAGCCGAGGACGCCAACGCGATCGCCAAACCAGATTTCGGTCGAGAAGGGCTTCATGAGGCCACTGAGTTCAAGCTTTTCAGCGACGACTGCGCGTTTTGCGGTACGGCCGCCCTTGAGCCGCATTTGCACATTTTGTTCCAGTGGGATGGCTTGGGGAGGTCCGGCTTCCAGGAACTTCTCCAAGCGCGTGGTGGCCGCATGGTAGCGGTTGGCCATGTCGGAGCGGAATGCGGCCTTGGTCTTATACATATTAACCAGTTCCTTGAGCTTGGCGTGCTCCTCGTCCCACCGCTTGCGCAACTCCTCGAAACGTTCGTTGCGTTCTTGGCGTGCTTCCACGTAGCTGCCGAAGGAACCGCCGTGAATCCAAGCGGTTGCTCCGCCATGCCCTGGTTCCAGGGTGACGATGCGGGTTGCCGCGTTATTTAGAAGCTCGCGGTCGTGGCTGATGAAGAGCACTGTTTTGGGGGAGTTGCGCATCTTCTCTTCGAGCCAGCGCTTGCCGGGAACATCGAGGTAGTTATCTGGCTCGTCGAGCAGCAGCAAGTCATCATTGCCCTCGAACAGCGCTTCGAGGACCAGGCGTTTCTGTTCGCCACCAGATAAGGTGCGGGCCAAGCGGGTTGCCGCTTGATCGAACTCGATGCCCAGGGCCGCCATGCAGACCTTGTCCCAGGTGGTCTCGAGTTCGTATCCGCCTGCGTCGCCCCATTCGATAATGGCTTCGGCGTAGCGCATGTGGACCTTTTCGTCCTCGCTGGTCAGCATGAGCTCTTCGTATTTGGCGACTTTTTCGGCGGCTTGCGCCAAGGCTGGGGCCGCTGTGGACAGGAGCAATTCCTTGACCGTGGTTTCATCGCGCACCTGGCCAACGAACTGGCGCATGATCCCTAATGAACCGGTGCGGTTAATTGAACCTTCGTCAGCCTTGAGATCTCCTGCGATGATCTTGAATAACGTCGTTTTGCCCGTGCCGTTCGGGCCGATCAAAGCTGTTTTGGTTCCTGCGGAGACCTTAAAGGCCACACCGCCCAGCAGTTGGGTGCCGTCGGAAAGGAAATACTGGATGTCAGTCACGTCAATATGGGCCACCGAACCATCCTATCCGAGCGGCAACTAAGCAGAATGCCGGGCGGTGCGAGGCGTTTAGTTGTACTTGTAGAATCCTTCGCCGGTGGCGACACCTAGTTTGCCTTGATCGATGTACTGCGTCTTAAGCAGTTCAGCAAACTTCTTGCTGGTTTCATCGCCGTGGCTGGAGATGTGATAGGCAGTATTCAATCCGACGATGTCGTAGATTTCGAATGGGCCGTAGGGCGCGCCAGTGCCCAGTTTCCACGTGGTGTCAATGGTGGAAGCGTCGGCGACCTCGTTGACTAACAGGTGGCTGGCAGATTCGAGAAATGGGACCAGCAGCGAGTTCAGCACGTAGCCGGGTTGCTCCTTGAGCACGCGAATTGGGACCAGCCCGGTGCTTTCTGCGAATTCGACTACGGCTTCGTAGGCTTCCGAGCTTGTATCGGCGGTGCCCATGACTTCGCCCGTGTTGTTTTTCCAGATGTTATTCGCGTAGTGCAAGGCCAGGAACTGTGCAGGCCGTCCGGTGAATGGGGAAATATCCGACGGGAGCAAGGTCGAAGAATTCGTTGCGAAGATGGTGCGCTGCGGGGCGAAGGAAGAAAGCTTCTGATAGGTCTCTTCCTTGATCTTCAGATCCTCCGGCACTGCTTCGATGACCAAATCCGCATCCCCGACCGCGTAGGCCATATCCGAGGTTAGCTGGATGGATGCCCGGGCCGCTTGCGCCTTGGCCGGGTCGCCAAAGAACGATGCGTACTCATCCACCAGGCTGTCGAGCCGAGCTGCAGCAAGCTGCAACGCAGCATCGCTGATGTCGTAACCGATGACCGGCAGGCCATGGTAGGCAGTCTGAAAGAGGATCTGCGAACCGAGCACGCCGGTGCCTAATACGGTGGTATTCGTCAGCTTCATGTTGATCTCCTTGAAAATTGAAGTATTACTGCTAGTCTCCGCTTGTAGTTGAAGTGATGCAACTAAATGTGATGAGCGGAACCATTCGACATGTTTCGCCCCGCTGCTTGTCGCCATTCGTTCACCGGCAATTTGTTCTCCACTGAGAATCTTGGGAGGAAACGGCTAGCACCTAACAAGGGAGAAGCGAGTGCATCGCGCTGCAGGTAAAAGTATCGGATTAGTCGCGGCAGCAGTGTTGTCCGCGAGTATCGCCAGTCCCGCCGCTGCTGACAATAGTGACTATTTTGAGCGGGTCGCCACGTATCCGGTGTACCAAAATCATCCGGATGGCGCCGAAGGAACCACGGCAGCAGAGATTTCCACGGTTTCAGAAGACGGCAAGACGCTCATCTACTCGGATGCCTTGTCCCGAAGCGTCGGATTTGTCGATATCTCAGATCCATCGAACCCGAAGGGCCTCGGTTTGCTGGGGCTGCATCAACTTGGCAGTGCCGAGGACGAACCTACAAGCGTCGCAGCCTACGGGCCGTACGTGTTTGTTGTGGTCAATACGTCCGCCAGCTACAGCGAGCCCTCCGGCCGGCTGGACGTCGTGCGCATCGCCGACCGCTCGCTGGTGCACAGCTTCGAACTGCCCGGGCAACCCGATTCCATCGCGATCTCCAAAGACGGCGCCTACGCAGGTATTGCCATCGAAAATGAACGTGATGAGGATGCCGGCGACGGAGGGCTCCCGCAAGCGCCTGCGGGCGCAGTGGCGATCCTCGATCTGGACGGGCAAAGCCCGGACAAATGGAGCTTGCGCGAAGTCCCGCTGACGTCAGGGACTCCCAACGACCCGCAGGCGTTGCCATTGTTGTCGAAAGCCGGCCTGGACACCCCACAGGACCCGGAGCCAGAGTACGTGAGCATCAACTCCAAAAACCAGCTGGCCGTTACCCTCCAAGAAAATAACGGCATGGTCATCATTGACCTGCCAAGCGGAAAGCTCAAGCGGGCATTCAGCACCGGACATGTCGACCTGCAAGGAATCGACACGAGCGATGACGGGCAGCTCGATACGGAAGGTTCACTAAACGACGTCCCCCGAGAACCAGACGCTGTGGCGTGGCTCCAAGATCGGTACCTGGCCACGGCCAACGAAGGGGACTGGAAAGGTGGAAGCCGCGGATTCTCCATCTTTGATTCCCGCACCGGAAAAGTTGTATGGGATTCAGGCAACAGCTTTGAACACCTCGCAATGGGACAAGGGCTCTTCCCGGAAAAGAGGACAGACAAGAAAGGCACGGAACCAGAGGGCCTGGCAATCTCACGATTCAACGGCGTCGATTATGGTTTTGTTGCGTCCGAGCGGGCCAATTTCGTAGCCGTATACGACCTCTCGGATCCGAAGAAGCCGCGTTACCTGCAAACCTTGCCGAGCACCAACGGGCCAGAAGGAATCTTGCCGATTCCAGAGCGCGGGCTCCTGGCGGTCGCCTCCGAAACCGATGAGGACGATGTGCGCTCAGCTCTCTCCCTCTATTCCATTGGTGCCGACAGCCCGCAATTCCCGCAACTTGCATCACAACAGGAATCGCTGGTTCCGTTTGGCGCGCTCAGCGGGCTGAGCCCTGATCCAGCTGACCCGACGAAGCTCTACGCAGTCAGCGATAATGCTTACGCGCCGCGAATCTACGACATCACCCTTGGGGCCCCTGCCTCCGTAGACAGCTCGATCCCTGTTACCGGAGCAAGCACCGAGCTTGATCTCGAAGGGCTGGCAGCACGAGAAGACGGAGGCTTCTGGGCCGCTCACGAAGGTGCCGAAGGAACCGAGAACATGTTGGTGGAAATCGATGATTCAGGCGCGGTCATCGAAGAAGTCCCGCTGCCGGAGGAAGCTGTTGGTTCACTGCAGAAGCAGGGGCTGGAAGGCGTCACTGTGCGCGGAAGCGGGGAGGACGAGCAAGTGATCTTCACCCTGCAACGCGAGGTTCCGGGCGAAGATTTTGTTCGTCTTGGCAAATATCTGCCTGCAACCGGCGAGTTCAGCTGGTACGGATACCACTTGGAGCAAGCAGCGGACGGAGCCTGGAACGGGCTGTCGGAAATCACGGCTCTGCCCGATGGCTCGTACGCGGTCATTGAACGTGACAATCAGGTTGGTCCAGCAGCCAAGCACAAAGCTGTTTACCAAGTTGAATTGCCGGAAGACGGCGAACGGCCTGAAGATGCAGGTGTCAGCATGCTGAACAAGAAGCTGGCCGCGGATGTCTTGCCGACGCTGGAAGCTACGCACGGGTGGACGCAAGAAAAACTTGAAGGACTGGCCGTGGCTGGCGGGGAAGTATATGTAGTCACGGATAACGACGCCGTAGACGAGGCCACCGGTGAGACAGTTTTTGCCTCGCTGGGCCAGGCCGCCGATATCTTCGATCTGGACTCCAGCTCGCCAAGCCCGACCACCGAGCCAAGCGAATCGCCGTCCTCGCCGGCCCCGCAGGAGAACGAACAGGACCCGGAGCAATCGCCAGAGTCCGCGGATCCTGAGGAATCAGGGAAGCCTGAACAGTCCCAGCCTGAACGTGAACCGCAGGCAGAGGAGCAGGATTCGATATCCGAGGAATCCGAGGAAATTGATGCGGAGCAGGTCGTGCAGACTGAACGAGAGGGGGATTTGGCGGATACCGGCGCCAACAGCCTGTGGCTGATTCCCGTTGGGTTGATGGTGGCCCTGCTCGGTGCCGCCGCGGCCTATAAGTCCGCGCGCGGATCTCGGGCCAAGCAGTAAGGAACTAGTCGCAGAAAAGCCTCAGGGCGTGGCATCCATCGGATGCCACGCCCTGACGCTTTAACTACGCTTTGGGAAAATTAGTTCTTCTTCTGCACCTGGGAGAGAACCACTGCGGCTACGGCAGCAACAATAAGCGAAACAATCAGGAACTTGCCGCCCTTGTGGGACTTTTCCTTCGGAACCAGATTCTTCTGCGCGTTCTGGACTGCATTCTGCACCGAGGCACGGGCACGCTGTGCGGCCTTGGAATTGCCAGTGACATTTTCAATCAGGTTGGAACCAGCCTTGCTGATGGCATCAGCGTTGACACTGGAAACAGCCTCGGTCCAGCCGCCACGGATTTCCTTGGGCAGCTCTTCCTTGGCAGCCTTGGCGAGTTTCGCCAACGACTTTTCAACTTCTTTAAAGCTCTTAGCAGTCTTCGACATGTTTTCCTCTCTGATGGACCTTTAGGCCTCATCCTCCACCCTAGCCAGCTAGCGGTTGGCTCTCAAGCGCAGGGCGTTGCGCTCAGTGCGAACTCAGAATTCGCCGGATCCGGGTACGCAAGGCGCTGATCAGGCAGATCAGCATCATCACCGCGGCAACAAGGCAAACCGTGGCAAAGATCGGCGACGTGGCGTGCCCTGAATACCGGTCGAGAATGATCCAGACCAGGACCCACAACGCTCCAGCGTTCAAATAGATGCCCATCGGATTCTTGAAACTGACAGCACAGAGGAACAACGCGAGCAAGATAATCGCCAGAGCGCTGGATCCTTTGAACATCAAGGAGTGCGGGTTTCCATGATGCATCGCAGCAAAGGCCAAAGACTCGGCAACGATGATCACTGATAGCCAACCGGCAAACAGCCCGAAACAAGCCCTGGTAATCCAGCGATCGATTTGGTGTTCCAGGGTGCTTCGGTCAAGGGCCACGACAATTCGAATGAGCACAGCCAACAGCGCCGCGCCAGCGAACAGGCTCAAGCCGATCAGTCCGCGCTGCAGGCACAAGACCCATGCCGCATTGAACAGCACCATGGCCAAGACCCAAGGCCGTATTTCCCGGTGAACCCGCACCTGCCACCGAGAGACTCCTTGCCAGATGGCGTAGGCAGCGAGACAGAGGATGAGGGCGAACCAGGGGAGCAGGCCGATGAGCGGAACAGAGGAGACCGTGGCGTCTTGTCCAAGCCAGCCACCGGCAATGTCCTCCAGATCGGGCGCAGCGAAAACCGCCCAGACAGCCCAGCTCAAACCCAGAAGCATCAGGACTGCATAGCCACCAGAAACCAGCTTTAATTCCACAATTTTGAATTTATCATGATGGGCGTGTTTGGGCATGACGCCACCGCTAGAGTAGAAGAATGACTGATCTTTGGGTGCGACATGCAATTTCTCAGCTCAATGCAGATGCGAACCGCAGCGCGGATACTCACCTGCTGCGTTTTGAACTTCCCGCGCAATGGGGGATCGAGCTGTACCTGAAAGATGAATCGGTGCACCCCACCGGTTCGCTCAAGCACCGTCTTGCCCGTTCACTGATCCTTTATGGTCTGGTCAACGGGCGCATCACCGAGGGGACCACCCTGGTGGAAGCCTCCAGCGGTTCCACCGCTGTCTCCGAAGCCTACTTCGCCCGGATGCTCGGCCTGCAATTCATCGCGGTCGTGCCCGCCTCGACGAGCTCCGAGAAGATCAAGCTCATCGAGTTCTATGGCGGCCGATGCCACTTGGTCGACGGCGCAGGCCAGGTTGATGCCGCCGCCCGCGAGCTGGCGGCAGAATCCACCGGCTACTATCTTGACCAGTTCACCTACGCCGAGCGGGCCACCGACTGGCGCGGCAACAACAATATCGCCGAGTCGGTGTACGCGCAGATGTCTGCCGAACCGCACCCGATCCCCAGCTGGATCGTGGTGGGGGCCGGCACCGGCGGAACCAGCGCCACCTTTGGGCGCTACGCACGCTACAAGCAGCACGAGACCCGCGTCTGCGTCGCCGACCCGGAAGGCTCATCCTTCTACGAGGGCTGGCGCAGCGGCAACCTGGCCTACGCCACCGGCACCGGGTCGCGGATCGAAGGCATCGGCAGGCCCAAGGTGGAGGCCTCGTTCATGCCCGGGGTCATCGATCACATGGTGCAGGTGCCGGATGCGGCTTCCTTGGCGGCCATGCACTTCCTGCGCTCCAGGACGCGCTACTTCGCCGGCGGCTCGACCGGGACCAATCTCTATGCCGCCTTCGGGATCATCGCCGATATGCTCGAGCGCGGCCAGCAGGGCAGCGTGGTGACGCTGATCTGCGACTCCGGCGAACGCTACGCCAATACCTATTACAACCAGCAGTGGCTTGACGAGCAGGGCCTTGATCTGGCGCCCTATGCAGCGCAGATGCAGCACTTCCTCGATGAGGGCGTGTGGAGCAGCTAGAACTGGCGCGCTAGCTGCGTCGGGGCACCGGCATCAGGCCCGTGGTGTTCTTGCGCTGGTGCACCGAGAAATATGCCAGGCCATGCTCCCCGGCGGTGAAACGGCGCTGGCTGTGCGCGGGCAGATAGATGATGTCTCCGACTTCCAGCTCGATCTGCCCGCTGGCGGTGTGCAACATGCCCGAGCCGGCGAAGACATGCAGCAGCACATCCAAGGCAGGTCCCAGATGTTCGCCGATCTGCTCTCCGGGTGCCAGGGAGATGACGTTGGCGTCGAGGTCCCGATCTGCCGGTTCCAGCTTCCACAGCGCTCCATTGCTTGCTCCTGCCGGAAGCTTGGAGGTATTGGCCATGCGCTGCGGTTCGTTCATCATCTCTCCAGCCTAGCTAATCCGTGCCCGGTCCCGGAGGGTTCCTGTCTCTTGTGGTCTGTGGCACTTCATGGTGTGTTGGGAGGAACCTGGTCCGGGAGGCAAAATCCATGGCACAAGGGAGAACGGCGCAGTAGGGTGAGCAGTAGACCCATTGGAACATTGTGTGCAGGAGGAATGTTTTGCCTACCGTAGCCGACCACCTGATTGAACAGCTTGACACCCAGGGCGTGCGCCGAATCTATGGCATCCCGGGAGATTCCCTGAATGGATTGACCGATGCCCTGCGGGAGAACGGCCGCATGCAATGGGTGCATCACCGCCACGAGGAAGCCGCCGCCTTCGCCGCCGCGGCAGAGGCGGAAATCACCGGCGAGATCGCCGTGTGCGTGGGCTCTTGCGGCCCGGGCAACTTGCACCTGATCAACGGCTTGTATGACGCGAATCGTTCCCGGGTGCCGGTGCTGGCCATCGCCGCCCAGATCCCCACCGAGGAAATTGGGTCCAACTATTTCCAGGAGACCAATCCGGTTGAGGTCTTCCGAGGCTGCTCGGTGTATGCCGAACAGGTCTCCGACCCCAAGCAGATGCCCCGGATGCTGCGGATCGCGATGCGCGAGGCCATCGAGAAGCGCGGCGTGGCCGTGTTGGTGATCTCCGGGGATGTGGCGCTTTCGGAGATGGAGCGAACCGCGACCCAGCAGATCGTCAAGACCAGTCCCCGGGTTCTGCCCAATGAAGCGGAATTGGAGCAGGCCGCCGAGATCCTCGAAGGCTCGCGCAAGGTCACCATCCTTGCCGGTGCCGGTGTGGCCGGCGCCCATGATGAAGTGGTCGCGTTGGCCGACAAGCTGGCCGCCCCGATCGTCCATGCCATGCGCGGCAAGGAGCATATCGAGTACGACAACCCCTTCGATGTGGGCATGACCGGGCTGCTGGGCTTTGCCTCGGGTGCCAAGGCGATTGACGAATGCGACGTGCTGCTCATGCTGGGCACCGACTTCCCGTACCAGCAGTTCTATCCGCAGCATGCCACCATCATCCAGGTGGATATCCGCGGCGAGCAGATCGGACGCCGCACCCGGGTGGATGTCCCGCTGGTGGGCACCGTGAAGGATACCGCGGCCGCGCTGAATGCTCTGCTGCCGGTGCAAACCCATCGCAAGCACCTGGAGAATGCGCTGGAGCATTACCGCAAGACCAGGACCAAGCTCGATGAACTGGCCACCGGATCCAAGCCGGGAGCCGCGATCCATCCGCAGTACCTGGCGCGGCTGATCGACCAGGCCGCCAACGATGACACGATCTTCACTGCCGACGTCGGCTCTCCGGTCATCTGGGCCGCCCGCTATCTGACCATGACCGGTAAGCGGCGGGTGCTCGGTTCCTTCAACCACGGATCCATGGCCAACGCACTGTGCCATGCCTTGGGCGCGCAGGCCATCGACCGCAACCGGCAGGTGATCGCCTTTGCCGGGGATGGCGGCCTGTCCATGATGCTCGGCGAACTGCTGACCGCGACGCAGAACAAGCTGCCGGTGAAGATCGTGGTCTTCAACAACTCCTCGCTGAACTTCGTCGAGCTGGAGATGAAGGCCGCCGGCTTTGTCACCTATGCCACGGATCTACAGAACCCGGATTTCGGTGCGGTGGCCACGGCTGCCGGGCTGAAGGGCTACCGCGTGGATGACTCCGCGCAGCTCGAATCCACGATCGCTCAGTTCCTGGCCCACGACGGGCCCGCGGTGTTGGATGTGGTGACCGACCGCCAAGAGATGTCGATGCCGCCGAACATCAAGCTGGAACAGGCCAAGGGCTTTGCGCTCTACGCCATTCGCACCGTGCTCTCGGGACGTGGGGACGAGCTGCTGGATCTGGCCAAGACCAACTGGAGGCAAATGTTCTAGGCGTTTATGCCTATGCTTGTTGCTGGCGCCTTTTGGCGCCAGCAACACTTTGGGAGATCGAGAAAGTTGGCGTTTTGACTTCGCAACCTGCTGCCGCCCATGCGGCCACTACCGAGGATTTCATTCGCAATCTGGCAGCGGTCAATCAGCGCATCGCCGCCGCGTGCGCTGCAGCGGGCCGTGAGGCCGGCTCGGTGCGCTTGCTGCCGGTGACCAAGACCATCGGCACCGAGCGGCTGGCACTGGCCATTGCCGCCGGGGTGGACACCTTGGGGGAGAACAAGGTGCAAGAGGCCCATGGCAAGTATGAGCACTTCCGCGAGGACTTCCCCCACCTGCGCTACGCCATCATCGGTCCGCTGCAAACCAACAAGGCGAAGTTCGTCGCTCAATTCGCCGATGAGTTCCACGCCTTGGACTCATTGAAGCTGGCAGAGACGTTGCAGCGCCGGCTCGAGCTGGAGGATCGGACGCTGGAAGTCTTCATCCAGGTCAATACTTCGGGGGAGGAAAGCAAGTCCGGGATCCTGGCATCCGAGGCCGCCGGCTTGCTGGCCTCCTTGGCTCCGCTGGATCGACTCACCCCGGTGGGCCTGATGACCATGGCGGCCAACACGAATGACGAGCAACAGGTTCGCGGCAATTTCGCCTCTTTGCGCCAGACGCTGGAGCAGCTGCAGCAGAACGCTCCGCAGGGCTTCGAACACCTGTCGATGGGCATGAGCGGCGACTACGAGCTCGCCATCGCCGAGGGGGCGACTGTGGTGCGTGTGGGTCAAGGGATCTTCGGCGCCCGCAACTATGCCTGAGCTTTTAGCTGTGGCAGGGTTTTGAGATGAAGCAGAGAGGGCGGCCAGTTGGAAACAGCGGCCGTCCTCTCTGCTGTGTTGTGCACAGCGTGAGTCTCGGCGACTCATAGTGTCCCTCGCCGGGGCCACACTAGATGTAGTGGTGCTCCCTGGCAGGGCGTAACTAGATATGGGAGGCGAAACACGCCGAGGAACATCTCACAGGAAGAATTTTTAACCCACATGCACCGCTGGCAAGGCTGTGGACAACGTTGGGCAGACCCCGAAAAATCGCGGTTTAAACGGGATCGAATATCCACAGTTCCTGTGGACGTTGGCGGGGAAGAATGACATACTTGTAATACATCATGTTGTGGCTGCTTGACCGGCCAAACACAACATGTAGTATTGAACCCGTTGGTGCGGCTCGCACCAGTAGCACCTCGAAAACTGTTTTTTGAGGCATCCGAAAGGGCAGCTGGGACTTTCTCTCAACAAGAGGGAAACCGGCCAACATCAAGAATTTCTAAAGGGGATCAGGGACATGGCCATCACGGTTTACACGAAGCCTTCCTGCGTTCAGTGCAACGCTACTTACCGCGCGTTGGATAAGAAGGGTGTCGAGTACAACAAGGTCGACATCTCACAGGATGCCGCCGCCTTGGAGCACGTACGTGGCTTGGGCTACATGCAGGCACCTGTTGTCGTCACCGACGATGATCACTGGTCGGGCTTCCGCCCAGACAAGATCGAATTGCTGGCTCCAGCTAACTAGAGCACGAGCCCATTCCGCTCACTTTGCAGTGGAGGCGAAAGAGGATGTCACCTACAGCTCTTGCTGACAAGCAAAACGCTGAGGCCCACGAACCAGTCGAGTTCACGAAATCGAATCTGATTTACTTCTCATCGGTTTCCGAGAACACCAAAAGATTCGTGGATAAACTCGAGATGGACGCGGCTCGGATTCCGGTTTTTGCGACCGAGCCGCAGCTCATCTCTACCGCTCCGTATGTATTGCTCATCCCCACCTACGGTGGTGAACGAGGCAAGCATTCGATTGTTCCGCAAATCATGAAATTCCTGCGGCATGACGAAAATCGGGCAAATCTTCGCGGTGTAATCGGCGCGGGGAACACAAACTTCGGCGAGTACTACTGCATTGCGGCTAAGCGTATTGCCCAGAAATGCAACGTACCCGTACTTTATACATTCGAACTCATGGGAACCTCAGAAGACGTTCTCAACGTCAAAGAAGGGCTTGAAACCTTTTGGACACCAGCGTCGCAGAATTGGCAGGAACGATGACGAGCTCAAAGGAGCTCCCAGCCCAGTTCCAGGGCTTGAGCTACAACGACCTGAACGCCATGCTGAACCTTTATGGTCCAGATGGAAAGATCCAGTTCGAGGTGGACCGCTATGCAGCCCGCCAGTACTTCCTGGATCATGTGAACAACAACACCGTGTTCTTCCACGATCTTGACGAGAAGCTCGAATACCTCGTGAAGCACGAGTACTACGAGCGCGAGACGCTTGACCAGTACTCGATGAACTTCATTCGCGAGCTCTTCAAGCACGCATTCGACAAGAAGTTCCGTTTTGAAACCTTCTTGGGTGCATTCAAGTTCTACACCTCGTACACGCTGAAGACCTTCGACGGCAAGCGTTACCTGGAGCGTTACGAAGATCGCGTGTGCATGGTCGCCCTGCACCTTGCACGCGGCGATGAAAAGCTTGCTACCCAGCTGGTCGACGAAATCATCGACGGCCGCTTCCAGCCTGCAACCCCGACTTTCCTCAATGCCGGCAAGGCACAGCGCGGCGAGCTCGTCTCCTGCTTCCTGTTGCGCATTGAAGACAACATGGAATCGATCGCCCGTGCGGTCAACTCCTCGCTGCAGCTGTCCAAGCGGGGCGGCGGCGTTGCCCTGTCGCTGACCAACCTGCGCGAACACGGTGCCCCGATCAAGCAGATCGAGAACCAGTCCTCCGGCGTCATCCCTGTGATGAAGCTTCTGGAAGACTCCTTCTCCTACGCAAACCAGCTGGGCGCACGCCAGGGTGCCGGCGCGGTGTACCTGAACGCGCACCACCCGGATATCTACCGCTTCTTGGACACCAAGCGTGAAAACGCCGACGAGAAGATCCGTATCAAGACCCTGTCGCTGGGTGTTGTCATCCCAGACGTTACTTTCGAGCTGGCTCGCAAGAACGAAGACATGTACCTGTTCAGCCCTTACGACGTGGAACGCGTTTACGGTGTGCCGTTCAGCGAAATCTCGGTTACTGAAAAGTACTACGAGATGGTCGACGACTCGCGAATCAAGAAGTCCAAGATCAACGCCCGTGAGTTCTTCCAGACCGTAGCTGAGATCCAGTTCGAGTCCGGTTACCCGTACATCATGTTCGAAGACACCGTGAACAAGGCCAACCCAATTGCCGGCCGCATCACGATGTCGAACCTCTGCTCGGAGATCCTGCAGGTTTCCTCGGCGTCCGAATTCGGTGACGATTTGAGCTACTCCAAGGTCGGCAAGGACATTTCCTGCAACCTGGGCTCGATGAACATTGCCAAGGCCATGGACGGCAAGAACCTCGCAGGTTCGGTTGAAATCGCGATCCGCGCCCTGAGCGCAGTGTCCGATATGTCTTACATCGGTTCGGTTCCTTCGATCGCGGACGGCAACAAGAAGTCGCACGCTATCGGCCTGGGCCAGATGAACCTGCACGGATTCCTCGCTCGCGAGCACATCTACTATGGTTCCGAAGAAGGCATCGACTTCACCAACATCTACTTCTACACGATTCTGTTCCACGCTCTGACTGCGTCGAACAAGATCGCCATCGAACGCCGTGAGACCTTCGATAACTTCGAGAACTCGAAGTACGCGTCGGGTGAATTCTTCGACAAGTACACCGATCAGCAGTGGGTACCAGCGACCGAGCGCGTACGCGAGCTCTTCGCTGACATCCACATTCCTACCCAGGAAGATTGGAATGCGCTGAAGGCTTCGGTCATGGAGCACGGTATCTACAACCAGAACCTCCAGGCTGTTCCGCCAACCGGTTCGATCTCGTACATCAACAACTCGACTTCCTCGATCCACCCGGTCGCAGCGAAGATCGAGATCCGCAAGGAAGGTAAGATCGGCCGCGTTTACTACCCGGCTCCTTACATGAACAACGAGAACATCGATTTCTACGAAGATGCCTACGAGATCGGCTACGAGAAGATCATCGACACCTACGCCGCTGCTACCCAGCACGTGGACCAGGGCCTGTCGTTGACTCTGTTCTTCAAGGACACCGTAACCACTCGCGACATCAACAAGGCTCAGATCTACGCATGGCGCAAGGGCATTAAGAGCCTTTACTACATTCGACTTCGCCAGATGGCCTTGGAAGGCACCGAAGTTGAGGGTTGCGTTTCCTGCGCACTGTAAACCCGCATTAGTGGCCGCCAAGTAGGACATTAATATCACGAAGCGGCTGCCGTTTGGTCCGACCTAACGGCAGCCGCTTTGTATAAAAACTCAAGTCAGAAGCAATAGATTCTGGCATTAACTTTGAGATTCGCTGCGTCCTCGCGGTTCGAAAGAACGGTAGAGTTGGTAGCAACGTTCGTTACACGATTTAGCTTTTCGATGAGGGGCAATGACCGAAAAGATTCAGCTGACCAATAAGGTTGAAGCGATCAACTGGAACCGTATCCAGGATGACAAAGACGTTGAGGTTTGGAACCGCCTCGTTAATAACTTCTGGCTTCCGGAAAAGGTGCCACTGTCCAACGACATTCAGTCCTGGGCCACCTTGACCGAAGATGAAAAACTGCTGACCATGCGCGTGTTCACCGGATTGACCCTGCTGGATACCATCCAGGGTACTGTCGGGGCTGTGTCGTTGATCCCAGACGCAATCACTCCTCACGAAGAGGCTGTGTACACCAACATCGCGTTCATGGAGTCGGTTCACGCTAAGAGCTACTCCTCGATCTTCTCGACCTTGGCCTCCACCAAGGAAATTGACGAAGCCTTCCGCTGGTCAACCGAGAATGTGAATCTGCAGAAGAAGGCGCAGATCATCGAGAGCTACTACCACGGTGAAGATCCGCTCAAGCGCAAGATCGCTTCGACCCTGCTCGAATCCTTCTTGTTCTACTCCGGTTTCTACCTGCCAATGCACTGGTCTTCGCACGCAAAGCTGACCAACACCGCTGACTTGATCCGCCTGATCATTCGTGACGAAGCCGTTCACGGATACTACATCGGCTACAAGTTCCAGAAGGGCCTGGAAGGCCTGAGCGAGGAGCGCAAGCAGGAACTGAAGGACTACACCTTCGAGCTCATGTTTGAACTGTACGAAAACGAAGTTCAGTACACCCACGATCTCTATGATCCAGTGGGCCTGTCTGAGGACGTTAAGAAGTTCCTGCACTACAACGCCAACAAGGCTCTGATGAACCTTGGCTACGAGGCGATGTTCCCGGCTTCGGTGACTGACGTTTCTCCAGCAATTCTGGCTGCATTGAGCCCGAACGCTGATGAGAACCACGACTTCTTCTCCGGATCCGGTTCGTCCTACGTTATCGGCAAGGCCGTGAACACCGAGGACGAGGACTGGGATTTCTAGTCCACAGGCCTAAGGGCGTCTGAATTCTAAAAGGCGGCCAGGACTTGCAGAACATTGCAGGTCCTGGCCGCTTTTTGCGTGCCGTCCAACGTTATCGGGTGACCAGGGACTTTCATCTCTTGACAGCACTTATTTGGGAGCTGGAGCTCCTGATTGATGCATAGTTCAAACCGGAGTCCCGTTTCGAGTTATCAGAAAGGGGAGAAAGCCGTTGCAATGGCGGCCAATGATGGGCATTCATCGAACTATCTGGACGAGTCACGTGCTGCTGTGAATCTACACCAAAGTAATGGACGTGGTGTTCATTTCAAGTATGGAGAGCCAAATGTCTGAGAACAGCGCCAATAGCGGAGCGAAACGACGTGTTGCACTTGTCACCGGCGGTTCCGGCGGAATCGGCCGGGCTGTCGTTCAGCGTCTCGCCCATGATGGGTATGCCATTGGGGTGCACTACTCTGGCAACCGAGAGCGGGCTCAGGAAATCGTCCACCAGGTTACCGCGAATGGCGGGGAAGCCATCTCGGTCCAAGCCGACATTTCAGATGACGCAGCGATGGCTGAGGCATTCGATGATGTGGAATCAGCCTTTGGCAACGTTGACGTAGTCGTGAATACCGCGGGAATCATGCTTCTGTCGACAGTTCAGGAGCTCGACTTCAGTGATTTCGACCGGATGATGAAGACCAATGTACGGGGCACGTTTGTAGTTTCCCAGCTCGCCGCGCAACGAGTGGCACAAGGCGGTGCACTCATCAACTTTTCAACCAGCCAAACCCGGTTGCAGCACCCCACGTATGCGGCGTATGCAGCAAGCAAGGCCGCCGTCGAATCTTTGACTTTGGTGCTCGCCCGCGAATTACGAGGCAGGGACATTACCGTCAATACAGTGGCTCCGGGGCCAACAGCCACTGAGCTATTCCTTGACGGGAAAGAGCAGCAACTAGTCGATCGTCTTGCCTCCCTCTCACCATTGGAGCGGCTCGGCACACCAGAGGACATCGCTGAAGTCGTTGCATTCCTTGCAGGCCCAGCTCGATGGATCAATGGACAGGTTGTTTTTCCAAACGGCGCGATCGCCTGATCTTCCGGCGACCTGCCGGCTGCTTGAACCTTCGGATCCTCCATGGCAGGGGAGCCGCTGCGCTAAAGCGCAACACTTACATATTCGATTGCGCAAAGGTCGATCCAGCCACTGAGGCAACATGCAACGTGCCATGAGGCTGCAGGAACACACGATCCAATAGGTCCCGCAGGCTGATGTAGGACTATGACTTAGGAGATAGATAGATGCAAGAACCCGCACCCAAGCGAGGTCGTGGGCGACGCCCAGCAGCTGAAGTGCGCCAAGACGTGTACTCGGCAGTGGGGCCGATTCTGCTCAACGAAGGCATGGGACAGCTCAGCTTTGAGCGGGTTGCCCGCGAAGCCGGCGTCAGCAAGACGACTCTATACCGTTGGTGGCCATCGCTCGGGGTACTCATCCTTGATTGCTATGTCCATGCCGTAGAGAACGAACTGGCATTTAATGATTCCGGAGATATCAAAGCGGATCTGACTAGCCAGCTCACCGCTTTCACTCGAGTTATGACAAAAACTCGCGGCGGTAGAGTGCTCACCGAACTTATCGGAGCTGCCCAGACGGATCCTGAACTTGCTGCGGAGTATCGCCGCCTCTATTCATCTGTGCGGCGGCAAGCTGCAGTCAAGCGCCTGGCCAAGGCCCAGGAAGATGGCCAGATTCGTGAAGAAACGAATTTGGAATCGATGGTGGATCAATTATGGGGCGCGGTCTATCATCGTGTGCTCATTCCTGATCTTCCTGTGACTCAGACTTTCATAGACGCGCTCGTCGGCAATTTGTTATCTGGAACTGCCCATTCTCGAAACCCTAATCATCTCAGTTAAGGCCCATAGCAGGACCACTCGCTATTCCTCCAAGGGCCAGCAAGTCCTGATGCGGATTCGCGCTGCAGACATCAGTGCCCCTCATGAAATTTTGCCTCGGCAGACTATCGAGCCAGATTCGAGATTCAATGCTGGCCAATGACGAGGAACGATGGCAAGCTGGTGTCACATCGCCGTCACCGGAGGGATACGCCAATGAAGTCAACCACTGGTTGCATCGTTGTTGGGGGAGGACCAGCAGGAATGGTCGCGGGCTTATTGCTGGCCCGATGCGGAGTTTCCGTGACAGTGCTCGAAAAGCATTCTGATTTCCTCAGGGACTTCCGCGGGGATACCATCCACCCGTCGACGCTTCAATTGCTCGACGAGCTTGGGTTGATGGAACAGTTTGAGCAGATCCAATTCAACAAGGTGAGCCAAGCGCAGTTTCCAGCGCAGGACAATTCTCCTGTCACTGTGGTGGACCTTTCGAAGTTGCATCACCCGTACCCGTTTATAGCTTTGGCGCCGCAGTGGGATTTTCTAGATCTGTTGGCACGTGCTGGCGAAGCAGAAGAGAACTTCACCCTGCGCATGAATTGCGAAGTCACCGATGTGCTCAGTGATTTGGGAAAGATTGTCGGCGTCCAGTACACGGGGCCCGATGGCGAGCATGAAATACGAGCCGATCTGACCATCGCCGCTGATGGCAGATGGTCTCGCATTCGCGATTCGGCAGGGATCGCGATGAAGGATTATTCGGTTCCAATTGACGTCTGGTGGTTCAAGGTCCCTGGAGCGTTGAAACGCGAATTTACGCTGTCTCCGGCCTTCGTGAATGGCAGGATGTTCGTGTTGATCCCTCGAACCGGGTATGTGCAAACGGCGATGATTTTGCCGAAAGGCATGGATACTGAACTACGCGCGATGGGAGTGGATGCCTGGCATGACTCGATAATTTCGGCGGCGCCAGAGCTTGCCGGCTCGGTCGCGGGCCTAAAACTAGACGACGCGAAGTTGCTGGACGTTAAATTGAACCGCGCACGGAAGTGGTGGCAACCTGGATTGCTCTGCATCGGGGACTCTGCCCATGCGATGAGTCCGGTGGGCGGAGTAGGCGTAAATCTGGCAGTGCAGGATGCGGTGGCGACGGCGCGTCTTCTGGCGGAACCGCTACGCGAGTCCAAGCTGACTGAGCAGCATCTTGCCAAAGTCCAGTTTCGGCGCACTGTGCCGACTTTAGTCGTACAAGGCATGCAACGAGTAATGCATCGAGGGCTGAAGCAGGTATTGAAAGTAAAGGGCGAAATTATTTTGCCGGATCCGATAGCGATGATTTTCCGGCGTTTCCCGAGGTTATCCGCGGTGCCAGCGCGTTTATTAGGCGTCGGGGTTCTGAGGGAGCGCCCGCCAGCACGTGCTCGCCGGAATTAGGGGATATTGATTCTTAAATGCATCAAAGGTGCAGTTCCAGCCCTTGCGGGGGAACTACACCTTTGAAGAAAGTCTCTTAGCGAGCCTGGATGTTGGTTGCCTGTGGGCCCTTTGGACCAGCTTCCAGGGTGTACTCAACGGTCTGGCCCTCTTCGAGGCTACGGAAACCGAAGCTCTGGATAGCGCTGTAGTGTGCGAAAACGTCAGCAGATCCATCCGAAGGTGCGATGAAGCCGAAGCCCTTTTCAGCGTTGAACCATTTCACGGTGCCAGTGGCCATAGTGTTATTTCCTTATTTATTGATTGGCCACGTTGTGGCCCGGTTGCCGATCCGAAGTTCCGAATCGGAAAATTTTGGGGTTACCTCGAGCAGAGCTGCCGAGAACTATTCGCCTGCCGTCGATACGGACTATCGAATACTGATTTTGCCTGTATCGGCCAAAACGGGTGTCGCTGCACTAGCTTAAGCATCATCGGAATCCAGGCTGCTAACGGGTAATGACCCCACGCTAGCGGAGTAGAACAAGGAATCCACAGAGGCGCGACGTTGGGAAACGTCGAGATGCTTTTTCTGCAGTGAAGAAGAGAAGATGAAGAATTCGTTTCGGTAGGAGTTCATTCAATCCGAAGATCAGTGAACCGATTTGTATTGCACAGACGATTTGTTGGCCGTGCTACAAATCCTACTGCTAACGCTTGCTGGCGGGTGAGTCACACCTGCAAGCGTCGAGGTAACGATTTAACCCTACCATTGATCCTTGCGATGTGGGAAGTGATGCGCATGACGCTGGCGAGTCTGCGTCAGCGAACGGCCATGCACACCACGCGTGAGCCCCTCCCATCATGTCTGACGGAGGCTGACGCGATGGGAGGGACTCTTCATTTCCGGGTGAGTGGCAGCTCGGATTAGGTTAGCTTTGCATTGAGGAGGTCAGCATTGATGGCCGCTCCCGCTAGCGTGCCAGAAGCTGCTGCGGCCATGACCATGGCGCTGAGATTGCTCGCGTTGCCTACGGCATAGACGCCTGGGACCTCGGTAGCGCCGGTCTCGTTGACTTTAATGTAGGTTCCCAGCGGGTGCTCATCTAGCTCGCCGCCCAGCGCTTGGTACAGCTCCCCATGTACGTTCATTCGACTGGCGACGATGACTGATTGGGCTCGCAGGCGTTCGTTGTTGTCCAGTTTGGCGGCGGCCAACTGCCCGTCGCTATCGAATTCCAGAGCAGCGACCGATTGGTTGACCAAGGGGATTTCCAGACGGCTCAGCAATGCAGCGCTCTCTTCGGTCAGTTCATTCGGGGCGTGATTAATGAAAGTGATCTTTGAGCTCAGCTGCTGGAACATCATGGCCTGATGTGCGCTCATCGGTCCGCAACCGATAACGAGAATTTCTTGATCCCGTACTTCCCATCCGTGGCAGTAAGCGCAATGGATCGCTGAAGTGCCCCACGCTTCTTGAAGGCCTGGGATCTTCGGAAGTTCATCTTTGAGTCCGGTGGCAAGGACGATTCGATCCGCGGTAAATGCCCGTTGATCCACATTGACCGTGAATCCTTGTTCGAGAGAACCGGACAGCGAGTCCACCGCGCCGACGATGATTTTCACACCGTAATTTTCAGCTTCAGCGCGTCCTCGTTCCAGTAGCTGCAGTGGGCTTGTGCCTTCTTGTCCCAGTACGTTGTGCGCGTGTTGTGCTGGCGCGTTACGCGGATGCCCTTCATCGATCACCAGCACGTTTCGCCGGGATCGCGCCAGTGCGATCGAAGCTGCGAGTCCAGCGCTTCCTCCACCGACGATGATGACTTCGAAATGTTCCATGGCATGTCTCCTTGTTCTCTTGCTTGCCGATGATCACAGCGTATCGACGTTTTGCGCGAGAAGGTGTAGCCTTTTGCGCATGACGCAAGAATTGGAAGTCGACCAGATCATTCGCCAACGTATTCGCACGCTGCGGCAGAACCGTGGCTGGTCGTTGGAATCATTGGCTAATAAAGCCCAACTCAGCGTTTCAACGCTAAGCCGGATCGAGACTGGTAGCCGACGCATCGCCTTGGACCAGTTGGTGCCTCTGGCGAAGGCATTGGACACAAGCCTTGACGAGCTGGTGGCCACGTCCGAGGCCGAAATCATCATTCGCCCAGAGCCCATCAGCATGCCCGGGATTACTCTGTGGAAGCTCTCCACCGACGACGCGGTCAACGGAGTCAACGTCTCAAAAATGCGCATCGACCCGTCTAAAGCACCGGCGCCAAGCGAATTGCGCATCCACCCGGGCAAGGAATGGTTCACGGTGTTGCTTGGCGAAATCCAATTGCAACTCGGTGAACGCACCTATCACGTGAAAGCCGGCCAGTCAGCCCAGTTCGATACGATGACGCCACACGCGATGTGGGCAAAGAACGGCGTTGCCGAAATTCTAGGCATTATGGACAGCGCAGGGCAAAGGGCCCATGAACACGATAAAGATCAGTAATCTATTGATTTCAGTTGCTCTTGGATAACCTGAGTGCAGCGCAATAATTTTTGTACGGCCAGGAGGGCAGCAATGACGCACCAGCTCGCTGAGGAATTGGAAAAGATTCTCGCCAAAGGTGACTTTTACTTTGAATCGCTAGGCGAGGGGCGCTACCGCTCATCGTGGCATGCACAGGGTGCCTGGAATGAACATGAACAACACATGGGTCCTGCGTCCGGAATCTTGGCTTATGCGTTGGAGAACTTCGAGCCTCGTGACGACATGCGTATCGCTCGGCTGAGCTTTGAAATTCATGGATTGATCCACGCCGGAGAATTCGAAATCACGACACGGCTGATACGACCCGGCCGGACCATCGAGCTGATCGAAGCCGAAATGACAGCCAAGGGACGAACCAGCATCGTCGCCCGTGCCTGGCGCGTGATTACCGGAGACTCCAGCGCTGTTGCAGGCATCGAAGACGCCAGGATTCCTGGCCCGGAAGAATGCGAAGTCCAGAACATCAGCGAACGCTGGCCAGGTGGATATATCCGTTCCATCGAACTGCGCTCCAACGAGCAATGGCGCCCTGGCAAGGGGATCGCATGGCTGCATACCGACTACGCGCTAGTTGATACGTTGGATGCTTCAGACATGGCGAGGCTTGTGGGAATGATCGACACGGCAAATGGCGTGGTGCCGCGCGTCGAACCGAACGAGGGCACCTGGATTTATCCGAATCTCGACTTGCAGATCCACATGTACCGGCAGCCTGCCGGAGCCTGGCTAGGCCTTGAAGTCCAGCAGAGCTTCGGTGTTGATGGAATCGGATTGACCTCGACGGTGCTACACGATCAATCAGGACCCTTCGGTCGTGCTGAACAGATTCTGACGGTGCGTGCCCGCTAGGCGGGGCCTACGACGAAGCCAGCTGCGCGAGCAGCTTTTTGAGCTCAGGCTTCGACCTCAAAATGAATTGGCGTTCACGGTATTTTTCGCGATCCGCACCATGAACGCGGAACAGCGCATAGCCGCGCTTGAGAAGGAAAAGGACCGGTTTGCGACGTTGTGCCACGTCTCGAACAAAGCGTCGAATGCCGGTCACCAAAGCGGGTTCGTCAACGTAGTACGCTTGGACGTTGATTCCTTTTTCGCGTAGCGGCTCAAGCAACTCGTAGAGGAAGATTCCCTCTGCCACGATGGGCCCGTTCTCCGAGCGAATTTCTCTGTGGCCGCTGTAGCTGGAGGTCGCGATCGAGTAGTTGGGAACCATGGTGGTGCCGTGTTCCAACAGCTCGTCGATGGCCCGCAGGGCGGCTTCCTTGTTCCAAGTCCCTGAATGATCCCAGTCGATTTCGCCGTAGGCTGTGCGCGGGAATGCCACCGGATTGCCGTCTTCACTGATCTGTCGGTAGTACTCGTCCAGCGGCAGGTGCGGATTGCCGTACTTGGAAGCTAGATAGGACTTGCCTGATCCGGAAGGTCCGCCGATCAGGATGACAGGGGTAGATGATTTTGGCACGCCTATTATTATGGCGCAGATTTTCTCCTGAACAGCACTCGAGCGCTGTGACATCAACTCCACCGGAGCGCAGAGACTGAATTAGACTCAGCACTATGAGTTTGTTCAATCCTCAGTCGGATGCACCGCTAACACTGGAATTCGAAGAACCAAGTGGTGATCCTGCAGCTGATTTGGAACGTGGTGTCCAGCTGCTGCGAGAAGTTCAGTCAGGGGAGCGTGGACCGAGCTTGCGCCTGTATCGCCCGGACCCGACGTTGGCCTTTGGGCAACGCGACGTCCGGTTGGCCGGCTATGAAGCGGCCCGCGATGAAGCTTCCCAGCGCGGTTTCGCCCCGCTGGTGCGCAAGGCCGGCGGGCGCGCCGCAGCTTATCACCGGGGAACTCTCATCGTTGATCACCTTGAACCCGAGCACGAAGCCGTAATGGGCCAACGGCGTCGTTTTGAGGCGTTCGCCGAGATTTACGCCAATGCGTTTAAGCGCTTAGGCGTTGATGCCCAGGTAGGTCCGATCCCAGGGGAGTACTGCCCCGGAGACCATTCAGTCCATGGGCTGCCCACCGCGGAATCACCGCGCAATTACCCGGTGAAACTGGTAGGCACCGCGCAGCGCGTTGTGTCGGGAGCATGGCTGTTCTCCTCGGTTTTTGTCGTCGAGGATTCCGAGCCACTGCGCCAGGTTCTTGATGCGGTGTACCAGGCGATGGAAGTCCCGATGGATCCCACGACCGTCGGTGCCGCCAATGATCTCGTCAGCACGGTCACTACTGAGGGCTTCATCGCAGCCTTGCTCGAGGAATACCGAGAACACCTCAGCTTGATCTAGAAACGACGACAGCAAAAAATCGGTGCCTGAAAATTTCAGACACCGATTTTTTAGTTTTCCTGCTAGGCTCCGACGCGCTCTACCACTTCTTCAATCCGAGGATTGGTGGCTGCAGTGCCATCAGGGAAGATCAAGGTTGGAACCGTCTGGTTGCCATTGTTGAAGGACTCCACGATCTCGGCAGTTCCTTCGACTTCCTCGATATTCACCTCGTTGTAGGCCACGCCCTTCTGGTCCATGAGGCGCTTGAGGTTTCGGCAGTAACCGCACCAGCTGGTGGTGAACATGGTGACGCCACCGGCGGCAGGAACATACTGGTCAAGGTTCAATTCGTTGCTCATGCTAGGTGTAACGGCGACGTTGTTGGCTTTGTTCCCGAATAACGCGAAAAACTTCGCTGATTTCCAGCGCGTCGATAGCTAGACTGGGGAACAGATTCCCGGTGCCGGTGCTAAGGAGCAGATGATGTGCGGACGGTATGTAATGGCCAAGGCGATCGGTGACCTGGTGGCCGAAGCTGAAGCCGAGGCAGATGCCAACTTGGAGCTTCGCCAGTCGTGGAACGTCGCACCGACCACCGACGTGCCTATTGTGCTCGAGCGGCTCATCGACGGCCAGCTGCACCGGCAGATCCATGTGGCCCGCTGGGGACTGGTCCCCGGCTGGGCAAAGGAGCTCGCGGTGGGCGTGCGCGCCTTCAATGCGCGCAGTGAAACCGCCAGCAGCAAGCCGACTTTCCGCTCGGCGGTGAAGAAGCGCCGCGCGGTGGTGCCGGTGGAAGGCTACTACGAATGGAAGAAGGAAGGCAGCAAGAAAAGGCCCTTCTACGTGCACCGCGAAGACGGGAAGCTCATCTTCTTCGCAGGCCTCTATGAGTGGTGGAAGGACGAAGACGGCAGCTGGATCCTTTCTACTTCGATCATGACCATGGATTCGCCTTCTGCCCAAGAACCCGGTGTGCTCGGGGAATTAGCCGACCTGCACGATCGCCTGCCAATTCCGCTGGATTCTCAGATGATGGGCCGTTGGATGAATCCGGACGAGGAAGATGGCGAAGGGCTGATTGAGCAGATCCGTGCCCAGGCTTTTGACGTCGCCTCCGAATGGACAATGCATGAGGTTGATACAGCTGTCGGCAACGTGCGCAATAATTCGCCGCAGCTCATCGAAGCGCACAACAATTCGTTGTTCTAGCTATTAATCGCGGATCTGGAGAACGGCAAGATACTCCGTAATCCCCAGTAGGTGGCAGTCAGAAAAATTCCTGCCGCTAGCCCCAGCTTTCCCAGAATCGGCGTTGCACCGGCTGTCATGAGTTCTGATTTGCTCATCGGCTCATAGGCAAACCAGCCGAAGGTCCGGACTTGGTTGTAGTCCCAGAGCAGCGTTGCGAGTCCGGCTGCTGCCAGCAGCAGTCCGGTCAATAAGAACCAGGTCTTGAATCGAGTGAGCTGGCGAAAAAATGATCCCAAGGCGACTCCCGCCACGCCGATACCGAGCAAAGCCAGAACCGAGCCCATGATTTCGGCGGGCCCCGGACCGAAGTAGATTTCGGTGCCCTCGTCCAGCGATTCGTAGGATCCGTCGTAAAAAGTGACTTCCTGCTGGCTGTCCCACCACAGTACAGAGGCCCCCGCAATTACGAGTACCGCGGCAGACAGCCACAGGAGCAGCAGTTTTCGGCGTTTAGGCTCAGGCATGGGAATAATTCTGCCACGCCAGCACATTCGTTGCTCTACTTTTTGGGAAAATTAAAGAGCAGAGGCAGCTGATCCAGGATCGGCTGCCTCTGCTCTTTTGTGCGGTGGCTAGTGCCCGCGCTTGATCCACTCATCCAGATTCGGTGCCTCGGCACCGATGGTGGTGGCATCACCGTGACCGGTGTTGACTACGGTCTGCTCCGGCAGGCCCAGCAACTTGGTGCGGATTGATTCGATAATCGTTTCGAAGCTCGAGTAGCTGCGGCCGGTAGCGCCAGGTCCACCGTTAAACAGCGTGTCTCCGCTGAACAGCACGCCCAGATCTTCTGCGTAGAAGCAGGTGGAACCGGGCGAATGTCCTGGGGTGTGCAGAGCGGTAAGCGTCGTGCCAGCGATGGTGAAGGTGTCTCCATCGCTGATTTCCGCATCAACATCACGTTCTGGATAGACAGCTTCCCAAAGCATCCGATCTTCCGGGTTCAGGAAGAGCGGCGCATCGACAATGTCCGAGAACTCGCCAGCGGCGCGAATGTGGTCATCATGCCCGTGCGTGAGCAGCACTGCCATCACTTCACGCTCACCGACGACCTCTTGGATCTTTTTGATGTCGTGAGCTGGGTCGATGACCATGACCTCTGAATCATCACCGATGATCCAGACATTGTTGTCCACTTCCCACGTCCCGCCATCCAGAGAGAAGGTTCCGGAGGTGATGACGTTTTCGATGCGTGCGGACATCAGAGTTCCACCACCGAACGCAACACGGTTCCTTCATGCATCTTGTTGAAGGCTTCCTCGATCTGGTCGATCGTGATGCGCTCGGTCACGAAGGAATCCAGATCCAGTCGGCCGAGCTTGTACTGCTCCACCAGCATTGGGAAGTCGTGGCTTGGCAGGCAGTCGCCGTACCAGGAGCTCTTCAGGGAGCCGCCACGGCCAAAGACATCGAGCAACGGCAGTTCCAGCTTCATCTCCGGGGTAGGCACGCCCACGAGCACCACGCGGCCAGCCAAGTCGCGGGCGTAGAAGGCCTGCTTGTAGGTTTCCGGGCGGCCCACTGCGTCGATCACCACGTCGGCGCCGAAGCCGCCGGTCAATTCCTGGATTGCTTCTACTGCGTCGACCTTGGAGGAATCAACGGTGTGGGTGGCGCCGAACTTCTTGGCGCCTTCCAGCTTGTCCACGTTGACGTCCACCGCGATGATGGTGGTTGCCCCGGCCAGCTGGGCGCCGGCGATGGCAGCCGCGCCAACGCCACCGCAACCGATCACAGCGACGGACTCGCCGCGCTTGATCTCACCGGTGTTGATGGCAGCGCCGATGCCGGCCATGACACCACAGCCGAGCAGGCCTACGGCAGCTGGATCAGCATCTTCGTCAACGATGGTGCACTGGCCGGAGTGGACCAGGGTCTTCTCTGCGAAGGAGCCGATGCCCAGCGCTGGGGAAAGCTCGGTGCCGTCCTCGAGGGTCATCTTCTGGGCGGCGTTGAAGGTGTTGAAGCAGTACTTCGGCTCGCCCTTGGCGCAGGCGCGGCACTGGCCGCAGACTGCGCGCCAGTTCAGGATGACGCGGTCGCCGACCTTGACGTTGGTGACGTTCTCGCCGATCTGGCTGACGACAGCGGTGGACTCGTGGCCCAGCAGGTAGGGATACTCGTCGCCGATTCCGCCGAGCTTGTAGTGCAGATCGGTGTGGCAGACGCCGGTGGTCAGTACGTCGACAACAACTTCTCCGGGACCTGGGTCCGGAACGATGATGTCGACGACCTCTACGGGTGCGTCCTTGACGCGCGAAATAACGGCTTTGACCTTATGAGGCATGGGATTTAGCTCCTGGAACGATTGATGGTTGCTGTCTCGATGCTATCGGTGCGTTGGATGCGAATCGAGCATTGTGCTGATCATGACCCGGAAGTTTCGCGCAGAGCCTACGCGAACAGACATTTATGAGCCTTTCATCCTATGCACGAGTTGGGACGAAAAACGGCGCTTGAATTGAGAGCCAGAGTGCACGAGCCACATTGACGCAGCACTTCAGGGGAGCAAAGGCGATATCCGCCAGAACTTATGTCGGGGTGGCTCGTTCCTGGACGTGGGTGAGGAGCACAGCAAGCGTGCCCCAATAAGGCGCATAAACCAGGCGGTTGGCAGTTCTTCAAGTTGCCAAGCAACGGCAGCTGGATAGGTCCTACCCCAAGGCGATCGTGAAGCGAATGATGCAGGGATATTTCTAGACGGCCCTTGCCGCCATGGAGTCTTGTCATCTCTCGCAAAATGACAGAACAGCTTGGTCGCGCCCTCGGCTTCTTAACTCTATTCAGCCAGATGCTGTTGACCAGCGATGGCCAAAAAGGAGCAGTGGCTGCATTTGCGTGGGGCTTCAATGGGGCGGGCCGTCTGATTGCGGTGGCATTGCCATTTTCGAAGGCACCGCTACCTGAAAACCTTCCAACGGCCGAGTCGGAACGCGCATCAGTTGCGACGTGATCGAGTGCAAGAATTGCCATAATTTTTATTCTCGACATTTCAATGTCTTCTTAGGGTGGATCTAGTGCAATGCGCGGTAAGGCCGATCAAATCGACCGGCCTTAGGCGGACCACAGCATGAGATCGGAAAAGGTTTGCGCCCCGGCTAGCCTTTCATTGCTGCCTTGAAGCGATATGCAATCGCCTTGTCATCAGCAGCTTGGGATAGTTGCGAGGTTTCTTCCCAGGTCGTTCGGCCGAGTTTTTTATTCACGAATTTGGAACTGATGAAGTACTTCTCTTCCCAATTCTTTGGTCTCTGCTCCCAGATTTCTTCGAGCCAAGCGTCATTTTCCTTACGGCCTGTTCCGAATTTTATGCATTCAGTCCGGATATTCCAGAACTCCTTGGGATCCATGATCAACGGGTCTTCCAGCCTGATCGCCCGAACCCGACCCTGGTGGGTGAAGTGGGCAAGACCAGATAATCTCGTCACGTACCGGAAATCCAGTAAGCCAATCGAGTTAAACGGACCTGCAGAACTAAGATCGACGGTTCGGGAGTTTACTATTTTGACCCAGCTCGCACTGAATGCCTGCGGGAACCAGCGATCAATGACTCCATGTTTGATTGTGGACAAGCTAAGGGAACTTATCCCTTCTTCGCTTGTTGGCAGCTCGCAATTGAAACAGTCAAGTGCCTCCTGCGTAGGGCGATAAATCAGGGTCTCGGTTGCTGACCTCTGTTCCAGAACTTCGGCCCATTGCGGTTCCCACGAGAATTCGAGAGTGCTGACACCAGACCAATCATGATTCTCCGGAAGCAACACGCGTTTGGCGTCGTATACCGAGATTCGTTCAAGGGAAGGGAAGCTCGAAATTCCGGTCAAATCTAGATGATCGCTTATTCCTTGGTAGACAACCTTGGTCTTTTTCTTATTCATCCATGGTTTGAAGTCTTCCATCGCTTTCATTGATGTCCCTTACGTTGGTTCTTCGCCATGCCACGCATGCGTTATTAGCGTAAAGCGTATCGCCCCTGTTTTGTGACCCTAAGTGCTCGGTTTGCCCTCCAGCGCGCCCGGGGTGGACCAAACTGTCGGTGCGCCTGACTAGTGTAACTGTCATTCGAATACATGTTCGAATAGAATGGTTCTATTAGGTAAGGAGTGCACACGTGGGGATGTTCACCGAGTCAATTGAGGTTGCCCGGGCGGCGAACGGAATGCCGTTGCGCGTGAGATGGCAAGGGCAGGACTACCGCCTGGCTGCCGAACCTCAACGCTGGTTCGAGCGCCGCAAATGGTGGGACGAAAACCTGCGGATTCCGCGTGGAATCGGCGCGGGAATGGCCGACTACGAGATGTGGCGGCTGCAGCTGGTGGCGGTGCGCGGACCGAAGCAGGTGCACAGCGTCGACGTGAGCTTTGATGCGCAAACCGAACACTGGCGGCTGGTGCGTGTGCATGAGTCCCTGGCCCGCAGCGCCTAGGCCGCAACCAGGGGAACATATCTTCGAAGGGCTGTCATGAGCTTCACCCATTTGAACGTTAGTTCTTCCTATAGCGCCCACTACGGGGTGTCGCACCCGCGCGCCCTCGCGCAAGCAGCCAAAGCGCATGGCGCGCAGATGCTGGCGCTGACCGACCGGGACGGGCTATATGGCGCGGTTAAGCACGTGGCGGCCTGCATGGCTGAAGGGCTGGCACCGATCCTCGGAGTCAACCTCGCGGTGCTCGATGCCTCCGGGGAAACCCTCGGAAGAATCACCCTGCTGGCCCGCGGAGGCTGCGCAGGAGCTGGCTACGCGGCCCTATGCCGGGCAATTACCCTCGCGCACAGCACGGCGCATGGCGTTCCCGGACTGAGCGCCCGGCAGGTTGCGGAACTGGGCCGCAGCGGCAATCTGATAATCCTGCTCGGCGGTGAATCCGATGTAGCCAGAGCGATCCTCAAGGGAAAATACACCCAAGCGCGCACACTCATGGCCGACTGGAAAAAGCGGGTGGGGAAGATGCTGCGGGTCGAGATCACCACCTACCTCTCGTCGCACGGTTCGCGCTATAGCCTGGGCGAAGCCGCGCGCATGTTGCGCTACGCCCACGAACGGCAGATCAAAACCGTGCTGACCAACGCGGTGCGCTACGTAGATCCCGACGGAGCTGTCACCGCGGATATTCTTGACTCCGCGCGCACCCTGCACAGCTTGAAAAACCTGGACTCCTGCCAGCCCAATGGCCAGGGCTGGCTCAAAACCCCTCAACAGATGCACCAGCTGGCCACCGAAATCGGCAACGCCACCGAGCGGCACTGGGCACATCAGATGCTGGGCGAAACCGAAGCGCTCGCCCGGTGGGCAGCCTTGGATCCCATAACGGACTTGGGCTGGAAGAAGCCGGTGATCCCTGAAGCGAAAGTCATCGGACTCTACCGGCCAGCCATGCAGGAACTGACTGAACGTGTCTACGCCGCGGTCCCGCGCCTGCTGCCTGATGCCGACCGAAGCCTGATTGAAAAACAGCTGGACCTCGAACTGGGCGTGATCCAGCGACTGGACTTCGCCGGCTACTTCCTCACCGTGGCAGAAACCGTCAACCTCATCACCGAGATGGGAGTGCGCGTTGCGGCCCGCGGTTCGGGAGCCTCCTCGCTGGTGAACTACCTGCTGGGCATCAGCCAGGTGAATCCTCTGTCCCACGACCTCGTGTTCGAACGCTTCCTGTCGGACACTCGAACCACCCTGCCCGATATTGACATCGACGTGGAATCAGCCCGCCGCCACGAGATCTACCACAAGATCTTCTCCACCTACGGCGAAGAACGCGTCAGCCTGATGAGCATGCAGAACGCCTACCGGGCCCGCGGCGCAGTACGCGACGCAGGATCCGCCCTTGGCATCGAACAGGAGCAGGTAGACGAAATCGCCAAGCAGCTCTGGCGCTTCTCCGCTTCCTCATTCCGCGAAGCACTCACCGAGAAACCCGAGCTGGCTGCCCTCGCCGAACGCATCACCGATGACACCCAGCTCGATATCCTCATCGACGCCACCGAACGCCTGGACCGGTTGCCACGGCATATCTCCATGCACCCCTGCGGGGTGATCCTCTCCGATGCGAGCCTGCTGGACCGCACCCCGGTGCAACCCTCAGGCATCGGATTGCAGATGAGCCAGTTCGACAAGCACGATATGGACCTGATGGGGCTGATCAAACTCGACGTGCTCGGAGTGCGCATGCAATCAGCCATCGCCTACACGCTCGAGGAAATCGCCCGCATGCACCCGAGCAAGGAACAAGCCGCTCGCGCCGGCGGACACACGAACGACAGCTATATAGAGGCCGACGGAAAGATCGACCTTGCCAGGGTGCCGCTGGATGACGAACCCACTTTCGACCTGATCCGTTCCACCCACACACTGGGCTGCTTCCAAATCGAATCCCCGGGGCAGCGCGAACTGGTCGGCAAGCTGGCACCCCGAGAATTCAACGACCTGATCATCGATATCTCCCTGTTCCGGCCTGGGCCCATGCAATCGAATATGGTCAAGCCCTACCTGGAGCACCGCCACGGATTCGCCCCAGCCCAATACCTGCACCCGGACCTGATTCCAGCGCTCGCCGAAACCCACGGGGTCACCGTTTTCCATGAACAGGTGTTGCGCATGCTCGATGTGCTGACCGGCTGTGGGCTGGGTATGGCTGATGTCTACCGGCGCCTGCTGGGCAACCCGGAAAAGGAACCAGCCGTAGAACGCTACGTGCGCACCGAAGCAACCAAGCGCGGCTACAGCCAGGAGACGATCGACAAGGTCTGGGAAGTGCTCTCCGGCTTTGGGTCCTTCGGCTTCTGCAAAGCCCACGGAGCTGCCTTTGCCGTGCCCACCTACCATTCGGCTTGGCTCAAGGCGCATCACCCCGAAGCCTTCCTCGCTGGCATCTGGGAACACGACCCGGGCATGTACCCCAAACGGTTGCTGGTCTCCGAAGCACGCAGAATGGGCGTTCCCATCCTCCCTCTGGATATCAATCGCTCCACCGGACACTACCGAGTCGAACGAGTTTTCGAATCCGCTCCAGTGAAGCTCCCGGTGGTGCCCCGCGCGCCCAGCTCACTGCGCCCCGGACGCTACGGCATCCGCCTGGCCTTCCGCGACATCCACCAGATGAGCGAACGTGAAGTGCAACGCCTCGTGGCCGGCCAGCCCTATGAGCACCTTGCAGATGTCCGCGCCCGCGCGGGGCTCTCACGCCGCACCTACCAGAACCTCGCGGCCCTCGGCGTCTTCGACTCCCTGCTCGCCGGGACCTCGCGTGCCGACACCATCGCCCACACGCAATCCATGGCCCACAGCACCCTTCCAGCCAAATACCGGCCCGGCCCCGGACAGCTGGCGCTTGACCTTGGGAAAATCGAACACATCAAGGCCACGGGAACCGAGCTGGAACCAGCAGAAGTAGTACGTACCGAACTGGACCTGATGCACCTGGATGCCAGCGAGCATCTCATGACCTCCTATAGGCAGAGACTCTCGCACCTGCCTATAACCCAGGCCGCAGAACTTCTGCACCTGCGCAATGGAACTGAGGTGCTAGTTGCGGGCGTACGCATAGCCACGCAGACCCCACCCATGAGAGGCGGAAAGCGAGTGGTC
Organism: Glutamicibacter mishrai; assembly: GCF_012221945.1. Lineage (NCBI taxonomy): Bacteria > Bacillati > Actinomycetota > Actinomycetes > Micrococcales > Micrococcaceae > Glutamicibacter > Glutamicibacter mishrai. Next base: position 38,648 of record NZ_CP032549.1, on the reverse strand, counting down.
TTCATATCCGTAGATGACGGCACAGGCTGCATCGATGCCACCTTCTTCGATGACACGCAGCAACGCACCGGCCCCTTGCTCTTCTCCACCCGCATGCTGCTCATCCACGGAGTGACCCGGCGTACCGGGCCACGCGGCATTTCCTTGCAAGCGCTGAACGCCTGGGACCTGCATCAACCAGAAACCTTGCCCGCTGCGGGATACCTTGAAGAGCAGAGTCGACCGCAAATCAGCTATCGGCCGAAGCTCGGCGAAGGCGCTCGCAACATCGAAAGCGTCGGAGAGCTCGCCAAACGCATGGAAGCTGAAGGACTGGATCAGCGTGGGGCGTGATCAAACCGAAGAAACATGCCCGTCAGCGTCAATGACAAAAGACGGGTTATGGACAAAGTCCCAGCGGAAACCATCAGGATCAGCAATACAGGCGCTCTTCCCGCCCCAAGGCTGCACCGTCGGCTCCGAAATCGAGGTAGCTCCTGCTTCCAGCGCTCGCCGATAGTGGTGATCGACTTCGGCATCCGAGTGGACGTTATGCCCCAGCGACAGCGGGGGAGCCAGCTCGCCGTGGCCGACGTTTCCGTACTCGGATGGCATCTGCGCAACGTCCCACAAGGCAAGCATCAGACCGTAGCCTGCGCGGACAAAAGCGATTTCCGGGTGAGCCGGTTGAACCAGTTCGAACCCCAGTCCCTCGGTGTAGAACTTTGTTGAAACGCCGACATCGCGCACGCCGAGGGTAATGGCGCTGATGACCGGGGGAGCAGGTTTGTTCATAGTTCCAGAGTAGAAGCGATGGAAAATGAAAGCCATGGGTTAGCGAGCCTCCCAAATATCTCCGCATCCCTGTCGAAGAGGAATTACTGCTCATCGTGCAGCGATCAACGTTGCATCTGGCACGTCATGACCCTGTATAACGCTGATTCCTTGTTGAACGAATCACACGAAGGCGATCAATCCCCACAAAACCCGAAGTGAACGCGCGCTGAGGTTAGGTCCTGAACTAAACTGGATTCTGGCTGGCTGTGGCCAAGGTATGCCACAAGCTATGAAGCCATCCCAGATTGAAAGGTAGAACCCGATCTCATGAGCGAGCAGCTGACTCTCACCATCGATGGCGAGCAGGTACAGGTGGACGCGGGAACAACCGGTCTGCAGTTCTACGCCGATCAGAAAGACGTGGTAGTAATGCACGTCGACGGCGTATTGCGCGACCTGGCCCGCGAACTGGAAGCCGGAAGCACCGTCACCCGTGTCACTATCACCGACCCAGAAGGGTTGGAGGTGCTGCGTCACTCAACTGCCCACGTGATGGCCCAAGCTGTGCAGCAGCTGCGCCCCGATGCCAAGCTGGGCATCGGCCCATACATCACCGACGGTTTCTACTTCGACTTCGACGTGGCTGAGCCATTCACCCCAGAAGATCTGAAGCAGCTGGAAAAGATGATGCTCAAGATCGTCAACCAGAACCAGCTCTTTGCGCGCCGCGAAGTGTCGCCAGAAGAAGCCAAGGCAGAAATGGCCAACGAGCCATACAAGTGTGAACTGCTGGCCAAGGCCGACTCGGCTGACACCTCGGGCGAAGGCGTGACCGTAGAGGTTGCCGCCGGCGAAACCACCATCTACGACAATGTTGACCGCAAGTCCGGCGACATCGTGTGGAAGGATTTGTGCCGCGGCCCGCACCTGCCAAACACCAAGCTGATCAAGAACGCTTTTGCGCTGACCCGTTCGGCCGCCGCCTACTGGTTGGGCAGCGAGAAGAACAAGCAGTTGCAGCGTATCTACGGCACCGCATGGCCAACCAAGGAAGACCTCAAGGCCTACCAGGAGCGCCTGGCCGAGGCCGAGCGCCGCGACCACCGCAAGCTTGGTGCGGAACTGGACCTGTTCTCCTTCCCGGATGAGCTGGGTTCGGGCCTGCCGGTGTTCCACCCCAAGGGTGGCATCATCAAGCGCGAGATGGAAGACTACGTGCGCGACCGCCACGTAGAAGAAGGCTTCCAGTACGTGGGCACCCCGCACATCTCCAAGGATGGGCTGTTCCACACCTCGGGCCACCTGCCGTACTACGCGGACACCATGTTCCCGGCGCTGCACATCGACGAAGAGCGCGACGAAGACGGCAACATCACCAAGCAGGGCCAGGAATATCGCCTGAAGGCAATGAACTGCCCGATGCACAACCTGATCTTCCGCGGCCGCGGACGCTCCTACCGCGAACTGCCGCTGCGCTTGTTCGAGTTCGGCCACGTCTACCGCTACGAGAAGTCCGGTGTGGTCCACGGCCTGACCCGCGTGCGCGGTTTCGCGCAGGATGACTCGCACTCCTACGTCACCAAGGAACAGGCTCCAGCTGAAGTCGAGCACCTGCTGAACTTCATGCTCTCCCTGCTCAAGGACTTCGGCATGGACGATTTCTACCTGGAGCTGTCCACCCGCGATCCCGAGTCGGACAAGTTCATCGGCTCCGATGAGCAGTGGGAAGAGGCTACCGCAGTCTTGGAGCGCGTCGCCACCGAATCCGGCGTCGAACTTGTTGCCGACCCAGGTGGAGCGGCCTTCTACGGCCCGAAGATCTCGGTCCAGGCCAAGGACGCCATCGGCCGCACCTGGCAGATGGGCACCGTGCAGTACGACTTCAACCAGCCGGCCCGCTTCGGCCTGGAGTACCAGGCTGCTGATGGAAGCCGCCAGGAACCGGTGATGATCCACGCTGCCAAGTTCGGATCCATCGAGCGCTTCCTCGGCGTGCTCACCGAGCACTACGCTGGCGCCTTCCCTGCATGGCTGTCGCCAGTGCAGGTTCGCGCCATCCCTGTGGCTGAAGCCTTCAACGACTACCTTTCCGAGGTTGTCGCAAAGCTCAGGGCCCAGGGCGTACGCGTGGAACTGGATGATTCCTCGGACCGCTTCCCGAAGAAGATCCGCAACGCGTCCAAGGACAAGATTCCGTTTGTACTCATCGCCGGTGGCGAAGATGCAGACGCGAATGCCGTGTCCTTCCGCTTCCGCGATGGCAGCCAGGAGAACCAGGTGCCGATCGATGACGCGGTGGCTCGCATTGTTGAAGCCATCAAGAGCCGCGACAACAACAACTAGTCCCAGCTAGTACCGATAGGGAGTCCCACAGCATGCAGGAATCAGATCAGTCCGTCACCGACGACTTTGAACTCGCCGGAGTGCCGGATTCGTTCCAGCGACTGTGGACTCCCTATCGTATGGCCTACATCAAGGGCGGGCAGGACCAGGTCAAGGACGAGGCTAGTTGCCCATTCTGCGCAGGTCCTGACCGCACCGATGAAGAAGCTTTGATCGTGCACCGCGGGGAAACCTGCTTCGTGATCCTCAACCTCTTCCCGTACAACCCGGGGCACCTGCTGGTATGCCCGTACCGCCATGTGCCCAACTACACGGACATCACGCTGGAAGAAACCGCCGAAATGGCTGCTTTGACCCAGCAATCGATGCGGGTGCTCCGCAAGGTATCCAATCCCGCTGGTTTCAACTTGGGCATGAATCAAGGCGAAGCCGGGGGAGCGGGGATTGCTGCCCACCTGCATCAGCACATCGTTCCTCGATGGAATGGGGACGGGAACTTCTTCCCGATCATCGCGAAGACCAAAGCAATCCCGCAGACGCTCTCCGAGGTACGCGAAGCGATTGCTGAGGCATGGGCAAGCGAGGACCCCAGCTAATCTTTTTCAGCAATAGTGACGGTAAGAATATTCAATTATTCTTACCGTCACTTTTCGTTTAATCCCTAGCGGATGCACGCAGCAGCCACGGACAGCAACGGTCTAAACGTCGTTGAGAGGAACGTTCAGTGCGAATGCCAAATGTCCGTACCGGTCAAGGCAAAAATAATGCCACGGGTCACCAGGAACTGGCGAAAATTACTGCGTAAATTGGCTTAGCAACAGAAGATCGCATTTCACCCAAGAAATCTCCCCTGACTAGTCAAAAGTGAGCAAATGACTATGTTACGCACTAACCCCGCTCCAGGAGACAAATCTACCGGTGTAACAATATGACGCAACACGCGAGGTAATAAAGCGATCCGCTCCTACGATTACTGGCGTACCACCTCGTTCTCACCACTAAAAATAGTGGTCTGGACCGAATCCACGCAGTGTCGAAAGGAACCCCTCCTCACTATGTCTACGAACAACCAGAACTCCGTCGTCGGCTCGGATCGCGTCAAGCGCGGCATGGCCGAAATGCTCAAGGGCGGCGTCATCATGGACGTAGTCACCCCCGAGCAGGCGCGCATCGCTGAAGATGCCGGCGCCGTGGCCGTCATGGCCCTCGAACGCGTTCCTGCAGACATCCGCGCCCAGGGTGGCGTCTCGCGCATGAGCGACCCAGACATGATCGACGGCATCATCAACGAGGTATCCATCCCCGTGATGGCCAAGGCCCGTATCGGCCACTTCGTTGAAGCGCAGATCCTGCAGTCCCTTGGCGTCGACTACATCGATGAATCAGAAGTGCTGTCACCGGCAGACTACGAAAACCACATCGACAAGTGGCCTTTCACCGTTCCATTTGTGTGCGGTGCGACCAACCTCGGTGAGGCACTGCGCCGCATCAACGAAGGTGCTGCGATGATCCGTTCGAAGGGTGAAGCTGGAACCGGCGACGTTTCCAACGCGACCGGACACATGCGCAAGATCCGTGCCGAAATCGCCAAGCTCTCCGCGCTGCCAGAAGACGAGCTGTATGTAGCCGCGAAGGAACTGCAGGCTCCTTACGAACTCGTCAAGGAAATCGCACACACTGGCAAGCTGCCAGTAGTGTTGTTCACCGCAGGAGGCATTGCCACCCCAGCGGACGCTGCAATGATGATGCAGCTAGGAGCCGACGGCGTCTTCGTTGGCTCGGGTATCTTCAAGTCCGGCAACCCGGTACAGCGCGCAGAAGCCATCGTGAAGGCAACCACCTTCTTCGACAACCCCGACGAACTGGCCAAGATCTCCCGCGGCCTAGGCGAAGCCATGGTTGGCATCAACGTCGATGAGCTGCCAGAGCCACACCGCCTGGCAGAGCGCGGCTGGTAAACATCAAAAGTGGACTTCTAACTCTCCACCGGTTGAGTAGCTAGCGGCACTCACGCAAATGCCCCGTCAACACTGACGGGGCATTTGCGCGTCCTGGCCCAGCAATGTCCCGCTTCAATGTTGATTCATGTGGGTTCACATTGGTCATGCGAGGACTTGCGTGGACTCAAATCAGCAACCAATCTCAAAGCTTCGTTGAGGCGCACGACGCAGAAGGCCATTGTTTTTCATCTACGAAATGTTCGGTTGATCAGTGATTTTCCAGATCTACGATTGAGCATGTTCCAACAATTGGGGCGTCAACGTCGAGATGGAAACAGCAACGCCAAAGTTGCTTGCTAGGAGGCCAACATGAGCACGACCGCCACAACCCGCCTGCATGTCACTAAGCTGGGCGAACATATCGGTGCACGGATTGGTGGGCTGGATCTTGCCGGGGCGCTGGACCCGGATACTGTCAGCGCCATTCGCGAAGCCTTGAACGAGCATAAGGCATTGGTATTCAGCCAGTCAGGAATTGCCAGCGACGAACAGCAAGAATTATTCGCTTCGCACTTTGGTCCGTTGACGACAGCTCACCCAACGGTGACCTTCGAGGAACAAGTGAAGAAAACTGTGCTGCCCGTCGATAGCGAGCAGTCCATCGCCAATCAATGGCACACGGACGTCACCTTTATTGTTAATCCTCCCCAGATTTCTACCCTTCGCGCGGTCACGCTGCCACCTTATGGAGGGGAAACGCTTATCGCCAATGCGGCTGCCGCCTACCGAAGCCTGCCCAAGGAGCTTCAAGCTCTGGCAGATACATTGTGGGCTGAGCACTCTAATGACTCGGACTATGTCAGGCCAAGAACCGTAAATACGGATAAGGAGAAGGAGTACCAGGAGGCCTTCGTTTCCGAAAAATATCGCACGATCCATCCGGTGGTCCGTGTGCACCCGCTGACCGGGGAGAAGGGGCCGTTCATTGGTACCTTCGCCCGGCACGTGAAGATCGTTGGCGTCTCCCCGTATGAGTCGACAGACCTGCTGCGCCTGTTGCAAAGCCATGTCACCAGGCCGGAGCACGTTGTCCGCGTCGCATGGGAACCAGGACAGCTGGTGCTGTTCGACAACCGGATCACCCAGCACTACGCAGTGGATAACTACAGCCGCGCTCCACGGAAGCTCAACCGCATCACCGTCGCCGGTGATATTCCGCGCAGCGTCGATGGCAAAACCAGTTACTCCGTGCTGGGAGATGCCTCGCATTACTCGCCAATCGTCGAAGTGGACTAGCCGGACAGGCACTAGGACAACACCTGCCGTCGCCTAGCCGCGGTGTGGCAAACTGAGGTGCATGAGCGAGATTATTTTTGACGCGGCGGTCAGTCTCAACGGGTTCTTGGCCGACGAAAACCATAGCTTGCAATGGCTTTTCGACGTGCCTGGGGCGCAAGAGCCAGACCCAGCCCTGCTCCCACACAACGTGGGTGTCCACGTTGAAGGCGCTAACACCTATATGTGGATGGTTGAGAACGAGGACCTCATCGAGAATCCGCAGAAATGGCAGGAATACTATCCCGGCGTGACCACATACGTGTTCACTTCTCGAAACCTGCCGATTCCTGAAGGGGCTGATGTGCGGCTGGTCAACGGATCTGTGCAAGAAATCCTGCCCGAAATTCGCCAGGTCGCTGGGGAACAGAACATTTGGGTACTCGGCGGTGGCGAACTGCTCGGACAATTCTTCGACATTGATGCAATCGATACCCTGGCGCTAACCGTTGCTCCGGCAGCAATGTCTGGCGGGGCTCCGCTCTTGCCGCGAACTATTGGCAGCGAACGCTTGGAGCTCACAGAGGCGAGGCAGGCCGGGCCATTCGCGCGTCTCGTATATCGCGTCAAGCGCAATGGCTGAAACCCCAAAAAAGAAACGATCGGGCCGCAGGAATTATCCTGCGGCCCGATCGTGTCGTTAATACTGCCGCTTAGCGCTAGGCCCAGGAGCGAAGTACCATATGGCGTCCTCGACCAAGCAGCTTCAGCCCGTTGGCAGTAAAGAAATCGGCGCTGGATGGAGTCGCCGCGGCCAAGAGCTCTATGGCCACTTCTTCATCTGGCGGGGATAGCGGGTTGATCATCGATCGGGAAAGGCCCTGGAGCAATGCGGTGCCAACGCCTTGGCGGCGGTGCTGCTTGCCGACAGCCAGGGAATGAACCATCAGCTGCCCGCCCAAACCCTGTTGGGCGAAGCCTCGACCGACAATTTCTCCTTCGTCGGTTCGGGCCAGAGCATGTTCCACTCGGCGTAAGGCTGGATGGCCGCTGGACAGCTGGCTGCTCAGGTCTCGCCAGAGGTTGGTCACGTTCAGCTCGGCGGCATCGGCGCCGGTGGCTTCCGGCACGTTATTGCCCAACCGGATTTTGCCTGGCCATCGATCCATCGGGATCGCCAGCGGGCCAGCGTGCCAGGATACCTGCGCGTTGTCGGAGAACCCTGCTGCCTTCAACTCTGCCGAGTCGGCGCCGGAATTCACCCATGCTTCAACGCGTCGGGCTCCCAAACGGTGGCCTTCAGCCAAGGCCGGGCGCAGGCCAGCTTGTTTCGCGTTCTCGGGGAACAGCAGGATCAGCCGCTTGCGCACCGGCTGCCAGGCCCATGAGCATCCATGCGTGGTAAAAATCTTTCCACCGGTGGCCACGGCCAGCGCCTGGTGCCAGTGGCTCAGTGCTTCCTGTGCGGAGGCAATCGTCGTCATTATTCTGCGTTCACCAATCCTCGACGGCGCAGCAGCGGTTCTACCCGTGCGGTGCGGCCACGGAACAATTCGTAGGACTCAAGGGGGTCGCGCGTGTTGCCACGCGAGAGCAGTTCTTCACGGAACCGATTACCATTTTCGCGCATGAGGCCTCCATTTTCCTCGAACCACTGCACAGTGTCGGCATCGAGTACTTCACTCCAGATGTAGGAGTAGTAGCCAGCGGAATACCCGTTGGCGAAAATGTGCTGGAAGTAACCGGTCCGGTAGCGAGGCGGAATCAGCGCCGTGTCGAAGCCTGCATCTTCAAGGACTTGCTGCTCGAACTGCACTGGATCACCAATGGCGGTATCCGCGCTGATCGTATGCCATGCCCAGTCCAGCACGCTGGCCGCCAGATATTCTGTGGTGGCAAAGCCCTGGCCCCACAGCCCTGCGGCTCGAATCTTGCTGATGGTTTGGGCATCCAGCGACTGTCCGGTTTGATGATGCACGGCATAGCCGGGCAGCACCTGCTTATCCAGTACCCACATCTCGTTGACCTGCGAAGGGAATTCGACAAAATCGCGGGGGACCGAGGTGCCCGAGAGGGAGGCATATTGTCCGTTGGAGAACATTCCGTGCAGCGCGTGCCCGAATTCATGGAAGAGCGTATTGGTCTCGTCCAACGTCAGCAGGATCGGGTCGCCCTCGGCGGGGGCGGAGATATTCAGCGTGTTGGTCACGATGGGCCGTTCGTCGAAGTATGACGCGGCATCACGCAGGCTGGTCATCCATGCGCCGCCCTTCTTCGTCTCACGAGCCAAGTAATCGCCGGTGTAGAGCGCCAGCGGGCTGCCGTCGGCATCAAAAACTTCGAAGACCCGAACCTGCTCGTGATAGGTAGGCAGGTCAAAACGCTCGACGAAGGTGATTCCATACAGCTTGGTAGCGGTAGCGAAAACGCCATCGATCAGCACACGGTCAAGTTCGAAGTAGTCGCGTAGCGCCTCGGAGTCCACGGCATACTGTTCGCGCAGAACCTGGTTGGAGTAGTACTTCCAATCCCATGCATTCACTTCCTGGCCAGCGATGTTGCCGAGTACTTCAGCTTCTTTGTGTGCGTTGGCGGTGGCGGCTTTGGTCAATTCCCTAAGTCGCTCTTCCACCGCAGCGGTTGACGGGGCGGTGGCCTGAGCGAGAACCGTTTCGGCATGGTTCGCGAAGCCAAGCAGCGTTGCGCGTTCAGCACGAAGTTTCGCCATGTCCGCGGCAAGCTGGACCGTCGGGTTTTCGCCGATACCGCGTGAAACCGATGCGCTGAAGACCTTGCGGCGAGCTTCGCTGTCGGACAATGATTCAAGAACCGGCTGCTGCGTGGGGGAGAACAGGGGCAGGAGATAGCCGGACGAATGCCCTGCTTGTTTGGCCGCCTGGGCCGCTGACTCAATGGCCTGGTCCGACAGCCCGGCGAGTTCCTCAGCCGAGTCGAAGTGAACTGCGTGTGCATTCTGGTTTTCCAGGACCCGGTTGGAGAACTGGCTGGAAAGCTCGGAGAGCTGGGCATTGAGCTGCTTCAGCTGCTGCTTCTGGGTTTCATCAAGATCAGCGCCTGCCAACTTGAACTCCTTGAGGGTTTGCTCGGCCAGCCGCGCGTCTTCGCCCGTTAGCTGCGAACAATCCAAAGCTTGTAATCGTGAGTACAAGGATTGATTCAGGTAGATCTCGTCTTCTTGTGCGCTGTAGATCGATGACATCTCGGTCTGGATCGACCTGATCGGTTCAGTTCCGTGGGCTGAAAGGACGCTGAAATAGGTCATCATCGCGCGGCGCAGTACTTGTCCGCTGGATTCGAGCGCCAAGAAAGTGTTGGCAAAAGTTGGCGCACCATGATCATCAATGATGCGCTGCAGTTCGTTGCGCTGTTCTGCGGCGCCGAGTTTGGCCGCTTCCAAATAGTGATCGGCGGTGAGAACATCGAATGCCGGCCATTGATAGGGTCTGGCGCTGGGCTTGAGAAGCGGATTTTGCATAAGCATAGGTTTTCACAGGCAACGTGATTTAGCTTGCATTAACACCCCTGGGAGGTTGCTGGGATAGGGTCTAAGCATGCATTCACGTTTGGTTGTTGCCGGCCGTGCCCTGGCCATAGGTGTACTGTGTTCAGCCCTGCTCGCGGGCTGTTCGGCCAGCGATGATCCGAGTGCAACACCGAGCACGCCCGCGCCAGAATCCAGCAGTGCTCCGGAGGCGCCTTCCAGCGCGGCTGGGGAACCAAAGGAATTTTCACTGATGGTGACCGGCGACGTGCTGTTGCACCCTGCTTTGCTGGAACAAGCCCAAAGTGCAGCACAGGCAGAGGGCGGCAACGGCGAGGACTACGATTTCTCGCCTTTGCTTGAGGGCCTGAAACCCTATGTCCATGATTCCGATGCCGCGCTGTGCAATCTTGAGACTCCCATTGGCACGCCACCGTACTCCGGCTACCCGCGCTTCACCGTCCCTGAACAGATTCTCTCCGATCTCAAATCCATCGGATACGACGGATGCACCACGGCCACCAACCACACAGTCGATGCCGGAACCGGCGGGGTCAAACGGACCTTGGATGCGCTGGAGAATCAAGGCTTATTTGCCACCGGGTCATACCGCAGCAAGGATGAAGCCCAACAGCCGCCGATCCTGGAAATCGACGGCGTCAACTTCGGGGTCATCAGCAGCACCTTCTCGCTTAATGGGCTGCCGGAAGCCACCGACTGGCAAGTTGATACCGGTGTTGACGCGAAGAGACTCATACAGCGTGGAAAAGCGGCCAAAGTGGATGGCGCCGAAATTGTGGTGGCGGCGATCCATGATGGCACCGAATATTCCACCAAGCCAACATTCCAGCAGCGCCAGCTTGGGCGTGAACTGGCTGAATCCGGAGTCTTCGACTTCATCTACATGCATCACACGCACTCCGTGTTGCCCATCGAAAAACATGATGGCACTTGGATCGTCTATGGCCTGGGCAATTCGGTGGCGAAGCATGCGACCAAGACCATTCTGAACCGTGAAGGAATCAGCGTTAAAGCCACGTTCGCGCGGCACAACGAGGCGGATGATTGGAAGGTCTCGAAGCTTCAATGGGTTCCCCATCAGCTCTCGGAATCGCCGGTGGTTTGGTGCCAGGTCTTCGAGGTCTCCAGCTGCCTGCCGCAGGGCGATGCCAAGGCGTCGCTGGCTCGTACTAAAGACACCGTTAACGCGTATGGCGCATTCAAAGATGGACTTTCGGAATGGAAGCTGGATTAGGCGAGCGATGGGAATGCGACACACCGAGCAACAAAATTAACTGCTACGACGCTCGGTACTAACGTTGATTCGGCGCGTCATGCGCTTTGAACCCCGCGAACTATGAAGGTCACACCCATGCCGAAAATTGGCGTCCTCGCCCTCCAAGGCGATTTCCGCGAACACCTTGCGTCCCTGCAGCGTTTGGGACAGGAAACTCTTGCTGTGCGAACACCGGAAGATCTTGCCGCTGTCGACGCATTGGTCATCCCCGGGGGAGAGTCCTCGGTTATCGACCGGCTATCCCGGAATTACTCACTGGCGGAACCCATCAAGCAGCTCATTGCAGATGGCATGCCGGCCTACGGTTCCTGCGCCGGGATGATCATGCTCGCAGACCGGATTGAAAACCCTGCGGTCTCCAGCGCGGGTGCAGTTCAGCAGAGCTTTGGCGGCATCGATATGACCGTTCGACGCAATGCATTTGGCCGCCAAGTGGACTCTTTTGAATACCAGCTGGACTTTCTGGGGAAGAACCTCGAAGCGGTGTTCATTCGCGCTCCGGAAGCGGTGCAGGTTGGCCCCGATGTCCAAGTGATCAGCACGGTTCCGGCGGAAGGCGACGGCGAACAGGGTAGAATTGTTGCAGTACGTCAGGGAAATTTGTTGGCAACCAGCTTTCACCCGGAAGTCACCGGCAGCACGGCGATCCACGAATTTTTCATCCAACTCACGCGAGGAGACGCTTAAAGCATGTCAGGCCACTCCAAATGGGCAACCACCAAGCACAAGAAGGCTGCGATCGACGCCAAGCGCGCCAAAGCCTTCGCCAAATTCATTAAGGGCATCGAAGTTGCAGCCCGTGCCGGCGGCGCCGACATGTCCGGCAACCCGGCACTGGAACTTGCTGTCAGCAAGGCCAAGAAGAATTCAGTGCCGGTCAACAACATCGACCGCGCAATCAAGCGTGGCGCCGGCCTGACCGGTGAGGTCGTTGACTACACCGAAATCATCTACGAAGCACGCGGCCCGCAGGGTTCGGCGCTGCTGATCGAGTGCCTTACCGACAACAAGAACCGCGCAGCCTCCGAGGTTCGCGTGGGCATCACCCGCAACGGCGGCACCGTCGCCGACCCGGGCTCGGTGGCCTACCTGTTCAACCGCCAGGGCGTTGTCCGTTTGCCAAAGGGCGAACTGACCGAAGACGACCTGCTGATGACCGTGCTGGATGCCGGCGCCGACGAGATCCTGGACGAGGGCGATAGCTTCGCCATCGTTTCGGACCCATCGGACCTGCGCGCTGTTGCCGCCGCACTGGACGAGGCAGAGATCTCCTACGAGTCCGATGAAATGGAATTCCTGCCTTCGATGAAGGTGGAGCTGGACGTTGACGGCGCCCGCAAGTTCCTCAAGCTCTTCGACGCGCTGGAAGAACTTGATGACGTGCAGAACGTCTACACCAACGCCGATCTGTCCGACGAGGTTCGCGCCGCGCTGGACGAAGAGCAGTAAGGCTTGTCCCTTCGCGTAGTCGGCGTCGACCCCGGACTGACCCGTTGTGGTCTGGCCGTGGTCGACGTCGCTGCAAACAGGCAAGTATCGCTGGTCGACGTCACTGTCGCCGGCACACCCCCGGGCACTCCATTGGATGCTCGGCTTCTGAAGATCGCCAATGCCATCGACGCATGGCTCGATGAGCACAAGCCTGATGTCCTGGCGCTCGAACGCGTCTTCGCTTCGGCCAATGTTTCGACCGTGATAGGCACGGCCCAGGTCACAGGTGTCGTCATCACCGCGGCGGCACGCCGCGGAATCCCCGTGGCACTGCATACTCCCACCGAGGTGAAAGCCGCGGTGACCGGTTCCGGCCAGGCCACGAAAGCCGCCATCGGAAAAATGGTCGCGAAGATCTGCCGGCTCGATGAGCCGCCGAAACCCGCTGATGCGGCAGACGCCGTAGCTTTGGCGATCGCGCACGGTTGGCGTGGAGCGGCCTCCGGGTCCAACGCTTCGGCTTCAGCCGCCGGTGCCACTGGCTCCTCCCAGCTCACCGGTGCGCAGCAAGCGTGGATCGCAGCCGAGGCCTCGGCCAAACGTCGAGCCGTTCGCCGGTAGGCAACACGACCCACCGTTGCAGCGCACACGTCGCGATTCGTAGGTATCTTCGATAAACTGGGTTCGATCGAACATATATCCCAAGGAGTGGCATGATCAGCTCATTGACCGGCACCGTTCAAGCGGTGACCCTCAACACGGCAGTTATTGACGTCAACGGCTTCGGCATGCTGGTCAATGCCACCCCAGGAACCCTTTCGACCTTGCACGTAGGACGGGAATCCACCGTATTCACCTCGATGGTGGTCCGCGAAGATTCCATGACTCTTTTCGGATTCGCCAGCGCTGATGAACGCGACGTATTCGAAGTCCTGATCTCCGTTTCTGGCATCGGCCCTCGCACCGGATTGGCTATTCTGGCGGTGCACAGCCCAGAAGAAGTCCGCATTGCAGCCAACACCAAGGACACTGCCGCCTTCACCAAGGTTTCGGGTATCGGCCCCAAGGGTGCGAGCCGGATCGTGCTGGAATTGAACGGCAAACTCGTTCCAACCGGCGCTGCCGTGACTCCGGTAGCCGGCGCCGATACGGCCAGCGTCTGGGAACCTCAGGTTATCGAGGCGCTCACCGGCCTGGGGTGGAGTGAGAAGGACGCAACCAGCACTCTGAAGTCGCTATCCAAGGCCGAACCGGAAATTGTTTCCGGGGGCAATGTCGCCGAAATCCTGCGCGCCGCGCTGCGCAGCATGTCCAGCGGGACCCGAGTCTAAACGGACTCCGAGAGGATCTTTACGATGAACGATTCCACTGGGTTGACCAATGCAGGCAGCGAACCTGAGGAGCGGGTTCTAGAGGCGGCCTTGCGCCCCCGCAACCTCGACGACTTCGTCGGGCAGTCGCGCGTCAGGCAGCAGCTTTCGCTGGTGCTCGAAGCTGCCAAAATCCGCGAACGCACCGCAGATCACGTGCTGCTTTCGGGGCCTCCGGGCCTCGGCAAAACCACGCTTTCGATGATTATCGCCGCGGAAATGAACGCGCCATTGCGCATTTCCTCGGGCCCTGCCATTCAGCATGCCGGCGATCTTGCCGCCATTCTTTCCTCGTTGACCGAGGGCGAAGTCCTCTTCCTGGACGAGATCCATCGAATGTCGCGTCCTGCCGAAGAAATGCTGTACATGGCGATGGAAGATTTCCGCGTTGATATTGTTGTCGGCAAGGGTGCCGGTGCCACAGCGATTCCCCTGGAACTGCCGCCCTTTACCCTGGTCGGCGCCACCACCCGCGCAGGATTATTGCCCGGCCCGTTGCGCGACCGTTTCGGCTTCACCGGACACCTCGAATTCTATGTAGTCAAAGAGCTTGAACTGGTGCTGCGCCGCTCAGCGATGATGCTGGATCTCAGCGTCACTTCAGCGGCATTCACCGAGATCGCCGGCCGCTCGCGGGGAACACCTCGTATTGCCAACCGCTTGCTGCGCCGCGTGCGCGACTGGGCACTGGTACATAAGTTGGAAGAAATCGACCACAAGGCCGCCGCTGCTGCATTGGATATGTATGAAGTGGATGCGCGAGGCCTAGACCGATTGGACCGCGGAGTCCTGGAAGCCCTGTGCACTAAATTCGGCGGGGGACCGGTGGGACTGTCCACCCTGGCCATTGCAGTCGGCGAGGAAACAGAGACCGTTGAAACCGTTGCCGAACCGTATTTGGTCCGTGAAGGATTGATGGGCCGCACGCCGAGAGGGCGTATCGCAATGCCCGGAGCTTGGGAGCATCTGGGCCTGGCAATGCCAAAGGATGCGATTTTCGCGAGCGCGCAAAGCTATGAATCCGATGAGGATTAGGCAAGCAATACTTCACTGCACGCGTAAATGGTCTGCCGGTTGACTGTAAGCCATTAGACTAAAGACGCCCGACCTCTACCCGTTTATGGGTCTGGTAGGGCGTCTTTGCTGTTAATTCCCATCCGTGGGCGCATCGGCAACCTAGAACTTTTGATTCAATCGCAACAACTCGTTAGCAGGTAAATACGTGAATTCCCTCGTAATCGCTCAGGCCGCCGGCGGCGGTGGCTTCAACCCTTCGCTCATCTTGATGGTCGCACTGTTCGCGGTGCTGATCTTCATGATGTTCCGTGGCCGCAAGAAGCAGGCCGCACAGCAGGAGAAGCTGAAGAACAACACCGTGCCAGGCGCCAAGGTGATGACCAACTCGGGCATCTTCGGTACCGTGGTGGGCATTGATGCGGAGGATCGCGTGCAGGTGGAGGTCGCTAATGGCGTCGTTCTGACCCTGCACCGCCAGGCTATTTCCACTTTCTTGGATGACCAGCCGGCAGCTGCGCCAGTGCAGCAGCCTGCCGAGTCCAACGATGTTGCTGAAACCCCAGAAGAGTCCCTGCGTCGTCTGAACGACGAGGGCAAGGACGAGCGCAACTCCTAAGTTCCGGGTAGTAGGCGGTGGCTAGAAGCTACAGCCACCAACACGAGAAAGCACATTAGATGTCATCAATCAGACCTGTTAAGCAGGCGCGCAAGGCGTTGCTGTGGTTGCTGATCGTCTTCATCATCGCAACCGGCGTGCTGGTGGCTGGTGCGACGACTGGTAAAACCGGGTGGGGACCCAAGCTGGCCCTCGACCTTGAAGGCGGCACCGAGATGATCCTGGCCCCACGGGTCCAGGGCGATCAGGAGATCAACCAGGAACAGCTGGACCAAGCGGTAGAAATCATCCGCCAGCGCGTGGACGGCTCCGGCGTATCCGAAGCTGAAATCACCACGCAGTCCGGACGCAACGTGGTTGTCTCCATGCCAGGTACTCCAGACCAGGCCACCCGCGACCTGATCCAGGCCTCAGCTGCCATGGAATTCCGTCCGGTACTCGTTTCGGGTTCCTACGAAGCGACTCCCAAGGAGCAGCGAACCGCCACGGCTGACCTTCCTAAGCCCAACGGCAAGCCAAAGAACGCTTCGGACACCAATTGGGTGACCGCGGATCTTTACCAGAAATTCGAAGCCTTCGACTGCACCAATGACGAAGACAAGAAGAGCAGTGAAGATGCTGATCCGAAGGAGCCAATGATCTCGTGTGATTCGAGCGTTGGCGCCAAATACATTCTTGGCCCGCAGGAGATCCCGGGCGACCAGATTTCTGACGCTTACGCGCAGCTTGCCCGTGGCGTCAACGGTTCGGTTACCGGCGAGTGGGTTGTTGTCATCGAATTCAACCAGCAGGGCACCAAGACCTTTGCTGACACCACCCAGCGTCTGATCGCGCTTCAGGGTGCGCAGAACCAGTTCGCCATTGTGCTTGACGGCCAGATCATTTCTGCCCCGACGACCAATGCCGTGATTTCCGACGGGCGCCCGCAGATCTCCGGTGGCTTCACCCAGGAAACTTCACAAGCACTGGCCGAGCAGCTCAAATACGGCGCCTTGCCGATCAGCTTCGACATTCAGTCTGAGCGCCAGGTCTCTGCGACTCTTGGTGCCGACCAGCTGACTGCCGGATTGATCGCTGGCATCATCGGCCTGGGCCTGGTGTTCGTGTACTCGCTGTTCCAGTACCGCGCGTTGGGCATCGTGACCATCGCATCGCTGCTGGTCTCCGGTGTCTTGACCTACCTCGCGTTGGTCTTGCTCGGTTGGGGAATGAACTATCGTCTCTCCTTGGCCGGTGTCGCCGGTCTGATTGTGGCTATTGGCCTGATTGCCGACTCGTTCATCGTCTACTTCGAGCGTGTGCGAGACGAATTGCGTGAAGGCCGCCCATTGGCCAGCGCAGTCGACGTCGGCTGGGGCCGCGCCAAGCGAACCATCCTTGCGTCCAAGGCCGTGAACGTACTGGCTGCAGTGGTGCTGTACATCGTTGCGGTGGGTAACGTGCGTGGCTTCGCTTTCACCTTGGGCTTGACCGCAATCATCGACCTTGTCGTGGTTTACGGTCTGACGCACCCAACGCTGGTCCTACTGGCTCGAACCAAGTTCTTCGCTGACGGACACCGCCTCTCCGGTTTGGACCCATCACTCATGGGCGTCGAGCCACTGTACAAGGGCGCCGGCCAGATCCGTCGCTTCGGCGAGAACGTAGAAGCGAACCGAGGCAAGAAAAATGCCAAGGCTTCAGGCGAAGCTGCCAAGCGCATGACCATCGCTGAACGTCGCCGCGCAGAGGCAGCCCAGTCGAAACAGTCAGGCACTGCAGAGACGAAGGCTCAGGAGGAGAACAATGAATAAGCTAGTGACTTGGGGCAACGAGCTCTACACCGGCAAGCGTTCCTACCCGTTCACCTCCAAGCACCGATTGTGGTTTGCCATCGCGGGCGCGCTGGTGATCCTGTCGGTCCTCGTACCAGTGGTCAAGGGCGGCTTTAACCTTGGTATCGACTTCCGCGGCGGTTCGGAATTCACCGTCTCGGATGTCAAGAGCACCGACATCAAAATTGGTGAAGATGCAGTGACCTCGGTGGCTTCGGGCGCCGAGGCAACCGTCACCAACATCGCTCCGGGCACCATGCGTGTCCAGACCGAGCGCTTGAGCGACGACGAGACCCTGGCCATCGCAGCATCGCTGGCTGACGGATACCAGGTATCGAGCGACGAGGTTACCAGTAACTTCATCGGCCCTACCTGGGGCCAAGACGTTTCGCGTCAGGCACTGCTGGGTCTGTGCGCGTTCGTCGTCCTGGTTGGTTTGCTGATGGCCGCGTACTTCCGCACCTGGAAGATGTCCCTGGCTGCCATCGTCGGCCTGTTGGTCGTGATTGTCGTGACCGCCGGGATCTACTCGATCACCGGTTTCGAGATCACTCCAAGTGCCATCATTGGCTTCCTGACGATTCTGAGTTATTCCCTCTATGACACCGTCGTGGTCTTCGATAAGGTTCGCGAAAACACCAAGGACTTCACTAAGCAGTCAAAGCGCACCTTTGAACAGCTGGTGAACCTCGCGGTGAACCAGACCCTGGTCCGCTCGATCAACACCTCAGTAGTCGCCGTACTGCCAGTAGCATCGATTCTCTTCATCGGTTCCTACATGCTCGGTGCCGGTACGCTCAAGGACCTTTCGCTGGCCCTGTTCGTCGGCATTATCATCTCGGCATTGTCCACCCTGTTCGTTCAAGCGCCGCTGTACCAATGGCTGCGCCGCAACGATTCGGACGTCGTTGAGCACACGAAGAAAATGGAAGTAGCTTAGCTACGACCTAGCAGGCAAAAGGCACTTCCAGCATCCGCTGGAG
This sequence comes from Glutamicibacter mishrai, assembly GCF_012221945.1. Classification (NCBI taxonomy): domain Bacteria; kingdom Bacillati; phylum Actinomycetota; class Actinomycetes; order Micrococcales; family Micrococcaceae; genus Glutamicibacter; species Glutamicibacter mishrai. The sequence goes on along the minus strand of NZ_CP032549.1, from coordinate 20,304 downwards.
GTGCCTTTTTGCAATAGCGTGAAGCGGTGTAATTAGTTGTCACCGGCCGAACGTGCTATAACGAATGAACTAAACAACGTGTTTTTTGGTGCAAGGTCGTGGAGGTACCCACGGCTGAAAACTACCACCGGATAACGTCGCTAGAGCTCGCACATGCCAGTGACGTTAGGTGGCAATGGGGAAGGAGCGGGGCATGGCCAATACGCCAAACCTGAACAATTCGAAACGACGCTCAATTTCCCGTTTAGTGCGTTTTGCTGGTCGTGGGAATACCCCGAGCACCTCGCCGACACTTGAGCCGTTGCTTCGCACCGTTAAGTCCAAGCATCCGCGCGCGGATTTGGATTTGCTTGTGCACGCCTACGAAGTGGCTGAGAAGTACCACGAGGGCCAAAAGCGCAAGAGTGGTGATCCCTACATCACGCACCCCGTCGCCGTGGCCACCATCTTGGCAGAGATGGGAATGACCGGCGCAATTCTCGCAGCAGCGCTGTTGCACGACACGGTTGAAGATACCGAGTATTCGCTTGAATCGGTCAAGAAGGAATTCTCGGAAGAAATCGCCATGCTCGTTGATGGCGTGACCAAGCTCGACAAAGTCACCTACGGCGAAGCCGCTCCAGCTGAAACCGTGCGCAAGATGGTTGTCGCGATGTCCCGAGACATCCGGGTCCTGCTCATCAAGCTTGCTGACCGTCTGCACAACGCCCGCACTTGGCGCTACGTTTCCCCGGAGTCTTCATCGCGCAAGGCCAAAGAGACCCTCGAAATCTTTGCTCCGCTGGCACATCGTCTCGGCATGAACACCGTGAAATGGGAACTCGAGGATCTTTCCTTCGCGGCCTTGCACCCAAAGGTCTACCAAGAGATTGTTCGCATGGTGGGGGATCGCACCCCTGAACGCGAAAAGTATCTGTCATCCATCCGCCAGACGTTGTCCGGCGATCTCGGAAACGTCGATATCAACGCCACCGTATCCGGGCGTCCCAAGCACTACTACTCGATCTATCAGAAGATGATCGTTCGAGGCAAAGACTTCGACGACATCCATGACTTGATGGGTGTGCGCATCCTGGTCGACACCGTCAAGGATTGTTATGGCGCGCTGGGCGTCGTCCATGCTGAGTGGAACCCGCTGCCCAACCGCTTCAAGGATTACATCGCGATCCCGAAGCTCAACCTCTACCAGTCCCTGCACACCACGGTGATGGGACCCGAGGGCAAGCCGGTAGAAATCCAGATCCGCACCCATGATATGCACGTACGAGCTGAGTACGGTGTGGCTGCGCACTTCCAGTACAAGCACGGGCAAAACGCCAACTCCATGCTTTCGCCGGAGCAGAACATGGACTGGCTGCGTTCATTGATGGAGTGGCAGGCCGATACCACCGACTCCGAAGAGTTCCTCGATGGCCTGCGCTATACGATCAGCTCGGCCGAGGTCTATGTCTTCACTCCAAAGGGCGACATCATGTCGCTGCCAGTGGGCGCAACACCGGTCGACTTTGCCTACGCGATCCACACCGATGTCGGCCACCGCACCATTGGCAGCCGTGTCAACGGCAAGCTCGTGCCGCTGCATACCGAGCTCAAGCAGGGCGATGTCGTTGAGGTGTTCACCTCGAAGGCTGAAGGCGCAGGCCCATCCCAGGACTGGCAGAACTTCGTCAAGTCGCCACGGGCCAAAGCTAAGATCCGCGGCTACTTCTCCAAGGAACGCCGCGAAGAAGCGATCGAAAAGGGCAAGGAGCTCCTCACCAAGGAGCTTCGACGCAATCACCTTCCGCTGCAGAAGCTGATGACCCATGACCTGCTCACTGCCGTCGCAAACGAGCTGCACCATACGGATATTTCCGCCCTGTACCAGTCAGTTGGCGACGGGCATACCAGCGCACAGAATGTCATTGAGCACCTGACGGCCCTCATTGGCCCTCCAGAGGCCGAACAGGTCGACGAGGAAGCTGTAGTCCGCCCGAACGCTCCGAGCCCCACTACGGGCAATGACGCGGGTGTGATTGTCGAAGGTGTTGGCGACGTTCTGGTGAAGCTGGCTCGGTGCTGCACCCCGGTGCCGCCCGATGAGATCCAGGGCTTTGTCACTCGCGGCGCTGGCGTCTCGGTGCACCGCTCAGATTGCCTGAACCTCACGCAGCTTTCCAATGAGCCTGACCGCCTGGTCAATGTCACCTGGGCCGCCAAGCATCATGGCGTATTCCTCGTGGAGATCCAGGTTGAAGCGCTGGACCGCAAATCACTGCTTTCCGATGTCACCCGGATCCTGTCCGAGAGCCACTTGAATATCCTTTCGGCTACCGTTCAGACCAGCAAGGACCGCGTGGCGCTCTCGCGCTTCTCCTTCGAAATGGGCGATCCGAAATTCCTGAGCCACGTGCTCAATCAAGTGCGCCGCATCGATGGCGTGTACGACGTGTACCGCACCACTGCCGGTTCACGCCGTTAGCGGCAACCGGAGTAGAAGCTCACGCGGCCTGCGCCATGTCGTCGAAAGAGTCGATGAGGCGCAGGGCACGGGATCTTTCCGGAGATTTCTCATAGGTATTCAGGTTCTGCCTGATAGAGATCAGATTCAGATAAGGATCGTTCAGGGAAATCGCATTGCCCAAAACGCGGCTTGCTATCGGTAGCGGGTCGAATTGGGCGCAGTCGCAGACGCTGCGCAACGCTGATGTCACCTTGACCCGGCTACGGAAAACCATTTGCGTCTCCGGCACCACGGCCTGCATGAATTCGGCGGTGAGTCCGAAGCCCGGTTCAAACGGGCGATGATAGGCATTGGTGTAGATGCACATCGTGAAAACTTCGGGCAATAACCCATGGACCCATGCGGCGGTTTGCCTTGCTAGTACAGTACGCGAATTCAATTCCCGTCCACACACGAAAGCGGCAATTCGCGCGCGCAGCGACGCGGTGATCTGAATCTGGCTGGGGAGAAAGCAATCTCCAAGCACTTCGCGCAGCAGCCCATTCGAAGCCATTGCCTGCAACTCATTGCGGCTGAACATCTGGCCCGCGATCCAGAGGTCTTCTGGAATGCGCAACGCGACGGCGCCTGGCCCGGTAGCCTGGTAATTTTTCGATTCCATGTGGCTACTGAACCAGCATGCGCCGTCGCGTTGACGGTGTGCTGACGATCTGTGGATTACTTACTGGAAGTCGGCTGCCGACTTCTCCAGGGTGTTCAGCCACATGCGGCGTGCGTCCAGGGCTTCCTGGGCAGCTGCGATCTGCTTTGCATTGCCCTTGGCCTGGGCTGCTGCAAGGTCTTCTTCCAAAGCTGCGATCGTGTCCTGCAGCTGGCTGAGCATCGAGTTGGAGCGAGCCTTGGTCTCCGGGTTGGACCGGCGCCACTGCTCGTCTTCAGCGCCCTTGACTGCGTCTTCAACCTGGCGCAGTGCCGATTCGATGCGCTGCAAGTCGTTGCGCGGCACCTTGCCGGCAGCTTCCCAGCGATCGCGGATGGAATCCAGCTTGGCCTTGGCCGTTGCAAGATCCTTGATCGGCAGCAGAGCGCGGGCTTCCTCGAGCAAGGCTTCCTTCACGACCAGGTTCTGCGAGTATTCCTCGTCGATCTTGGCGTTCTCCGCGGCACGTGCCTGGAAGAAGACGTCCTGGGCCGCACGGAAACGGCTCCAGAGCTGGTCGTCATCCTTGCGCGACGCACGGCGCGACTTCTTCCACTCATCCATGAGCTTGCGGTACTCGGCAGCGGTAGCGGCCCAGTCCGTGGAGCTCTGCAGAGCTTCGGCGCGAGCGATCAATTCTTCCTTCACGGCCTTGGCCGATGCATTGGTCGAATCGAGCTGCGAGAAGTAGGCGCGACGGTGGCGGTCGAAGGTGGTGCGAGCGGCGCGGAACCGCTTCCACAGCGCGTCTTCGGTGGCACGTGGCAGGCGCACCGAGGAACGCTGGGAGGCCTTCCACTGTTCGAACAATTCATTCATGGAAGCCGAAGCGGTCTTCCACTGGATCTGCTCGGGGCGCTTGCCAGCCATGGCCTCGGCCTGCTCGACGATCGATTCGCGAGCGGCCAGCTGTTCGGCACGGGCTTCATCGTGGGCCTTGCGCTGTTCGGCGTTCAGGCTCTCCACGGCCACCCGGACATCTTCCAGGCGCGATTCGAGCGCCGGGATGTCGCCGACCATGTGGCGTTCTGCGACGGTGGCCGACAGGGCCTGGACGGCCTTGCCCAGTTCGCCAGCCGGAGCCTTGGCCACGACACGCTGCTCGAGCAGCATCAGCTGCGAGAGCGCATCGTCATATTTGCGCACGAAGTAGCCCAGGGCCTCTTCCTGCGAGGCATCTGGGTACTGGCCCACTGGGAATTCGGCGCCATCGATAATCACGAAGACGTGGCCGTCCTCGGTGACTCGGGCGAATTTTGCCGCTTCATCGAGGGGAGTGGTGTGTGCGACGCTGGGCGCTACAACCGGTTTTGCTGCAGGCTTCTGCGCCTGCGGCAAAGGGGTCTTCTGGCTGTCGTCGGATTGCTGACTGGTGGTCACCGCTGAAACTCTTTCACTTTACGAGCACTTGCTATAGGCAACTCTACCTGTGACCTCCGTTTCTTAGTAAGCCGACGTGCACAGGTTTCTTGCAAAACAGGCTTAAGATGGTTTTGTAGACCAAATTGCACTAAGGAGTTTCATGGCACGCAAGGCCTCACTTTCAGGTTTCCCCGAATGGCTTCCAGCCGAACGGGCTGTCGAACAGCACGTGCTGGACACCTTGCGTCATGTATTCGAGCTTCATGGTTTCGCCAATATCGAGACCCGTGCCGTGGAAACCCGCGCGCAATTGCTGCGCAAGGGCGAAATCGACAAGGAAGTCTACGGACTTTCCCGCCTAGCTGCCGAAGATGACAAGAACGATCCCAACGCGCTGGCCCTGCACTTCGATCTAACCGTGCCTTTCGCGCGCTACGTGGTGGAGAACGCCGGCTACCTGGCCTTCCCGTTCCGCCGCTACCAGATGCAGAAGGTCTGGCGTGGCGAACGCCCGCAGGATGGCCGTTTCCGAGAGTTCACCCAGGCGGACATCGACGTGGTGGGCGATGGCACCCTGCCTTTCAGCTACGATGTCGAATTGGCGCTGACCATTGCCGATGCCCTGTCCGCATTGCCGATCGGGGACTTCCGCCTGCGCGTGAACAACCGCAAGCTCGCGGAGGGCTTCTACCGCGGCCTGGGCCTGGATGACCCGGACGCCGTGCTGCGCGCTATCGACAAGCTGGAGAAGATCGGCGATGAAGCTGTCGCCAAGATCCTGGTTGAGGAAGTCGGTGCTACCCGCGAACAGGCCGATGCCGCCCTGGCCTTGGCGAAGATCCGCACCCTGGATACCTCCTTCGTCGAACAGGTCCGCGCCCTGGGCGTAACCCACGAGCTGCTGGATACCGGTCTCGATGAGCTTTCCCAGGTGATCGATGCCGCCTCCAAGCGCGCTCCGGGCAAGGTCATGGCCGATCTGTCCATCGCCCGCGGCCTCGACTACTACACCGGCACCGTGTACGAAACCGTCTTGGTGGGCCACGAGTCCCTGGGATCCATCTGCTCCGGCGGCCGCTATGAATCGCTGGCCTCCAAGGGCAAGAAGAATTACCCGGGCGTGGGCCTGTCCATCGGCGTGACCCGCCTGATTTCACGCATCTTGGCTGAAGAGGTAGTCACTGCCAGCCGCAGCGTGCCATCGGTGGTATACGTCACTTTGGCCAATGACGATTCCTGGCACGAAGCCCAGGATGTCGCTTCCAAACTGCGCGAACGAGGCATTGCGTGCGAGGTGGCGGCCAGCGCGGAGAAGTTCGGCAAGCAGATCAAATTCGCTGATCGCCGCGGCATTCCATTTGTTTGGTTTACCCACGCCGATGGCACCCACGAGGTCAAGGACATCCGGTCTGGCGAACAGGTTGCGGCCGATCCGCAGTCCTGGATGCCTGCGGCCGAAGACCTTTCGATCGCCATCAGCTAATACTTCGGGCCTAGCGGCCCGCACCGGCACCCCTGACGGGTGCACTAAACTTCATGGGGAGAAACTTTCCCAACCGACCGAAAGGATCGTAGTGCTACGCACTCATCAGCTGGGCGTCTTGAACGCCGAGCACATTGGACAGCAGGTCACCCTCACCGGCTGGGTCGCCCGTCGCCGTGACCACGGTGGTGTCGCCTTCTTGGATTTGCGTGATGCCTCGGGCGTAGCCCAGGTCGTCGTACGCGATGAAGAGGACTTCCACCCGCTGCGCAATGAGTTCGTGCTGCAGATCGTCGGCACTGTCGAGCGCCGCCCGGAAGGCAACGAGAACCCGAACCTGCCAACCGGCGCCATCGAGGTTATTGCCGACACCGTGACCGTGCTGAACACCGCCGCACCGCTGCCTTTCCAGGTTGACGAGCACGTTGAGGTCGGCGAAGAAGCGCGCCTGCGCCACCGCTACCTGGATCTGCGCCGCCCCACCCCGGCACGCAACATCCGCCTGCGCTCGGAAGCCAACCGCGTGGCACGCAACCTGCTGCACGATCAGGGCTACATCGAGATCGAAACTCCAACTCTGACTCGCTCCACCCCGGAAGGCGCCCGCGACTTCGTCGTGCCGGCACGCCTGACGCCAGGCAGCTGGTACGCGCTGCCACAGTCCCCGCAGCTGTTCAAGCAGCTGTTGCAGGTCGGCGGCTTCGAGAAGTACTACCAGATCGCACGCTGCTACCGCGATGAGGACTTCCGCGCGGACCGCCAGCCGGAATTCACCCAGCTGGACATCGAGGCTTCGTTCGTCGAGGAAGATGACATCATCGAGCTCGGCGAGAAGCTGGTCTCGGAACTGTGGAGCCTGATCGACGTACAGGTCCCAACCCCGATCCGCCGCATGGCGTACTCGGAGGCCATGGCCAAGTACGGTTCGGACAAGCCGGACCTGCGCTTCGGCTTGGAGCTGACCGAGATGACCGAGTACTTTGCGAACACCTCCTTCAAGGTCTTCCAGTCCGAGTACGTCGGTGCCGTGGTCATGCCTGGTGGGGCTTCCCAGCCACGCCGCACCCTGGATGCTTGGCAGGAATTCGCCAAGCAGCGCGGCGCCAAGGGCCTGGCATACGTTTTGATCAAGGAAGATGGCGAGCTGGCTGGCCCAGTGGCCAAGAACCTTTCGGAGGAAGAGAAGGCCGGTTTGGCCGCAGCCACCGGCGCATCTGCCGGCGACTGCATCTTCTTCTCGGCCGGCAAGAAGAACGAATCCCGCGCACTGCTCGGCTCGGTCCGCGTTGAGATCGGCCACCGCACCGGTTTGATCAAGGAAGGCGACTGGGCTTTCGTCTGGATCGTCGACGCGCCAATGTTCGAAGCAGCCTCCGACGCTGTGGCTTCGGGCGACGTGGCCGTTGGCGCTGGCGCATGGACCGCTGTGCACCACGCCTTCACCAGCCCGAAGCCAGAGTTCATGGACACCTTCGATACCGATCCAGGTTCGGCATTGTCCTACGCCTACGACATCGTCTGCAACGGCAATGAAATCGGTGGCGGCTCGATCCGTATCCACCAGCGTGACGTCCAGGAACGCGTCTTCAAGGTCATGGGTGTCACCCAGGAGCAGGCTGACACGCAGTTCGGCTTCCTGCTTGAAGGCTTCAAGTACGGCGCCCCGCCACATGGCGGCATCGCACTGGGCTGGGACCGCGTCCTGCAGCTGCTGACCAACTCGGAGTCCATCCGCGACGTCATCGCCTTCCCGAAGACCGGTGGCGGTTTCGATCCGCTGACCCAGGCTCCTGCGCCAATCACCCCGCAGCAGCGCAAGGAAGCTGGCATCGACTTCAAGCCTGAAAAGAAGAAGGCTGAGGAAACCGAAGCAAAGGCCGAAGAGGCCAAGTAGGCTTAGGCAGCTTCACGAAGCCGGGTGGAACGCTTAATCGCGTTCCACCCGGCTTCTTTTTCGCATCAGAATAGGCCAGAAAGTGGATTAAGGCTGGTTTTGATACTAGGTTAGTTTTCAACCTAGTTATTTCGAACCCAGGAGAGCACGTGGCCTCAGCAGAACCCAATGACATCATCGAGCTGTACCCTGAAGGCGACCGCGAATGGGCGCAGGACTTCAACATCGCCATGTGGTGGAAGGACCTGAACGATTCCCAGTGCGCCGCAGAACTGGGCAAAGCGCTGGATGCCATCCGCGACAGCGGTCAAAGCGCAGAAGAACTCTTTGGAGATCCCGCGGAATTCGGCGAAGGCCGGGCCTATGCGCGCCTGACCCCGCAGCAGCTAGCGGATTCGGAGATGTCGATCAGCAGCAGCGTGCTGCTCCTGGCTGGTTTCGGGCTCGTTGTTGGCCTGCTGTGCACCGGTTTTGGCACGTGGGTCGGATTCCGTGACGGATGGACTTCGAACTCGTGGCACTTCTGGCAGCTAGCGGCGTTGTGTGCAGGCACGGGAATCGCCTTATTCGGGCACCTTTGGTGGTTCTACCGGAGCAAAGGCAAGTTCGCTCTGTCATGGGCATTGGGCTTGGGTGGAATAGCTGTATCCATTGCCGTGGCCGTAATTATCGCAATCCTCGGTGGAGAACAGACCATGCCGATGCCCAACTGGCTGGCACCGATCCTGGGCCTGGCACTTGGTTTCGGCGTGTTTAGGCTGCCATTCAAGGACGAGACTGAACCAGTACGCAAAGGCGCCTCTGCTTTCGCAGATCCAGAAGCGTGGTTTGCCGAATCCACGCGTTTGCTTCGCGGACACTACGGATTGCGGGGCCAAGAGGCGGCGACAGTCATGGCACCGGCACGCGAGCACTGGTCAAATATGAGCATGGAGGGAGAGGAAGCTTCGATTGTCGAAGAATTCGGCACTCCGGGCGAATTCGCCATCGGCCTGGGTGTCAACACCGCAAAGGCGCTGCAGCGGCGCTGGCTGCTTCGGCGGTTGCTGCCCCTGGCCATTGCCGGCATTTACACCCCGAGCATCGTGGAAGGGCTGCTGGCTGCCGATCGCAGCGGATGGGATATCTTCTTCGCAGTATGTCTTTTGATTTTTGCAGCGCTGACCCTCTATGAACTGCGTCCTGCAAACCGCGCAGAATACGTGGAATCCAAGCTTGCCGAAAGGCGCGCACAGGCCCGCGGGCTGGAAGAAGGCCGAGATGAGTGAGCAAGCACCATTCCCCGGCAGCTGGCAGCGCGCGATGCTGCCGATGCTGCTGTTGGCCGAGCTTTCCCTCGGGCCAACCCACGGTTATGCCTTATCCAAGAATCTGCAGCAGCGCGGTTTGGGGCCATTGAAGGGTGCCACCCTGTATCCAGCCCTGGCGAAACTCGAGGCGTCCGGCCTGGTTGTAACACGCTGGGAAGAAGGCCAAGGCGGGCCTGGACGCAAAGTCTACGAACTCTCGGACGCCGGAAGCATCGAGTTGAAAGCACAGCGCGAGCAATTCGACCAGCTGGTCCAACTGGTCAAGGCCACTGGGCTAAGCCAGGTCCGCTGAGTCGACAATCATTGTGAACGGCCCGGTATTGGTCAGCGACACATCCATCATCGCGCCGAATACTCCGGTCTCGACATGAGCGCCAAGCTCGCGCAGATAGTCAACGAAGTGGTCGTATAGCGGTTCGCTCACCGGCCCGGGCGCGGCATCTGACCACGACGGACGGCGGCCCTTGCGCACCGAGCCATACAGCGTGAATTGGCTGATCACCAGCAGCGGCGCGTTATTGCCCGCAGCCGAGGTCTCATCCTCCATGATGCGCAGCTGCCAGATTTTCTCCGCCACCTTGCGGGCGGTTGCCTGATCGTCATCGTGGGTCACGCCCAGCAGGATCACCAACCCGGGGGAGTCGAGCTTCCCGACAATCTGCCCTTCGACCTCGACGTGGGCAGTACTGGCAACCTGGACGACGGCGCGCATTCAGGGATTCCTCTCGTTAAGCTCTCGGCGGTGGCCAGGGGACCGGTACCGCATCCACACCAGAATATCGGTAGGCTTGAACGGTGAGCGATTTGTTCGATTCCCTGTCCGATGATCCGCACGACGCACGCGAGTCCCAAGTCAACCGGCCGCGTCCGCCGCTGGCAGTGCGAATGCGCCCGAAATCGCTCGAGGAACTCGTAGGCCAGCAGCACCTGCTCGGCCCCGGCTCGCCGTTGCGCCAATTGGCCGAGAATCCCGAAACGGGACTGGCCGGCCCGGCCAGCGTTATCCTCTACGGCCCGCCAGGCATCGGCAAGACCACCATTGCGCACGTGATCGCGCGGGCGACCAATCGCAAGTTCGTTGAGCTTTCGGCCATCACCGCGGGCGTGAAAGACGTACGCCGGGTCATCGAGCAGGCCAAGGACGATCGTGACCTGCGCGGGGTGACTACGGTCCTCTTCCTCGACGAGATCCACCGCTTCAACAAGGCCCAGCAGGACGCGCTGCTTCCCGGGGTCGAAAACCGCGTAGTGGTTTTGGTAGCCGCCACCACGGAGAACCCTTCCTTCTCGGTGATCTCGCCGCTGCTTTCGCGCTCCCTGCTGCTTACCCTGCGTCCGTTGACCGATGCCGACCTGGCCTCATTGCTGGAACGGGCCATCGAAGATGAACGAGGTTTCGACGGGCAGGTCCAGCTCGAGGATGAACAGCGCGACGCCATCATCCGCCTGGCCCAGGGGGATGCCCGCCGCTCGCTGACTGTGCTCGAAGCCGCCGGGGCGGTCGCCTGGAATGCTGCCGGGTCTAAGGTCACACCGCCGGTGCGGATCACCCAGGATCACGTCCAGCTGGCCATGGATCAGGCTGTGCAACGTTATGACAAAGACGGCGACCAGCACTACGACATCATCTCGGCCTTCATCAAGTCCATCCGCGGCTCGGACGTGGATGCTGCCCTGCACTACCTTGCGCGCATGCTTTCGGCGGGGGAGGACCCGCGGTTTATCGCCCGGCGGTTGATGATCTCTGCCAGTGAAGATATCGGCATGGCCGATCCGACCGCACTGCCACTGGCCGTGGCCGCGGCCCAGTCGGTGCAGCTCACCGGCATGCCCGAAGCCCGGATCATGCTGGGCCATGCCACGGTGCATCTTGCCACCGCGCCAAAGTCCAATGCCGCATACAACGCCATCAACGCCGCGCTGGCCGATGTCGCCGAGGGCAAAGGCTCCTTGGTGCCCGATCACCTGCGCGACGCGCACTATCCCGGGGCCAAGCAACTCGGCCATGGCGTCGGGTACATCTACGCCCATGACGCGCCGCATTCCATTGCGACCCAGCAGTACCTGCCCGATGATTTGTTGGGCACCAATTACTACACGCCTACGGTCAATGGCGCGGAGAAAACCATCGGATCGCGGCTGGCGCGACTGCGGGAGATCATTCGCGGCAAGGACCCGGTGCGCGGGGCACGCAAGCGCTAATTGTGCGCTATGCCTCAAGACTTGCTGCCTTCGCTTCGTGTAGACTTGATCTTTGGCTGGCAAGCCCTGCCCGGAATCCGAGTGATCGGCGACCGGAGCAAGGTTGCAGTGTAGCAGGGACGCGACGCCCACACACTCTCCATCCTGGAGGCCAGTAGATACCGTCGCTGAACGAAAAGGACACATCAATGGCTAACGCCCGTGCCCGCCGCACCGTACGCCTTTCGCGTGCGCTCGGCCTTGCATTGACCCCTAAAGCTGAAAAGTACATGGAGCGCCGTCCATACGGTCCAGGCCAGCATGGCCGCGCCCGTAAGAAGCAGGACAGCGACTACGCAGTACGTCTGCGCGAGAAGCAGCGTCTGCGTGCCCAGTACGGCATCCGCGAAGCTCAGATGCTGAGCGCCTTCAAGGAAGCCAAGCGCCTCGGCGGCCAGACCGGTGACAACCTGCTGGCACTGCTCGAGTCCCGCTTGGACGCCCTGGTTCTGCGTGCAGGCTTCGCCCGCACCATCCAGCAGGCTCGCCAGCTGGTTGTGCACCGTCACATCCTGGTCAACGGCCAGCGTGTTGACCGCCCGTCCTTCAAGGTACAGCCGGGTCAGCTGATCCACGTACACGAGAAGAGCGAGAAGATGGTTCCATTCCAGATGGCTGCTGCCGGCGAGCACTCCAAGGTGCTGCCAGCTGTTCCTGCTTACCTGGACGTGAAGCTGGAAGCCCTTCAGGCTACCTACCTGCGCGCTCCTGAGCGTGCAGAGATCCCAGTGACCTGCGAAGAGAACCTCGTGGTCGAGTACTACGCACGCTAAATCCGTGCGCTAGTTCCAAGCCCGCAACCGATTTCGGTTGCGGGCTTGTCGCTTAACTACCTATTGGAGCGCAGACTTCGATAAGGTGAACTGGCACCAAAAACCCAAGCAGAAGAGGAAGCATATGTCGGGTTCGGATATTGCAGGGCTTATCGCAGCCGGCGCGTTTGTTGTACTAGTAGTGCTGCTGGCCGTGCCGATCATCAAGTTAGGCAAGGTGTTTGATGAGCTTCGCACCACGATCAAAGACGTGTCCGACGGAACCACCCCGTTGCTAGGTGAAGTCGCCAACACTGTGGCGACCACTAACGACCAGCTCAAAAAGGTCGATACGATCACCAATAACGTTTCTGATACGACCGCCAATGTTTCCGCGCTGTCCTCGTTGGTCGCCGCCACTGTCGGTAAGCCGCTGATCAAGGTGGCCGCATTCACCGAAGGCGTGAAGGCCGCGATGAACACCAAGCCAAGCGGCAAGGCACGCCGCAGCCGCTAAGCCAGAGCCTGTTCGATCGAACACGTATCGGCGCGCTGAACGAGGGACGGCCAATCGAAGGCCGCCAAGGAGACTAGAATGAAAAAGTTCTTGTGGGTTTCTATTGGAGTGGGCGTAGGAGTGCTCGCCACCAAGAAATACGCTGAAGTTAAATCCGGTGCAGCGCTCAACCGCCAGGTCGGCAAGTACGCCGACCGTGTCGCCGAATATCTGGAAGCCTTCCATCAAGGCATGACCTCCAGAGAAGAAGAATTACGTTCCGCCTTGGGCGTGGACGCCGCTAAGTGAAGGGATCATCCGTAACACGATGAAAACGCAGGAAATTGCCCGTCGGTGGGTCGACTTTTTCGTCTCGAAGGGCCACACGGCGGTGCCCAGCGCCTCGCTGGTCTCATCTGACCCATCGCTGCTGTTCACAGTGGCCGGCATGGTTCCCTTCATTCCTTACCTGACCGCCCGCGAAGAGGCCCCCTACAACCGTGCGACCTCGGTGCAGAAGTGCATCCGCACCGGCGACATCGAAGAAGTCGGCAAGACCGTGCGCCACGGCACCTTCTTCCAGATGTGCGGCAACTTCTCCTTCGGCGATTACTTCAAGAAGGATGCCATCCACTTCGCCTGGGAGCTGCTGACCAGCCCGGTTGAAGCTGGCGGCTACGGCCTGGACAAGGAACGCCTCTGGGTCACCGTCTACGAAGACGGCGACGAGAAGGACGTGGAAGCACGCCGCATCTGGGAAGAAGAGATCGGCATCCCGACCGAGCGCGTCGTGGGAACCGGCAAGGAAGATAACTACTGGAACACCGGCCAGCCCGGCCCCGGCGGTCCTTGCTCGGAGATCTACTACGACCGCGGTGCGCAGTACGGCCAAGAAGGCGGCCCAGCCGTCGACGAGACCCGCTACATTGAGATCTGGAACCTCGTGTTCATGCAGTACCGCCTCTCGGCAGTACGCTCCAAGACCGACTTCGACGTTGCCGGCGAACTGCCAAAGCGCAACATCGACACCGGTCTGGGCCTCGAGCGCCTGGCCATGATCCTGCAGGGCGTCGAGAACATGTACGAGACCGACCAGGTCCGTCCGGTGCTCGACAAGGCCGCTGAACTGGCAGGCGTCAGCTACACCTCCACCGAGGATCCAGCAGACCCCAACCACGCCAACGACGTGCGCCTGCGCATGATCGCCGACCACATCCGCTCCTCGCTGATGCTGATCTCCGATCAGGTCACCCCGGGCAACGAAGGCCGCGGCTACGTGCTGCGCCGCCTGATCCGCCGCGCCGTGCGCGCCATGCGCCTGATGGGCGTGGAGAGCGAAGTGCTCCCAGAGCTGCTTCCGGTCTCGCGCGACGCCATGAAGGGCGTCTACCCTGAGGTCGAGGCTGATTTCGAGCGCATCGCCCGCATCGCCTACGCCGAAGAGCGCGCCTTCCGCCGCACCATCGCTTCGGGCACCACCCGCCTTGACGAGGCACTGATCCACGCCAAGGAAGAGGGCGCGAACCTCTCGGGCGACGACGCCTTCACCCTGCACGACACCTACGGCTTCCCGATCGACCTCACCTTGGAGATCGCGGCCGAGGCTGGCCTGTCCGTTGACGAGTCGCGTTTCCGCGAGCTGATGAACGAGCAGCGCACCCGCGCCCAGAAGGATGCCAAGGCCAAGAAGGCCGGCCACGCCGACCTCTCGGTCTACAACAAGCTGGCCGAGGCCGGCAACGTGCACTTCACCGGCTACGACACTCTGGAAGGCGAATCCTCCATCCGCGGCATCATCCGCGATGGCCAGGTCGTGCCTTACGCAGAGCAGGGCCAGGAAATCGACCTGGTCCTGAACGAGACCCCGTTCTATGCCGAGTCCGGCGGCCAGGCTGGCGACAGCGGCCTGATCACCGGTGACGGCTTCGTGCTGGAAGTCACCGACGTCCAGGCACCGGTCAAGGGCCTGAACGTGCACAAGGTGATCGTGCGCGAAGGCGAGCTTCCTGCCGAGGCCTTGGTACGCACCCAGGTTGACGCGGTCCGCCGTCGTTCCGGCGAGCAGGCCCACTCGGCCACCCACTTGGTGCACGCCGCCCTGCGCGAACTGCTCGGCCCAACGGCCACCCAGGCAGGTTCCTTCAACAAGGCAGGCTACCTGCGCTTCGACTTCTCGTGGGCTGAAGCCCTCTCAGCTGCCGCTCGCAGCGAAGTCGAAGAAGTCGTAAACCTCGCGATCGCCGCCAACCACCAGGTCATCACCAATGAGATGGCCCTGGCCGAGGCGAAGAAGCTGGGCGCCATGAGCCTGTTCGGCGAAAAGTACTCCAACGACGTGCGCGTCGTGGAAATGAACGGCGCCTGGTCGCGCGAACTGTGCGGCGGTACCCACGTAGATACCACCGCTCGCATCGGCCAGCTGACCTTGCTCTCCGAGGCTTCGGTGGGTTCGGGCAACCGCCGTGTTGAAGCGCTGGTCGGCATGGAGGCCTTCCGCCACGGTGCTGCCGAGCGCGCACTGGTTTCCGAGCTCTCGGGCCTGTTCCGCGTGCCGTCCAACCAGGTCTCCGAGCGTGTCAACGACACCGTTGCCAAGCTCAAGGCCGCTGAAAAGCAGATCGCCGAGCTCAAGAGCCAGGCCATGCTCGCCCAGTCGGCAGCACTGCTGGAGAAGGTCCAGACCATCGGCTCGACCCGGTTGCTGGCCCACAACGCCGGCTCCATCGATTCAGCCGACGCGCTGCGCACCATGGCTTTGGATCTGCGTGGCAAGCTGGGCAGCGAAGCGGCAGTGATCGTGCTGATCGGCGTCTCCAATGGCCGGCCACTGGTACTGGCTGTGACCAATGACGATGCACGCGCCAACGGCTTCAAGGCTGGCGCGCTGGTGCGCACCGCAACCGGCGTGCTCGGCGGCGGTGGCGGCGGCAAGGACGACATGGCCCAGGGTGGCGGCCAGGACGCTTCGAAGATCGATGAAGCGCTGGATGCCATTCGGGCGGCTTTGGCCAATGGCTAAATTGGCACTCGGCGTCGACGTGGGCCTGGCCCGCGTCGGCGTCGCCATCTCCGACCCCTCGGGCATCTTGGCCACCCCGGTGATGACCCTGCGCCGCGATCTGAAGAAGAATTCGGATCGCCGGATGCTCTTGCGCATCATCGCCGATCGAAATGTCGGCGAGGTGTTCATCGGCGAGCCCAAGTCCTTGGCGGGCAATGACACAGACTCCACCAAAATGGCCCGTGACTACGCCATTGCTTTGGCAGAAGAAGCCGTGAGCGCTAATATCGAGCTTGAGGTTTTTCTGGTTGACGAGCGTTTGAGCACCGTGAATGCGCATCGCGCGTTGCACGCCTCGGGCCGTAAGATGGAGGATCATCGAAAGGTTGTCGACCAGGTCGCAGCCACCGAGATCCTGCAGCAAGTGCTGGAAATGCGTCGGAACAACGTCCGCGTGCAGGCCAGCCGGATCGTCATGAAATAGGTTTCGCGCTACGCGGCCGAGGACGATGCCACACCGAGAAATGAGAGTTGATGCGAGAAGAAGCCCGTCAAGAACGGCAACGCGAAACGCATCGCGCGCTGTATGAAAGCTTCGCGGCAGGCCAAGGCCTGCCGATCGCTGAACCTTCGACCCCGGAAGTCACTGGACTCGATCATTACTTGAATGCTCCGGCCGATCCAGAGACGGCCGGCGACACCAATGCGGACGCTGCCGGTGATAAGGGCGGGCAGGACACCCACACCCGGTTCCTGCCCACCCTTGCCCCGGTGCACACCGCCCAAACCCCGATCGTCGAGCCGCAGGACTCGCTGCACAGCAACGGCCTGCTCGGCCAGGACGATCAAGAGCACGAAAAACTGCACCGCAAGAAGACCAGGCGCAAGCGCAATCTGGTGATGCTGGCCACCGTGCTCATTTTCGCTCTAGTGGTGGCAGGGTCCTTCTACTTCATCAAATCCCTGGTCAAGCAGTTCAACCCGGACGACTATCCCGGTCCGGGCGGAGCCACCGTCGAATTCACCGTGGAAGACGGCCAGGGCCTTGGCGTGATCTCGCGCAAGCTTGAAGACCTGGATGTGATCTCCAACGACAAGCTGCTTATCAAGGCGGTGGAGAACTCCAAGCAGGCCAATAAGGTCATCCACCCCGGAACCTACCTGCTCAAATCCCAGATGCCGGCAGCGGATGCCGCCGAAGTGCTCGTGGACAATCGACCCGGCAAGGTCTTCTACATCGGCCTGAAGGCGAACCTGCGCATGAACGCGGCGCTGGAAGAAATCGCCAAGGGCTCCGGCCTGAAACTGGCTGACCTGAAAAAGCTGGCCAACCAGCCGGAAAAATTCGGACTGCCGGATTCAGTGCCCAACCTTGAAGGCTGGCTGCACCCGGGCGAATACCGCTTCGCACTGGACAGCACCCCGAAGGAAGTACTTTCCAAGATGGTGCGCGCCACCAAGGACACCCTGAAGGACGCCGGGATCAGCGACCTGGACAAGGGCTACCGCACCTTGAAAGTCGCCTCGATCCTGCAAGCCGAAGCCCGCGAAAAGGACTACGCAACCGTAGCCGGTGCCATCGAGAACCGATTGAATCCAGCCAACAAGGAAACCCACGGTTTGCTCCAGGTCGACTCTGCGGTGATCTATGGCTTGAACCGCTACAGCCTGCAGTTCAGCCAGGCCGAACGCAAGGACGCTGGCAACAAGTACAACACCTACGTGCACAGGGGCCTGACTCCGACCCCTATCGGCTCGCCTGCCACGTCGGCGATCAAGGCTGCGGCCAACCCGCAGGAAAACGGCTACTACTACTGGGTGACCGTGAACATCAAAACCGGCGAAACGAAGTTCGCCTCCAGCTATGCCGAACACCAGCAGAACCAGGCTGAATTCCGCGCATGGTGCCAACAGAATTCGGATGTCTGCTAAACGCGGCATCACCGCAGAAAGTACGTGAATTGATGAAGCAGGCTGCCGTTCTGGGCCATCCGGTCGGCCACTCCAAGTCGCCGGTATTGCACCGCACCGCCTACGAGCTGCTGGGCGCGGCGCTGAGCTATGAAGCCATCGATCTGCAGCCTGCGCAGTGCGCCGAGCATGTGGCGCGCCTGCGCCAGGGCAACTGGGCCGGCTGCTCGGTGACCATGCCCCTGAAAGATGCCTTCGTCCCGTTGATGGACGAGGTCTCCACCCGGGTGCGGCAACTTGGCGCGCTGAACACCATCGTGGTGCGCGAGGACGGCTCCCTGTACGGGGAGAACACCGACATCGACGGACTGGTCCAGGCCCTCGCGGACTTCTCGATGACCTCCACCGACCGGGCCATGATCCTCGGTTCGGGCAATACCTCTCTGGCGGCCTTGCAGGCCAGCGCCCTGATCGGGGTCAAGCACGTCACCCTGGTCGTCCGCTCCGCCCAGCGCTCCGGGCGCGCCGTGGAACTGGCCACAGAGCTGGGCATGGTCCCGGTCGTCCACGAAATATCGGCGATCACCGAGGAACTTGCCGAGCAGCTGCGCCAGCTGCCCCTGGTCTTCAGCACCCTGCCGCCGCGCGCGGGCGACGATTGGGTCCCGGCCGTGGGCTCCGGAACCGGGATCCTGCTGGATGTCGCCTACGATCCATGGCCCTCGCGATTGGCCTCGTCCTGGCAGGGACAGGTCATTTCCGGCCTGCACATGCTCGTGCACCAAGCGGTCGAACAGGTCCGCCTTTTCGCCTCCGAGGCGTGGGATGAGCAGCGGCGGGTTGACGTCACAAATGCGATGTATGACTCTCTGGGACTGCTCCGACACCAGTAATTCCATCAGGTCATGGCAAAATAGAGGACATGTTGCGTTGGTTGACCGCGGGCGAATCGCATGGCCCGGCACTTGTTGGAATTCTTGAAGGGCTACCTGCCGGAGTATCGGTGGATAGCGAAGTAGTACGTGAAGCATTGGCGCGCCGCCGCTTGGGCTATGGCCGCGGGGCGCGAATGAAGTTTGAAAAGGACCAGGTGACTTTCCTTGGCGGCGTACGCCACGGCAAGACCCAGGGTGGTCCGGTGGCCATTGAAATCGGCAACACCGAATGGCCAAAGTGGGAGCGCGTGATGAGCGCGGATCCCGTCGATCTTGATGAGCTCGCTTCGCTGGCGCGCAATGCGCCGCTGACCCGCCCTCGTCCAGGCCACGCCGATTTCACCGGCATGCAGAAGTACGGCTTCGACGATGCCCGCCCGATCCTCGAGCGTGCCAGCGCCCGCGAAACCGCGGCCCGCGTGGCCCTGGGCTCGGTGGCTTCCCGCTTCCTCAACGACCTGGGCATCCAGCTCGTTTCACACACCACCGCCGTAGGTGCCGTTTCCGTTCCTGCCGACGCGCCGTTGCCTACCGCCGACGACGTTGAAGCATTGGACGCCGATCCGCTGCGTTGCTTCGATAAGGCGACCAGCGAAGCCATGGTCGCCGAGGTCGACGACGCGCACAAGGCAGGGGAGACCCTCGGCGGCGGGTTGAGGTTCTCGCCTACAACCTCCCTCCGGGCATCGGCTCCTACGTGCACTGGGATCGCCGTCTGGATGCGCGCCTTGCTGCCGCATTGATGGGCATCCAGGCCATCAAGGGCGTGGAAGTCGGCGACGGCTTTGAAACCGCAGCCCGCCGCGGCTCGGCAGCGCACGACGAAATCGTGCATGCCGAAGATGGCAGCATCAAGCGCAACTCGAACCGCGCTGGCGGCATCGAGGGCGGCATGAGCATTGGCGAGGTGCTGCGTGTTCGCGCCGGCATGAAGCCGATCGCCACCGTTCCGCGCGCGCTGCGCACCGTTGACACCGCCACCGGCGAGGACACCACTGCGCACCACCAGCGTTCGGATGTTTGTGCCGTTCCGGCAGCTGGCGTTGTCGCCGAAGCCATGGTGGCCCTGGTGCTAGCCCAGTCCCTGCTGGAGAAGTTCGGCGGCGACTCGGTGGCTGAAACCAAGCGCAATATCGACTCCTACCTGGCGAACATCCCGGATAATCTGGGATCGACTGGCGTCTAGGAAGCATTCGGTAATGATTTACCTCATTGGTCCGATGGCCAGTGGCAAGTCCACCGTGGGCAGGTCACTGGCCACGGCCTTATCAACCAGTTTCGCCGACTCGGATGCTGCCGTGGTGGCCCATCATGGCACCATTCCGCAGATATTGCCGAGCATGGCGAGTCGCATTTCCGCGATCTGGAAGTCCAGGCCTTGGCGCGCCTGCTCACCGGGGTAGTTGCCACCGGTGGCGGCGCGGTGCTCCGCGAAGAGAACCAGCAATTGCTCTCGCGCGGCACCGTGGTCTATCTGGAGCTGGGCCAGCAGGCGGCGGCGAGCGGATCAAAGCCGACTCCAACCGCCCGCTGCTGGCAGGTGACGAAGCACTCACCGTCTGGGCTTCGGTTTACGAAAAGCGACGCCCTATTTACGAAATGCTGGCTGACGTGCATGTTGTGGTCGACGGAAAGTCCGTTCTACAAATTGTCGAAGAGATTTTGCCGCAACTCGAACAGCTGTGATTAGCGCCACGAGATGCCAGTTCTCACCAATCACGCGCGTACGCTAGAAGATCAGCACCATCAGGAGGAACAAGACTGATGCCATTAGCA